>CAZNUN010000011.1:0-117636 GCA_964576275.1 uncultured bacterium | reverse complement strand
ACACTTTATGAGTTAGACTAATTTCTCAGTCCTTCCTAGGTTTGATCAGCGGATTTGTTTATCGTGATGATTTAAATTTTATAGTCTGAATCCCTAATCCAACAGAGCAAGGATTGAAACCCTGAAGAAAATCATGCGCGATTATGACATCCCATATAGTCTGAATCCCTAATCCAACAGAGCAAGGATTGAAACAATCATACGCCCATTTTACAAACGTAAATTTGGAAATGACAAGCCTAAGACTTCTATCCACTCCCCTCTGTCATTGGACTTTTGAATGGCAGTATATTTTCCCACTTCCATGGGAATCATAACAACATTTCAACCTCAATGGACAATTGGTAGAAAAACTGACTGATGAAAATAAAGCCCCGGGATATTATTCCGTTGAGTGGAATGCCGCTGCCTACAGTTCCGGTGTCTACCTATACAAACTAATCGCCGGAGATTACGTTGAAACCAAAAAGTGTGTGCTACTTAAATAAGTAATTCTCACTCGTATTTCAGGGTTCGGGCCGGATCGGTCAGAGCCGCCTTGGCCGCCTGATAGCTTACCGTTACCAATGCGATTAAAATCGACACACAAACAGCGATCAGAAAATAGTATATCTGTATATCGATGCGATAAGGGAAATTGCTCAGCCATTTCCCGGCAACGAACCAGGCCAGCGGAATGGCGATTACATCCGCAATCAGAACCATACCAATGAATTCTTTCGATAAGTGATAAACGATATTCTGGGCGGAGGCTCCGATAACTTTGCGAATGCCGATCTCTTTCGTACGCCGCTCCGTCACAAAAGTCGACATGCCGAACAAACCCAGGCACGAAATCAGGATCGTAATGATCGCAAAGGTCCGGAAAATGCGGCCGAGTTTGATTTCATCGGTATACATTTCATTAATTACGTCGGTCATGAAACGCGGTTCGTATGGGAATTTCAGATTGTACTTATTCCATTTTTCCTGGATAAACGCCATGGCCGTTTGCATCTCTTCCGGCTTGATCCGAATCAGGATCACCGGCAGCTCCCGCCGGCCGAGTAAAAGCACCAACGGCTCGACGGAATTATGCAGCGAAACATAGTTAAAATCGTTAATTACACCGATAACCCGACCATCCCGTTGCGCACCGCCTTCCACTCTAATGCCCCATTGCATCCGCTTGCCGAGCGCTTCACCGCCCCAGTTCAATTGCCGGGCGGCGGTTTCATTGATTAAAAAAGCCTCGTTCAGATCGGTCGACATTTTACGATCAAAATTGCGGCCGGCGATCATTTTAATCTGCATCAGATCGAGATAATTTTCATCGATCATATAAAAATTGAGTGCCTGTTCCTGCAACTCACCATTATTTTCCACCCGGAATACAACTTTCCCAAAACCCTGTCCGGGAATAGTCGTGCTGGTAGCTACATTTTCGATTGCCGGATTTTGCAGTAATTCATCCCGGAAGGCTGCGATTGATTTCTGAAAAGTAGTATCTTGCGCACGTAAAATCAGCAGATTGTCCTTGTTGAAACCGGGATCTTTACTGCGCAGAAAATTCAACTGGTGCGATACGATGATCGTCTCGGTAATCATTACCACCGAAATTACAAATTGGATCACGACCAGAACCTTACGCAGAAATCCACTGGCCCGCATCCGGACCAATTGCGACTTCAGAACTTCGGCCGGCTGGAAACCGGAAAGATAAAAAGCCGGATAACTGCCGGCGATCAGACCGGTGAGCAATGCAATCGCCGTAATCAGCAATATCAAACGAAAATTAGCAATTACCCCGAAGTGCAGATGCTGTCCGGCAATCTGGTTAAAAACCGGCAGAAATAACGGCAGCAAACCGATTGAGATTAATAGTGCGATTAAAGTAATTAGGACTGACTCGCCGAGAAATTGATAAATCAGCGTTCCCCGACTCGCCCCTACAGTCTTGCGCAAGCCGACTTCCCGCAGTCGCCGCGATGCCCGGGCGGTCGCCATATTCATATAATTAATACAGGCGATCAGCAGAATGAAAGACGCCACCGCGATGAAAATATAAATCGTACCCATATTCCCGGTTGGAGGTTCGGCCTGCAGCCCACCGCGGTAATGAAGTTTAGCCAGCGAAGTGGCCATCAGATTAAAACTGCCATTGATTTGATCGCCGAGCGATGCCATATATTTTTTATAAAAATTGGGGGAATCATACAGAACCTTTTGCATGCTGGCTTGCTCACCCAGAAGAATATACGTATAGGGATTAATATTCCAGAACGCCCCGGCGCTTCGGTCATTGGCCCGCGCCTCCCCAAAGGCTTTTACCAAAGTCATTACCGATAATAATCCATCAAATTTCAGATGTGAATTGTCCGGCAGATCGGCAATTACGCCGGTGATCCGGTAATCCGCATCCCCGGTGATCGTCAGAATTTTTCCAACCGGATCCTGGTCGCCGAAATATTTCTGCGCTAATTTTTCAGTCAGAACCACCGTATTCGGTTCGCTCAGGGCTTTTTCCGGTAAGCCGTAGATAAACGGGTGAGTGAACACATTGAAAATGGTCGAATCCGTATACCAAAATCCGTCCTCATAAAATTCGCGGTCGTTGGCCCTAATCAGCGAACGGTCTGCGTTGAAGAAACGGACAAATTGCTCAATTTCCGGATATTCGTCTTTCAGAGTCGGACCGAGCGGAACCGCTGTAACGGCGAATTTGTCATTCTTTCCGGCAATCATAAAATCCGATTCAAGACGATAGATTCTGCGATAATTCAGGTGGTGCTTATCATAAGAAAGTTCATGACTCACGAACAGCGTAATGAGAATCGTACAAATGATGCCAACCGCCAGTCCCAGAATGTTCAGCGAGGCATAAAACTTATCGCGGATCAGATTGCGCCAGGCGGTAATGATATAACTCTTAAACATTTAGTTCTCCCCTTTCATTCTACTCGTACCGCAGTGCTTTGACTGGATTGGAAACAGCTGCTTTGATTGACTGATAACTGACCGTCAGAAACGCCGTGACCAGAGTAACCACTCCGGCTAAGATGAAAATCCAAATTTGCAGATTCGTTCTATAGACGAAATTCTGCAACCATTTCTGCATGACGAACCAGGCCACCGGCCAGGCAATCAGGTTGGCGACCAGAACCCACTTGGTCAATTTCTCCAACAAGAGACCGATAATTCCAGGCACGGAAGCTCCAAGCGTCTTGCGAATGCCGATTTCCTTGGTGCGTTGCTCGGTTGTAAAAGCCGCCAGACCGAAAAGTCCCAGGCAGGCAATCAGAATGGCAATAATCGAAAAGATCAGCAGAATATCGGCCGATTTGCGTTCAGTCAGATAAACCCTGGTAAAATGGTCGCTGAAAAATTCGTACTCGAAAGCCTGATTGAGGGCTGATTTGCGCCAGGAATTTTCGATAAATTGCAGGGTCGTCGGAACGCCCATATCCTTTACTCTCACCGATAAATACCGACCGGTTCCCCGTGAATTGAATTTGTGGAGAATCATCGGGCGGACCGGATGCTGCAGGGATTGAAAATGGAAATCGCGCACCACTCCGATTACGGTGAATTTGGGACTGCTGGGGTCCGGGAAGGTAATTTGTTTACCAATCGGATCGGTGATACCCATTTCGCGGGCGGCTGATTCATTTAGAACCACACTGAGACTGTCAGCCAAACGGTCCTTCTCGAAAAAGCGACCTTCCTTAACCTTGACATCAAAGACGCGGGTGAAATCTTCATCGGTATTAATTGTCCAGAATAAGTAATTCACTTCGCCGCTTTCTCCGGCCATCCGGTATACATTGTTGCCAAAATTATAACCCATCAGATTATTCGTATTGGTGGCCGAAATGATATTAGGATTTTCCAGCAGTTCACTTTTAAAAGCACTCAGACTTCTGCCCAGATCATCGGTCTTTTCGACGATGATGACATTGCTCCGGTCAAAGCCCAGGTCTTTGCGTTGCGTATATTGCATTTGACGGTAAATGATCAGCGTTGAAATGATCAGAATTACAGAAATCACGAACTGGACAACGACTAACAGGCTGCGCAGAAAAGATTTGCGCTTGAAACCGACCGCCTCGCCCTTCAGCACAGTAACCGGTTCGAAAGAGGCCATATAAAAAGCCGGATAAGTGCCGGCCGCAATTCCGCAGATAATAATACTGGCCAGATAAACCGGAATCATGCGCACATTTTGCATAAACGTAAAATGAATTGATTTCGCTGCTAAAAGATTGAAAACCGGCAGAAACAGCTGCACCAGTAACAGCGCAATGAGCACTGCCAATGCACTCAATAGCAAGGTCTCCGTCATGAATTGTTCGATCAAATGACGCTTGTCTGAACCGACGGTTTTGCGAATCGCGACCTCTTTGGCACGGGTTGCCGAGCGGGCGGTCGCCAGGTTGATGAAATTGATACAGGCAACCCCGAAAATTCCGATCGCAATCAATGAAAAAATGTATACGATTCCGATGTTGCCATTCGGTTCGATTTCGAACTCCTTCTGAGATCGTAGATGAACATCGGTCAGCTTTTGTAAATAATAATGATATTCCGCGCCGCTTTCCAGAAAACGATCCCAGGACATTCCGAGCGCTGACTGAATGGCCGGTTCGGCATTCCGTCGGGTAATTTCATTGATCTTTTTCTCTACGGCTTGGGCCGATTCCGGGTCTCTAAGCACAAAATATGTATGATAATTATTGCTGAGCCATTGATCATCATTGGTCACTCTCGGATAGGATAAAATAGAGGTCAGAAAATCATAGTGAAAGTGCGAATTGGCCGGCACATCTTTAATAACCCCGGTAACCAGATAGTCACGACGATTATCGGAATTAATCAGCTTACCGATCGGATCTTCATCATCGAAGTATTTACGGGCCATCGATTCGGTCAGCACAATCTGATTAGGTTTATTCAGAGCCGTTTTCGGATCGCCGGCCAGGAATTCGACCGTAAATACATCAAAGAAAGATGAATCCACATAGAATTGGCGCTCTTCACTGAAGACTTTCTCCCGGTAACGAAAAACCGGGAAACCGGCATTCCAAATCCGGGTAACGGCTTCCACTTCCGGCACTTCAGCAATCAGGGCTCCGGCCAGTGGTGCACAGGATGCAATTCCATCCATACGGTTATTATTAAGAGCGGCTCGCAAGCCGACTCGGAAAATACGGTCAGCTTTTGTATTAAAGCGATCATAACTGAATTCATCCCGCACAAACAGTAATATTAAAATACAACAGGCAATCCCCACCGAAAGACCGAAAATATTGATGAAGGAATAGCCCTTGAAACGGCGCATATTCCGCAAAGCGACGAGCAGGTAATTTTTAAACATACTCACTCTCCTTTATAAATTCAGTCTTCGGGCTAAATCAGGCTCAAATCCGGAATTCATGGACTCCGTTGTCAGCTACAATTTGTCCATCGAACAAATGGATCGTGCGCTGGGCATATTCGGCATACGTCGGCGAGTGAGTTACCATAACGACCGCGGTGCCCTGTTTATGTAGTTCGTCCAACAGGTGCATGACTTCATCACCATGTGAAGAATCGAGGTTACCGGTCGGTTCGTCAGCCAAGATCAGTTTCGGCTGGGCAACAATCGCACGGGCTACAGCTACCCGTTGTTGCTGACCGCCGGATAGCTGTTGCGGAAAATGATTACGGCGCCCGGTCAGTTGCATGCGCTCCAGGACGGCATCGACCCGTTTTTTACGCTCACCGCTGGAAAGTCCCAGATACAGCAAGGGCAATTCCACATTCTCGGCGACGGTCAGTTCATCGATCAGATTAAAGCTCTGGAAAACGAAACCGATGTTATTTTTTCGTAGATTGGCGCGTTTCCTCTCGGAATATCCGGCCACATTCTCGCCGAGGAAAAAATACTTACCGCCGCTCGGAACGTCGATTAAACCGAGGATATTGAGTAATGTCGATTTGCCGCAACCGGACGGTCCCATGATAGCCAGATATTCGCCTTCACGGACTTCCATGTTGATGTTATTCAAAGCCGTCGTTTCGATTTCTTCCGTCGTGTAAACCTTCATCAGGTTCTCAGTGGTTATCATGATGTGTTCTCCTTATTTAAGAATGAGATTATCGATATTGTTATAATTGTCATAGGCCGAGGTGATCACCTGTTCGCCTGGTTCCAGTCCTTCCAGAACTTCATAATATTGCGGATTCTGGCGGCCGATTTTTATTGGGCGCTTGAAAGCTGTTTTCTGATCATTGGTAAGCACGTAAATCCAGTTACCACCGGTGACCTGGTAGAAGCCGCCGCGCGGCAGTAAAATCGCCTCGGATATTCCGCCCAAATCCAGACGGATATGTAAAGATTGCCCGCGCGTGATTCCAGCCGGAACCTGATCGGTAAACTCCAGGTCGATTTCGAAGCGGCCGTCTTTCACCTCCGGGAAGACCTTACGCACAATTAGCTGGTAAGTCTGACCAGCCAGGTCGAACTCACCGGTTTTCCCCACCTCGATGCGTGGCAGATAATGTTCATCGATGCTGGCCCGGACTTTAAATCCATCCAGGTTGTCAATCTGTCCGAGACGTTCGCCGGGATTTTTGGTCTGACCAATCTCGGCGTCCAGAGCTGTCAAATGTCCTGAAATCGGGGCAACAACCGTCAGATTATCGAGCTTCTGCTTGGCGATTTCCAGATTGTCTTCCATGCGCTTCAGCGAAGATTCCAGCGACTCGATTTGGGCCTGACGAAATTCCAGATCATTTTTCTGACTTTCGATGGTCAGATCGCGGCGCTTGATCAAATATTCGTACTGATCTTTAGCCGACTCATATTCCTGCTGCGAAAGCATTTCCTTATTATACAGCTCGGTGGATCGGTCGAAAATCCGCTTCTGCTGCTGTAGCTGGTATTCGATATCGGTCAGCTGTGTTTTCAGCGAAAGACGCTGCTGCTCCATTGAAAGCCGGGTGTTGCGCAGGTTATTGCTCTGCTGAAAGAGTTCGGCTTCGCGCCACATTATATCTAAGAGCAGACTGGTATTGCCGAGCTTCAATAATTTGTCACCTTTACGCACGACGGCTCCGGCTTCCCGGTAAATTTCTTCGACTCTTCCACCTTCAACCGCACTCAGGTAAAAAGTATTAATCGGCAGAACATTTCCGACAATCGGAATAAATTCCCGAAACGGTCCGCGCGTGACCGTGGCAATCGTCAGGTGTTCCCGTTCAACATTCAAGGCTGACGATTTATAGCGAAATAAAAATAGCCAGACGATTATCACCACAAATAAAACCGCCGCGACTATCATTCCTATCTTGCGCGGCGTCCATTTCTTTTTCTCGATAATCCGATCCATCCCCATTGACGACTCCATTACTTTCTAAACGGTCATGATAAAAAACATGAATTACCCTTCAGACTGGTGAAATATTAAAATAGTTGTCAGTCCAATAATTATATCATATTGCAGAATGTAAAACAAATCTTTAAGAGTAAAAAAATATTTCTATAAAGATAACCGTTATACTGCTTATCTTAACCGTTGAGTTCATTTGTTATTTCCGGAAAGAAAGATAATGGTAAAAAAATCAAAATTCGTGATTGTTCTATTTCTGGTTGTTTGTTGTACAACTTTGACCGCTCAGGAAAATATCCGCCTCAAAGTCCTCACTTACAATCTGAGATTCGGAGAACTGGCCTCTCTCGAAGAACTGGCTGAGTTTATCAAAAGCCAGGATCCGGATGTGGTGGCCCTACAGGAAGTCGATGTAAAAACTTACCGCAAATGGATTCCGCAACAAAACGGGAAGGATTTCATCACGGAATTGGGATTTCGTACCGGAATGCTTACCGCATACGCCAAAACAATTCCGTTTGCCAATGGCTATTATGGCATCGGAATTCTGTCGAAATTTCCATTTGCTGAAACCAGAAAATACCTGCTTCCCATTCCGGAAGGTTCCAAAGAACAGCGCGCGCTGCTCCTGGCCAACGTAGAGTTGTCCGACGGAAATATCTTCACTTTTATCTGCACGCACCTGGATTACCCTTCATCCGAAGTCCGGCAGGTTCAGGTTGCAGCTCTGACCGAAATACTGAAAGGTAACCCTTACCCGATGATCCTGGCCGGCGATTTCAACGCCAGTCCGGATGCAATCGAAATCAATTCCGGGATGGCAAACTGGTTGCAAGTTTCCACGTCGGATTTTACTTTTCCCGCTTCCGGGCCTAAAGCCAAGATCGACTACATTTTTTGCTATCCTGACAGTAATTGGGTTGTCGATTCCGCCAGCACTCCGCAGGTAAAACTTTCGGATCATCTGCCAGTCTGCGCCACTCTGCAATTACAATTTCCATAGACAATAGGCTTTAAAAGAACTCAGCCCGTGAATCGTTCACGGGCTGATGTTAATAAAGTTTGATGTCAGGATTGCTTAAGCCGGTTTGACAGCTATAACAACGTCCATGATGAACTTGTGTTCGGGATGGTCCTTCGGGTCGTTGTAATAAATCTCGAAACAGGGACGGTCATCGGGTTGATAGCCGCTCTCCGACAACCAGCCGTTATAGACCATATCCCAGGCTGCCATGAACTGTCCGTTTTCCAGTTCAAAGCGGGCATAAGCATATTCACCGGCCGGAATTTTCATCTTGCCGATTTCGCCACTGACTTCGGTACTCTCCGGCACTTCAAGACAGATGCTGATGCGCTGCTTATTTTCCGGAGTAATTTCGGGATTGTCGTGATAGATAGCGATGATCGGTTTGTGGCCTTGCAATAAGCCGCGCGGACCCGCCCAGGTACACAATTTTGTGATTAGCCGCTGAAACAGAGCCTCATCGTTTTTGTAAGGCCCGATATTGCGGACATACGCTACGGTCATTTCATTCGCTTTTTTAACGACTACATCGGCAGTCATTTTTGGTTTGGTATTCATTTCAATCCTCCAGGTTAGTTGTTGTTGATTACCGACATAAATGTACTTAGAAGATTGAATGAAAACTTCGCCGGGCTTGCGAAGCGATTGGCGATTTTTGCTATACAGTTTACGATTCTTGCTATTACCGGAATGAATCGATTCGCGCCAGGCGCTGGCGCTCGCTCCGAAGGTTTCCCTGAAAGCCCTCGCAAAAGTTGCTGAACTTGAAAAACCACAATCCAACGCGATGGTAGTAATGGATTTTTCCGGTGTGGAGAATAATAGAGTGGCGGCTTTTTCCAGGCGCAGTCGACTGATATGTTGACCAATGGTTTCGCCGACAAAGGCCCGAAAAATCCGGTGAAAATGAAAGGGCGAAAAACAGCTGACCGCCGCCAGTTCCTCAAGTGTCAGAGGTTTCGCCAGATTGGTTTCTATATAATCGAGAACCCGGTTGATTCTGGCAATATACTCTTTTTGCTGAGAAGAGATTTGTGGCTTTTTCATTTTTCGTTACGAGTTATTTCGTGCGTAAATATACAGATTGTTTCGAAAAAGAAAAAAGCCTCACGAACATGCGCATGTCCATGAGGCTTAATCCATTCTAAGATAGTTTATTGCTGATAAATATCGTAGCCGCTGCCGATATTCTCAAAGGTGTTATTGGTAATATTGGTCGCGTTGCTGTATTCGGCGAGCACAATACCACTCTGCAATGACTCCCGAATCAGGCAGCCGGTGATTGTCGGGGCGGAATAAGCGCCGACCGCAATCAGTCCGTATTCCTCGCTATCGCCCTGACCGCCATATTCGATAATGCAGTTTTTCAACTGACAATTAGCACTGTTAATATTATCAACAAATTCAATATCATTCCACCAGCCGGCTTGTTTGGTTGAAGCCGTAAAGGTAATCGTATCGTTAGTTCCGTCGGCAATCAATCCGGCGCCGGTGTCTATTCGCAAGGTTGCTCCGGCCGCCATTTCAATGGTCGTTCCCGGTGCGATTGTTAAAGTCTTATTTACACCTACGACGTGAAAACCATCCAGTCGATAGGGAATTCCCAGATTCAGCCAGGTGGCGTTACGCGCCAGATCGGTATAAGTTTCGATCAAGATATAATCCTCGTCATTACCGCCGAACGAGCCGCTGCCTAGCTGCAAGCTGTTGGCATTATCCGTAACGGCGATAACCGGCGCTTTAGCATTGGCAGTGACCGTGTTGCCAACGAAAGTCGGATGCGCTTCCGGATGCAGACGGACACCATAGGCAGAACTTTCCCGGATGATACAATTTTCCACAACAGCGTTGTTATGGATCTGCAGTAAGGCATCGCCATTGTCATCGCCATCGATATCACCGCCGTATTCAATTACACAATAATTCAAATGGCAATCGGCATTGACAGCGTCGGCATTGAAGCCCACGTAATGCCAGTAACCTTTCTGGGCAACGACACCGGTCAGGGTAATGACTGAATCGGAAGTTCCGAGCGCTAATATGCCAGCCGCCGTCCGCGCCTGCAAATCAGTTCCTTCTCCCATTTCAATCGTCACACCGGGTTTGATGGTGAGAACGGCATCCGTGATCCAGTATCGCCCGTCCACAAACCGGAATGGAATTCCCATCGGCCGGAGCGTTGCATCGGTTGTAAGTTCATTGATGCTTCGAACTGCGATATAATTCTGACTATTTCCGCTCCAGGAACCACCGGCTGTATCGAGAATTCCGATACTCGAAAAATCGAGATTGACCGGCGATTTAGCATTATCGGTAATCGTGTTGTCTTTAAGAACAGGTGTTTTCTGTTCGGCGACATAAATACCGTCGCTGGCACTGTGCGAAATTGTGCAATTCTTAATCGTGGCGTTATTGTAAACTACAATCATCCCGCTAGCGCCGCTGCCGCCGTACATAATTTCACAATTGATTAACTGGCAATTGGCGTTCACGGCATTCGCTTCGAAAACGAGACTATTCCACCAACCCTCCTCGGATTCGGTACCGGTGAAGGTAATTTTTTCGGTAGTTCCATCAGCTATCAGTCCGCCGCCGGTCGATACATACAGGCAGCTGTTTTCGGTAAATTTAACGATCGTACCGGGCGCAATGGTCAGAGTCGCATTGGAAATCGAAATATAACCATCTATGATATATTCGTCTTCATCCCAGGTTGTATTCGCGACAATATCTCCGGTAATGGCATTTTCTAACGTCTCATCCTCATTTTCCAGCAATTGGTCACAGCTGGTAATAAAAATCGCGATCAGCAGCAGCATTGCTAAACTAATCGACTTAAAAAACTTCATTTAAACCTCCAAATCTAACGGTAATTTTCGGAGGCAAATTTATCTTGAACGGCAGTCCTAAAATTGTAAAAAACGGTCAGAATGACCTTGCAATGAAGTATATCACATCGAATCCAGGTGAGGCTGGATTAGAACGATTTTCCGGAAAATAATTTTACCCGACTCAAGTCACGTTTGAAAAACTTACTGGGCGGTTCACCACAGATTTTACGGACGTCCTTGATTAAATGGGCCTGATCGAAATAATTACCTTCGAACACCATATTTTGGAAATCGATCGCCTTTTGATTACTTATTTCTTCCCAGATATAATTCAGCCGCACGAGACGCGATAAACTCTTGGCGCTGATTCCAACCCGGCTTAGAAAATGACGGCGGAACGTGCGGGCATTATATCCGGTCATCAGATGAAGTTCCTCAACCGTGATTTGCCCTCGTGAACTACAGATCAAATTGTAAATCCGATCGATTTGATCATCTTCATATGATTTTAGCGCAAACATGTTATTTAGATATTTTTCGAATGCTCTGATCCGGGAATGATTTCCCTTTATTCCGGCCAGATATTCCCACATTGGAAATCCCTGAAATAAATCGATTTCACGATAAGAGCCCAAACGATACTGCTCCAGTGACATCTTAAACAGCCGCGAAAAAACCGAGGTGTTAAAATAGACTACGATTGAATCAAGGGGTGGAAAAACTTCGATATAGATAAAATCCCGATGGGGAACAATTAAAAAACTGCGCGGAAGAATTGTGCTTTGCCCGTTTTCTGTACAGATTGCCTGCCCGGAAAAATTGAACACCAGCGCCGTTAAACCATCCGGGATATATTTATCACAATAAGGTTCTCGCAGCATATCGCCAATAATAGCATAATGTTTTATCAACGGTTGACAATTATTAGAGGGGTATAGAGAATACGTTTTCATTGTAAAGACAAATTTCCAATTATTTTATTGTAACATAAACTAGAATCTTCCGGTTTGTGAATCCTCTGCCGGACAGCCCAAGTCCTTATACAAATCTGAAATGAAGTAAAATCCTGGAACATCAAGTACAAACAACCAGATAATTCTAAATTAGTTTTCTATAATTCCGGGCGGTAACTAAGCGAAATCAGGTTTGGATAGCCCAGGCCGTCCGGCATGAAAATGAAGGCATAATCGATTTCGAAACGTCCTACGTGGAGTCCGGCCCCCAGCGAAGTTCGGTTGATGGTTCCGACGCGCTCGTAACCGGTGCGGATTTTGATCAGTTCGGTGAAAGCCAACTCGCCGCCGACCTGAAAGGATGTTTTTTCCGTCACGACATTGGCTATCAGGTTAACCCCCAGAGTGAAATTCACCGGACTGTCGGCGAATATCTCCGGCCGTACAATTCCGATTTTAAAGAGAGTCGGCAGATTCGTAGCCTGCTCTTTTAAAACCTGCATCTTACCGAAGTTACTCAGCGACAGGCAAAGGTCCATCCCGCTTGGAATCTGCCAATGACCGGCGATGTCCATCGCCACACCACCGGCATTCTCCGTATATAAATGTTCATACAGATACTTGAGGGTGACACCGATCGATAGTTTCGAAAACACCGGATAGGCGTAACCAATTGCGGCGGACATATATTGCGCCTCGGTCTCACTAAGCGGTTCGTCGCTGGGAATATCCCGGATCGCGATGCCCGGAATCCTGACATAATTCAGACCGAATCCGAGACTGCCCTTCCATAAAGGAACAGAGGCCGCCAAGGCTTCGCCGGTGACATCCGCAAACCAGAAATTGTGACTGAATCCAACTTTGACACTCTCGTTAAGCAATCCGACCGGAGAATCGAAAATCGCAAATGGCGACTCGCTCACCTGGGAAAAAACACCCATAGTCGCTGCTGCGCGCCCATACGCCGGAACTTGCAGAAATGACAATCCGGATTCATCGGTTTGGGCTTTCAGAGACGCCAAAACCAGAATTATAACTGTGATTATTTGAGCTTTTATACGCATAATTACCACTAAAATTTAAATTGCCAGGAAAAGATATGAGTCAGGCCTTCTCCTGCAACACTTAATAATAAACCATAATCGAGCTGGGTGTCAATATCCGCCAGAAATCCATAAGCCAGTCCGGCGCCGAAAGTAGGACTGGCGTTATTCATCCCGACGCGCAGATACGCCAGATCGCGATACAGATACTCGGCTCCAATGTGGGTCTGCCAGGCATTCTCTTCCGAAACTTCGACATCTCCGCTGATCGCCAGCTGCGCAACGGGCCTGACGGCCAGACCAAATTTGACGACCTGCAGAAATTGCTCCGTATAATTTCCGCCCTCTTCGTTAAATAATTCCTGAGTGTTCCAGGTATAACCAGATAAAAGATCTTTGAATTGTATGCCAGCAGCAAGCCAGTCGAATGGCCGGTAGAGCACTCCAAAATCAAATCCCACGCCGGTCGCATCGATATCGAGCATCTGATGGTGCAGGATCTTAAAATTCAATCCCAGCGAGAGCTGCGGCAATATGGAATTCGCGAACGACGCCATAAAAACATCTTCTCCCGTCTGGTAGACTTCGTCAATCTGTCCGGTCGAAGTGCGGCCTTCAATATCATTCACTCCGGCATGCAGCCAGGAAACCCCCAATCCGGCATGTGGTTTAAGTGGCATAGAATACCCGGCGAAATGAAATTGGCGATCCAGACTCAGGAAGGAGTAGGTCAGGGCGACATGCCTTTCATCCAAGAATGCCAGCCCGGCTGGATTGTAGTAAATTCCAAATCCGTCTTCCGCAAAAGCCACCCCTGAATTGCCCAGCGCCGAGGCGCGGGCTCCTAAACCCATCCGCAGAAAAGCCCCGGCGTAACCGGCGTTGGAAGCCCCTTTTAAAATAGCCGCGCAGATCAGACTGATTAAGATGATTTTTACAGTTCTATACATACCGGCTCATTTTATGACAATCAGTTTCGTCCAGGCGGATTTTTCCCGGCCGTTGGTTTTCTTGGTCAGTTTACAAAAATAGGTGCCATTGGCGACGATTGCGCCGTTCATCGTCCGCCCGGTCCAGACCAGATGATGGTCGCCGGCGCTGTCAACCATCTGCCATTCGCTCCTGTAGATTCGCTCCATCGCAAAGTTATAGATTTCCAGGCGGACGGACCCCGCTTCATCCAGATCATACTGAAAACGAACGTGGCCGTCGTCGCCGAGAACATTGTGATGATGAGGCGCAAACGGATTAGGATAGGCATAAACCTCCGGTTGTCCGCTGCTCGCAGTGGAAACCGCCGTGCGGTAAACTTTCCAGGTCAAACCATCGCTGGCCGTCTTGGCAATGCCATCTCCGGTACCGACCCACAGATTGGTCTCTCCTTCGCGGCAATCGATTTCGGCGGCATAATAATATTCGCTATAAATCTGCTCACCGGTTGAGGCATCGCTGACCGGAGTATAAACCGCCCAGTTCTCACCGTCAATGGATTTAAACAGACCGCTTTCGCTGCAGACATAGACGATAGAATCCTGGAATGCAAAATTATAACCGCGGATATTGCGCAGAGTCGTCGTCCAGGTCAGTCCGCCATCGCAGGTTTTACTGATAGCCTGGAATTCACCGGAATCTTCCGCCGGCAAGGTTACCGCCCAGATCGTTTCCTGGCCGCGCCACACCTGACGGGCTAATGCCACCACGAAATTCCCGGAAATCGCCGAATTTTTGGCATTGTACTTGCGCCAGCTGAGACAACTGTCGGATTCGACGATTCCCAGATTGATGCCATTGGCCGTTCCGATCCAGACCGTATCACCGTAAGCCAAAACGCTGAAGCCTTTATGATTGTGATTCCCTCCGTTGGCCGGATCGCGCGGATTGATCTCGAAATCAATTGAATCGTCGCAATTCAAATAATCGAGATCGTCCGATGGCAGAGGAATTCTTTGCCAGGTTTGTCCCAGATCGGCGCTACGACGAATTCCACCGGCCCAGCTAACGATATAAACATATTTGTCTGTCAGAGCAATATCCCAGGTCGTATTGTTTACGGGAGTCGTGGTCTTTAAAAATTTTACCAATTGGCCGTTCCAGGACAAATATTCATATTCCTCTGTTTTCCCGCCGGTCGTATCAACCGGCTGAGGGATAAAAGTCCAATCTTCACCCCGATTGATCGAATACGCCAAACCACCGCCGGTCTGCTGTGCACCGGTACTGCCAATGGTCGAATCAAACACCGCCGCTACCCAGATTGTGTCACCCTTGATAGCAATGGCGGAAATCCCGCCGTGCGGCAGATGGTTCAACCCGGCGTAATAACTCCGAAAACTCATCCCAAAATCATCCGAGCGGCTCAGACCGCCACCGGTCGCGAACCACATAGTCGAATCACCCTGAACGGCTATTCCGGTAACTCCGTTGCTCGGCAGACCTGCATATGTATTATCATCTTCATTCAGAGTGGGTTTTGATAAACGGAATGCCTGACCGAAACCAGCGGCCGCCATAATCAATACTGCCAATAATATCGTCAGATTATTCTTCATGGCGCGATCACCAGATAACTGTCATTGACATCGCTGCGCCTCGGGTAAGTCAGATCGGAAACCCGAACTTTGCAGTAATTGGTGGACTGCACAGACGGGACAGTCCAGTTGTATTTTCCCAAAGCCGCCACGACAGTATCCGCGGATACCCAGTCCGGAGAGGATTCGTTGGCATTCAGAGAGTATTCGACCTGAACCCGAGTGATGTAAGCGCTCTCCCAGGTGATTTCCAGATTATCACCAAAATGCACAGTTTGGGCGGTTGCCGGCGCGGTGATATGTACACCCGGATTGGTAATTTTCAACGTAATCGTATCGCTGATCGCCCCGGAGTAATCTTCGGCAAAAAAATAAAAGTAATACAGCCCCTGATACTTGCTCTCCGGATTCGACGGCTGAAAAATACTGAAAATGCCATCATTAGCCACCTCATCGCCGCCGGTTCCATCATCTTTCAAAGAAAAATACCGGTCAAAAAACTGACCATCCGGACGACGGATTGAATACGGTACGGAAGCAATATCGTCATATCCCTGCAGATCCGTTACCCGAAAATAAAATTTCAAGGTGTCCCACTTTTCAAAACTGGTCGGTGCCGAAAGCAAATAAAGTTCGGGCGCGCTATTCGCCTGCACCAGTTCGGTCACGGTGACCGTATCGCTGACGTGACCGTCGGCATCATAAGCCGCGGCGTAAACCCGGTAATAACCTTCGTAATTGCCCAATTCCGTCGAATCGATCAGATAGGAAAAGACTCCGTCCCGTATAATAATGTCACGGGGCGGACCATCGTCCAGCAAATTTCCCTCCAAAAACAGCGTACCGGTCAAATAAGTCGCAGTGCTGATCTGGTACAGGCTAAAAGTTACCGAATCAATATTTTCCCAGCCCTGAGCGTCCTCGACATCTGCGGCGATGAACAGGCTGCGGTTCAATTCCGAATAATGCAACGTCAAGGCAGTAATTACCGGCGCATTTTGTGTCGACCGGACGACGGGTTCGGTATCGCAGCTCCAAATGGCGCAAACAGTCAGCAACAGGGTGGTAATTATTATTTTTTTCATCTAATGCACCACCAGCACCAACCATTCATCTTCCGTATCTTGAGCAACGATTTCACGGCCGTAATTTAAGACTGCCTCCGTAAAAAGCGTACACTCTTCTTGCAGTAATCCGGTAAAAATCACCAGCGAGCGATTTTTATGAAGGGCAAGCGCGTCGAGCAGCCGCAGATTGGGCTGGCGTTCAATATTGCTGATGATCAGGTTAAAGCCATAGTCCGGTAATTGCGTAACGTCACCGATATGAATGTCGATTTTTCCGGCGAGGTTATTCAAAGACAGGTTTTCCGTGAAATTATCCACTACTTCCGGGTCGATGTCCCAGGCGACCACGCTGCCGGCGCCCAATTTCAATGCGGCGATCGCCAGAATTCCGCTGCCACAGCCGGCGTCCAGCACGCTCATGCCGGGCATCAGAAACTTTTCGAGCATTTGCAAAGCCAGGCGGGTGGTGGCATGCGTTCCGGTTCCAAAGGCCATTCCGGGCTGCAAGACGATTTCCACGTCGACATTTTGCGGCCGTTCCCACAACGGACGAACGGCAATGCGGTGAGTAATGCGCTGCGGCTTAAAATACTCCTGCCACCTTGTACTCCAGCCGTCATCCGTAATTTCGGCGAAATCCGCGTCTATTTCCGGCCACTGTTCCCGTAAAGTCTCCATCAGGCGCGGTAACGCCGCTCGCTGGCTGAACGCAAAGTATACCTCATAATGAGTGTCGGTTTCCTGTAAGCCAAGCAGGCCCCAGGGCAGCAGGACGGCGACCAGTTGTTCCGCATCGCAGATCCCTTTCGCGAACGTTACTTTAAACCAACGGGAATTCCGAAGATTCATACAGCTGTTTTATTTCCCTCTGAAATCGTGGAAAATGTAATCAAACAGTACCGTGCCGATAATATCCAGACTTTTCGGGCTGCATTTATCGGGGGTATCCATCGTCGTATGCCAGTAATTCGTGAATCGGTTAGGATACTGGAAATCGATCAGATCGACGGAAGGAATTCCGGCGTGCCGGATCAACATTAGATGATCGTCATAAATTTCCTCGTCAATCTGGTGCACGAACGCGCTGAACCTGTGCCGGGCAGCGATTGACCAGAGTTTCCGCACCAGAATCGGGTGGCTCTCCACCGAATTGCGCTCCACCGGTATGCGCAGGTCGGCGTCCCCGATCATATCAATCACGATTCCCTCGGTTGGTTTAGGGATCGGCAGATTTTTGGCAAAATATTCCGAGCCGAGACAGTATAATTCGATCGAGCCGGGATAGCCCCAATCTTCACCATCGAAAAAAACCAGATAAACGGCGCGCGGCGGCATTTCATTCGACAGTATTTCGGCCAAATGCATCAGAACGGCGACACCGCTGGCGCCGTCATTAGCCCCAAGGATCGGCGTATTCTGTTTGCTGCGATCGGGGTCGTATTCGGCCCGCGGACGAGTATCCCAATGCGCGCCGATTAGAAGCGGATTCTCCCCAAATTGGTTAAAAGCCGCGACAATATTCGTCAGATGCAGTGTAGTCTTTTCCTGGGCGATCTCACGATCAAAATCTTGGACGATCACCGTATCGGCTAAAGGCTTTAGAAATGCGATCAGCATATTTCTTTCGGCCAAATGTCCCGGCGAACCGGGATTACGCGGCCCCAGATCGCACTGTTGTTTTAAAAATTGATAGGCTCGTTCGCCGTTGAAATCACGTGCGCCCGAGCGACAGGCCGCTAAAAGAAAAACAATCAGGATCAGACTCTTTTGCATCATTAACCTCGAATCGCGATGTTCACGTCAAAGCCGTAATTGCGCGTTATGCGTCGGCCGGTGTTTTTATTGTCATTCTCTCCGTATTCAAAAAACAGTCCGCCGGTGACCTTCTTTGAAAAGGTATAATTGATCCGCGGAGTCGTTTTCCAGGCCTTACTGCGGGCAGTAACGCCGAATTTCTTCACATTATCGTTTCGCGCTCTGGTCTGCGAAGTGGAATAATCGAAGTTCGCCGTAAAAGTCAGAGCATTTTCGAGCCGCTTATCCTTGAGGAACGGCAATGGAATCGTCAGGCCGCCTTTTTTCTGCCAGTTGACGGTTGCCGAGACGGCGGCGTCGTCAATGATGGTCGTGCCGCCGACACTGCCGCTGGAGGTGTTATTGATCGTCTGGCCGCCGGTGACCCGTACCGTCGCACTGATATCTTTCGGGAATTGCATGGAGAGCCCGATCAGCGGCTGAAAGAGCAATTTATAGGACGAATTCAACTCTTTACCATTTTGGAAGGTAATTGACTCTTTGCCGGAAAAGCCATGATCCAACGATAATTTTTTAAATATCTTCGCAAAAAGGGCATACTTCTCCAACTGACTCCAGGTCAATGACCATCCCGGAAATGGGAATCCGTCCCTTCCTTTGGTGCCCATGGGAATGTAATCCCGGCTGAAAGTGCGGCTGATCGTGCTCTGCGAATGAGATATGGACATATTTTGAGAATAGGACAGCGGCATATTCACATTGGCAAACAGGCTCAGGCCGGAGCGGATCGAACCGTCTAAGCTCTGCGTGAGACTGCGCATACTGGTCGCCACATATTGCGAGGAATCAATCGCCAAACCTGGATCGTCTGACAATCCCAACCGGTACATGATGTCCGGCATGCCCATACAATATCGGTTGCTGATCGAATTATTGGATGACAGACTGACGTTGATAGTCTGGATTTTCTTGAGATATTTGGCAACCGATTTGGACCATTCGGAAGATTTTTTAACTCCTTCAGGTTTTATAAAAGGCGTTTTGTCCGTTAGTTCATCGGCCGGAGCGGCGGGTCGTTTTTCATCCACCGCCGGTTTTGTCCCGGGACGGCGGCGGCTGGGGGCGGTTTGCGGCGTTTCCGGCGGGCTCGAATCGGTCAACTGTTCCGGACCCGGAGGCTGATCGCCGGGTGGACCCGGGCGCCTTGTCTGTCGTCCGCCTGAAGTTGCCGGTTTAGCCGCTTCCGCCGTGGCAGATTTGAAGAAGGAAGTAAAGATCGTAGCCAGGTCTAAGCTGAAAGTCGTGCTGATCCGGCGCTGGTTGGACAGGATATCGATATATTTGGTCGGACTGGAAAGGGGTTCGCTCCAGTTAAAGGCCGCCGAATAATTAAAACTGGGAGAAAACCATTTGAAGATTTTGGGAGTAAAACTGGCCGAATAGGTCTCGCGATAGTTTTCCATTTTACCGGGATTGATCGACTGAAAAATTTCCCACTGCCGGTTCCATAGTTCGATCAGATTGTTCGTCGTATTAAGTGTATAATTGGCATTCAGGTTGTCGAGCATTTTATAACCGAAGGTCAGACTGCGGTTGAGATCAAAATTATTACCGCTCTGTATGTCTGTGGTGGCCCGTTGGATTGTATGAGAGGTGCCTTTGCCGGCATCCGCCGATACGGAGAGGTTAGTCGGCCAATAATAAAAGTGGGTTTCGCTGATCTTATCGCCGAGGATCGGGATTTTTGCCGTCCATTTCAGCGGACTGACGAATTTATTTTTCGGAAAAGGAAACTGATAAGAGACACTGGCTTTGTAATTTTCGGATTTGGATTCCCGGATTGTTACCGTGGATTTCTCGCTCCAGGTCGCATTCATATTAACCTGGATCTGATCAATAGTATACTTCGTCAACCAGTAATCTGAAGCGCGTTTACTGAATGATGCGTTGACGCCGTAACTTTTAGCGATATCCAGCAGGCTGTCAGCCGGATTATCTTCCATCAGAATGTCGCTGCCATATACATACTTACGGGTGCCGGTGGATTGGGAGTAAGTTCCGATCACCGGAATGGTCAATCCCCAGCTGGGAGGCGTCACTTTATCCAGGTTGACTTTACCGGTAGCGCTGACCGCCCGGGTCGTTATCAAATTGTCGGTCGTCAGACTGGAGCGCTGTTCGACGGTATGGAAGTCGGCGTCTTTATGAGTGATGACCAGATCGAAACTGGCCAGATCGGCCATTTTGAGCGAGGTTTTGGCGCGATAGGCCATGCCTTTATCACTGCGCACTTCTGAGAGACGCAATTCATCCAGCCAAACCTGACCTTTGATTGTACCGGTCCGGAAAGCATTCGCGCAGTTGGTATTATCGGAGCGGTTGCGGAGACCGATGTCGATTCTTTTTATACTGGCTAAAGACGGACTGCCATAGATGATCAGTTCTTTACCGGTATATTGGCCGTCCTGATCCAACTCTTTGTAATGGCGGATGGTGACCCCGACCACATTGGTATCAATTCTGAATTCGCCATCGCCGCTGTATTCATTTTCCGAATTATATAACTTCAGAGTAGTCATAAAATCCAAATCGAGTTGCATTTCATTCTCAGACCGCCACTTGGAGTAAAAAACCGGCTGACGGTATTCGTAATAGCTGGTGGTATTGGCTTTATCCGAAATTTTCCCAAAGCGGATAAAAAACTGCAGCGGCGTCTCATCACCTTCCATAAACGGGCTGCCATTGACAGTCAGGTCTTCACCGCCATAAACATAGAGTTTCATCTCCTTATAGGTTATATAGCTGGTTTCTTCCATCAACACTTTTTTTGAGGCGCATAGTTCGCCGGCTTGTAATCCAACGCCTTCTTCCGGCAGCTCGAGCACTAATGACTGCTCCTTGGCGCGAGTCTGGGTCACCTGGTCGTATTCACCCAGGACTCCATCCGGCGGTTCATATATGTCCGGATTGTCTTCCGTGTTGATAACCGACATCGTAAAGGTTTCTTCATTTTCCACGAACGAAGAAGTATCGCTGGCGGCAACGCCCAATTCTTCCCATTCATTACCGACCAGTTCGATCTGAGCGATATACAATGAATCTCTTTTGTCCAATCCGTCTAACCACAGACGGCAGGCTTTGATATTTTCCCAGGTGACATCTTTTCCCGTAGATGTTTTTGAAAAGGCCGTCAGGGGTATCCGGTAAAGTTTCCATCCGGTAGATTTGCCAGAAATGAACGTTTCACCGGCTTTAAAAATGCTTCCTTCGTCTGCCAGATCGAATGAGGCGGTAAAATAATCCGAGGTCGCGTCAAGAGAATAGTCGTTGTCCAGGTCTTCCGTGTCCGGATATAAACCGTTGCTGGCATCGTTGGCATTCCCTTCGGTACCGTTTACCTTGCTGTAGTCTCTGGAGCCTTCCGAGTATTTCCAGTTGTCGGAGTGAGGATCGTAGGGATCGCGGCCGTAATTTCTCAGCGCCTCGTCTCCATACTTAAGAGTGTCCGTCGCGGTAATAACCTTTTCGTCTTTATCCCACAAGCCATCAAGACCGGTGTCTTCTTTGTCCTCATCCAGCAAACCGTTTCCGGTGCTCAGGCCTTCCGGTAAATCCTCGGTATTGATTATACCGTCACTGTTTTGATCTTCGCTGATGTCGCCCAGGTCAATATGCAGAGTGCCGGTATGCCCCTTGACCCAGATGTCCATGTATTTTGAATTGGACTGATCGTAGTAACTCTGTGGAAAACTATAGGTGATACCACCCCAGACATCCCGGACGGAGCAATTTCCGTCAACGTAGTCAACCGACCAGTTTGGCTCGACCCGCAGTACCAGCACTTCGGTGGTTGTGTTCTGAGCGGTGGTACTGACTTCTTTGTCCGGCCAGATGCTGGTGGTCGCCACGCTGGCATAAGGATTGTACCAGATGGTATGTCCGCGCTGATTTTCGTATTTTGCATACGGCAGAGAAGATCTGGTCCAGTAACGGCGCATGATTGGTGGGGCTGTGACTCTCTCGGAACTTTCAAAATCGTCAATAAAACCGACGCCGTGCATATCGCCGGTATCTTCGTTGGAAAGAGTGTTGACGGTCGGTACGACCTGGGCAATTTCGCCTTCAATATCAATAGACGACTCGGCATTGGTCTTAATCAACGGTAGCCAGTTGATCGCCCGCGTGAGAAAATCGAGCTTGGTCTTATATTTTCCGTTGATGTCCCACACAAAATTGCGGTACGGTTCGTAGCCGACCTCGACTTTTTCGTCGGTAACCGATTGCGAATAATAGAGCGCCGTGCCGCCGATAAAGCCATTATCGCCAAAATCATATTGCGCTCTGGCTCCCAAAATCGTTTTTTTATCCAATTGAAAGAACTGATTCTTCTCGTATTTGACTTCCAGATTGGCGTCCGGATTGGTGGCATCTTTATTCAGCAGGGTCAGGGTTCCTGAAAAATAGTCGATGGTGTAATCCACATTTCTGGTCAGTGGAACACTATTCAGGGTCACGGACTCGCTGTTCTCGATTACCATCGCTCCCAAACTGAGAATCGAACTGCGGTTCTGGTAACTGACCAAGATCTTGAATTTTGAATCGTTGTTAATATCATTGATATCGGTTCGGTTGCTGTCGTACATCGCCGAGCAGTTGTAATCCTGGCTGAGATTGGGATTGCGTGTCCCGGTCGCATCCAGTGAATCGTACTGAAACGGCCGCAGAAACGGAAACCAGAGTTCCCCTGTAAACAAATTTATAATATACGGGTCGTTCAGGTCTATGACACCGTTGGGTTGCCCGGTATTGTTATCGTCATTTTTATCCAGACCGAACAACTGTATGAATCTCTTGCCGGTAACGGGGTCATAGTTCAAATCGCTGTTGCTCTGAGTATAATAGATGTCCAGATCGAATCCCTCTTTTTCGATACCGGTGGTCCCCAGATTATAGATATTCTTCATTTCCAAATCCCAGCAGGGGTGGGAGGGTTGCATGGTCTCCGGCTTGATGAGTTTCAAGATATAATAATTAGCGCTGCTGGTATCGGTCCGGGCATAGTCGCCGTACTCCTCGCCGTCAACAGTCAGTTTCGTTTTTGGATCAATAATTCGGTAAGCTACCGCCAGGACTTCACCGTCCTGCAATTGGGCTGCCATTTTAAGATAACCCATGGATTCGTCTGTGATATAATCTTTGTTCAATTCCAGCAGCTTAAAGATACGATTGACTTTATTTTGCGGATAAAGGGTTGTGTCTCGCGGATCCACAAAGGCCATTCCCCGTATACAGCCAGCCGTTTCGATGGTCTGCGATTTGTAGACTTTTAGATCGGCCACCGTACCGCGCGAATCTACCGTGAAGACCCCATAATTTGTATATCCCTGGTACATATTCTCGCGGAAGTGATAGTCGAGATAAAAATAAATATTTTTCCGGTAATCACTATCCTTTATGGTGATCTTGGAGGTCTGAGCGCCACCATCGACGCTCAATTTTTCCTTCTTGCCTTTCTCGACGCTGGCAATAGCCGTGACATTGATACCACCGAACTGCATCAGGGATTTGAATCCGTACAGACCGCTATTCGTACCGGAAAATGTCACATATTGGGTGCTCGGCAAAGATAATGAAATATTTCCGGCTTCCACCTTTTGGACGATGTCATCTTCCTTCCCGGTATAAATAATCTTCAGGTTGTTTTCAAAATCGAAATCCCGCTCGCTGTCCTGATCAACCAAAATACTGATGCGGTCGCCAATCTTACCTTCAATATTCAGCTGTTGTTTCTGATCAACCACGAAACTCGTCGACGTACCGGTGGAATAAGTGCTATGAACCTGCGAACTGTTCTGACTCTGCAGCCGGCCGTTAATATTGACGTTGCCGGATACCCGTAAAGCGACATGCTGACCGGCGATGTCGGCTCCGATCAACTCGAGTTTATCACCTCCGGCAACCGACTCAGCCGGTTTGGCTAAAGTCACCTCGACAAACTTGGTGTGCCAGTCCAGACGGCGGCGCAGATCGAAATACCGATTAACCGCGATCCCGACCGGATCAAGCACCGGCGCGCCGTTGAGCTCACTCACAATAATAAAATTCCGGCCGGACTGATCCAGTTTCTGAGAGGTCTTCATCCCGGGAAATTTGATCTTCAAAATACTACTATTAAGATTTATATAATTGTCCGAAACCAGTGCCAGGCCACGCTTGGCCTCCATCTTTGCCGGAGCATAGCGATTCCTCAACCAGTCGACCTGAATCGGAAAAACGGCCGGTTCTGTGTCAGCGGCAAAGCCTCCGGCAACGAATCCCGTAAAAATAAAAACGGGTATAATATATCTTTTTATCAGATTAATGATGTTTAGACAACCTTTTAATATAGGGGTTAAATGGAAGCGGAGCTTACTTCACGCAGGGTAACAATACTAAAAAACACCTCAAAAATTGTCAGTTGGAAAATTAGCGATAGATTTTAGTTTCACCGCCAGCCGGGCAAAGGCCTGCCCGCGGTGACTGATAGCATTCTTGACGGACAAATCCATCTCGGCAAAAGTCTGGCCGGTTTCCGGTACAAAAAAAACCGGATCGTAACCGAAGCCGCCAGATCCACGCCGCTCCCGCAGGATTATTCCATCTATCCGACCCTCTTCCGAAACCGTTAAATCAGGCCGGTAAAAAACCGCGACACAGCGGAAATGCGCCGTGCGCCCGGAATCGGGTACCGGCCGCATAACCTCCAGCAGTTTGTCGACATTCTGCGCGTAGGTCACTTCTTCGCCGGCAAAACGAGCTGAATAAACCCCCGGCCGACCGCCCAGTGCGTCAACTTCCAGCCCGGTGTCGTCTGCAATTGTCGGTAATTTTGTAAAATCCGCTACCATTTGTGCCTTTTTTAATGCATTTTCGAAAAGGGTGTTCCCGTCTTCAACAACCTTGGGACAATCCGGAAACTCGCTCAGAGTATGTAAAGTCACTCCGGAAACGTCAAACACCCGCTGAATTTCGCGGATTTTATCATGGTTATTTGTAGCTATCAGTATATCCATCCAGATTCAATGGGAAATTTAAAATAGGCTGGGAATGTTATGCAAAAATTAAATGAATGTCAAGTCTCCCCGGTCACATCTTAAAAATAAAAATCGGTTTGGTGATTGCCACCCAACCGATTTTTATGCAATTAATTAAAAACGTCAGTCGCGGTGCCGCACCGAAACCACTCCATTAGTCTTGATATTTTCCTTTGAAACCAAGCCATAATACACGATCTTTGCAGCTCCGGAGGCCATACCAGTCAGTTCGCCACCATCCATCTTCAATTCGACAGATCCGGCCCCGTTGATATCCAGATCGGCATTTTTAACCATACTTCCTGTCAAATCTACATTCGAGGCACCGTCACTTTTTAATTGCAAATTATTGATTGTATTGCCCTCGCCATGCACTTTACAAGCCCCCGCAACCTGCATGCGAAGCTCATCACAGGAAAAATCTTCCAAATCGATCATAGCCGCTCCCTCTACCGCAATTTCAACAATGTTCGGCATGGTTAGGTTAGCTTCGGGTTTGTCTTTCCAGCGCAAGTAATTTTTGGTATCAAGAACTAATCGGTCGCCTATTACTTCGACCCGGGTTCTTTCTAAAACCTCCTTTGGAGCAGTCACATCAATTTTATAATGTTCGCCCTGCCTGATTGTCACTTTCCAACTATCATTAATTTCAACTTTATCGAAGTCATTTAAATCATAACTTTCCAAAATAATATCTTCAAAATCATCGTACTCGTTGTCTTCCTCGATATTAGTATCCAGCACAAGTCGCGCCACAACGAGGATAATAAAAATGATCGTTACAAATAGCAGGCCGGTGCCAACAAGAATTTTATTACTGTTTTTCATAAACTCCCCCTCGTTTTAAATTGATTATAAAGTTGGTTTAATTCATCGAATCCGACTTCGAGCAAATCCATCGTCCTGAAGACTCGCGGAAGGATATTTTGCACAAAGTCGACACGCTTAATCTGTCTGGTGGCTTTAACGCCTTCATCGGCGACAAAATAGCCTATACCGCGTTGATTGTAGATAATGTTCTTTTCCTGCAGATAAGCGTAACTGCGCATGACTGTATTGGGATTCACTTCCAGATTGACCGCAATCTCGCGGATTGCCGGGATCCGTTCGCCTTCCGGCCATTTTCCGGAGAGGATATTGTCACACATGTAATCGACGATCTGTAGATAAATCGCCTGATTAGATCCGAATTCCATATCATACCTCCGTTTCTTTTAACCGAATTACGGAAAGAACCCAGAAGAAAGGTGCCAGCCCAAACCAGAACAAATATTTCACGACGGTAACAAAACCATGAAAAAAAGCTTTAATATCAACTACATGATTAAAATATTGGCTGCAATCGAATTCCCAATTGCTGTGCCAGGGTATGTATTTGGCAAAAATTAGGCGGGCCAGCAATCCGGTAATAAGCGCCAGACATAATCCGAACAGAAACAGGCTGCCGACCGTTTTCGCTAAAGCGTTTTTCTGGAAATAAACCGAGCCAAAGACAAAGATCGATTGCAGAACCAGATAGACTGCCATCCCTGTCAGATAATCGGCTTTAAATGGACTGAAAATGCCCATCGAGTCTTCCCAGATCAATTGACTGACCGCCATGGCGATGATTGAAAACAAGACGTAACAAACCGTCGCGCCAATTACCCAGCCGACGGAAGAAAGCAATAATTTGCTGATAAATTTCTCATAATCGGAAGCCGGCAAGGTCAGATAAATATAATTTTGACGACGATCATGAATAGGGCTGAAAATTTTACTCGATACCACAAAGCCGCCAATAAATAGTATCAGAAAATACCAGACCTGCAAAAAATCTCTCGAATTATGTCCAATCATCTGCAAGAGGTATATTACCAGTAAAATCCCGGCCAGCGCCCCGGTCGTGACCAGCAGTGAACGATAAGATCCGACAATTTCATTCTTGATTAGGTGAATCAAACGTTTCCAATCGAAAAGACTATCCCGGTTCATCTTATACCTCCCGTGTAAAAAGCCGCGCGATGCGCTCGCGGTTGTTGATTACAGCGTTAAACAGCAGTTCGATGTCGATCTTGGAATCCGCTCCGGTCTTGTTCTCTTCCAAAACCACATAACCGCCGAGCGTTTTTTCACAAAACAGACAACCATTCGTTTCCTTCTCATCTGTTAAAATCTTCATCTCTAATCGTTTGGCGGTCTCTTCCAGGTTCTGATTGAATATGATCTGACCTTCATCCAGAATGATAATCGGATCGATCAGGTTGGCCATATCACGCACCTGATGAGTGGAAATAACGATCGTCCGTTCATCCGAGATGGAAGCCGCCAGGATTTTACGGAACTGACTCTTGGTCGGAATGTCCAAACCGTTGGTCGGTTCATCCAGAAATAAAATTTTACAGTTGGTCGCCAATCCGAAAGCGATCAGGAATTTTTTCTTCTGCCCAAACGACAGGGAAGATAGTCGGTCGCGGGACGGTATTTCGAATTCCTGCAGATATTGTTCGAACAAGCGGTGATCGAAACGCGGATAAAAGGGCGCATAAGCTCCTTCATATTCCCGCACCGAAACCGACGGCAGAAAAAATTCTTCCGGAATCAGATAAATTTCCCGCAGAAACTGCGGCTCGCGCCGCCGCGGCTCGAAATCCAACACCCGCACCTGCCCGTCCTGCGGGAACAGCAGACCGGTCAGGATTTTCAGCAGAGTGGTTTTTCCCGCGCCGTTTTTACCCAGCAATCCGTAAACATTGCCGCCGGTCAGCCGGGTGCTCAATTGGCTGAACAACCGGGCTTGTTTGCCGTATGCAAAGTTCATTTGATTCACTGTTATCATCATGCTCTCCTGTTTAGTGTCCTATTATACTAATACACTGATAATGTACGACAGAAATCCCCTTTTGACAAGGTAATTTTTCAATCCAGTTAAAAAATTGTTATATTCCCGTCGTAATATGTTCTCTTTTCGCTCCGATAAAAAACCGCTAAAGACTGCAATTCTCCTGTTTACAGGACTTTTTTACCTGACGACTCTAACCATCTCAATAGGACGGGCGGACGAGAATTACCGACTATCTGAACCACTTTTCGACGATACCGGACTGGCGAGTTTGTACATTACAATCAGCGCGGATTCTTTAGCCTGGCTGCTGGCCCCGGAAAATTTATCCAATGATCGTTATTTACAGGCGGATTTACATTTTCAATCTGCGCAAATCGACACATCAATTCCGCAGATCGGTTTTCGTCTACGCGGCAACACTTCCCGCGAATCGCAAAAGAAATCGTTTAAGATTTCCTTCGATGAATTCGAGGCCGGACGCCGCTTTTACGGCCTGCGTAAAATGAACCTGAACGGCGAACATAACGACCCCTCGGTCATCCGCTCCAAGTTATGCTGGGATTTATTTAGAAAAATGGGCGTTCCGGGGTCACGTGCCGCGCATGTCAGACTATATATCAATGGCGAGTACCGCGGTCTTTACATCCATGTGGAAGAATATGACAAGACTTTTCTGATGAGCCGATTCGGTGACAATAGCGGCAATTTGTACAAATGTCTCTGGCCGGCCGATCTGAAATACCACGGCAGCGATCCCGATATTTATAAGTACTCTAATTACGGCCGGCGGGCGTATGAACTCCAGACCAACGAAGACGCAGACGATTATTCCGATCTGACGCGTCTCATTACGATCATTAATCAGACTAACGACCACGATTTTGCCGACAGTGTGTACGCCGTCTTCGATCTTTGGAATTTCCTGAAGTATCTGGCTGTCAACGTCGCAGTCGGCAGCTGGGATGATTACTGGTACAACAAGAATAACTTTTTTCTTTATCATAATTTAAAAACCGGCCGGTTTGAGTTTTTGCCTTATGATTATGACAATACTTTCGGCATCTGCTGGGATGATTATTACTGGGGACTCCGCGATATATACGCCTGGGGTAATCAATATGAAGACCGCCCCCTGGTCGACCGTATTCTGGAAAACCAGCCGATGAAAGATCTGTACTCATATTTTTTAAGTGCATTTGCCAACGAATTTTTCAACGCCGGCGCCTTATTCGCCCGGATCGATTCGCTGAAAAATATGATTTCGGCGGCGGCGGAAGAAGATGTCTTCCGCACCCTGGACTATGGCTACACCTTTGACGATTTCAATAACTCTTATACATCGCCGCTCGGCGGACATGTCAAATATGGCCTGAAGTCGTATGTCAACACACGCAGCTATTCAATCCTCAGACAAGTCGAGCCGGTTGACGCTGTGCCGTTCTTCATCGGCGGATTTGCCTGCGCCTATGATTCCAGTGACCAGTTGACCGTCACGGTCGACGTATTCGATGAAGACCGGCCGACCGGCGTAATGTTACATTATCAAACGGAACAGGAATTCATCTGTCTCGATCTGGAATTAAAGTCGGAATGGCGTGATGGTCCGTTTCTGATTTACCACTACAGCACGATTCTACCGCTCCGACCAGCCGGCAGCGAATTCCGGTTCTATCTCACGGCAACGGATATTTCCAACCAGATCGGCCGTTTACCGTTTGCCGCCCCTGACAATCTGCTGAGTTTGACTTATCCGGCGAGCCGTTCGCGGTTATGCATCAATGAATTATTAGCCGCCAACTCTGTCTCCAAGGCCGATGCGTATGGCGAATACGACGACTGGGTGGAAATCTATTGCGATTCCGATTCGTTCGCATTAACAGGATTTTTTCTGTCAGATAATTTCAGCCGACCCGATAAGTATGCCTTTCCGGACACGTTGATCTCAGCCGGTGATCACCTGATTATCTGGGCTGACGATCAGACGGAACAGGGCGCCTGGCATGCCCCTTTCAAACTCGACAAGAGCGGTGAATTTCTGGCAATCTTTCAGCGGGTCGGCACCACGTTTTTACTGGTCGACTCGTTGACTTTTGGTTTGCAATCAACCGATATTTCCTTCGGTCGCCTTCCGGACGGCGGCGCCAGTTGGTTGTTTATGTCTCCTTCGCCAGGCTCCGTCAATTCAATTAATAAAATCCGGAACCACGCTCGACTGCCAGGCGGGTTTTCCGTTAATCAAAATTACCCGAACCCATTTAACGGGGAAACCGTTGTGCGTTATTTTCTGCCCCGACCCGGTATCGTAAAGATTGATGTGCTGGATATAAACGGGCGATTGGTTAAGACCCACCCTCAGCAGCTCCGGCCAGCCGGTGAAAATATTTGGACACTTGCTTTGCATGAACTGGTCAGTGGCATTTACTTCATCCGGGTTAGCGCCGGAAACGAACGCAGTCTGCGCAAATGCGCGCTGATAAAATGAACTGGTCGACCAACCTTTAAATTAATCGACTTTCCCGGAGGCTGTTGCCATAGCGGCTTTCCAGACCCGCAGAAAATTGCCGCTCCATATTTTTTTGATGTCATTTGCGGAATAACCGCGCCGCACGAGCTCACGGGTTATATTCTCCATTTGGCTGACATCCTGACAATCCTGCAAAGCTCCGCCACCGTCAAAATCACTGCCGATTCCCACATGATCGATGCCGATCAGATTCACGACATGATCGATATGGTCGACCAGATCGCTAACCGTCGCTAGCTGGCGGGGAAATTGTTGCTCAATCAGATCACGTTCATGGTAGGCGATCAGGCGTTGATCTATGGTCAATTCATCGAGATCGGGATATTTGTTCCAGTAAGTTTTCAAGGCTGCTTCCCGGGCGGGATTTTCGCTACCGGATTTGACATACCCGGTGTAGAGGTTGACCTGTACCACGCCGCCGTTTTTTGCCAGAGCAATTAACATGGCGTCGCTCAGATTGCGCGGATGGTCGCAGACCGCCCTGACTCCGGAATGCGAAGCGAATACCGGCGCCCGGCTGAGCGCGAGAACATCAAAAAATGCATCGTCAGAAATATGTGAGACGTCCACCAGCATTCCGATCCGGTTCATCTCCTGCACCACTTCCCGCCCGAAGGGACTCAGCCCGCCATGTTCGACGGAATCGGTCGATGAATCGCAAATGTCGTTATTTTTAGTATGACAGAGGGTAATATAGCGGACGCCGACATCATGATAATTACCGATCATCTTCAGATCGCCGCCGAGACCGTAACCATTTTCCAATCCAATCAAAATGGCGCGTTTGTCCCGCCTGACAATCTGAAAGATTTCATCCGGCGAATAAGCAATTTCGGCCAGGTGAATATTGGCGGCGACCGCCGAACGAATGGTGTTCAGGATACGCAGGGTGGCGGCTTTGGCTTTGGCATTGCCTTCGGGAGTGCGTTCACCCTGCCAGATGAATGCCGCGAAGAACATGGCGTCCAACCCGCCTTCTTTCATCCGCACCAGGTCAACCCGCCCGCCGCCGGCATTGGGCTCATGCCTCTCGCCGAGATTAAACTCCGGACGATTAAGGTGCATGGGCGTGTCGCAATGCGTATCGATCGTCAGGGCGGCCTGATGAATTTTATGGGCTTTTTTATCCAGATTAGTTCCTTTCAATGTCTCCAGCGATGCACAGCTGCCAAATAACATAGCGGCGACCATTAGAATTGATGAAAACAGCATGCGTCGCCATTTCCATTCTTCGGCTATCTGCATTTTCTCTACCTCTCCCAATAATTGCGTTTAACTTCAAGACATTCATCCGGCCTTAAGAGAACTTCAAAGATCTTATCGGCGCCCAAATATACTTAAATATTATCGATCTAATTCCATCACCTCCCGCCAGCGGAAACAACCGACCAGATGATCGTTGACCAATCCGGCGGCCTGCATAAAAGCGTAGCAGATAGTCGGTCCGACAAATCGAAAACCGCGCCTGATCAGATCGGCGCTCATAGCCTCGGCTTCTGCAGAGGTGGCCGGCACTTCCGCAGAATTCCGCCAGTGATTGACAATCGTTTTTCCGCCGGTGAATTGCCAGATATAATGATCGAACGTTCCGAATTCCTTCTGGACTTCCAGAAAGCGGGCGGCGTTGCTGATAGTTGCCTGGATTTTCGCGCGGTTCCGAATGATGCCCGGATTGGTCAGAAGAACCTGATATTTTTCCGCATTGAATTTTACGATTTCGCCAACCTCGAAACCGGCAAACGCCGACCGGAAATTTTCACGCTTATGTAAAATCGTGCGCCAGCTCAGCCCGGCCTGAAAAGCGTCCAGCACCATAAACTCGAACAATTTCCGGTCGGCATGGACCGGCACCCCCCATTCGGTATCGTGGTAAGCAATCATCAATTCATCGTTAGCCGACCAGGGACAGCGGATTACTGCGTTCATTTCAATCCTCAAATAATTTTCTGTATTTATTACATCAAAAACCTGCCGATAATTTAAAAGATTTTTAGCGCATTGATAGCCTGCTACTTGACAACTTACCAAAATTATCCTAAAATATCGCGTTATTGGAATTTGAAGCGTGAATACGAATTTTATATGCAATCTGGTTGGTATTAACGCCGTCCGGGCTCTCCGGAGCGGAATTACATGTCTGCCAGACGATTCACGCTCCATAATCCGACCGCGCCCGCGGTACCCATTTTAATCTTACAGGAGCAAAACATGGAAAACCTCAAAATCGCCATTATTGGCGCTGGTAATATTGGAATCGCTATTGCGAACGGCCTGATCGATTCGGGACGTTTTATGGCGGCCGATATTACTCTGACACGCCGCAAAGTTCACCTACTGGATGAAATGCTGAAACGTGGCTTTGTGATCGAAAAAGACAACTGTGCGGCAGTTCGTCGATCAAAAGTGATAATTATCGCGGTCGAGCCCCAACAGGTCAACGCCGTGATCACCGAAATCGCCCCTGAGCTGAAGTCCGGACATCATATCGTCATTTCGGTAGTAACCGGCATCAGCACTGCCCAGATCAGCAAACTGATCGGCAACGGCATCACTGTGGTGCGCGCCATGCCGAATACCGCCATCGCTGTACGTGAATCGATGACCTGTCTGGCATCCGAAACCGCCAGCAATTCCGATATCGAGACCGTCAAATCAATTTTCGGCACGGTTGGAAAAACGGTCGTTATCGCCGAGGAAAAGATGATTGCTGCTACGGCGCTGGGCGCCTGTGGCATTGCTTTCTTTCTGCGCGCCATCCGGGCAGCTTCGCAAGGCGGAATCGAGATCGGTTTTCATTCTCAGGAGGCTATCGATATCGCCGCTCAAACCGCACGCGGAGCGGCCTCGCTGCTGCTGAAATTGGGTAATCATCCCGAATATGAGATCGACCGCGTCACGACCCCGCGCGGCTGCACCATCGCCGGGTTAAACCAGATGGAGCACGAGGGCTTCAGCTCGGCGCTTATCAAGGGCATTACCGTTTCAGCCGAACGGGCGGCTAAATTATACAAATAAAAATTTCGGGTTTAATCCGAAAATATTTCCCGGATGGCGGCAATTTCCGCGGCAGTCAGCGGCTTCCCGGAAGCTGCCAGATTGACGGTCACCTGCGCCTGGTTGCGAAAACCCGGTATCACCGCCGCGACCACATCCTGATACAATAAATATTGTAAGGCAACACGCGCTAATCGGGCCGTATCATCCCCAAACCGGGCAACCAGTTTCTCCATCTTGGGTTTTAGACGATTGAGGTTCTTCGGGTCAAAACGTTCGGAGCGTTTGCGATGGTCGCCTTCATTGAAGTTCGGGCGGCGATCGTATCTGTACTTATTCAACAGGAGTCCCTGTTCGAGCGGACTGAAAGCTACGAACGACATGCAGCGGGCTTTCAGTAAATTCCAGGTCGGAGTATTTTCCCGAATAAGATGATCGTTCAGAATGCTGGCATAACTTTGCAGCACAGCCGGCTTGATTTTCGGTACAAAACGCTGGAATTCGGCGTCAGTGCGCGCCGATAAACCGATTACGCGCAGTTTACCTTCGTCCTTCAGTCGGTGCATCATGGCTACTGCGTCGTCAAGATAAATATCATCCCGTCCGAAATTGGCATTATGAAAATAATAAATATCAACGAAATCGCGCTTCAGGTTTATCAGCGACTGTTCCAATTGATGACGAATGTGCTGCGGTTCGTATGGATGCGCGGCCGTACCGGGAAAATATCCGACTTTAGTGGCGATAACGACATCCTTATTGCGGACGCCGAGCGCTTTGGCTAAGAGACGTTCCGCCCGGCCGTTGCCGTAAACGTCGGCATTATCAAAATGATTGACACCCTGGTCAATAGCATAATTGATGGCTGCGATGGCCTCGTTTTCATCAATGTTGGCCCAGCCGTTCGGGATACCATTGACCCAATTAAGCCCGCCGAGTGTCCAGCAACCCAGGCTGACTTCAGAAACTTTTAGGTCGCTGTCACCTATCTGTCGGTATTGCATATCTTTTCCTTACATATTGGGTGAATATAACTTCAACCGGCCAACTGCCGGCAATCAGGAAGCTCAGGTGAAACCGCCTGAGCCGCAGGAATGCGTTCCGGAGGAATCTCCCGCCGCCCTTCCGCCGATGGATGGCGCTGAAATCATTTTTCTGGCTCTATGCTCGCCGCAGTACGGACAGATAATTTCCTCATCGGGAGTACTGCTTGTGAAAACCAACTCCTCGAACACCTTTCCGCAATTCTGACATTCATATTCATAAAGTGGCATGTTTTTTCTCATTTAATTAAGCTTAAAACTAATTGGATTAGATGAAATGCGCCATCATCGGTTACAGTCATTTCTCCGCCGGTCTTGATTATGTTATCCATGCTTTATATGCCGGTTCAATACCAATTTCATCGCCAAAGGCATTCCTTCCCATAATTTATGGATTGATAAAGCGAGTCGGCGGTGGCTTATCTCAGTTTGCCGGTTTTCAGCTTATTATACAGCTCTTCGGCTTTCTCGGGAAACATTATCGCGAACAGACCGGTCAGTAATCCAACGATACCGAAGACATCGATCAGGTTCAAATGTTCCAGCACTAAGACCACCAAACTAATTACTACGATAAAAGCGCCAAAGCCTTTCATAAGAGAGCCCCTTCCTTAAAGGAATCGAGTTCCGCCATGTTCAATTTAATTTCCATTTTCTCTAATTGCTCCTCATCCTTGCGGCAACTCCGATATCCAAGTAAAAACATAATAAAAATCAAAATTCCACTTAAAATTAATACCACCACATCAAAAGGAATAGAAAAAGTTTTCGAATTGGCCGGCTTTTTTTTTCCGGTGGTGGTTGGTCGCTGCCCTGGAGAATTTTTCTTCGACATGCGTCTCCTGTTTTCAAAAGTGTTTGAATATATCATTCTCCGGGCAGAGTGGCAAATAATTACTGAGATATTTTGACGCCGGTCAAATTTTTTTCAATCCGATCGGGAACGTAAAACTAATTTGATTTTCCGCCATCAGCAATGTATATTCAGGCAAAATTGAGAGATAAAACCATGAACAGAAGATTTATTTATTTGCTGATAATGCTGACGACTTTTGCTGGTATACTTGCGGCTCAGAATAACAGCGGCGTCAATCAGCCGGTCAATCTGGTAACCGCCCCAACGGCTGGGGTACTGCCGCGCGGTTCATATTCCGTCGAATGCCGGCTCTTTCCCAACGGCGGATTGTGGACTCAGATCGGCGTAGGCGTTTTTGAGAGATTCATGTTCAGCGTGTCGTACGGCGGGGGTGGAATAATCGGTAATCAGGAAATTGAATGGTACAATCAGCCGGGAGTCGAAATAAAATACCGTTTTATTGAAGAGTCCGTCAATTATCCGGCGTTGGTGCTGGGATTTTCATCGCAGGGATTTGGCAATTATATAGATACTTTGAAACGTTACGAGACGAAGGCGCGCGGATTTTACGCCGTCGCCAGTAAAAACTATCGCTTTCTCGGCAATCTGGGAGTGCATGCCGGAATCAATTATAACCCGATCGAAAAGACCGATGGCGATGCCGATCCCAGTTTCTTCTTCGGCTTCGATAAAGACCTCAATTCGGAAATCTCCCTGATCGCCGAATATGACGCCGCCCTGAATGACAATCACTCTGAGCAGTCCATGCTGGGCAAAGGCCGGGGTTACCTGAATGCCGGCCTGCGCTGGAATATCGAGAACAAATTCAGTATTGAAATCGACTTCAACAACATGCTGCTGAATCGCAAGGAGGTTGATTTCATGACGCGGGAGTTGAAATTCACCTTTACGGAAGTTTTTTGAACCGGGGCTCCGCACTGCGGATTTTCCTGACAGCGCTATTCTCACAACGAAATAAAGAAGAGGTTCCTATGCAAAATCAATCAAGTTTTGGAAGATCACTCCTGATCGTTTTGTTGTTAACCGCCTTACCGGTTTGCCTGATCCCCCAAACGGCCAAAGTCAAAACCATACTCGACCAAGCCGAAAAACTACACGATGCGAATGATTACCAGGGTACCATGGCCAAATTGCGCGAAGCCGAAAAAATCGAGCCCAATAATCCGGAAATTTTATGGAAAATTGCCCGGGCGTATTTCGATTTTGCCGATCAGCAGCCCGATAATCCGGAAGTACAAAAAGCCAATGTCTATCCCGGTTTTGAATATGCTAAAAAATGTGTCGAACTGGCGCCGAATGTAGCTGGTGGCCATCAATACTATTCTATTCTGATCGGCCGGATTGGTGAAATTGAAGGCACCAAGCAGAAAATCACCAACTCCTACGCCGTACGCGAGCATACCGAAAAAGCCATCGCCCTCGACCCGAAAAACGACTCGAATTATCATGTCATGGGCCGCTGGCATTTTGCATTGGCGGATCTGAGCTGGGCGGAACGTCAAATCGCCAGCCTTATCTACGCCACCCCCCCCAAGGCATCTTTCGAAGAAGCTGAACAATTTTTCCGCAAAGCCCATGAGCTGAAACCCAATGACATCCGTCATCTGCTCTGGCTCGGCAAAACCCAGATCGCCCTGAGAAAAAAAGACGCCGCCCGGAAAAGTCTCCAACAGGCTATGTCAATCCCAGCGCAATCCGATGCCGAAAAAGCCATGCAGAAAGAGGCGGCTGAATTAATAAAAAAAGTATCCTGAAAGGGATTCCGATGAAGTTGATCAAGGTAATATTCAAAGTCTTAGCCGCGGTCATCGCGATCGGTCTGATCGCCTTGGCGGTCATGGCCATTATGCGGAGAAAGGATAAAGACACCCCCGCCGAGCCAAAACCAGCGACCGATTAAGTTACTCTGCGCGAACTCCTTTTTTTTTAAAAGAGATCGGTTGCCGAAAGGTGATTGTGCCGGAATTTATTACGGAGGTATTATGAAAACCGCTTCGCGGAGAGGGCTATATGTCTTTATAGTTTTGTTATTTATGTTTTTCAAGACCTTCGGCCAGGAACCGGCGCCAGCCAAACATGTCGCCGTCCGCCTGCACGAGGATATGCTGAACAGCTTTTTCAAATCCATCGGGAATGTCAGCGGAAAAGGTGAAAAGAGCGGCGTCAAATATACCTGGGTCGTCGTCGATCCGAAGGTTGATCTCGAACCAGGCGAGGCCAAATTCAGCGCCCGGGTAAAACTCAGCGCCGGTGCTTTTGAAACTGTCGAAAAAGCCAAAGGCACCGTATCCATCGAATACATCCGGGAAACCAATCGTATCAAAGTCCTGGTACAGGAAGCCAAGGTCAAACTCCATCTGAAGCTGTTCGGCAAGGAAATCCCGATCGGAACAATTGATCTTGCCAAATATTACCGGCCGGCTTTCGAGTTTGCCGGACCACAGCCGATCCAGAACGAAATTGAGATCGAAATGCCGGATAACTCAGTTCGTAAAATCAAGATCACTTCGCAGGATGAAGAACTGAGGCTGGAGCAAGACTGTGTGACGGTTTACTCGAATTTAGTCTTCGAGCCTCTACTCTGAAGCAGGCCATTTAATCCGGATCGGTCAGTGAGATAGTTATTCCGCCGTATGATTGGTCGTAATGTCGGCGTCGATGAAGATTTCGACTCTCCTGTTTTGGTTGCGCCCTTCCGCGGTGGAGTTGTTGGCTATCGGGCGGAATTCGCCATAACCGAGAGAAGAAAACATGGCTTCCGGAATTCCTGATGAGGAGCTGATAAACTGTACGACTTCCAGAGCGCGGGCGGTGCTGAGTTCCCAGTTGTTTTTATATTTGCCACCCCGGATCGGCCAGTTGTCGGTGTGACCTTCGACCCGGATTTCGACATTCAAATTGTGCTTGGCCTGGCGCAGTGCGTCGTAAAAACCACGCAATTCCTTATCATCCTGAATCCGCAGAAGTCGCGACTGGCTCAGGGTATTGCCGATGTAGGCCAGCACACTTTTCAGTTCAGGTTTGATCTCGGCCGAGTTGATATCGAAGAAATATTCACCGCTGATGGTCAACTGTACACCTTTGGTGGTGCGCGTTATGTGAATGTAACTGTCAAGCTTATTCTGCCTGATATATTGTGTCAGATTGGTTTCCGCTTCGTTGAGTAATAGGTTTACCATGCGGTAGATATTGTTCTCCGCCTCATTCAGAATGACGATCATCAGCAGAAAAAAAGTCAGCAGCAATGTCACCATATCACCATAGGTGACCATCCAGTAGGCTTTGGGCGTCGGCGAATCGGAGTTTGCCATAATTTTTCAATCACTCCCGAATTATTACTGGTAATCTATCATATTCTCCGCATATCGGCAAGCACGAAGACCCCGTTAGAAGGGGTTGATTCGGTTGCGCTGCGCTCAGCCCCGAATTACTTCCGCGATAGCCGGTTTATCCTTCCCTCCAACGCGCGTAAGGATTTTCTTGACAATCTCTAAAAGTAAACCTATCTTGTAGGCAATTATGAAAACGGCGGGAATTTTTACTTTTTTAGGATAAATAAAGGAATAATCAATGCGTCGACGTCATTCCGTTTTTACCTTGCTTATAACCGGTCTGCTGTTGGCGAACCGGCTGGCTGCTGAGGATTATCGCTGGATAATCACTTATCCGAATGCCACCAATGACTGGAGCAAACTGGTTGCGTCCGGCGAAAACAAGGTCGCCATGAAGGCTCAGTTCATAAAAATCACCGCGGCCGATTACAATCTGATAAAGTTTGCGGTGCGACCCCTGCAGGAAGTTCCGCCGCCGTTGTCCTTCCCTCAGGACTGGTTGATAGACTCTCTGCAATTGTGGATCAACACCGATGAATATCCCGGCAGTCTGGACCAGCACAGTGATTCTTTACTCAGCACCGCCGGCATTTCGATAGAATCCCAATCAACGCCGGTCAGCGCGGTTGTTTTCAATTTGCCGGCATCGCAGATAAGCTTAGAAGACACCACAACTTTTTTCGTTACTATGATCTTTCACAATTTCCATGATACTACCCGTGATAATCGGGAGATTTCTTATCAGAACGGGTACAATTTCGGAATCACGGTGGTAAACGATCCGACCAATAATAATGACGATCTGCTGGTCACGCCGTCCAATAAAACCGCCAATAATTGGAGCGGCAGTTCCGCGCTGCCCTACCAATTCCGGGCGGTAAACTTGCCGGTTGTCGTCTACAACCGAAACAAATCGTCGGCGGAAGACAGTGTCCGGTTTTATCCAAATTACCAGGCCATGACGGGTTCCACGGTGAGCAAGAATGAAATAATCACCGACCTGAGTTTCTCGGCTTACATTAATCTGCCGCATTCCAATTTGCAGACCGAAGGTGAAGAAGATCGCCTCTCCTACGCTTCATTCAAGATCAAGTGGGATAATTCCATTTTACAGCTCGACAGCCTGCGGTATGGTGAAATCTGGCAGAATAAAGCCTATAGTTCCGAGGGAAGCGGATTTGGAGTAGTCGAGATTGACACCGATCCGAAGTACTCGATCGTCCGCTTCGAAGGCCTGGTGATGGACGATACCAATTACGTTGACATTGACTACAACGACTTGGCCGTTCTCGATTTCCGGGTCATTAAACCCGGCATTAGTCCGATTATTCTTTCGGATATTGAGATCATTGACCAGTGGGGCATTCCGTATCATGTTTACCAAAATATATCCAATGAAACCGCTGCGGCTGCCCCGCGATGCGACGCGTGGGCAAAATTTATTCTCGGCGATTGCACCGCCGGCTCCAGTTCCGATTTATTAAATGGGGTTAGCGACGGACAGGTTGATGCCACCGATATCACTCTCTTTTCCAATTACATCTGGCTCAGTCCCGATTCAACCGAATGGTATGAACGTTTCGACATCGGTTCGCCTGACAGTCACGACCCGGACGAACTCAGCCCGGATGACACTACCAATTTTTACGATCTGATGTGGCTGGCTACCAATTATTTCCGCAGTTACACCGGCGCATTCGCCCAAAAGACAGCCGCTCCGAAACCGGTGACGATAAATCTACTGTCAAACGCTTCCGCCGGACAGGAATATTATGTCAGCATCAATTTTCAGCATCTCGATCGGCTGGCTGCCGCTCAGTTACAACTCGGATTTGACCCGGCTGTCACCCAATTCCTCGGAGTTAAACCCGGCGCGCTGGTGGAAGCTTCGGCACCGCAAAATCTGCTGCTCTGGCACGCGCCTTCGCTTGCCAGGGGCATAATCGACATAAATTTCATAACACTGGCCGACCCGATTTCCGGCGAGGGTGAATTTGCTGTGATTCACCTCCGTCAAATTGCCGCTGCGGTTCCGCAGCTGCAGCTAATTACCGCCGACCTGCGTAATGCCTGCGGTCAGCAAATTTCTACGGAAGCCGAAATGAACAGTATCGTTCTGCCGGAAAAATTCCTGACGCTGACGAATTACCCCAATCCATTCAACAGTGCCACCACCATCCGATTCAACATCCCGCTGGATAAATCCGGCGATTTTTCCCTGAATATATACGACTTGCGCGGTCACCTCGTCCGCAGTCTGCACCGCGGTCAGATTGAAGCCGGCAGCTATTCTGTGGTCTGGGATGGAAAAAACCAGTTCGGACAACCGGTCGTCAGCGGGATTTACTTACTGCATTTGAAAAGCGCTCAGACGACGATGCTGCATAAAATTACCCTGATCCGTTAAGGAGCATGTATTCCGACTTGAAAAAAATCTTTTCATGGCGTTTTTACTCAGGAATTGGTGGTCAGGCGGCTCTGGTTTTATTTATTATATTAATTCTGACAACCGAAGCCCGCCCGCAGTATGTCTGGAACTTTAGTTATATCACCGATAAAACCACTCACTGGAGACACCTGGCGTCCGGCGACACGGTCGCCATTGCGCGGCTGCGTTTCTCTAAAACCGTCGTGACCGATCCTACAGAATACCGGCTGACCAATTTCGGAACCCGTCCGATAACAAATCACATTAATTTCGGCGAGCAGATAATCGAATTAACGTTGCAGCTCTGGATGGATGACGGCGACACGAAATTCAATCCGGCCGATTCACTCCTTCTGACTATTGATCCGCTTGGTATTCCGCCTCAGGAAGTTCCGACTTTTGCAGTATCAACGGCAACCGATGTTGTTTTACAGGATAATCAGATATTTTTTATTGTAGCCGCGATGCCGGACTGGCGGGATGACGATCCGGAAAATATCGAGATTGACGAGAGCCCGTCCGGACTGGGGGATGTTTGGTTTAGCATAGTGGATTCGCTCAGCGATCTTACCGTCACACCCGAGGTTAGCAAGGGCATTAATCCATATACGGTTAAATATTTTCCGATCCGAGCGCAGAACCTGCCGGTGACCGTGCGTAATATCGCGCCCACTTCGGCCGAAGACGACAGCACCAAACTGAACATGTTCTATCCCAAATTCCTGCCGCGCACGGGCTCAACCGCCGCCAAATCGCAGCGTCTGGACGATCAGAGTTTCACCGCCGCGGTTTATCTGCCTAACGCTTTCAGCGATTCGTCTCACTATCTCGAATCGGCTGAATTCGACTTCGGATTCGATAACACCATATTGGAATTAACCAGCCTTGAACTGGGCGATGTCTGGGGAGCTAACGCCTTTTTTTATGTAAGCGACACGTTGTATGCCCTTGACGAGGCCATAAGCGGAACCCCGAACTACACCGTTTATCACTTTGCAGCAACCCTCAATAATGCCCTGACCGATACGACCACGGTGCGGTTCTTCAAAAGCGATACGGCCACGCTCGCCCTTATGAACTTCAAGTTGCTAAAGCCGGGCGTCAGTCCGATTTTCCTCCGGAACGAAGACATCCGCGACCAATACGGCATCCGCTATCATACTTACCGCGCTCTGCAGAATTACGCCACGGCGGAACTCTCGCCCACTATGGAACGCTTTGACGCCTGGGTAAAAATTACCCCCGGTGACTGGACCCGCTCGACCTCCGGCGCTAAAGCCGGTCTGGATGATTTCGGCGATGGTCGCGTGACAATCGAAGATATTACTCTGTTTTCCAATTACATCTGGCTCAATTCCGCCGACTCGGACTGGTACCGGCGTTTCGACATCGGTTCGTCCGCCAGTCACGATCCGGATGAAATCATCCCGGATGACACGACCAATTTCTACGATCTCATGGTTGTCGCTAAAAATTACAATCGCACCAATCATGGCGCCTTTAACCAGAAAATCGCCGTCGGGCGACTACCGCATTACGTTGAACTGGCCCGCATTTCCGATCAGCAATTCGAACTCCGGATCAGCGACTCAGGCGATCTTAACGCCCTTCACGCCTGTCTGCATTTCGATCCGCAATCAACCACCCTCGTAAATGTCAAAGCTGTTCCGGGTTCTGGCGGCGCCCCGCTGCTCCTATATCCGCCGGAGGCCGCCAGGAACGGCACTCTCGATCTTAACCTTTTCCGTTTGGAAGGCGCGCTGGGCAGCGACAACCGCGTTATTCTATTTGATCTGCACAGTCAGACGGGAAATATACCGGATTTGTGGTTGGATTCGCTGGCCATCTTTGGCTCCGACTGGGAAGAGAAAACCTATCGCTTTGGCACTATTTCCGAAAACGGCGCCGTACCAGCTGGCTTTGATCTGCTGAATTGCTACCCGAATCCGTTCAACAGCGCTACCCGGATTGAGTATTTCATACCGGCCGGGATCACTGAACCGGTGCGGCTGAATATCTACGACCTGCAGGGACATCAGCTGAAAACTTTAGTCGATCAATTGCTGGAACCCGGACGATATTCCTGCATCTGGGAAGGCGCCGATGAAAACGGCCGGCAGTTGAGCAGCGGCTTATATTTTCTGCAGATGACCGCACGGGGTTGGCAGCGAACCAAAAAAATTATCCTATTACGCTAATGATAAAACCGATCACAGAGTCAAAATGAGCAATATTCACCTTAAATCCAGATTAATAATCCCGATTGCGTTGCTTGCGATCAGCCTCACCTTCACTCCGGCCGATGCCCAGATTGAACCACAGATTTCCTTGGAGATCAGTTCCGGCGAAGTCTCATTGGGCGATACCGTCGCCTTAGAGATCCGGGCTGATCGCGGTGATTCGCTCAAAACCGTCTCATTGGTTTTAAATTATGATGAGAGCCGCTACCGTTACATAGATTGTTCAGCGGGAGATCTTTTTCAGGGGGCGACTTTTATCGATTATCATATTCAGAATACGGCGGGAGATTCGGCCGTATACATGGTGGGCATCGCACTTGGTGCCGGGCGTTATTTCACTGCGCCGGGCGTCTGTTTCAATCTGGAATTTGTTGCGATCGACACCGGCACTGTGCTTTTTAAATTCGACTCACTGACCTTCATTACGCCGGATTTGGATTATCTTGCCGGCACGGCCGACAGTTTATTTTCGATGATCGTGCCGGTCGATACTTTTCCGCCGGAGCCGATCAGCGATTTCCGGGTGCGTGAAAGTGGCAGTGGAAAACTGCAGTTCGAGTGGCGCAATCCCAACGATGAAGACTTTGTAGCCGTGGTGCTTTACCGCCTGACCACCGGATTTCTCGACTCCGTGGACGATGATCTGACGCCGGTTTACATAGGCACAGCCACCAGTTATCAGGACGAAAACCTGGCCAACAACCGGATCTATTATTATACGGCTTTTACCTATGATGAAATTCCCAATTTCTCCCGGCCGGTGTATCTGAAAGCCGAACCAAAAGATAAATATGTGTTCGCCTATCCGAATCCGTTCAATCCGGACGAAGGCGTCAGTTTCCGGACGGTTTTCCCCTCCGATGTGTCGCTCGATCTGACGATTTACGATCTGGCCGGAAAGAGGGTGATCGCTCTTTATAAGAATAAAATCATCGCAGCTAATGATCAGATTCACAACCTGATCTGGGACGGTAAAAATTCCGACGGCACCACCGTAGCTAACGGAGTTTATTACTATGTGGTTAAAACCTCTCAAGGAGATACAATAATTGGAAAAGTGGCTCTTTTACGTTAAATCGCATCCCGCCCGGCGTCGTCAAGCGCCGATTTTCCTGTTCTGGTGTGGAATGTTTCTATCCGCCGGCCTGAGGCTGCAGGCTCAAACCGGCGGCGGCGCCGGAGTCTTCCAGTATTTTACGGCGGGCGCCCGCGCTTACGGTTTGGGCGGCGCGGCTTTGGCTACCGCCGATGATCCTTCGGCGGTGCTCGTCAATCCGGGCATGCTGGGAATGCAAACCGATGTGCAGATCAATGCCACCTTGTCCCGTTTGAAATACGACCGTAAATATTATGATTTCACCTTTGTATATCCTTACGGCAATCTGGGTAGTTTTGGTTTCGGCTGGACGCAGTTGGGCATTGACAATATCCCCGGCAGGGATCAGTCCGGCTTCATCACCCAGAGTTTTTCCGACTTGCAGAGCGCTTTTGTACTGAGCTATGCGCACATGATCGGCGATATTTTTTCACTCGGCATCAGCGGCAAATATCTCTATCACAGCCTGGCCGGCAGCGCAGCCAAAGGCAATGGCTTCGATCTTGGAATGGCGCTTTATCTCGGCGATTACATCACGATCGGCGGCGCTATTAAAAATATCGGCACTTCCGTCACCTGGAACACCGGTTCCAAACTCGAAGAGACCTTTCCGACGCAAATCGGTCTCGGCGCGGCTTATTACGATCCGCTCGGATTGAAGGGCTTGATGTTAACCGGCGATTTCAACCTGATTGGCGGAAAGGAAAGCGCGTACGGATTTGGCAGCGAATATGTTTTTCGCGACCTGCTCATCGCCCGCGTCGGGTTTTGCAAGGAAGGGTTGACCTTCGGTGGTGGTATCATGTATGGCGCTTTCAAATTAGATTTTGGCTACACTCCTGAAAAATTCAGCAACAGCAGTCGCATGCATTTTACGCTTAACTGGCTGATCACTCCGGGACTCCTGACGGCTGAATCGTCCGCACCGGAAACGACGCCCAGACCGGAAGTTAGCCCCCTGCCAGAAAGCCGGATAGCTCCAGTCAGCCGCCAGATAGTCGTCATCATCGACGGTCCGCTGACCTCCGAACAGGCCGAAGTAATTTCGATTGACGAAAGTAATCGCACCATAGTCGTGCGCCTGATCGCCCTGCCAGGCTCCGAGCCGATCACACTCGGTCTCGATCAGGTAAAATTTTCGGAATGAATAATGACTAAAATCACCGCTCAGCGCCAATGAAAGTTTATCTTATGATAGGTATGTCGTTTTCCGGGAAAAAAATTATTATTCCGTTGACCCTGCTGGTTCTCCTGTTCTTTTCGTCTGATCCGGCTTACGCTCAGCGCAGCCGGCGCTCGGCGGCGACTCCCCTCAGAAAAACCGGCGCTGCAGTGAAGACCACCGAGTCTATTTCCGCTCAGACCGTCGCCGAAATCGAAGCGCGCAATAAGGAGCTGATTAAACAAATCCTGGATTTGCAGTACGAACGCGATTTCTATAAGAAAAAAATAGCCGAGTGGACCGAAAGTCAGAAAGCCGTTCCGAAACCAATCCCAGCCGAGAAAACCGCGCCGGAACCAAAAGCGCCGCTGTATGTCCCGATCCCGACTGGTGGTTATCCGGCAGTGGCCGGATGGCCAGGCCCCACTCAGGGGCGGGAAACGCCGGCGGATTCGCTCCTCAATCGGCTGCGGATGAACCTGGGACGCGGTCAGTACGATGAGGCCTTGCAGGTTGGAGAAAAACTGGGAAGCGCACCGGGCGGCAGTGACCGGCATTTTTTCGAATACGGCAGTCTGCTTTACAAAGTGGGGGAATTTCCCCAGGCGCTCGAAATTCTCAGCCGGGTCAGTCAGGATGACAGCCTCATTGCCAGCGCCGCATTCTACAAAGGCCGCATCTATCAGGAACAAAATTCACGCATGGTCGCCGAAGTGGAGTTCCAGCGCAGCCGCGTTCTCGGTCTCGGAAAAGCGAGTCAGCATGTCGCGCGCGGGTATCAGTTCCTCATTGGCCAGCAACCCGACTCGGCGGCGACCGCTTTCCATCAGGCCCTGGCCAGTCAAAACCGAACCTTACGCGCCGAAACTTTCGCCGGCCTGGCGGAAGTCAGTTTTCTGAAGGGCGACCGTACCGAGGAAATCCGCAACCTTCAACAGAGTCTGGTTTACGATCCGGATTATATTCTTACCAATTATCATCTCGGCGTAGCGCTCTTTGAAGCCGGCGAATACCAATCCGCTCTGGTTTTCCTAAAACGAGTCGCCCAATACAGCCAAAACGATTTGAACATCCATCTGCAACTCGTAAAAACCTATTACCGCCTGCGGCAATGGGACGCCGCTCTGAGCCATTGCGAACGAATCGATCGTCACCAGTGGCCGGACGATCAGGAAATTTTAATCTGGTTGCCGAAGGTCTATTACGTTAAAAGTCTTCTGGCTAAGGCGGAGGGCGATTTCTATGCCGCCACCAATTACTTACGGAAAGCCCGCGAGGTCAATCCCAACGCCAGCAATTGGATGCAGGCCGCCCTGACCGACCTGGCGGAAATTTATCAGGAAGGCAGAGATTATAATTCCGCGCTCGATTTTTACATCCAGAAACTGCGACTCGATCCGGCCGACTGCCAGACATTGGTTAAACTCGGAATCACCTACTATCAAGCCGGAGAACTGACGACAGCGCGTGAAATTTTAACGAAAGCCCTGAATTTTCCGGCGGTCGCCGGTCAGGCCGAAATCTGGTTAAAGCAAATCAGCTTAAACGCCGTCAATTAAATTTATTGAGAAAAAACAGGGTGTCCGGCATCGTGGACAGGATAAGATATTGCGAAAAGTGAACATCATCCGATGAAGCGTGGATCGAAAATATTACTGCTTACTCTGCTTTGGGCAACCACCTGGTTGTATGCCAACTCACCGCCCTATTTTACAGCGACAGTGTCAGATACTATCACGCTCGAGGATGAATTCTGGAACGTCTGGTTGGAAGCCGCCGATAATGACGATGATATTCTAACCTTTGCGCTTTCAGACGGCGCGCCGGCCGGCCTGACCATTAACTCCGCTTCCGGATTGGTAGCCTGGATTCCGGATAACAGCCAGGTGGGAACCCACACAATAACCGTCTCGGTCTCCGATGCCAGTGTGTCCAATTACATGACATTTAACTTGCATGTACAAAACACAAACGACGCGCCGGTTTGGACGCAAACCCCGGCGGAACAAATTGAAATGCAGGAAGACAGCCTCCTGACTCTGCAACTGACTGCCAGCGATGATGACGCCGTCTGGGGCGACCAGATCACCTATGTTCTTAAACTCGGCCCGGGCAACGCCAGTCTGAATCCGTCCACCGGGACCTTGACCTGGCGGCCTAATAACGCGCATGTCGGCTACCAGACTTTCTCGGTCTGGGCTCAGGATGATTCAGCCACCACAATCCAGACCACCTGGAGTGTGCATGTCTTCAACAGCCCGGTGACTTTCAGCAGTGCGCCGGTCACAGAAATCATTGAAGACCACGCTTACAACTGCGACCTTCAGTCCAGCGATGAAGGGCAGGGTGGCACAGTTTACACTTTCGTCCCGGGCTACATTCCGACCTGGCTGATGCTGAATGCCACTTCCGGAGTCCTGAGTGGAACACCTGACAACTTAGACATCGGTTCGGACTCCGTTAAAATTAATGTCGCCGACGGCAACGGCAGTACTGCCGTGCTGGCCTTCGAAATTGATGTAATCAACAATAAGCCGACCATAACCACCGCTCTGATGGCTGACGCAACTGAGGACGTGGCATATTCTTTCGATATTAGTGCCGACGATGAAGGAATCGGTAATACATTTTATCAATTTCTGACCGCTCTGGAAACGCCGCCGAGCTGGCTAAACTTAGAAAGTGAAACCGGCCTCGTCACCGGCACGCCAGACAATTCGCATGTCGGCGCGAACACTTTTACGATTGAATTCAATGATGGCAACGGCGGCAAAGACACCAGCCAGCTATCGATTCCGGTGGTAAACCTGGCGCCGTTGATTGACAGGTCGAACATTAGCAGTACAATTACCGAAGACACCGAATATTCGATGGATTTTAACTGCTCCGATGACGGACAGGGCGCAATTACCTATTTTGGGATCAATCTGCCGGTCTGGCTGACGATGAACGCTTCGACCGGCGTTTTGAGCGGCACACCCACCAATGAATATAACGGTACTCACGCAATTGAGATTTATGTTTCGGACGGCAACATCGGCGGCCATGATACCGTAACTTATGATCTGACGGTCACTAACCGCATTCCACAGCTCGAATCAAGCGCCATTACCGCCGTCACTGAAGATCACCTCTATTCATATAATATTAACTACGACGACGAAAGCCACGGCGCGGTGTATTCGATCACCGTCAATCCCGGTTGGTTGAGCATTGACGACGCCACTGGAGTATTGACCGGAACCCCCACCAATTCGTCCGTTGGAACCTCGGCGGTGAGTGTGCAGATTGACGACGGTTTCGGCGGAGTCGTTTATCACGAATTCAGCATTACGGTCGAAAACCGCGCTCCGGTTTTTTCCACTCTCGACGATTCGACCATTTACGAAGACGCCACTTTCAATCTCAATGTCAATTGCGACGACGAAGGCGATCCCAGCGTAACCTACACACTCAACGCTCCGCCGGAGGGCATGACCATTAACAGCACTACCGGTGTAATTGCCTGGACGCCCGACAACAGCCTGGTCGGTTCCTATATCATCAGCGTGACCGCGGCCGATAATCATTCCGGACAAACTACCGAGACCTTCGACCTGACCGTCGCGAATGTCGCTCCCGAACTGGCGATCGCCCCGCCGACCAGCGTCCTGGAAAACACGCTCTACAGTTATGATGTTGATTGTAACGATGAGGGCGTCGGTAATACGAATTATGCGCTGACAACTAACCCCGGCTGGCTGAGCATTGACGCTGAAAACGGTCTCATAACCGGCACGCCGGGAGATGAGTACGTCGGCGCCAATATCGCAACCGTCCGGGTGGACGATGGCAACGGCGGAATCGACTCGTATTCCTGGACGATTACTGTCATCAACCAGGCGCCGCAGATAACGACCAACCTGATCAGCGCCGCCACAGAGGACGCCGCATATTCCAATCCGATTGCGGTCGAACCGGACAATCCGGGGGAATACATCTACTCGTTCGTCGGAGCTAAACCGGACTGGCTGACGATCAATCCCGCCACGGGAACTCTCACCGGAACGCCGACCAACTCAGATGTCGGCCGCGAGACGATTACAGTGCGTGTAACCGACGGACATGGCGCCTACGACGATCAGGAGTTGATTCTGGACATCGTCAATGTCGCTCCGGCGTTTACGACGACGGATGTCATCAATATTGCCGAGGACAGCGAGATTTCCGTAAACCTGAACACCGACGATGAAGGCGATGAAGGCGGCGGCGAAAGCGGTTATACTTTGATGAGTTACCCGGACTGGCTGAGCATTAACGCCACTACCGGCGTGCTTTCCGGAACACCGCGCGACACCGACGTGGGCACAACCGCTATCGAAGTGCGCTACAAAGATGGCAACGCCGGCTCGGCGACCCTGAATACCAACATTATTGTTTCCAATGTCAATCCTGTTATCACCGCCACCGATCCTCCCACCACCGGCGTTGAGGATCAGGCTTATGCCGGTTATCAATTTACCAGCGATGACGATCCCTGGGGTGCGGTTACCTATTCTTCGCTGTATACTTTACCTACCAGTCTGACTCTGACTTCCGCCGGTTTACTGAGCGGCAATCTGAAAAATGCCGACGTCGGGGTGCACAATCTCGGCATCATTGCCACCGACAACAATGGCGGTAAAGATACTCTCGAATTCGTCCTGACGATTTCCAATGTGGCTCCGGTTATCAGCGGGCTGGCGGTGACGATTTCATCCTATACTCAAAACGGCGACACGCTGATTGTAACAGAAGACAAGTCATATCAATTTGACCTGACGGCCAGCGACGAAAACGACGGCGCTCTCGCCAAATATACTTTCACTCATAAACCGGAATGGCTGACCATCGGCAGTCTGATAACCGGGATTTTAACCGGCACACCTACCAATCTGTATGTCGGTCTGGATTCTCTTCAGGTGACTTTCAGTGATGGAAACGGCGGCACTGCCACAAAAAAATATTACGTGCGTGTCGCCAACGTTGCGGTGCAGTTCACGACGGCGGGTGGCGTTGAGGACGTTTATGAAGACCAGTCCTACACGCTCGATCTGAACAGCACCGATGACGGTCAGGGCACTATTACTTATTCGATTCTCTCCGGCGATCCCGGCTGGCTGGAACTCAATTCCGCGACAGGTCTGATTTCCAGCAAGGACGGGCGACCGTCCAATGACGATGTTTCCGCCGGCGATGCAGTTGATTTTAAAGTCACCGACGGTAATGGCGGCAGTGACACCCTGACTATTATTTTTATCGTCCATAACGTCAATGATGCTCCCACCTGGACTTCCGTTCCCGGTGGCATTATTACGCATGCCGAAGATGCAGTTTACAACGTCACACCGACTGTCAATGATGTAGACGTCGGCGACAATATCACTTTTACTTTTCTGAATAACCCGACCGGTATGACGATTAATTCTTCGACCGGACAGATTAGTTGGACGCCGGACAACAGCCAAGTCGGAGATCTAACCGTCACGATTAAAGCTTCCGACGAAGCCGCCGCCAGCATTACGGCCACCTGGACGATGCACATTACTAATGTCGCTTCTCCGATTACTGCTCTAACTACGACCGACTTTTTACCTGCCGCGGCGGTCAGTGCGGTCGCCGATACTTTTTACCTTTACGAAGATACAACTTACACCATCAATTTTTCGACTCCGGATGAAGGAATCGGTTCGTCCGAAACGGTCAAATATTCCTTCGATGAATTTCCGAACCCGGACTGGGTGACTCTAAGTAACACCACGACCGGTATCGTCACATTGACACCATCCAATAACGACGTCGGTCTGGATTATTTCAAAATATTCTTTACCGATCAGCCCGGCTCGGCCGACACGGCCGCAATTTATCTCCGGGTCCAAAATGTCGCGCCGGTTATTACCACTACCGGACCATTCACAGCCACTGAAGACCTGGCTTTCGAAGATTCGATCCGTTGCAATGACCATGGCGATGGCACTATTACCTATAGCTTTGTTTCCGGCAAGCCGACCTGGATGGCGCTGGATGCCTCGACCGGCATTATCAGCGGAACTCCGACAAATGCTAACGTCACTGCTAATTCGTCATTCACCATTCAGGCGGATGATGGCAACGGTGGCACGGTCAATAAATCTTTTAATTATTCGGTGACAAACGCCAACGATGCCCCGGTATGGAGCAGCGCTCCGAGCGGAACCGTCACCACCGCTGAGGATGCAGTCTATACCACAACCCTGAGCGTCACAGACGACGATGCCGGCGATGTAATCACTTACTCGCTTACCTCCAAACCCAGCGGGATGACCGTCAATTCTTCATCCGGTGTAATAACCTGGACTCCCGACAATAGCCAGGTCGGCGATCATAGCGTAACCGCCCGCGCTTCGGATGTCGCCGGGGCTTTTGCCAGTCGAACCTGGACGGTCAGCGTGACCAACGCCGCTTCACCGATTAATGTAATTTCAACCACCGATTTTTCGCCATCGGATGCGGTCAGCGCCACGGTCGATACCTTTTATATTTATGAAGACACCGTTTACACGCTGAGTTTTTCGGCTCCCGATGAAGGCGTCGGTGACGACAGTCATTATTTCATCAGCGGGCTGGGCAATCCGGATTGGGTCACTTTATCGGACGCCGACAACGGCATTATCCGGTTGACTCCGGAAAACCTTGACGTCGGGCTTAAACCGATCCAGGTCGCTTTCACCGACCAGCCGACCTCTTTCGACACTCTTCAGATTTATCTCCGGGTCGTGAATACGCCACCGACATTGACTGCCGCCGGACCATTCAATGCTACCGAAGAAGTATCTTTCGAATACGACTTGAGTTGTTCGGACGAAGGCAGTGGAACAGTGGTATATAGTTTCTTCGACGGTCATCCGGCCTGGCTGAATATTGCCTCCGCAACCGGCGTGCTGAGCGGTACGCCCGGCAATTCTGACGTCGGCAGCAGCGATTTTGCAATTTTGGTCAGTGACGGTAATGGCGGCACCGCCAGTCGGGTTTATTCAATCACGGTGGCCAATGTCAACGATGCGCCGACCATCACCGCGATTGCCGACACGACCATTAACGAAGATGTAACATTCACCTATTCGGTCAGCGCCTCCGACGTGGATGCCGACGACGAACTGACCTATTCATTGTCGACCTATCCGTCCGGTATGACCATCAATTCCACTACCGGGGTCATCTCTTGGACTCCCAACAACAGCCATGTCGGCGAGCAGGAAGTTTTGGTCAAGGTCGAGGATAGTGCCGGAGCAACCGTAACGACCGCATTTACCATAACGGTTACCAACGTTTTGCCGACTTTCGAAACGATTACCGTCAGCAGTCTTACCGAAGATGCCGCTTTCAGTTACAATGTTAATTGTTCGGATGAAAACCAGGGAACGGTTACCTACTCACTGACTTCACCGCCGGACTGGCTGTCAATCAACCAATTGACCGGTTTGCTCTCCGGCACGCCCAACAATCTATACGTCGGCAGCCATTCTCAGACAATTTCCGTCAATGACGGCACGGGTAATGTCAGCGTGGTATGGAATTATACGGTTGTGAATGTGCCTCCGGTTTTCACGACGGAGGCCGACACCGCGGCGGACGAAGACCAACTCTATTCCTACGATGCAAATTGCTCGGACGACGACCAGGGCACTATCACTTATTCAGCCACGACTTTGCCGGGCTGGTTGTCGCTTGCCAGTGCAACCGGCGTGCTTTCCGGAACTCCCCAAAATTCGCAGGTCGGCGATACGATTGTCGTGCTGAAAGTCGCGGATGGAAATGGCGGCACCGCCACTCAATCTTTTACCCTGCACGTCATCAACACCAACGATGCGCCATCGATTACTTCCACTGCCGTAACGACGGCCACCGAAGATTCGCAGTATCAATATGATTTAAATGCCACTGATCCGGACGGCGACATCCTGACTTTTAGCTTAGTCAATTATCCGGACGGAATGACCATCAACAGCAGCACCGGCCTGATCACCTGGACTCCGGACAACTCCAACGTCGGGCAAGTAGTTAGCATTCAGGCCCGGGTCAGCGACGGCAACGGCGGGACGGCCGACCAAAACTGGACTATCACGACTACCAACCGGGTTCCGGTAATCACGACGACCGACGCCATTCTGTATGCAACCGAAGATTCCGAGTTTAGTTACAATGTCGACGCCGATGACGAAGGCCTTGGAATCACCACTTATCGCCTGCTCGTCCATCCGGACTGGCTTACCCTGAGCAATGCCTCCAGCGGCGCGCTTTCCGGCACGCCGGATAATTCTCAGGTCACGACCGGCGACTCACTCGTCATGGAATTTTCGGACGGTAATGGCGGCAAAGATACGCTCTTTGCCCTGGTAGCCGTCAATAATACCGCTCCGGTTTTCCCGGCTCAATCAGACACGTCGGCTACCGAAGGTTCGTTCTTCGCCTTGGATTTAAATTGCAGCGATGAAGGTCAGGGTAAAATGACTTACGTTTCGACCGGCTCACTCCCGGACTGGTTGACTTTAAATGACTCGACCGGCATTTTAAGTGGTACGCCGGCCAATAAAAACGTAACCGCAACAACAATTACTATTCGGGTGCATGACGGTCATGGCGGCTATGCCAATTTAAGTTTCGCTCTGACAGTCGATAACATCGCCCCTACAATAGCTGGCACGCCGACCGCCAGCATTGCCGAGGATAACGCTTACAGTTACACTTTCCATCTCATTGATGAAACCGGAACTAATATTTACATGCTCGACATCAATCCCGGTTGGTTGTCGATAAATTCCACCAGTGGGGTTTTATCCGGCACACCGCGCAACAATCACGTCGGCGACAATACCGTCCGGGTAATCGCCAGCGATGGCAACGGCGGCAAGGATTCGTCCGAATTTATCATCTCGGTCAGCAATGTCGCCCCGGTCATCACGACTTCGCCGGTCACTTCCGCTCAGGAAGACCTCGCCTATTCGCTCGATATAAATTGCACCGACGATGGCTACGGCATTATGACCTATTCCGCTCTTCAGAAACCGACCTGGCTGTCACTCAATCAGTCGACCGGTGTTTTATCCGGAATCCCGAAAAACAATAACGTCACGACCGCCGTGACCATTGAAATAAAGGTCGATGACGGGCACAGCGGATACGATACACTGGCTTTTAATCTGGCTGTTAACAACACCGCGCCGATTTTCGCCAGCGTTTTTTCCGATACGATTATTACCGAGGATGATGCCTTCACCTACGACCTTTATGCCAATGACGAAAATCAGGGCTCGGCGACCCGTTATCAATTTGTCGTCAATCCGCTGACCTGGCTGGCAATTGACAGCCTGAGCGGTGCTTTATCCGGCACACCACTTAATAATCACGTCGCCGGTTCGCAGTCAGTCCAGGTTCGTTTCAGCGACGGCAACGGCGGTGCGGCTGCGGTGACTTTTTTCATCGAGGTTGACAATAATCCGCCCGTCTTCACCTCTACTCCGGATGACAGCGTCGCCGCAGAAAACGAGCTCTTTACTTACGATGCCACGACCAGTGATGAAGGTCAGGGGTCCGTGGCGTATTCCATCATCGGTTCAATCCCGGACTGGCTTGCCCTGGACGATTCCTCCGGAGTGCTGTCGGGAACTCCCGACAACAGTCAGATCGACACCTCGCTTATCGTGATTCGTTTTAATGACGGAAACGGCGGACAGGTTGACCAGAGTTTCCATTTAATCGTCGAAAACGCCAATGACGCGCCGTACCTGACGACCGTTCTGGACAGCACCTCCACACATGAAGACCTGACCTGGACGATGACTTTTACGGCCGGTGACAGCGACTTGGTCTACGGCGATTCGTTCGCATTCCTGCTGGCCGAAGCTCCGTCCGGAATGACCATTGATGCTAACACCGGACAGGTTTCCTGGACACCGGATAATGCTTTCGTCGGCAACAACCGGTTTTACATTATTGCGGAAGATTTAGCCGGCGCCCGCGACAGTCTGCAATTCACTCTGACCATTACTAATGTCAATGACGCGCCGACTCTCACCGCGGTCAGCGACACGACCATTTACGAAGACGACGCCTTCAATATTTCCATTGGCTATACCGAAATCGATGTGGGTGATACGGTCTGTTTCACGTTGCTGACAGGGCCGGAAGCAATGGCAATCGATTCGCTCAGCGGAGCCATCGCCTGGATCCCGACCAATGATGACCGAGACAGCACTTTCGAAATTATTATCCGGATAAATGACATAGCCGGGGCGACCGACCGCGATACATTTTTTGTTCACGTCAATAATGTCAACGATGCTCCGGCGCTCGCGGCGCTGGCTGAAATTACTTTCGATGAAGATTCAACCTGGCAACAGCTTATAAGCGGTTGGTACGACCGGGTCACGGATATCGACAATTCCGATTCACTACTAAATTGGGAAGTCATCGATCTGCAAAATGTCGTCGCCCATTTTGGATTAAGCGGCAGCGATATCGTATTCTCTGCGCCGGCGGATTGGTTTGGCAATGACACTGGTAAAGTTATCGTCAGTGATGGAGCTTTGAGTGATACCAGTGAACTTGTCATTCACGTTTTGCCCGTTAATGACGCCCCGGTCATCAGTGCGGCTTTCCCGGATACGGTCGAATTTGCGGAGGACGACACGACTCGCCTGCATTTGAATCAACTCGTCAGCGACGTGGATAATGACTCGACCGAATTGGTCTGGTCGGTGGAAGCCCTGGCTTCGGGTTCAGGCAGTTCAAAGGCCTCGAACGAAATTCTAAAATTGTTTACACTTAAATCGGTCACCGCCGCAAAATCAACCAGGCGCCCGGTCACGGCTCAGTATCTGCTCAATTCGACCGGCGACAGCCTTTACATCGAAATCAACCACACCACCAATATCGCCAAATTATATGCCCGGCCGAATTTCTTCACGGATGGCCTGGCGTTCCGTTTTATAGTAGCGGACGGCGTGGCGCCAGTAGCATTCTTGGCTGACAGTGTCATTACCGGCGTCAAGGTCGCGCCGGTGAACGATGCGCCGGTTTTAAGCGCTCTTCCGGATTACACTGCTCCGGAAGATACGATTCTGGAAATCGCTTTTACCGATTTCTATGATTATGTCGCGGACGTCGATAATCCGGACGGCACCTTAACCTGGAATATCGATTCTGGTCAGCATCTTTCCAACATTATCCAAACTGAAACCGGACTGACGATTACACCGCCGGCCAACTGGTTCGGCCTGGATACGTTGTCAATCATTGCCTATGACGGTCAGAAAGCCGATACGACCGCACTGCCAATTCAATATCTATCGGTTAATGACCAACCGGCTTTCGACGCGCTGGCCGATACGAGCTTTAGCGAGGATGATACCATTCATATCGCCCTAAATCCTTTTATTTCCGATGTTGAAAACAGTGACACCGAACTGACCCTGACCGCCCGGCGCATTTCAGCGTTAACGACCGCCACAGACAGCATCGTCGTCAGTATCAATCCTGAAACCCACGTGGCGGCTATCTGCGGCACACCGAATTACTTCTGCACAGCGACGACTTATGCCTTTTATGTTTACGACGACAGTTCGGCTTACGACAGCGTCCTGATCAACATTACCATCGAGTCGGTCAATGACCCGCCGGTTCTGGCCTCAATCCCGGCGATTACTTTCCGCGAAGATTCCACCTATCGGGTTGAACTGGCGAATTGGAACGATTACGTCAGCGATGTCGAAACTGCCGACGATTCGCTGCGCTGGAGTTTTAGCATCGACACTGGTGTTATTATCGATTTCGATTCGACCGGGAGAATCCTGACTCTTTCTGATACTCCTAATTGGGTCGGGACAGCCAGTCTGACCGCGATTGTCAATGACCAGAACAAGGCGACCGACACGGCCATTGTTTCGGTTATCGTACTGCCGAAAAACGACCCGCCGGTAATTGACAGCAGCCTGCTGGCGATTCATTTCTATCAAAATGACACGCTGAGTTTCAACCTAGCTGATTACGTCACCGACCCGGACAATCCAGACGATTCCCTGCGCTGGAGTTTTATATTTGGAGAAAATGTCAATTCAACCTTCAATGACACAACCCGAGTTTTGCAATTTTGGGTCGGTTATGAATGGTTCGGACAGGATACCATCGCGGTCAGCGTCAGCGATCCAGGCAATTTAAGCGACGCCAAAACGATTATCGTGACCGTCAGTGACACGACCCGGCCATATTTGACCTACGAATTTTTCCAGAACCAGCAGGACAGCAAATTAGTCGGCATCACTTTTTACCCTTCTGAGTCGCTGGCTGACCTACCTTTCCTGATGTTTAACAGCGATACCAGCAACATTTCCGAGATCTCGACCGATACGGCAACCTATTATAATACGACTTACCATATCGACTCGACCTGTACGGTAACAATGCTCACTGCCGCGGATGACCTGGCCGGCAATCGCGGGCGGCAAACTTACAGTTTCAGCGTTGCCAGGATTTCCGTTACCGGTGGCGGAACGCTCAATGATCCGGATGGTGTTATGACCTTCATCGTTCCGGCCAAAGCCGTCGAGCGCGACCTTTGCATGTTATTTCTGCCCGATCAAGATGCCGATACGACTTTGCGATTGAGCAAGCGTAATAATATTCTGAGCGCGACTAATCAGCCGGTGGCACCGGAAGTGGATTTCGTTGCGACCGTTTCAACCCTTTCCGCCGATATGCGGATTCTATTTGATGTAGAAAAGCTTTCGATGGATCAGGAGGCGGCCGCTTACCTGGGCCTCTATCATTATGAAAACGGCAAATGGAAATACCTGACCACCTACACCAGCCTGGAAACCGGAACGTTCTGGGCTTATTCCCGCAAAACCGGCAAATACCAGATTCGCACTTCGCCCGACCATCCGGCAGTGATCTTACCGGATAAGTACTCGATTGCCCAAAATTATCCTAATCCGTTCAACTCCAGCACGGTCATTAATTATATCGTCGGCGCAGAAAGCTTCGACAGTTACGAAGAGGCAGTGATTCAGCTGCAACCGGTGCGCACCACGATTAAAATTTATAATTTGCTGGGCCAGGAAGTCCGCACTCTGGTCAATGAGCCTAAGTTGCCCGGCAAATATCAAATATTCTGGGATGCCCGCAACTCGGCCGGTATCCCGGTCGCCAGCGGGCCGTATTTCCTGCAGGCCATTCTGGGCGACAAAATCTTCAATAAAAAAATGATGGTAATCAAATGAACGTGATGGCTTCAAATCGAACCTATCTCGATTTACGCGACATCAAAGAACGAATTACCGCCGCCCGAATTAAAGCTGCTCATTTGGTTAATCGGGAACTCATCCGGTTATATTGGGACATCGGGCACAGTCTTGTCGAAAAACAGAAAGAACAGGGATGGGGTAAATCTGTTGTGCGCCAATTAGCTCTGGATTTATCTCGCGAATTTGGGAAAATTAGCAGCTTTTCTGCTCGCAATTTATGGTTTATGCGACAATTTTATCTCGAATATTCCGGAAACTTATTTACAGATAATGTGAAACAGCCCGCTTCACTTTCTGGAACTGAAAAAATGAAACAGCTTGTTTCACAAATTCCTTGGGGACATAATATTCTTATACTTCAAAAGGTATCTACTCCGGAAGCACGTTTATTTTACTTAAAATCAACCGCTAAATTCGGCTGGAGTCGCAACGTTTTACTCAACCAGATCAAGGCCAATGCTTTTGAACGGGCTTATAAGAATAAAAAGACTCATAATTTTCCGGCAGTTCTGCCTGAATATTTAGCCGATCAAGCCGATGAAGCCTTAAAGAGTTCATATAATTTGGAATTTCTCGGTATTCATCGCGAAATTAAAGAGCGTGAACTGGAAGCGCGTTTGCTTGACCGGTTGCGGGATTTCATTCTCGAGCTCGGCTATGGCTTCTGTTTTATCGGACGGCAATATCGCCTGGTAATTTCCGCCCAGGAATATTTCATAGACTTATTATTTTATCACCGCTTTTTAAAATCTTTGGTCGCCATCGAACTCAAAATCGGTCCGTTTAAACCGGAATATGCCGGGAAAATGGATTTTTATCTGAACATTTTAAATGAAACTGAGAAAGCTTCTGATGATAATCCTGCCATTGGCATTATCTTATGCGCCGAAAAAGATGATTTGGTCGTGGAATTTTCATTGAAATCAAAAACTAATCCCATCGGTGTCTCTGAATATCAGTTGACCAATAAATTACCGGGCGAGTTCGATGGAAAATTACCAAGTGCAAATGAATTATGCGCAGCAGTACGAATAGAAATGGAAATGAATAAATGACAGATTTTTCTCCTTCTCTGGTAGTCTCGGATGGTAAAGGCCACGTATTTGAACTAGAACAGTATCAGGCGCTCGGGGTTTCCGGCGAAAATATCGTCGAAATTCCGGCTGACGAGTGGATTCCGCTGCCGGAAGGCAGTCAGCTGATGGAATTGCCCGGCCGCCTGCCGGTCGCCAAAAACCGTCAAACCGGCGAAGTCGTGACCTTAGCGGAAACCGGCGACGAAAAATTGCTGGCGGTTTCGGCTTTCGTGGCGCCAGCCTATACGGTTTTCTATCACGCCGCCTGGGAAAAGCAGCCGCGCGCCCGACGCCTTTCACTCTATGCTTACTCGGCGGTCGGCTGGCAGGACGGACGTTTTTTTGTGCCGGCGATGCGCATTGACCCCGACATCCGCCAGGACCCGCCGAACTTCAATCAGGCCGAGATCGCCCGGAGCGCGCGACGAATTTTGAAACGCTATCCGCACAACCGTTTGGCGGCTCATTTGGTCAACAATTGCGCGCTGACTTATGGTTGTCCGGCGGCTCTGAACTATCTGCTGAACCGCTGGGAAATGCCCTTGCCGTCGGCGCGCACCTGCAATGCCGCCTGTATCGGCTGTCTGTCACTACAGAAGGATTCCGGCGTCAGCAGTGCCCAGCACCGCATAACTTTCAAGCCCACCGCCGAAGAGATCATCGAGATCGCCATGCCGCATATTGAAACCGCTCCCGATCCGGTCGTCAGCTTCGGTCAGGGCTGCGAAGGCGAACCGCTCACCAATCCGCAACTGCTTTACGATGCCATCAAAGGCCTGCGCCGGCAAACCGCCAAAGGCACAATCAATCTCAACAGCAACGCCAGTCGGCCGGACGTCGTCGCCAGACTGGCCGAAGCCGGGCTGGATTCCCTGCGGGTTTCCATGAACTCCGCCCGCCCGGAATTCTACACGCGCTATTTCCGTCCGAAGAATTATACTTTCGACAATGTGCTGGAATCGATCCGCGTCATGAAAGACGCCGGACGGTTCGTCTCGGTGAATTACTTCGTCTTTGCCGGTTTCAGCGACCAGCCCTCGGAAATCGCGGCCTTCGAGAAATTGCTCACTGATTATAAAATTGACCTGATCCAGTGGCGCAACCTGAATATAGACCCGGAATGGTACTGGGAGGAACTCAATCCGCCGGAAGAAAACGGCATCGGCATAAGGCAATTAATCGAATACTACAAGTCGAAGTTTCCGCGCCTGCGGCACGGCTATTATAATCCGTTTCTGGGAAAATAAAATCAGCGGAAAACTTTACTCGTAGCGCAGGGCTTCGATCGGGTCGAGATTAGCGGCTTTCATGGCCGGATAAGTCCCGAATATCACGCCGATCACCAGCGAAAATCCCATACCGACGAACACCGACCAGAGCGGAATGACCGGCGGCAGTTTAAGCGCCTGAGCAATTAATAGTCCGATCACCACCCCCAGCAGAATGCCGATAATTCCGCCGAAGAGGCAGATGCCGACCGCTTCAGTCATAAACTGCGTAAGAATGTGGCGCTTCTTGGCACCGATGGCCTTGCGAATTCCGATCTCGCGCGTCCGTTCCGTGACGGAAACCAGCATAATATTCATGATGCCTATGCCGCCGACTAAGAGTGAAATTGCACAGATAATCACGGCCGCAATAAACACAAAACCGGTAATATTGCGTAAAGTGTCCATGATCGAATCGGCTGTAACAACTTCAAAATCGTTCTCCTCACCAGGCGGAACCTTGCGGGCGATTCGCAAAACCGCCGTCACCTGATCCATGGCTTCCAGGATCAACTCCGGGCTTTTGGCTTTGACGGCAATATTGATCGAGCCCCAATCCCCGTATGTTTTTATAAATGTCGAATTGGGAATGGTCACGACATTGTCCTGGTTGCCCATCATAGCCTGCCCCATTTTCTCCATCACCCCGATGACTTCATAGCGGATTCCATCAATTTTTACTTCCTCACCGATCGGATAGGAAAATGGAAAGAGCTTTTCGACAATGTCCGTGCCTAAAACGATGACCTGCCGGCGGTGCTGGACATCCATACGACTGATCGCCCGGCCTTCACTGATATTGCGGCCATTGACATCCATCCAGTATTCATCACCGCCGTAAACCAGCACATTGGCGTTGGTAGCCAGGTCCTTGTACTTGATCGTTTTGCCCCAGCGGTAAAATTCCGCCGAAACCGCCGAGACCAGAGTCGCATTGCGCATGATCGCTTCGGCGTGTTCGTATTTCAGGTCTTTTCGCATCCGGTATTTATGATCCAGATGTCCCATCTGAACGGCCGGGTATTTCTGAATCCAGAAGACATTGCCGCCGATGGCGCTCAGCGCATTGGTCATATAGCGATCGAGGGCATTGATAATCGACATCATCCCAATCACCGACATGACCCCGATAACGATACCCAGCGTCGTCAGGAACGAACGCATCTTGTTGGCCTTCACGGTCTGGAACGCGAGCTTTATACCTTCGTCAAAATTCATTTTATCTTGTCACCGTGAATATTTGTAAACTTTTTGTCATTCAATTGTCATTCAATTGTCATTCAATTGTCATTCAATAGTCATTCAATGGTCATTCAATTGTCATTCGATAGTCATTCAATGGTCATTCAGTCATTCAATCATACAATCACGCAATATGCAATTTGACATTTGCAATTTGAAATCTAAAATCTCTAATATTCAATCTCCAACCTACAATTATTTATCACTCGTACCGTAGACATTCGATCGGATTGAGCCGGGCGGCTTTACTCGCCGGATAAATTCCGAAAAACAGACCGATCAGCGCCGAAAAGCCCAGTCCCATAAACACCGACCAGGCTGGAACTGCCGAAGGAAACGGTGTGATTTTACTGATTATGATAGACACAATAAAACTCAACAATATTGCCACGATTCCCCCGACACCACAAATGATTACCGATTCCACCAGAAACTGGAAGGTGATGACTTTACGTTTAGCGCCCAGAGCTTTGCGGATTCCGATTTCTTTACGTCGTTCCGTAACCGAAACCAGCATGATGTTCATAATACCGATGCCACCGACGAGTAGTGATAAAGTGCCAATTCCAAAAGCAGCCGTATACAGTCCACTGGTCAGTTTGTTATACATTTCGGTTAACAGTTCCTGCTGATTGATTGAAAAGTTATCTTCTTCGGTGGGCGTCAGTTGTCGGACTGTCCGCATCAGAAAGCGAAGTTCATCTTTAGCTTCCTCAACTTTGGTCGGATCATTTATTTTAACCGCAATGGTAATACTACGGTGCCACCCAAAGTTTTTAAAAATGGTTCCGAGCGGAACATAGACTTCCGCATCCAGACTTTCACCCAAAAAATTGCCGCGTTTTTCCGTCACCCCAATCACGGTATATGTCGAAAACCCGATGCGTATTTTTTCGCCGATGGGATTCCGGTTTTCAAAAAGTTTATCCTTGATTTCCCAACCGATTACGACATTGTTTTTTTCGCGTTCGATTTCCGAATATGAAAAAAACCGTCCCTCTTCAATAACCAAACCGGTGACGACATCGTAACGATCGGAGACGCCGTTGATCGAAATGCCGTTCAGGGTCTTATTGCGGTAACGGACATCCTGGCGCGTGCCGGTCGAGGGCGAAACCGCCTCCGCTAATTTCATACGTTCGCGGATAAAATCGGCTTCGTGGAGGGTTAGATTAGGTCGATTGCGGAATTTGGAAAAATCCTCCATCGAGACCCAGGGATATTTCTGAACATACAGCGCGTTGCCGCCTAAGGTGGCGATCTGGCCCGCGATCCCGCGATTCAAGCCTTCGATAATCGAAGCTACCGAAACAACCGTCAAAACGCCGATCACAATTCCCAGCGTGGTTAGAATCGAGCGCATTTTACTTTGCATCAGCGCCCGCAGAGCGATTTTGATATTTTCCCAGAGCTTGATGAAAAACGAAGCCATATTTAGTGAGTCTGAATGTCTTCGGCGATATTTCCGTCGCGGATATGGACGATCCGGTTGGCCTGTTCTGCGACTTCTCTTTCATGAGTAATTAGTACGACCGTATTACCGGCCGCATGCAGAGATCGAAAAACCTGCATGATTTCCTCGCCGGTTGCCGAATCCAAATTGCCGGTCGGTTCATCGGCCAGAATCAACGATGGATTATTCACCAAAGCTCTGGCGATCGCGACTCGCTGACGCTGACCGCCGGATAACTCATTCGGTTTATGGTTTTTTCGATCAGAGAGTCCGACCCGCGCGATGGCGGCTTCCGCTAATTCCCTGCGTTTGGCGGCATGGATGCCGCTGTAGATCAGCGGCAGTTCGACGTTATGCAGAGCATTCGCCCGCGGCAGAAGATTGAAGGTTTGAAAGACAAAACCGATCTTGCGGTTGCGGATTTCCGCCAGCTGATTATCGTCCATCTCATGCACCGGCACATTTTCCAGTTCATAGCGGCCGGAAGTCGGCGTATCGAGACAGCCGATGATGTTCATCAGGGTTGATTTACCCGAACCGGAAGGCCCCATGATGGAAACATATTCATTGGGACGGATCGAGAGGTTCACACCTCTCAGGGCATGAACCTCTTCAGTTCCGACTTTGTAGGTTTTGACGATATTCTTTAATTCAATCAATGAGTCCATTAACCACCAAAATAAAAGTTGATCCGGTATATGACGTCATCGAATTTAATATCGGGCATATGTTCGACTCTTTTGTGATCCATTTGCCATTCGCGTTGATCCTGAATAGTATAGATATAACCCACATTGGCACCGACCGCAAACCAGCGGAAAACATTATAACGGAATCCAACCGTTGGTAATAGAGTGAAGAATTCCGTTGATAACGAACTCTGATAATCATGGAATGCATGTGCGGTGGCCAAAGTATCGGGAGTATAACCATCGATGATCGCATCCCAATCCACGTTGGAGCCATGCTGTGTAAATTTAATTTCAGAGTTACCGCCACCGGCCATTAATCCCAGATACAGCTCGGTTTTACTGAACGGATGAAAGACCTTATCCAGAGTTACTCCGCCAAACCCGACTGTCAGTTTGACCTCTTTCTGAATTTCATGAACCTTACCATGCGCGATCACTTCACCGGCCGCACCGATTCCTCCGATCCGGATGCTCTTGCCAATATAGCCCCAGCCGCCGCCACCGTTCAGAATCATATGATTATCAAATCCACTGGTGATCTTGGCTTCCAACAATTCTCTGTTCAGGCCATTGAGATTGAGTGGCAGGTAATAAACATCCCAGCCACCGGCGCCGCCGCGGAAATAGCCGCTTTTACGTCCTTTCTGTTTGGCTTCCTTCTCGTCTTCATCCCAGTTCCATTCAAAATCCCAATCGGTAATGGGCATCCGTTTTTTCCAGTTTTCATCTTCTACGATTTCGTCCAAGGATTTCTCTTCTTCGGTCGTAAGTTCGTCGCGCAGCGTGTCCTGACCGGAAACCGCTTTTGATCCGTCAAAAGGCCCGTCGGCACTTGCTGAATCGGCGGCACTTAAAAACATAGTAAAGAATAACAAACATGATATGATGCTTAGTTTTTTCATTTTTTCTCTCCTTTTTCATTTTGGATATTTGTGATTTTCAGCATTGACCCATTCTTTAAATCCTTGCTAATGACTTTGTAAGGGCCTGTAACGATTTCTTCGCCTTCATTCAGGCCTTCAATTATCTCAAAATGCGTGTCCGAACTTATGCCAATTTTGACCTTCCGCTGTTCGGCTGTCGGACCGATCTGAGGCTTGAAAAGGGATTTGGTAATATTCTTGGTCGTATCGCTGATTTGCGGCGCTTTGACCACAAAAACGACCTCTTCGGCCTTGGTCTGCGCCAGAGGTACGGCCAAAACGCCGGGATTATTCGGTTTTTTCCCGGAACCACCGGCCGTTGAGTCCTCCTCAGCAGGGGGCGGGAGAGGTTGGCGGGCGGTCAAAGCCTGGATCGGCACCGCCACAGCGTCCGCTTTGGTTTCGGTGACAATGTCAACTGTCGCCGACATGCCCGGACGAAAACGGACATCCTGCCCGATTACGGCGATCGTGACTTCAAAATTGGTCACCTGTTCCTGTGTCCCGGCTCCGGTAGTCGTCGCTGAATGGGCGATCTCTGCTACGGTGCCTTTGAATTTAATGCCGGGAATAGCATCCAATTCTATCTCAGCCGTATCTCCGATTGATACATTGACGACATCGGTTTCATCGACTTCGACCTTGACCTCGACCGCTGACATATCCGAAATGACGAGTATGACATCTTCCTGGAAGACAGAACCGAGGGCGATTTCGCCGATCTCTTTTTTTAGGCTGGTGACAATTCCACCCATCGGCGCCGTAATATGCGTCTTGTCCAGATCATCCTTAGCCTGCTTCAGAGCGGCTTCGGATTGAATAACCTGGCTTTCGGCCAATTCCATCTGGGCTTCAGCGGCTTCCAGGTCGGCTTCCGATGCCAGATTACCTTTATAAAGCGCTTTGGTACGTTTTAATTCGCTGGCTACTTTTTTACGATTGGCTTTGGAAGACTGCACGGTCGAGACCGTTTTTTCATAGGCCGCCTCATACTGAGTCCGGTCGAGTTCCACCAAGAGATCCCCTTTATTAACAACGTCGCCCTCTTTTACGGCAATGTTCATGATGCGGGCGCTGACATTGGCGCTGATCTTCACCTGCGAAACTGGTTGCAGTGAACCCGAAGCGTTGACCGTTTGAACAATTGTCTGCCGGCTCACTTTCTCGGTCTGCACGGCTAACGGTTTTTCCTTTTTCTTATTCATGTTAAGAATGACAATTGCGCCAATCACGATTACAATTATCAGTACCAGTAATACTTTTTTCTTACCTTTTTTCATCAATCACTCCACTCACTCCGGTTGTGTCAGGGTTCCCATCAGATAGGCCAGTTTTACTTCCGCGATCTTGGCGTCATATTTAGTGGTCACCAGATCGCCCTGGGCTTGCGTCAAAGCCACCTGGGCGTCCAGCACGTCTAAAATTGTAGCCGAACTCAAGCGATACATTTCCTGCGCCAGACGTAAATCTTCCTGCGCTGAGAGGATATTTATTTCATTGACGTCAATCATTTCATTATAGGTATTAATCGTCAGAATCAAATTTTCGACCTGACTGATAATTTCCAGCCTCTTTTTCTCGATCTGATCGTCGTAAAGCCGGAAATCAATCAGCTTTTGCTGAATATCGGCCTTCCGGCTGAAACCTTCAAAAAGCGGATAGCTGAGCGTCAGACCGAGCGAAGTATCCCACCATTTATTGAATTTAGAAAAAGTGCGGGAAAGCTCCGAGCCGCCGCGGGAATATGAAAAGGAACCATAAACCGAGGGCAGAAGCGCACCTTTGGAAATTTTATAGTTCAGGTGAGAATTTGTTTTCTTCAATTGCAGAGTCTTCATTTCAGCGTTATTTTCCAGAGCCTTCTGCTCGGCGACCTGCTTGTCAAGCACGACCGGTTTCTGATAAACTGGCTCGGCGACCTCCACTTCATAATCAGGCTCAATCCCGATGGCAACTTTCAAGTCGCTAATCGCACTGTTAAGAACCGATTTCTGCTGAATGATTTTGAGTCTGTCATTGCCCTCACGCACCTGGGCTTTGAATAAATCCTTTTTCGCCACCTGACCGATTCTGAACATCTCTTCGGTCTTTTTTAATTGTTCCTGGCTGTTCTTCAAGGTCATTTCATAGACTTTAAGCAATTCCTGAGCTTTTAATACCGTATAAAATTTTTCGGTAACATTTTCGATAATAATCTGTTGGGTGCGGTTCAATTCGACCTGATAATTCGCGACGGTTCCTTTGGCCAATTTAATCGAATTACGCGCTCTGCCGCCATTATATATTACCTGATCCACTGAAAGCGAGGTGTTGAAGTTATTGGTTGACGTATCCGGAGTTGTAATATAATCACCTTGATACAAACGTTCACCTTCTCCCGCCATAAATCTTGTAGCCGAGTATTTAAATCCGATTGATGGTAATACATCGCTATACGAAGCCCGGATGCCTTCCTGGGCTGATTGCAATTGCTTATCGCTAATTTTCAGATCCTGGTTTTTGGTCATCGCCAGTTTGACGCAATCATTCAGCGACAAGGGTTCGGCTCCCAGCGCCAAAATGCTTCCCAACAATATCACTAGTGCGGTTTTTTTCATTATTCTACCTATTTTAAACTTTAAACAAACCACCCAGACCGGCCGCGGCCAGACCGTAAATCAGCCAAAGAGTCAATATAGCCCAGAAAACCTTTTGCATTTTCATTTTTGCCATAATGCCGACGCCGATCGCCATGATAACCACTTTCCAGAAAGCGAACAAATCCAGATTAGCGGCGAAGCGGAATAAAAACGTGGAGTTGTCCTGGAGCAGAATCGCCGGACCGGTATAAATCAGCGCCGTCTGCTGCGATATTATTAGCGGAATCTTGACCGCCGACGCGATCAAATCCACCAGACTTCCGTAAGCGCTTACCGCCAGCATACCGACATACTTGACTTCACCACCGAATAAAAAGTTGCTTACGAACATTAAAATCGCGGCCACGAGCGCCGTTCTGACTATAATTACGACCGGACTTAAAATAAAGGCTTTTGGCGATCCGATCTGTTTATTGATCTGGTCATAAAAAACGGCTTTTTGTTCGTCGGAAAGACGTTCGCTTTGCGCGATTCTGTCCTTTTGGTCTTCGAGAGCGATCGGCGTTACGTACGGAATGGAGGCAACCGTAACTAAAATCACCAAGAGAACTGGCACGACGACATCCAGCCAACTGGTTTTGACCAGCAGGAACCTGAAAGTGGCCGAAGGCTCCCAGAAAATCGCAATTATTTTACTTAAAACTGTCTTTTGCATTGCATCGTTCATTATGATCTGATCCGTATAAATAAAAACTCGTGTTTTAGATAAATATCCCGTCGAAAGGTTGTCAGGCTTTTTGACTGCTGGTGAACTTTTTGAGCAATTCGTCCCGGTTTTGCTCCAGAAATGTGTGCGCCGCGTCAAACGTATTCTCAATCTCACCCTGCAGAATAGCCTCTTCGATCGCCGATTTAATGAAGCCGACCGCCGGACCCGGTTCCAGATTACAGAAACGCATAATTTCGTCGCCCCGCACCGGCGATTGAAAGGCGCGCAGGCGGTCTTTTTCGCGAACCTCTCCGATCAATTTCACGACGCGGTCGAAGTTGGCGCTGTAGGTTTCGACCTTGCGGACATTTTTTGAAGTGATGTCCGCCCGGCAGAGAGTGATCAGATCGTCGAGTTCGTCACCGGCTTCGACAATCAGACGTCTAACGGCGCTATCGGTGACGCCTTCGGAGGCAATCGCGATCGGTCGCAGGTGCAGACGGGTCAGTTTGGCGGCATATTCGATCACTTTATTCGGCAAACGCAGACGCTTTCCGATTTCGCCGATCATACGCGCGCCCAGTTCTTCGTGGCCATAAAAAGTCCAGCCTTTATCCGCGAAGAATTGCTTTGTCAATGGTTTGGCAACATCATGAAACAGAGCCGCAAACCGCAGATTAAAATCCGATGATACTTGTGCGACATTGTCCAAGACCTGCAAAGTGTGCTTGAAAACGTCTTTATGGTGATGACCGTTGCGCTGATCAACGCCGTCGAGCGCCGCGATTTCCGGCAGGATCAGTTCCAGCAAAGCGGATTCTTTCAACAATTCCAATCCACGCGACGGTTTTTCCGGCGCCTTTAGAATTTTCGTTAATTCGTCGGTGATGCGTTCCTGGGAAATAATTGCGATGCGTTCCTTGACCCGCTCGATGGATTTGAAGGTATTCGGCTCGATTTTAAAATTCAACTGAGTGGCGAAGCGAACAGCCCTCAGCATTCTCAGTGGATCCTCGGAAAAAGTCGTGATCGGATCGAGCGGCGTGCGAATTATACCAGCGTTGAGGTCTTTCAGTCCCTCGTAATAGTCGGTCAATTCCAGATAATTATCGCTATTCAGCGAGAGTGCCAGGGCGTTGATCGTAAAATCCCGGCGGGCTAGATCATCGCGCAAATCGCTCCCGACAATTTGAGGTTTGCGGGAATCTTCTTCGTACTCTTCGGCTCGGGCGGTTGCGACTTCAATTATTGTATCACTATACGGCACCATGGCGGTGCCGAAGCGCGGATATTCGACCACGTTTTTGACTTTCAGCGCTTTGGCAAGTTTTTTCGCAAAATCGATGCCGTTCCCGATTACCGTTATATCAATATCCTTGGTTTCGACTCCCAGCAACCGATCCCGGACGACTCCGCCGACCAAAAATACCCGGCGATGGTCATTTTTTGCCACCGTTGATACTTTTTGTAAAATCGCTGACAATGGATCATCGTCGGGAAACAGGTATTTTAAAAATGTCATTATTTTTCTTTCTTAACTCCCGGCAATTTAGCAAGCCACCGTTTCAATCACAAACACTTATGCGTGCCGATTGGTTCCTGATTATTTTCCTCTACAAGGCTTCGGTTCTAGCTAATCGATTGGGCGATTTCTTCCGCGTGAAAAGAACTGCGCACCAAAGGCCCTGAAAAAACCGCCCGAAAGCCGAGTGCAAGTCCGAATTCTTCATAGGACTTAAATTCCGCCGGCGTTAGGTAGCGAATTACCGGCAGATGAGCTTTGGTCGGTTGCAAATATTGCCCGATGGTAAAGATGTCGCCACCGGCGGAGAAAGCATCTTTCATCATTTCTCGGACTTGATCGGTCGTTTCGCCCAAACCAACCATGATGCCAGTCTTGGTAAACGCTCCGCGTCGTTTTGATTCGGCTATGACCCTTAGCGAGCGCTCATAATCGGCTTGCGGACGGGCAACCATATAGAGCGCACGAACGGTTTCGAGATTATGACCGAGAATATCGGGTTTCGCCTCCAGCACAGTCGCGAGAGCGTCAATATTTCCGCGGAAATCCGGTATGAGAACTTCAATTTTAGTATTGGGGTTCTGACGGCGGATCTCGCGGATCGTCTCTGCCCAGATGGCGGCGCCGCCATCCGGGAGATCATCACGCGTCACTGAAGTGATGACCGCATACTTCAAACCCATCAGATTAACCGCCCGTCCAACTCTTTCCGTTTCTTCAAAATCGACCGGCTGAGGTTTTCCGTGCGCAATGGCGCAAAAACGGCAGTTGCGCGTGCAGGTGTTGCCCAGGATCATCAGGGTGGCTGTGCGTCGCCGCCAGCAATCGCCCTGATTCGGACAATGCGCCGACTCACAGACGGTATACAGATGATTGTCGTGAACGATCTGACGCAGTTCACGGTAATCGTCATTGAAATTTATCTTTATTTTCAGCCAGTCCGGTTTCATTTTTTAACCACGAATTAACACGAATAAGACACAAATAAACACTAAAATATATTTTCGTTTAAAGAACAAGTCGCTCCCATTCCAGTTTAGGATGTTTGAAATTAATAATAAGTCCGAATTCATTATGTACTTTTTAGCACAACCAACAACTCGATAAACTAATTCTTTTTCAATGATTTCAGTCATAATAAAATTTAGTGTTCATTCGTGTCCCGATTAATCGGATTCGCGTTCATTCGTGGTTCCTGAAAGCCAAATTGGGTAACGAATTGTCGGATAACAGCGGCTTTAACCGCCTCCATTATGACGGCGGGATTATGGTCGATCATGCGCGTCACGCCTTTAGTCGCCAGACCGCAGGGCACGATTCCATTATATAACGATAAATCGGTCGTAACGTTCAACGCAAAACCGTGCATCGTCACCCAGCGTGAGACCCGCATACCAATAGCGGCAATTTTACGATCACCGATCCAAATGCCGGTCAACCCGGCGACGCGTTCAGCTTTGATGGCAAATTTCGCCAGCATCCGGATCAAAACTTCCTCGACCGTATGGACATACCAGGCAATGCTTTTTTCATATTCTCTCAAATCGAAAATCGGATAGCCGACCAATTGTCCCGGTCCGTGATAAGTGATGTCGCCCCCGCGGTCGACCTGAAATACTTCTATTCCGCGACTTTTCAAAAATTCCTGCGAAGCAATTAAATGACGCGCATCGGCGTTTTTCCCGAGCGTGTAGACATGCGGATGTTCAACGAGAATTAGTGTATCGGGTATTTTCCCCGTCAACCGCTCGGAATGCAATTGTTTCTGAATTTCCCAGGCTTTGCCGTAAGGACACAATCCGAGATCAAGAACGTTTAATATTTTCGCCGCGGAGTCCGCAGAGAGAACGGAGGTTTGATTATTCATATTATTGATGAACCGATTCGCCGAAAGCGTCATGCACAGCCTCTATAATTGCCTCGGAAAACGTCGGATGCGCGTGGATGGAATGTGTAAAATCTTCAAATTTCATTTTACGAGTGACTGCCAGAACTAACTCCGGTAAGAGTTCGGTAGCTTCCGCGCCGACGATATGCGCTCCGATCATTTCCTGCGATTGAGCGTCGAAAACTATTTTCACAAAACCATCAATTTCGCCGGAGGCAATCGCCTTGCCATTGGCGCGGAACATGAACCGCCCGGTCTTGATTTCACGTCCCTGTTCCAGCGCCTTCTTTTCGGTCAAACCGACGCTGGCGACCTGCGGCTGACAATAAGTGCAACCGGGAACCGCGGTGTAATTAACCGGTGCGGGATTTTGACCGGCAATAAATTCGACCGCGTGAATGCCTTCCGCCATAGCCACATGCGCCAGACAGGGATTGCCGATCACATCGCCAATCGCATAAACGCCCGGAACATTTGTCCTGAAATGGTCGTCCACTTTAATCCAGCCTTTCTGCAGCTCCGCTCCGAGTTCTTCCAGTCCGAGATTTTCGGAATTCGGCTGAACGCCAATTGCCATCAAAGCATATTCGGCGATGAGAGTTTTTTTCTCGCCATTTACATCGATAACGACTGCGACGGAATCGTCATTGACCTGAACGCTTTCGACTTTCGCGCCGGTGTGAATGCCAATTTGTTTCTTACGGAATGCCCGGGTCAGTTCTTTGGCGATTTCTTCATCTTCAACCGGCAGAATCTGCGGGAGCATTTCCACTATGCTAACCTGGGCTCCAAAACTACTGAAAATATAAGCGAATTCGATTCCGATGGCACCCGCGCCAATAACAATAACCGATTTCGGAATCCGCGGCATTATCATAGCCTCCCGGCTGCCGATAATTCGCTTTCCGTCGATCACCACTCCGGGTATCGAGCGGGTGCGGGCTCCGGTAGCAATGATGACATTTTTCGCACTGATTTGAGTGGTTGAATTATCGTCCGGATTCATGACTTCAACCGTGTTGGCATTAATGAATTTTCCGCCACCTTTGACGACCACAATTTTATTCTTCCGGAAGAGAAACTCAATGCCTTTTGAAAGACGCCCGGCTACTTCACGACTGCGCCGGATGACTTTTCCGAAATCCAGTTCCGGTTGCGTAACTGAAATTCCAAAATCGCCAAGTGAGCGCAAATTTTGCCAGACTTCGGCATTTTTTATCAAGGCTTTAGTCGGAATACAACCCCAGTTCAGGCAAATACCCCCGAGTTCGGCTTTTTCCACTACGGCGACCTGCATTCCCAGTTGCGCGGCACGGATAGCGGCTACATATCCGCCGGGCCCGGAGCCGATGACAATCAGATCATAATCCACTTTATACCTCATTATTTATCAGCGCACTTTTCAGCGCGGCATTTTCTTTTGCAAAATTATCATCGCCGCCGGGAGTTTCCAATATCATCGGTAAATTGGCAAAGCGTTCGTCCCTGACAATCCGCTTAAAAACCTCCCAGCCCAGAAATCCCTCTCCGAGATTAGCATGGCGATCAACGCGCGAGCCGAGCGGCTTTTTGCTGTCGTTCAGATGAAAGCACTTGAGCCGTTCGAGCCCGAGAATGTCATTAAAGCGCGCGAATGTCTCCCGATATTTCTCAACGGTAATTAAATCGTATCCGGCCGCGAAAGCATGACAAGTATCGAAACAAATGCCCAACCGTTCCGGATAGGCCGAATAGTCAATGATCTGGCGCAGTTCCTCGAACGCATTGCCGACATTCGTGCCTTGTCCGGCAGTCGTTTCCAAAAGAAGCATCGAACGGCAATCCGGCGTCTGTTCGATGGCATAGTCGAGACTCTCGGCGATTTTGTGCACAGCGAAATCAACGCCCGCGCCCATGTGCGCCCCGGGATGCAAAACGATGTACGGAATCTGCAATATCTGCGAGCGCTGTATTTCTTCGATAAATGCTGTGCGTGACATAGCTAGTTTAGCCGGTTCCGGGCTTGCCAGATTTACCAGGTAGGAATCATGTGCAACCACGATATCGATTTGATTTTGATGCTGCTTAATGGCAAACTTCTCGGCCGTCTCCGGCGCAACTGGAGTCCCTTTCCATTGCATCTGGTTAGACGTGAAAATCTGGATGGCATCGCAACCGAGCTCGTGACCGCGCGCCGGGGCTTTTTCCAGACCGTTTTCTACCGAGACATGACAACCGATGTAGGGCATATTTGTTGCTAGTTACGAGTTACGAGTTGCCTGCCCGACTGCTGACGCAGTCATTCAGGCGGGCGGGTTAAGAGTTCACAGGTTGCAGTTTGGTAGTTTACCCCGGAGGGGCTCCCTCGGAGCAGTTTCCAGTTCATCACGTCTTACGCTTTTACAATGAATGACTCCGGCACCCGCCGGACAATGACGCCGCGCCAGCGGCTAATGACCATTGAATGACTATGAATGACATGTATTCCTCATCACGGGTTACGCCTTACGTCTTACGAATTCACCCGTCACTATTTATTGTCGGGCAATCAGCTTTAAGAACTCATCTCGGGCCTGCGGTTCATCGTGCATTTCACCAAGCATGACGCTGGTCGTAATGTTCGAATTCTGTTTTTCAACGCCGCGCATCTGCATACAAAGATGGCGGGCTTCGATGATAACGCCGATGCCTTTAGGTTCAAGGGCATCGTTCAACGCATCAGCAATCTGCTGAGTCAGGCGCTCCTGAATCTGCAACCGCTGGGCAAAAGCCGTGATGACGCGCGGAATCTTGCTGAAGCCGATAATCTTGCCGTCCGGGATGTACGCGACGTGCGCCTTGCCGAAAAACGGCACGAGATGATGTTCGCACAGGCTGAAGAAATCGATGTCTTTGACAACAATCATCTGGTTATAATTTTCATAAATAACCGATTCTTTCAGCATGGCCGGCACATCGACCTTGTATCCCTGCGAAACATGTTGCCAGAATTTGGCGACGCGCGCCGGGGTTTTCAGCAGTTCAGGGCGGTCGGGATTTTCACCGATATTTATTAGAAGATCGCGGATTATTTCTTCAGTTTGCATTTTACCTCAACTTCAGTTACGTGTTTGCGAGTTTCGAGTTTAAGGTCATTCGATAGTCACGCTATTGTCGTTCAGTAGTCATTCAATTGTGTAAAGAATGTCATTTGATTCTTCTCGGTTCACGTTTTTTACTCGTCACATATCACCCGTCACTCGTCACTGGTTACTCTTTTTCGCTGACGGACAAATATCATTCAGGACGCATTTCCCGCATTGCGGGCGACGGGCGATGCAAACCTGCCGACCATGCTCGATCAGCAGATGCCCGAGCATCGTCCATTGCTCTTTGGGAAATTGGCGCATCAAATCCTGTTCGATTTTCTCCGGGTCGGCGTTTTTCGTCAGACCGAGCAGATTAGCCAGTCGCTTGACATGCGTATCTACGACGACGCCCGGCACGCCAAAGGCATCGCCGAGAACGACATTGGCGGTCTTGCGTCCGACGCCTTCGAGTTGCAGGAGTTCGTCCATGGTTCCGGGCACTTTGCCGCCGAACTTTTCCACCACTGAATGCATCGCGGCTTTGATGGCTTTAGCCTTGTTGTTGAAAAAGCCGGTCGAACGAATATCGTTTTTCAGTTCATCGGGGTCGGCGTCCGCAAAAGCCTGCGCGCTCGGATATTTCCGGAACAATCCCGGTGTGACCATATTGACGCGCTTATCGGTGCATTGCGCGGAAAGAATTGTCGCTATCAGAAGTTCGCGCGGATTGGCATGTTTCAGAGCGCAGTGCGCGGCTGGATAAGCGGCGGAGAGGCGGGAAAAGATGATAGATTTATAATTAGAATCAGACATACAGTGTATATTTTCCCGCCTAATCCTCCTGTTCATCTGAAGGGATAATATTTAAATGCTTCAACATTTCTACAATTCCATCATACCACCCAAAATAATCGTTAGATAGAGCTTCATCAACAACTATTTTAAGTTCATCCTGACTAAGTTTCCTGTCCAGTTCCTGTTCAGCAACATTCTGAACGTCTGCAATATTAATTGAGTAAATAATTTTATCACTACGTATTTATCTCTCCTGAATATATCTATTAAAATATTGATCTATCTCTGGACGTAATTCAATGCCGACACGTTCAAAACAATCTAGCAATTGATTATATGATCCTTCGCCACCTAAGAAATCCCAAAATTCATTTGCTACTTTTAGTTCTTCGTTTAAATCAAGCATTCCCCTCATTGTCCATCTATTATATGGTTGAGGTTCATATGGATTGTAAGGAATAGCAATGATTGAGTGGACAATAGCATCCGGATTCGAGGCCAAAGTTGCGGCAACCCATTCTAGAAGTGTTCTCTTAAACTCTTTAAAACCGCCAGCGTTAGGTTTTGCAGTTTTAATATCGAATAAAAATATTTCTCCACCATCATTTACAAGTTTTATATCTACTTGTGTAGGTTTAACTGTTCTCATTTCTCCTTGCCTGCACACTTTTCTGATAGCATCTATTTCAGATGGTTTATTCGGAGTTAAGTCTGCTGTTGCCAAACCATCCATAATATTCTGAATTACTTTATGGGCTTCAGATGAAATCTGTATCCCAGCTGTCTGTTGTGAATTGGCACTAGCAAAACTTGTCGATGCAAGTGCTAATGCGACAGGCTCAAATATACTCGTTCCAAAATTGGTATTTAATGAATGTATAAAAGAATATAACGCCAACCTATCTTTACCAAGTAATCTCGTATGAAATGGCATCGAAGCTGGTTCTGGATTATAATTCTGAAATTTTCTCCTTAAACTATTCCTAAGCACATTTTCAATAGTATTTTTCTTCTCTGTTGATAATGCCATGTTATAAAAGCTCCTCTAGTCCTGAATAATATGGAAAATGTGTTTTTATAGCGGTAGTATCTTTTGCTCTAATAATACTATTCCTCATTCGAAGGCTTACTTTGGATAAAACACAGTGATAATGATAATGTTTATTATCAGAATATTTATGATGAGTATATTTTCTTGTAGTTCTAGATCTCGAGTATTTAGCATATTTACATACACCTTGAACAATCTCATCTTTTGTATATTTATCACATTGTTCTAGGCATTTTACTTCCACTTTTTCCAAATTTGAACTGAAATCTGCAAACTTTTCAATAACGTACGGACAAAAATTTATCCATTTTTTACATATCGGGCACCTATCAGAATTACGAGAATTAATTGTATCAATAGTTGCTGTTGGAATTGCGGTTTTTTATGAGAATGAACCCGACTGAATTTCTTTTTTTATACCAACTTCAATACCATATATTCTTTTATCTTTTGTCAGTAGTAAAAAATCCGGTGGCACTAAGTGATCATCTTTACTATAAATTTTCTGATGAAGTAACAGTGGTAATATAAAACCAAGATTGTAGCGGATAATAAAAATGTAAACTATTAATTCATGCCATAAACCTCCCGCGGTTTTTGGTAATAATTTATCAAAGTATGAATTTATTGTTTTACTTGCCTTAGACTCAGGCATACCGACAGAACCTATATAATTTCTTAGTTCGGTATATCCAGACTCATTTTTTATAGAGCTAATTTTTCCTGTTAAATAGTCAAGCAGCAAATTACGTCTATCTGTATTTACCGTAATAGATTCATAACACATTAATAAATTTGTAAAATGTAAAATACCCTTTACAAATTGTTGTTTGTTAGAGATATTTTTCTTTTTTGTTCCAATTGCATAAAATCCTCGCCCAAGTAATATATATTCAAAAAGGTCTGCTAAAATCATCTGTCTATCTTTTTGATTGTATAATTGCCCAAACACATCGATTCCAGAAAAGTCACTTATTAATTCATTTAAATTTGTTTGATAAAGATTTAAATCCTCCTGTTCACCTGGTATTTTGTAGTTTTTTACGTCTATAAAAAAATCGTTTAATGCCTTTAAGTGATCAACAGAAATCTCTAGTTTTTCAAAAAATTGATTCATGTTTTTTCCTTCATATGAAAAATGATTTCGGAATATGCTCCCTTGTCTTTTTCCGAACGGTTCAATACCGGACGTCGAAAGCGATTTACAATCTCCATTCCCGCTTTTTCTGCAATTATAGGATAAAGACCATACTTATCATTTGCGACGAGGAAAACATTATAATCTGGTTTCAGGAATTTTTTACAGTTGATTAATGCATCGGAAATACCCTGAACGTAAGATTCTCTTGCTTCTTTTCCATTTCCTTTGTAAAGAGGGCCAATCTCAGCCTCATCGTTTCTTTCGAATCCGAACAAATCGTACGCATAAGCATGTTGTTCGTGATAATCTATAAGACCGACATACGGCGGACTAGAAAAAATGCCATCGATTTTTTTATTCCTTACAAGACCAGCCAAATCAGGATATTTATTTTCAAGTTTTCCAACAATGTCAATTATTCTGGAATCTCCAACGAGACAATGCTGAAAGGTTTCGGTTCTCAACTTATTAAAAACAGATAATCTCACAATAGTGTCTTTGCCGTATCTCTCCCACCAATTAAGAATAGTAAAAAGCGGTTTACAGATTTTCCCATGCTTGGTACAGTAGTATGTCGTAGTTACTGGTTCAATTAACGTGGCCAAATCTGCATGAGTCGTAGCGCGACAAGAACGGATTGTCCTGCTGAAAATGACGCTAATTGCTTTTTTTATTTCGATATTCTGTATTGACTTTATCTGCTCGAAAACAAAATCAATTTCATCCCGAATCGGTTGTAGATACCATTTTCCGAGGAAGTTTGTATCGGACGATTGTTTTAAGGTAATGCCGTATTTTTGAATTAACTTCCAATAAGTTTTCAAAAATTCATTTGACTTTTTCTGACCATATGAATCTTCATCAATCAGGTTCTGTCGAACCTTTTGTTTATATTCAGGAGATGGAAAAAACTCATTGTCGAATGAAGACAATTTTTCGGTCAGTTCGGCATCGAACTGAAGAATATTTCTTTTTGAATTAAATACGCGAAGCATACGCGTGATTTTTGTTACCTCTTCCTGGAGAGTAAGCAAATCATACTTGCCGATTTTTACATTACTAATCAGGGCGTTGAAAGCAGAAATATCAACTCCGACTGCATGCATTCCTAATTCACTTGATTGGACTAAAGTTGTTCCGCTTCCGCAAAAAGGGTCAAGAACTATATCGCCTTTGTTGAAAAATACTTCCTTCTTGAATTCATCAGTATGATTATCCAAAAAGTATTCCACCAACTGTGGAATGAATTTGCCCTTATACGGATGAAGTCGGTGCACGTGCTTGGTTGTATCGGCTTCTTTCAGAAAGTCAAAACTCAGATGCCAATTTAAATCTTCGCCTAGTTGATTTTTCCAATGAATCTCACGTTTACCCCAAAAAGAATCATAGTAATTTTTAAGTTCGTGAATATCAACATATATTGAACCATTATTTTTAGCTTTATTTATTCTTCCATAATTCACTAAATAAGAAATATTTGACTCTGTCACGTTTTTCTTGAGATAATTACTTGCCCAACGACTAGCGTCTTTTAACGAAAATATACTATCTTTTTTATCGAACAATGATTCCATAACTAACTCGTAATTTGCTTCTTTCAAAGTAACCAATCAAGCGCTTTTTGCAGGTATATCCGGCTTGAATAAACGGCCTTGCCAGGCGCCGCGCCGCGCCAGCTCGTCCCGGATGCCATTGATGACCTCGCCCTTCGACAAATTCCAGACCGGCGCGATCAGCGTGCCGGATTTGGCTTCGCCGCACAGACGCTCAATGACGATCTCCGGACGCAGGCGCTCCAGAAAATCGGACATCAGGATAATCCACTCCTGTTCAGTAAAGAGCGGAAAAGGATTTTGCGTATAATATTCAGCCAGCGGCGAATTCCTGACAATATGGAGATTATGAATTTTCAAAGCGTCGATTCCAAGATCATTCAGCATTGCGGGCGTAGCCAGAATTTCAGCGCGTGTCTCGGTTGGAAAACCGAGGATCAGATGCCCGGCGACGTGCAGACCGTGGACTTTCGCCGCCGTAATTGCCTTCTGAGTTTGAGCGAAATCGTGTCCGCGCCGCGCCCATTCCAGGGTCTTATCGTAAACCGACTCGATGCCAAACTCGATGGAAATATACTTCTCGCGATTCAACTGCGAGAGCAATGCAAAAATTTCCTCCGAAACGCAATCCGGGCGGGTGCCGATGCAAATTCCGACAATTTCCGGAAACGCCAGCGCTTCGCGGTAAAGCTTTTCCAGTTTCGCGACCGGCGCATAGGTGTTGGTGAAAGGTTGGAAGTAGGCCAAAAATCTCCGGGCGTTGTGAAAACGACGCGCGAAGTCCAGACCTTTTTGGATCTGCGCGCTGATCGTCGGCAAACTCTGCGCCCTTTGCGGCGCGAAACTGTCGTTATTACAATACAGACAGCCGCCGAAGCCCTTCGTTCCGTCGCGCGTCGGGCAGGTAAAACCGGCATCAACTGAAATGCGATAAACGCGCGTCTGAAAACGCTCATGCAGATAGCGGCTGTAGCGATAGTAGCGGTCTTCGATCGGAAAAGGATTATTATTCATTTCAAATTTCAAAATGCAAACTTCAAATTGAAAATCACATTCATTTTGTCGTCTAATTTTAATCATTTCCGGGCGGAATCCAAAATCACGCCGGACTGGTAAAAACGCTAAATTTTATTTTCTGCTTTACTATCAAGAAAAACTTTTGTTAATTCTATTCTGAATGAAAGTGAGGCTGGCTACTGAAAGCGACAATCACAAGCTGCTCGAACTGGCGCGAACGACGCCTATGGAGAGTCGCCTGATGGTCAATGTAGATCGCTCGCCGGATTATTTCCGCCTAGCTAATCTTCAGGGAGATGAAGCGCGGGTTTTCGTAGCCGAACAGGATGGCATTATCAGCGGCGCCATCGGTTGTTGTTTGCGGTACGTACGGCTGCTCGGGCGGCCGGTAAAAATCGGTTACATCGGCGGCATTAAGGTCGCGGCAGAGGCGCGCAAAGGGCTGACCAGTTTCCGCCTGATGAATGCCGTGGCCGAACATTTACGGGCGACTCCAATCGAACTGGCCATTGTCATTACAATGGAAAGCAATGCGGCCATGGCGCCTATTCTGGCCGGACGGATTGGTATGCCGCCCTTTCATCAACTTACCCAATTCGAAATAGCCTACATCCGGCCGATTTTCCGGCCTAAGGTCAGCGATCATTACCACATCCGTGCGATGCGCCCGGACGATCTGGAAAACGTTGCCATTCTGTTTCGGGAATTTTTCAAAGATTACGGTTTGACAACGGATTGGAGTCCCGAATATTTGAATACACTTTTAAACAATCAGCCGGATTTCAGTTACGAAAATATCATCGTCGCCGAACAAAACGACCGCCTCGTGGCCGCCGTCAGCTGGTGGGACCAGCGTAATTTCAAACAAACCATCGTCGAACATTACGGCGGCAAATTAAAAACCGTAACCACTTTACTTAAACCATTTAAAATTCTACCGGTCGAAGGTGAACCTCTGCGGGAATTAAACCTGCGGCATATTGTTTACGCCGATGGTTTTGCGCCCGCGGCGCGGAATGTCATTCGCTATATAATCAATATCAAACGCGCGCAGTATCCGCTTTTCCGGGTCGGTTCCCAAAAACGATCCCAAATCAGCAAATTACTGTCCGGCTTGCCGCGTCTGAAAGTCAATCTGAACTGTTACATCGCTTTTAAATACAAAGACCGCGAATCCCCGGAAATCATTACTGCCCTCCGTCAAAGTAAAATTTGGGAGGATTTGTCATTACATTGAAAACATCGAAAAAGACATCGGTCATTTGCAATCTTCAGGCCTGCGGCGGCAAAGCCCGGCGGCGCTGGCTGGATTTTCTGGAGGAGGCCACTCGCGCGGGATTCAGTCTTGACTTCCACATCACCGAATATCACGGACATGCGACCGAACTGGCCCGGGAGCGAATTCGGCGCGGTGACGAGCGCGTAATAATTTTCGGCGGTGACGGCACCCTCAATGAAGCTCTCAACGGCCTGATTGAAAAAGATAAACCCATCAATCCTGACACTAAACTGGTTTATCTGACCGGCGGCAGCAGTTGTGACGTTGCCAAACTATTTACGAGTCAGCAAACCGCTTTGCAGCGGATTGGCAGCCAAGCCAAATCTTACAAAGTGGATGTCTGTAAAGTCGAATGTCTGAACGCCCGCGCCGAAAAAGTCGTCCGCTATTTTCTGGCCAATTCCAGCATCGGCATCATCAGCCGCTCCATCGAAAAATTCAATCAGAAGCGACCGGCGATGAACCTTTTAAAGCGCATTAATATCGACCTGGCCGCCATCAGCGCCGGGGTGAAGACCATCCAGCAATTCGATAATATGGATGTGCGCCTGTCGTATAACAATCAACCGTTCGTCCAGAAAGCGCTCAAAAACATCACAATTTTCAAATGCGCCTATTTTGGCGGCGGAATGAACTACGGCGTTCCGACCGCTTTTAACGACCATCTTCTGCATGTCGCGACGATCCGGGCGATGGATTCGTTGCACACCTTTCAGATGATTCCAAAACTATATACAGGCACGATCTTAAAAACTCCCCAGGCTGAATATTGCCAGGTCAGCTCGCTCAGCGTTGACATCATCGGTCAGCATGTTCCCATCGAGGCCGACGGTGAAATTATCGGCTTTCCGCCCGCCCGTTTTACGATTTTACCGGAGTCGATTAATCTGGTGATTTAGTTCCGCCATCGTAACCTTACGTAAATATATTTGAGGTAAATTTTATGAAAATCCTGCTAATCTATAATCCGTTTGCCGGGCATGGACATGCTCAGAAAATCCTGCCGGAAGTCGAATCGTATTTCGAACAGAAAAAGATCGATTTTGAATTGATGACAACCGATTACCACGAACATGGCATTGCGCTTACCAGAGAGGCCGATTTTGAGAAGTACGACGTCATCGTAGCGGCCGGCGGCGACGGAACGCTTTTCGAGGTCATCAACGGCTATTTCCAGAATCCGTCCACCCGGCGCATTCCCCTCGGCGTACTCCCCATCGGAACAGGCAACGCCTTTGCACGCGATCTCGATCTCGATTCGACTCGCTGGAAGGAAGCCATCGATATCATCAGCCTGAATAAACCGCGCAAAGTGGATGTCGGCAAATTTATCACGCACGGTCAAACATATTATTTTCTGAACATTCTTGGATTAGGTTTCGTCTCGGATGTGACCGCCACCGCCCATAAGATCAAAGCCATTGGTAATTTATCCTACACTATCGGCGTTTTTCATCAGACGGTTTTTTTGAATAGTTTCATGGCTCAGATTGAGATTGACGGGCAGCCTGTCGAACGCGATTGCATTTTTATCGAAATTTCCAACACCCGCTACACGGCTAATTTCCTGATGGCGCCGAATGCTGAAATCGACGACGGGAAATTAGATGTCACCATCTTAAAAAAACTCTCCCGGATTAAATTGCTGAAATCTTTTCCCAAAATCTTTACCGGCGAACATGTTCACATGGAGGAGGTCGAAACCTATCAGGCCCGGCAAATTAAAATCATCACCGACGTCCCTAAAATTCTGACGCCTGACGGCGAAGTGCTCGGTCTTACGCCGCTCGAAGTCGAATGTCTGTATCAACAAGTCGAGGTTTTATGGAAATGAATAATATCTTAAAAAGCGTCGTGGGATTAATCTGCTTAGTCTCCGGCAGTTTTACTCAAACTCTGAATATACCAGTCCGACCGACCAACGCGCCCGGCGGTCAGGCCTTCATTCAGCAGATTAGCAGCCTGGATCGCGATACGCGCGAGACCCAGATTTTCTTGCAAATCATGGCTGGTAATGTACCCGATTTTCTGCGGCAGCTGGTCCCGGTGACCGTCAATGCCATTATCGGCGGCACAAATCATACGGTAACTTTTTACGTAACGCCAGATTACCTGGCTGTCGGTTCCGATGAAGATTATTTTCTGACCCCGATGACCCCGCTCCTCGGACAAAAATTGGCCGACAGTTTAAATTGCACACTACCAACCAAGAAAATGGTGGATGCGATCTATCAGGCGGCTACCGTGAAACTGCCTCCGCAGCCGATCGCTCCTTCGGCGGCCATGATCACCGTCCCGGTCTTCGCTCAGCATAACGATTCGGTCTGGTCATTGCGTCAGCCGTTACTTGATACTCATCCACTTGGTGAATTGGTCGGCGGAACCAAAAAAGACGTCATTATTTCCAATAAAATTTATTACAATCTGAAAGCCACTGTGCCCCATCCGGTTGTGATCTACGGCTGGCATTATCTCAGCGGAACACCGATTCAGCCGGTCTATAACGGTCACGAACAAACTTACGCCGATTACAGTCATGGCATTCGTCTGATTCAGAACGCCATCATCGTAGACGGTCAGCCGGGCACTGTTCAGGAAGTCCTGCGCAGTGTGACGCTTAACAGCCTGCTCAGCGACGAAGGCCAGATCAACATTCCGCGCTACGGCGCCCTGGTGCTGACGGCCCCGACTCCGAAATCATTCGGCGTATTTCCGGTTGATAATCAGAGCATCTGTGTCAAATTAAAACCTAGCGACAACACTGTTTATTATGCTTATCCGAGCGGTGACGGGCTGAATTTTGCGGATTCGGTCTTACTGAGCGAAGCCGAGACGGTGATTTCCGGTTTGCCGGCCGATACGATCTGTTACATTCGAATCCGGGCTTTCGAAGATTATATCCCTTCCGTTTTTTCGGAAGTGCTGGCGGCCACGCCCTCATCAGCATCAACCAATGTTCTGATCGTCAATGGATTCGACCGGGCTACGGCCGGCAACACTAAAAATTTCATTCGCCAGCACGGCCAGGCTTTCCGGCAAAATGGAAAAATTTTTGCCTCAGCAACCAACGATGCCCTGACAGACGGTCTGTTTGACCTGTCGGATTATGCGATTGTAGATGTCATTCTGGGCGAAGAAAGTACCGCAGATACAACTTTCAGCCCCGCTGAACAATCGCTCGTTAAAACATACTTACAGAACGGAGGTAAACTCTTCGTTTCCGGCGCCGAAATCGCCTGGGATTTGGATTACAAAGGCGGTACTGACGATAAATCGTTCTATAAAGAATATTTAAAAGCCAGTTATGTGTATGACAATCCCGGTTCTACCGCCGGCACATATTTTAGTCTTGAACCGGTTCCGGGTCAATTGTTTGACGGATTAGGCAATTTTAATTTCGATAATGGCAATTACGGAACCTATATCGTCAAATGGCCGGATGTTATTACCGGCGTCAATGGCGGCGTTAATTGTCTTCAATATAGCGGTCTGACGAGTAATTTTGCCGCCGTCTCTTACTCCGGACTTTTCCCCGGCGGCACGATTCCGGGAAAAATGGTCAACCTGGGAGTGCCATTCGAGACGATTTATCCCGATTCGGTCCGCACCAAAATGATGGCCATGATTCTTGATTTTTTCGCTTCCGCCGATGAAATCACTACGGTAAATGCCGAGCTTCCGGAAATATTCGACCTTGCCCAAAATTATCCCAACCCCTGTAATGCCAGCACAATAATTCCGTTCAATCTGCCGAACCAACAGAAAGCCCGTCTGTCCATTTATGATTTAAACGGCCGGCTCGTCTCCGAACCGATAGACGGTTACCTGACCGCTGGTTTACATCGGGTCGTCCTGGACGTCAGCCGTTTGGCCAGCGGATTTTACCTCTATCAATTGACGACACCGGAATTATCTAAAACCCGCAAGATGGAAATTCTTAAATAAAAATTTTATGACTTTGAAAATCTCCACGCTCAATATCGACGATAAAATTATTAATGTCTGTGCGCCTGGTCTGTGTATCCAAAAAGAACAGGATATTCTGGACTTAATCGCGGTGTGCGGTGAAAATAATTCCAATCTGATCGTCTTGCAGGCTGATAATTTCGCGCCGGAATTTTACGATTTGAAGAGCGGTCTGGCCGGAACGGTTTTTCAGAAATTTTCCAATTACCATGTCACCGCCGCATTCGTCGGTGATTTTACGAATGTCAGTCAGCGCTTTCGGGAGCTGATCGGAGAATGTAACCGCGGCAACCAAATACATTTTGTGGCGGATATCAGGGCTGCTGAAGAATGGCTGGCCGGGTTAAACTTTCCCGAATAACGTCGGCAATTTCAGTCTCGCTGAGGATATTGGTAACGTCGATCCAGACCGCTTCCGGGTACTGATTGCGAAACCAGGTCAACTGGCGCTTAGCATAGCGGCGCGTATTCTGCTTGATATTTTCCCGCATTTCTTCATAAGTACACTTTTTATCGAGATAGATCAGCACTTCCTGATAGCCAAGCGTTCGCAGAGATTCCAGTTCAGCACGGTAACCAGCCGCGATCAATTTCTGAACTTCTGCCACCAATCCATCGGTCAGCATCTGCTCGACCCGCTGGTTAATGCGGCGATACAAATCTTCTCGATCGGCATTCAGAATAAAAATCCGGTAGGCAAACGGCGGCCGGTGATCCTGCTTCTGGAAATGGCGGCTGGGCGCTTCACCGGTAATGCGGAAAATTTCCAGGGCGCGCGTCACCCGTTTAATATCATTCATATGAATTTTCAGAGCCGTGTCCGGATCGACATCCACTAATTGATTATAGAGGTCGGCAATTCCCTTTTCCTGAAGTTCCAGCCGGATTTGCCGCCTGACCCCGACGTCGGTTCGACTCTCTTCAAATATCCCTTTCAACACAGCGTTGACATACAATCCGGAACCGCCGACGAAAATGGGAATTTTTTGGCGAGCTTTAATTTCCGCGACAGTTTTGAGAGCAAGTTCGCGGTAAGCCCCGGCACTAATATTTACGTTTAGGTTAAAAACATCAATCAGATGATGTGCGACAGCGGCTTGTTGGCGAAGCGTCGGTTTGGCCGTGCCGACGTCCAATCCGCGATAGATCTGGCGCGAATCGATCGATATGATTTCACCGTCAATTCTGCATGCTAATTCAATGGCAGTGGCGGTCTTGCCGACTGCCGTCGGTCCGAGAATAAAAATGACCGGTTTGTCCGTTTTTGCGATCATAGTGAAAAATCAAGTGCGTTCGAAACGCTTGTCGAGCTCTTTCAGCGACAGATTGACGATGATCGGCCGACCGTGCGGACAAAAATAGGGATTGCGGGTAGCGAACAGGCGATCGATCAGGTTCTGCATTTCCTCGGTTGTCAGCGGATCGCCGGACTTGATGGCGGCTTTGCAGGCATAGGCTGCCGCGACTTTATCCTGAATACTGGTATCCTTGGTGCCAAAATCCTGATAATGATCGAGGATTTCACGAATAATGACATTTTCATTACCCCAGCGCAGACCGGCCGGAACGGCTTCGATGGCCACGCTTTGTTTACCGAATTCCTTGATGCGAAAACCGAGTTTCTCCAGAAAAGGCAGAACTTCCAGCAAGTTTGAGAAATCTGTCACGGTCAGTTCAAGCACTACCGGAAACAGGAGTTGCTGAGCTTTCCAGTTCTCGCCGTGCATAGACTCCACGGCTTCCTCGAAGAGGATGCGTTCATGGGCTACATGCTGGTCAATTATCACTAGGCCGGATTTCACCTGGCTGATAATATATTTATTATGCACCTGGTAAACAGCCACGCTCGGACGAAAATCATCGATTTCATCCGTCCGGCCCTGCTCGGCAAAGCGCCGGGCGCGTTCCTGCCATTTTACCCGATCACCGGCTGCAAATGGTTTTTCCGTAAGTCCGGCTTTCGGCGATTCCGGAATTTGTTGCGGTTGCGGATTCAGATTAAATGTAACCATGTCCGGCGTCGTCCGCGGCGGGGTCGAAATCTGGATTTGGGTTCCTTTCGGCAGGGGCGGCTGCGAATAATAATGTTTTGGCGTAAAAGAAGTCAGATCGGGAATGACATTCGCAATTGATTTCAGGCTCTCTTCGGTAGTCTGTTTCAAAAACTGATAAACGCGATCCTGCTCGCGAAATTTTACCTCCATTTTGGTAGGATGCACATTGACATCAATTTGTTCGGGAGGAATTTCCAGGTTCAGGCAGTAAAAGGGGTATTCACTGCGCGCCAGCAGTCCGCCATAGCCGCTTGCAATGGCGTGATTCATTAGACGGTCGCTGACAAAACGACGATTGACAAATAGAAACTGCTCGCCGCGCCGCGCCCGCACGAGGTTGAGATTGCCGACGTAACCGGTGACGCGCAATTCACCAGATTGAGCTTCGACCGGCAGTAAACTCTGGCCGTATTCCGGCGCAAAAAGATGAGCGATCCGCTCTGATAAACTCTCCGACGACAGATGATAAATTTCGTGTTCATTATGCATAAATATAAAGCGCAAGTTATGCCGGATGAGGGCAAACTTCTGCATTATGTCTACGATATGCCGGAATTCGACCTCAGCGCTTTTAAGAAATTTGCGCCGGGCGGGAATATTGTAAAATAAATTGCGCACCGAAATCGTCGTGCCTGGCTTGGGACTGGCAGGTTTAATGTCGCGGAATGTTCCGCCTTCAATACGCAGTTCATAGCCTTCGGATGCGCCGCGCAGAGTCGAGATCGCGTTGACGACCGCCACCGCGGCGATACTCGCTAAGGCTTCGCCGCGGAACCCAAGCGTGCGGATGTTGCCAAGATCCTCGACGGTGGCGATTTTACTGGTGGCGTAGCGCTCGAATGCCAGGAGCAAATCATCGCGGTTCATGCCTTCGCCGTTATCGACTACTTCGCAAAGCGACTTGCCACCGTTGCGAATGACAACGATGATCTCGTCGGCGTCGGCATCAATACTGTTCTCGACCAGTTCCTTAATGATCGAAGCGGGGCGCTGGACGACTTCTCCGGCGGCGATTTTGTTGGTCAGGTTCTCCGATAATATTTTAATTTTCGACATTAGGGTATGTTTCTGAAACTCCGGTAATTTTATTGAATGATTTTGGATTCGACCCGTTTGACAACGTTATGAGACAGGCGCCGCGCTTTGCGGCTGATTTCAGCGGCGAAGCAGCGCATCTCGGCGTTGAACTGTTCATCGCCGGTACCCGCCAGATTAATCAGCACATTGAGACGCGCGCCCTGGATAGCGGTCTCGGCCGCCAAAGCCGCCACACCGGCATCGCTGAGCGAATTGACATTGCCGTACCGGGCTGCCGTACCGGCAAACTCGAGGACTTTCAGACTGGTTTGCATTACGTTAAATGGAACCAGGGTGGCGTTTTTCGTTGCCGTCTGGATGGCGGCCGTGCGGGCGGACTTTTCTGCATCGGTTTTTTTCGGCAGGCGGAAACAGTCCATCACGGCGTTGAAAGCGGCCGTATCGCGATCAACCAGGAGCAGGAGTTCATCTTTCAATTCCTGGGCTTTCACGGCCAGTTCACTCATACGTTTAAAATTTTTTTCATAGCCTTTTTTGCCACAGGTCAGATTGGCGACCATAGCCGTTAAACCGGCCGCCAGCGCGCCGCATAAAGCCGCGACGCTGCCTCCTCCGGGAGCCGGCGAATCGGTCGAAAGTTCATCGGTAAATTCACGCACGGTCTGGCCGGCCAGTGGTTTGGCAAACTCCGGGAAACGGTATTCGATGATTTTTTTAGCCGGGTCGAATGGCGCAATTTCATTTAAACCCAGCGAATGCACCGCCAGCCGGATGAGTTCACTTTCCGGCGCGCCTTCCGATTTTCCCTGTTGCCGCAGATAAAAGCGTCCTGCCATCAGAATCGCCTCTTTGGGAATCAAACCGACCAACTCGGAGCCGGTGACACGCAGACCTTTGGCGGCAGCAAGGCGCCGGATTTCTTCAAAAACTACATGCGGTGGAGTAATTGTATAATTTGTCAGGTTGATCGAGACCTGCGCCATTTTGTATTCGTCAATATACCAGCCAACCGCTTTAATGTTTTTCAACAAACCGGGTTCATAAACCGGTTCGCCGTTTTCAGCCCGGATGATTTCGCCGTTTTTATCCCGCTTGATACGACCCTTTTCGCGAATCGTCAGGGCAATGTCGTTCGCCAGTTTGCGGTCGCGGGTATTCAGATTGACATTGTAAGCGATTAAAAATTCGCGCACACCGACGACGGTTGCCCCGGATTTGGCGTTGAATTCCGGGGCTCCGTAATCCGGCTGCCAGTCCGGATCGCGCAGTTTTTCAGCCAGGCCTTCGTATTCTCCGGCGCGGATGTTAGCCAGGTCTGCCCGTTCCGGTTTCTGTGCGGATTTTTCATAAAGATAGACGGGAATATGCAATTCTTCAGCAATGCGCTTAGCCAATTGATGCGAAAGCGTGATACATTCTTCGACGCTTATTCCGGAAACTGGCACCAGTGGACAAACATCAGTCGCTCCCAGACGCGGATGCGCTCCGCTGTGGCGGCGCATATCAATCAGCTCGGCGGCTTTGGCGATGCCGGCGAAAGCGCCTGCGATGACGCTCTGACGATCGCCTACGAATGTCACGACCGTACGATTAGTATCGGCGCCCGGATCGACGTCTAACAGTTTGACGCCTTCGACATTCTCAATCGCCGCGGTGATCGTCCGGATTACGTTCTGATCGCGTCCTTCGCTGAAGTTGGGAACACATTCGATAATTTCCTTCATTTAAATAGACTCCTACTTTGCCGCCAGTTGTTATATCCCGATTACATCATCTGCCTTAAATACATAAAAATTATCAAAAGAATTATCAACATCGCCAGAGTCCACCACAGCGGACGCGGCGGTTTGCGCCGAGGCTTGCGGTTAAAATGAAACCGACCGTCCCGTTTTTCTGCCAGCTTGCTGGAGATGTCAAATTTCCGAGGTTCCCATAAAACCATCAGATACCTCCGAAAAGATGCGAGAAAAAGTTTACAAACGGATTGATGAACACGCCCAGAATTGAAACATTCGTGACCATCCCGATCAGGATGATCGCCATCAGAAAATAGCCGCCGTAACGTTCGAGCCACTCGACCTGCGCTTCATAGCGGGGCGGCACCAATCCCATCAGAATTTTCGATCCGTCCAATGGCGGAATCGGCACCAGGTTAAAAATCGCCAGCGCCAGATTGATCTGCAGGCTTAGAATTATCATCATATAAACCGGTTGAATTATGCTCAATGGCAGAAAATTGAACTGACCGTCCCGGAACAGACGTACCAGCAAACCGCTCAGCAAAGCCAGAACCATATTGGCCAGCGGTCCGGCAGCGGCAACAATCAACATATCGCGCTTCTGATTGCGGAAATAGCGTGGATCGACCGGCACCGGCTTAGCCCATCCAAAATGGACCAGGAACAGCATTAGCGTCCCGATCGGATCGAGATGCGCAATTGGGTTCATGGTCAGACGCCCAGCCATTTTAGCAGTCGGATCGCCCATTTTATAAGCCGCCCAGCCATGCATATATTCATGGAAGGTCAGTGCCAGCAGAATCGGCGGAATTAGTAAAATTATTATCTGGATATCCATTAATACCTCGGGTGAAAAGTGCGGTGCTGCTCGATTAAAAATTCGCGGTCGAGATGCGTATAGATTTGCGTCGTGGAAATATCGGCGTGTCCCAGCATCTCCTGCACCGCACGCAGATTGGCGCCGCCTTCCAGCAAGTGAGTCGCAAACGAATGGCGAAAAACGTGCGGGCTGACTGGCTTATGAATGTCGGCCAGCATTACATATTCCTGGATGATTTTCCAGATCGCCATCCGGGTCAATTGCGCCCCGCGCATACTGAGAAAAAGATAATCGCGGCTTTTCCCGTATCGGGTCAGCAGCGATCGTACGGCGGTGATATAGGTTTTAATGTCATGAGCAGCCCGGTTGCCGAAAGGTACGACACGCTCTTTCGAGCCTTTGCCGAGAACACGGATGACATTCTGATGTAAGAAGACATCCCCCATTTTTAATCCGACCAATTCCGAGACCCGCACGCCGGTAGAATAGAGCGTTTCGAGCAGAGCCCGGTCGCGTATTCCTTTGTTGGTGGTGACATCGACCGCTTCCAGCAGGGCTTCGATATCAGCGACTTCCAGAACTTTTGGCAGATGGCGTGGCAGGCGCGGCGATTGCAGCAGCTCACTCGGATCATGATCGCAGATTTTCTCTCCGAACAGAAACCGGTGAAAAGTCCGGATGGAACTGTAATTCCGCGATAAACTACTGGCTGCCAGTCCTAACTCCGCCAGCAGATTGATATAGTTCTGAATATCCCGGAAGCGGACTTTACAGATGTCGCTAATTTTTTGTTCTTCTAAAAACTGCTTATAGCGTTCCAGATCGGCGCCGTAGGCCTGAATTGTATTGGGAGCGAGATTACGTTCGACTTTGAGATAGTTGATAAAATCTTGAACTTCGGTCTGCATTCAAAGACAAGCGGCTCATTTGTTTCCAAAAAGGGCTGTTTCAATTAAATCGCATAATATATGGCCAATTGTAAGATGGCATTCCTGGATGCGTTGAACGTTGGTTGAAGGAACTTTGATCGCCAGGTCGACTTTTTCGGCCAGCCGTCCACCTGCGGCACCGGTCAACGCCAATGTCTTAATGCCTTCCATGTGCGCAAATTCGACCGCCCGGATAACGTTATCGGATTCGCCGCTGGTGCTGATAGCAACGAGAACATCTCCGGGACGCCCAAAGGCTTCCACCTGGCGAACGAAAACCAGGTCAAATTTGTAATCGTTTCCGATTGCGGTTAGCAACGAGGTGTTGGTGGTCAGAGCCAGCGCCGGTATCGCCGCCCGCTCCAATCTCAGACGCGAAACCAATTCAGCCGCCAGATGCTGGGCGTCTGCCGCACTGCCGCCATTGCCACAGAGCAGGACTTTGCCGCCGGCCTGGTAGCAATCGATCAACATCCGCGCGGCGGATTCAATCGTATCAACCGTCGTCGCGATCGTCTGACGCTTAACTTCGGCGCTTTCTTCCAATTGAGAGATTATTTGATGGCGCAATTTTGTTTCTGCTTAAAAATGCTCTTTAACATGCACCGCCCGCACGAATTCCTGTACCAACTTGATATTGGAATTGTCATCATAGACGTTGCCGGTGACGATAAAGGTCGCACCGGCTTCGATTTTGGCGCGGGCTTCCTCCGGGGTGCGGATGCCGCCGCCGACAATCACTGGAATATCGATATAACTGCTGACAGCTTTTACGACCTGAGTCGGAACCGGGTGCTCGGCGCCGCTGCCAGCCTCCAGATAAACCGTACTCATTCCCAGATATTGGGCGGCCAGAGCATGCGCCATGGCAATTTCGGGTTTATTCACCGGCAACGGCCGGGTGTTGCTCATAAACTCGGCGGTGGTCGTCCGACCGGATTCGAACAGCATATAGCCAGTCGAAATCGGTTCGATGCCCAATTTGCGAATGGCCGGGGCCGCGATGACGTGTTCCCCGAACAGGGCGTTTGGATTGCGCCCGCTTATCAGGGAAATATACAAAACCGCATCCGCCTTATCCGAAACCTGAGCTACCGAACCGGGAAAAATAATTACCGGTACGTTGCTTTCGGCCTTGACGATCTCCAGGGTTTCGTGGAATCCCGCACCAATAATCAGACTGCCGCCGACTAAAATAGCATCGACTCCGCTGGTACAAATCTCTCTCACGAAAGCCTTCAATTCTTCCGTTGATCGAGTATCCGGATCAATCAGAATAAAATATCCGCCGCCTTTCAGGCGGGCTTTGTCCAGTAATTGCTTAAATACTCCCATTGCACCTAAAATTTAGCCAAAAAATTAATAAAATCATCCATTTCTTGCAGACTACGTTTTTCTGTGACGGCAATCAATAAATAATTTTCCCATTCCCGACGATAGCCACCCAGATCCAGACCGGCAAAAAAACCGGCCTCCGGCGCCGCCGCAAGGATTTCGCTCACCGGCCGGGGTGTTTTAACGACCAGTTCTTTGAAGAAGGGCTGCCCTTCAAAAGGCAGCGAGTAGCCGGGCAATGCCGCGATTTTACGAGCCAGGTAATGACTGTTATTCAGGCAAAGTTCGGCCGCTTTACGCAGACCGGTCTTGCCCATCAATGCCAGATAGATTGTGGCGGCTAACGCCATTAAACCTTCGTTAGTACAAATATTGGAAGTCGCTTTTTCACGACGAATATGCTGTTCACGGGTCTGGAGCACCAGCACGTAGCCGCGTTTACCATCGACATCGGCAGTCTGGCCAACAATCCGACCGGGCATGTTGCGTACGAACTGACGCCGGGCTGCGAAAACTCCCAGGTAAGGACCACCGAAAGCCTGATGAATTCCCAGCGGCTGCCCTTCAGCAACGGCAATGTCTGATCCCAATTCGCCGGGTGTCTTTAAGATCGCCAGCGAGACTGGATCGACCGACATCACCAATAAAGCATTCTTGGCATGTACAGATTCGGCGACTCCGTTTAGATCTTCGATCATTCCCAGAAAATTCGGTGATTGCACCAGCACCGCGGCCGTTTTATCATCGAGCAGCTTGTCCAGATTCCTGCAATCCGTACGGCCGTCTTTTTCCGGTAAATCCACGAGTTCCAGGCCGCGGCTCTTCAGATAAGTCTCCAGCACCTGGCGGGCGAGCGGATTAATCAGAGGTGAAACCAGGATTTTCGGGCGGCGGGTGATAGCCGCCGCCATAATCGCGGCCTCCGCCAGAGCTGTCGCCCCGTCATAAAGCGAGGCGTTGGCGACATCCATATCCGTCAAATGGCAGATTTGAGACTGATACTCATAAATGGCCTGCAAGGTACCCTGGCTGACTTCCGGTTGATAGGGAGTATAGGCGGTGTAAAACTCAGATCGCGAGATCAGGAAATCGACCACCGCCGGAATGAAGTGATCATATGAGCCGCCACCCAGAAAGGAGATTTTTTCAGCGGTGCTGGCATTCTTGGCCGCCAATCTCTGTACTATTTTTACAATTTCAATTTCCGAGGCTGCTTCCGGCAGATCAATCCGGCATTGCTTTCTGAATTTTTCAGGAATGTTGACGATCAGCTCGGCGAAGTCTCCGACTCCCAGGGTTTTTAAAATCGTCCGTTCGGCTGTGTCGGTATTGGGAATAAAATGCATATTTCAGTCAATCAGTTTTTCGTACTCGGTCGGGCTGAGCAGGGTATCCGTTTCGCTGGGATCGGAGAGTTTAAAACGGGCGATCCAGCCTTCTCCAAAGGGATCTTTATTGACCAATTCGGAAGCGTCTTTCAGAACATCGTTGACGGCAATGATCTCACCGCTCACGGGTGAAAAAATATCCGCAACGGTCTTGACGGCTTCGATGGTTCCAATCACATCGCCACGTGCGACCACTTCGCCGACTCTGGGCAGTTCGATATAAACGACATCTCCCAACTGGCTCTGGGCGTAGTCGGTCACGCCGACCACTGCTTCAGCGCCTTCCATCCGCGCCCATTCATGATCCTGTGTGTATTTCAAATTTGCAGGAACTTTCATCGGGAATTCCTCCTTATTCTGCCTTGAAATTGAAATTATCTAAAAAAGCAATATTGAAATCGCCGGAGCGAAAAGCTTCGTTTTTCAGAATAGCCTTATGAAAAGGAATTGTTGTCGGCACGCCTTCCAGGATGGTTTCATCCAAAGCGCGTTCCATTCTAACGATTGCCTCAGCCCGGTTTTTTCCATGCGTGATTAATTTACCTAATAATGAGTCATAATGCGAAGGAATTTCATACCCGGCGTAAACATGTGTGTCCATGCGTGTTCCCGGACCGCCGGGAGCGTGAAAGGCCATGATTTTACCGGGTGTCGGCCGGAAATTCTTCGCAGGATCCTCGGCATTGATACGGCACTCGATGGCGTGACCGCGCAGATTGAATTTCTTCATCCACTTGGGAATTTTTTCACCGCCAGCCAGCCGGATTTGCTCTTTTAAAAGGTCAATGCCGGTCACCATCTCGGTTACCGGATGTTCCACTTGAATACGGGTATTCATTTCCATAAAATAGATATTATGCTTTGGATCCATCAAAAATTCGATTGTGCCGGCGCTAGTATAGTTGATCGCGCGGGCCGCCCGCACGGCAATCTTACCGAGTTTTTCGCGCAATTCTTCATCCACGGCCGGTGAAGGTGATTCTTCGATCAGCTTCTGATGCCGCCGCTGGATCGAGCATTCTCTTTCGCCCAGATGAATGACATTCCCGAAATTATCACCCATGATCTGGACTTCGATGTGACGCGCATTTTCCACCAATTTCTCAACGTACATATCGGGATTGCCGAAAGCTTTCAGAGCTTCCTCACGGGCGTTGACAAAGGCGTTTTCGAGTTCGGCGATCTGATGAACGACCCGCATTCCGCGCCCGCCGCCTCCGGCGCTGGCTTTTAAAATGATCGGGTAACCATGGATCTCAGCGAAGCGTTTAATTTCTTCTGTATTTTTTACGACCGAATCGCTGCCGGGGATAATCGGCACTCCGGCCTTTTTGACCGTTTCGCGGGCTTGGGCTTTATCGCCCATCGTGCGGATCGCCATCGGGCGCGGTCCGACGAATAGGATCTCATTGTCTTCGCACATCTGGGCGAAATCCGCATTCTCCGCCAGAAATCCGTAGCCCGGATGAATGGCGTCGGCATTGGTGACCTCGGCGGCGCTGATGATCTGCGCCATTTTCAGGTAGCTGTTCCGACCATCCGGCGGACCGATACACACGGCTTCATCGGCGAAACGGACATGCAGCGATAACTCATCGGCAGTCGAATAAACCGCCACCGTCGGAATATGTAACTCCTTACATGCCCGGATAATTCTCAGGGCAATTTCACCGCGATTGGCGATCAGCATTTTTTTTATCACTAATGAGCTACCGTATGATTTATTCTCAGGATTTTTCGATAATAAAGAGGGTCTGGTTATATTCCACCGGCTGGGCGTTTTCAACCATAATCCGGACGACCTTGCCCGGAACTTCGGCTTCGATGACATTCATGATTTTCATCGCTTCGATTACGCAGAGAGGCTGACCCACCGCGACCGAGTCACCGACGTTGATATAAGGTTCGGCGTCCGGTGCCGGTGCCCGGTAAAAAGTACCGACGATCGGTGACTTGACCTCGACCCCCTTATGATTGAATTCTTCCGTCACCGCCGGCTGAGATTCAAAAGCAGCTGTTTCCACCAGTTGTTGCTGTTGAATTCTTCTGGTTTTGCGGACGGTCGGAGTCACCTCGATCTCGGCACTGGGATGGGAATTGCTGTTTTTGGTTATGCGGATTTTCTGCCCCCAGCGCGAAATTTCGATCTCATCGATTTCGTGCGATTCGAGAATCTTCACCAATTCGAGTATTTTTTCTGTCCTCATTACCCCTCCGGGTGTTTATTTGACGCGCTCGCAGTACTGCCCGTTGCGTGTATCGATTCGAACGATATCCCCAACATTGATGAAAAGCGGAACCTGGACGGCATAGCCGGTTTCCAGCACTGCTGATTTGGTAGCGCCGGTGACGGTATCCCCTTTCATCCCCGGCTCGGTTTCGGCAATCTCCAGGTTGACGAAAAACGGCACTTCAACATCGATCGGAGTCTCGTTCTGAAAGGTTACCTTCACCATTTCATTTTCCTTTATAAACCGGGCAGCCTCCCCGAAAATTTGCCCAGGGACCGTGATCTGTTCGTAAGTCTCCGTATTCATCAGAACATAGTTCGGGCCGTCCCGGTACAAGAACTGCATTTCGGTCGCTTCCAGGCGCACAATATCGATTTTCTCGCCGGAACGGAAGGTGTTTTCAATAACTTGTCCGGTGCGGATTTTCTTGAATTTCGTCCAGACCCGGGCACCGCCTCGCCCGAGCTTGATGTGCTGAAATTCGACGATTTTGACTAAATCGCCGTTGAAATTTATTACCAGACCATTTTTAATGTCTGCTGTAGTAGCCAATTATACTCCCTTCTAAATTACAAAAAGTGATTGGGAATTTACAGGCACGCCAGTTTATTTTCAACGATTTTTCAGATTTTAAGTCGCTTGCTAACCTGATTTAAATCGAAAATTGTTTCTAAAAATGATGAATTAATGATAGATTCAGGCACGATGCTGAGTCCGGGATCAGTTTTTTTGCCACTACCTATTCTGCGCGCAATCGGGCTACTCTGCTGGCCGGTTTTGCTATATGCGGAGATGCATTATCGTCCGCGATTGCTGCGCGGACGGCTTTTTAAAAAACAACCGGAAATTCTTTTCGATACTCCCCAGCGGGTCCAAACCGAACATCTTCCTGTAGTCCTGCTGGTCAAAGACGCCCACTGGTTTCCGATTATCCTGAAAGAAGTATCCATAACCATCACTGCGTCTTTCGATAATTCGCTGTCGGTTAAGAGGATTTTTTCAGAAAACCTGGCTGTCACAGAACCCTGGTTTACCCGTGAGTATGCTCTTGATGTAGTGAATTTTCGCGGTCATCGGTTAACAATAGATTGCGCCGCAATCGTAGAATCCGGCGGACATACTTTCTGCGTTTTTAATGACAATTATACCGGTCTGAGCCATGCGCCTTTCAACGTTTATGCTGACTCCGAGCCTCTGCCGATGGAATCCGGCTGGCAAATGGGTGATTTGCATTGCCATTCCAGCTGGACGAGTGATCAGGTCGAATTCGGATTGCCTCCCCAGGCCATTCCGCTCTTAGCCAAATCCATGGGTTTATCATTCTGCGGTTTAACCGAACATTCTTACGATCTGGACGATCAGCCGGATTCCTGGACAAAAAACGACCCACAGGCCCGCAAATGGACGGATTTTCACAGGGATGTCGCCGCTGTCAACTCGACGCATTCCGATTTTTGTATTCTTCCGGGAGAGGAGGTTTCAGTCGACAACGGTCTCGGTCGCAATGTGCATTTAGCCGTCCTCAACAATCCCGAATTTTTCCAGGGAACAGGAGACGGTTTGGAAAGATCGCTCGGATTTCCTTCAGAATTGAGTTATCAGCAGGTTCTACAACGAGTCGCTCCCGATGCTCTGGTATTCGCCGCCCATCCCCTGATAGCGCCGCCATTTTCGCAGTGGCTGATCGCCCGCCGTGGCATCTGGAATGTTCACGATCATCAAACCCGACTGGATGGCTGGCAGATTCTGAATGGTAACGAGGGTTCGGAAATGGTGCGGGGACGTGCTTTCTGGATTTGCAAGCTGCTATCCGGCAGCCGGGCTTACATCTACGCCGGAAACGATGCCCATGGAAATTTCAACCGCTTTCGCCAAGTCCGTATTCCACTAGTGAAAATGTATGAACATACCCGGCAGATATTCGGTGAATTCCGCACGGGCGTACGCACTGGGGAAAAGTCCGGCGCCGACCATCTTATCGGGCAATTGAAAAACGGTCCGGTCATGGTTACCAACGGCCCATTTATTGATATTTCAATTCGGGATCACGAGCAGCGCCGTTTTCTGATCGGTCAGGCTCTGCCGGGTCAGCCCCTCACCCTGGGAGTCATCGCGCTTTCCACCAATTACTTCGGTACGATTCGACGGATTAAAATCTATCTTGGCGATCTGAAGCTAAAACAGGAATGTATCTATAAAAATTTTGAGAAAATTCATGGCGTTAGTCGTCAGGTTATGGAAATTCCATTGTCAAATATGCCCGCGTATGGTTATTTTAGAGCGGAAATTGAAACCCGAAATGATAAATTTGCGCTTACCAATCCGATATGGTTCGGAAAATCCGTTACATGAGTAGTTCGTGACCAAGCCCAACCATCAACAAGAACGCCTCGACGATCTCCTCAATCTGTTAATCCAGGCTGCCCATGAAGTCTCCCGCAAGAAATACGGCGATCAGGAGGAGATTTTCCGACTCACGAATACTTACGCCTTTCCGGAAAAGATCAGCGAACTGGCCGAATCGTTCGGCATGATGATAGTAAAAATCGAAGCGCGGGAAATGCGCCTCGAAGACCTGATCGAAAGGCTGAAATCCACCAACGATCAGCTGCGGACCGAAATCGAACTGCGGATCAAAACCGAATCCGAACTGACCGCCTATCGCGATCATCTCGAAGATATGGTGCGCGAACGAACCGACCAGTTATTGCACATCAACCGGCAATTACAGGCCGCCATCTTGGAACATGAACGGGTTGAGGAGGAAAAGGAAAAATTGATCCTCGAACTGACGGATGCGCTGGCTAATATCAAACAGTTGAAAGGATTGATTCCGATTTGCGCTTCCTGCAAGAAAATCCGCGACGACCAGGGTTTTTGGAATGACGTCGAGGCCTATATCAGTCAGTATAGCGAGGTCGAATTCAGCCATGGTATCTGCCCGGAATGCACTAAAAAATTGTATCCCGACATTTACGCCAATTTGGTCAAAAAGGGTAAAATCATTCCCACACCTTCCATAAGAAACACCAAATCAACTCAAGGCGATCAGTGAATTTTACTTTCAGTATTTACTATACCCCTCTGATTCTGGCTGTTATTCTTTCCTCGGTGGTGATGGTTTATTCATTGCGTTACCGGCGGGAGCCGCACGGGAAAGCTTTCTTCTTTCTCTCGTTAGCCGGAACCTGGTGGGCTTTTTTCAACATACTGGAGTATGGTTTCAATTCCCTGCCAGTCAAGATATTCTGGGCTAACGTTGAATATCTGGGAATCGAGACGATCATGGTAGGCTGGTTGGCAGTAATCGCTAATTTTACCGGTCAGACCAAATGGGTGACCCGCCGTTCGATCCTATTACTGGCGATCATACCGGTCATCACTATAATACTTGTCTGGACCAATCAATACCACGGTCTGATGCGCACCAACATTGTCCTGGATACAAACGGACCTTATTCCGTAATAAAAAAAACCTACGGGCCCTGGTTCTGGATCACCATGGTTTACAGCAATCTGCTATTGATCATTGCTACCATAATGCTGCTCCAGCGTCTCACCCACCCTCCGAAACTACGGCAATCACAGGTTATTTCTCTGATGATCGTCGCCCTTATTCCGTGGATCGGAAATTTCTCATTTGTATTTCATTGGCTGCCGGGAGTCTGGGGGCGGATCGATATGACCTCGGCCTGTCTGGCAATTTCTGGCGTCGTAATGGCTTTCGGACTATTCCGCTTTCAAATCATGGAAGTAATTCCGATCGCCCGCGATTTTATTCTGGAAGATATCAGCGACGCTATCCTGGTTCTGGATAGTCATAACCGGGTCGCCGATTATAATCCAGCCTGCCGGGCGATGTTGCAAATCGATAAAATCATTATCGCCCAACCGGTTGAAGAGGTGCTCCTTCCCTCGATGTTTAATCCTAAACTCTTCGAAGAAATCAAAACCAGCCAGAATGAAATCACGCTCACGGTTGGTCAGGAAACCAAAATTTTCGACCTGCGCATTCGTCCGATTTACGATCAGAAAAACAAACTGCGCGGACGGTTATTTCATTTCCGCGATATCACCGACAAACGAATGGCCGAAATGCGTCTCGAAAAAACCGTGACAGAGTTGCGCCAGGCGCTTACGGAAGTCAAAACTCTCAGCGGATTGCTCCCGATCTGTTCCTCGTGTAAAAAAATTCGCGATGACAACGGGTACTGGAATGAAGTGGAAAATTATATCCGTAGACACTCCGAAGCCGAGTTCAGTCATGGTATTTGCCCGGATTGTATGCGCAAACTATACCCGGACCAATATGAGAGCCTTATCAAAAAAGGCAAAATCGACGCGAAGTCAAACAAGTCTTAATTAAAATCTGATTTTTACTCATCACTAAGACCGATAATTCAGGAAGAATCACTTAGATTTCTCTTTAGTAATACGCGGGATAATGATCTTGATGATTTGAGGGTTTTTGTTCTGAATAAACGAAAAAGGGCGCCACGGCGCCCTTTTCGACGTTCTAGATCAGACGAGAATCAGTTCTCTTCTGCCATTTTTTTGTATTTTTGATAGCGTTCCGCGACGTCGTCGGCCAGAGCCTTGCGCAGGCGTTCGGATTCACCCGGGAAGGACTTCTTCAAGGTGGCGTAACGCACTTCACCGTCGATAAACTCCATTAGTTTGCCGTTTGGCTCTTTGCTTTCGAACTGGAAGGGATTTTTGCCTTCAGCCTTCAGCAGCGGGTTGTAACGGTAGAGCGGCCAGTAACCGCACTCGACAGCCAGTTTGCCTTCTTCCTGAGAAAGCATACCCTTGTAGATTCCGTGGTTGATACACGGCGAGTAAGCAATGATCAGAGATGGGCCTGGATACTTTTCGGCTTCAATTGCAGCTTTCAGGAATTGATTGGCGCTGGCGCCCATAGCAACCGAGGCTACGTAGACATTCTTATAACTAATGGCCATCATCCCGAGGTCTTTCTTGCCGGTCTTTTTACCGGAGTAAGCAAATTTGGCCACCGAACCGAACGGAGTCGATTTGGAGGATTGTCCGCCGGTGTTGGAATAAACTTCGGTGTCAAGCACCAGAATGTTCACGTCATAGCCCATGGCGATAACATGATCGAGACCGCCGTAACCGATATCATATGCCCAACCATCGCCACCAATAATCCAGATCGATTTCTTGGTCAGCATATCGCGGCTTTTCCAGATTTCGGTCAGCAGATGATTACCTTCATAGCGTCCTGCCAGAGCCGCTTTGATCCGATCGCCGGCAGCGCGCGAAAGGTCGGCATCGTCTTTACCGGCCAGCCAGGCATTGAAAGCTTCGGCCAGTTCGCCATCAGTGGTTTTAGCAGCCTCGGTAATCTTTTCGGCTAATGATTCACGGCGCTGAATGGTAGCTAGAGCCATGCCGAATCCGTATTCGGCGTTATCTTCAAAGAGTGAATTCGCCCAAGCCGGTCCGTGACCTTTTTCATTCACGGAATACGGGCAAACTACGCTGCCGCCGTAAATCGATGAGCAACCCGTGGCATTGGCAACGATCATGCGGTCGCCGAATAATTGGGTAATGACTTTCAGATAAGGTGTTTCACCACAACCACCGCAGGCGCCCGAGAATTCAAATAACGGCTGCTGGAACTGGCTGCCTTTGATGGTGTTTTTACCCATGGCATTGGCTTTCACCGGAATTTTCTCGAAGTATTCCCAGTTTTCTTTCTGAACAAGCTGTGATTCGAATGGTTTCATGACCAGGGCTTTCTGATCTTTGCGTCCCGGACAGACATCGGCACAGTTGCCGCAACCGGTACAATCGAGCACCGAGATCTGCATACGGTATTCATAATTCTCCAGACCTTTACCGACGGCTTTTATGGTCTCAAAGTACTGAGGAGCCTTGGCTTTTTCTTCCGGAGTAACCAGAACCGGACGAATCACGGCATGCGGACAGACAAAGGCACATTGATTACACTGAATGCAATTTTCCTTGATCCATTCCGGAACTTCGATGGCGATACCGCGCTTCTCATATTGCGTGGTTGCAGTCGGGAAAAGTCCACCCGGTGTAAAAACACCGCTGGGTAATTTTTCGCCTTCGAAAGCAGCTATCGGCTGCAAGACCTTTTTAACGAAGTCCGGCGCCGACTGCGTAACTTCCACTGTATCTTTGGCATCTGCCCAGGTCGTCGGATATTTCACCTCATGCGTGGCACTGATGGCCTCATCCACAGCCTGCCAGTTCATCTGGACAATCTTCTCGCCTTTGGCGCCGTAGGTTTTCTTGATGGCATTCTTCAAATGTTTGATGGCTTCGTCAAAGGGAAGCACTTTCGCCAGAGCGAAAAAGGCCGTCTGCATGACCATGTTGATGCGTCCGCCCAAACCAACTTCGCTGGCAATCTTATTGGCATCGACGGTATAGAAGCGGGCTTTTTTCGCAGCGATAGCGCGTTTCATGGAAGCCGGCAGATTGACATCGAGTTCGGCATCACTCCAGAAGGTATTCAGGACGAAAATGCCGCCCGGTTTCAGATTATCGAGCATATCATAATTGGTCACATAGCTCTGTTTGTGGCAGGCCACGTAATCGGCCTGGCGAATCACAAATGGCGTATGCAATTCTTGAGGGCCAAAGCGCAGGTAACTGACCGTCAGACCACCGGATTTTTTGGAGTCGTAGGCAAAATAACCTTGCGCAAAGAGGTCGGTGTTATCTCCAATGATTTTGATAGCATCCTTATTGGCGCCGACCGTCCCGTCCGAACCAAAACCCCAGAAAATAGATTGAACCGTACCAGCCGGAACCGTATCAATCGCTTCGGTTACGGGCAAGGATCGGAAGGTGACATCATCTTCAATACCGACAGAAAAGTTATTCCTTGGTTCCGGCAGTTTCAGATTATCGAAAACGGCCTTGGCCATGGATGGATTAAATTCTTTCTGACCAACACCATAGCGTCCACCGACGACTAAGCGTTCATCTTTCATCTGCTGCAGGACGGCACAGACATCGGTATAAAGCGGTTCGCCGAATGCGCCGGATTCCTTGGTACGATCCAGGACGGCGATGCGTTTGGCGCTCTTCGGCAGAGCGGCCATGAAATGTTTTGCCGAGAATGGACGATACAGATGAACTTTCAGCACGCCAACCTTTTCGCCTCTAGCGTTCAGGTATTCAGCCGCTCCTTGAGCGGTTTCTGACCCAGAACCCATAATAATAATGATGCGCTCAGCGTTTGGGTCACCGACATAGTCGAACAAATTGTATTGGCGGCCGATGACTTTAGCGACTTTCTTCATTATCTCTTCGACGATTTCAGGAACGGCATCGTAATATTTATTAGCCAATTCGGCCACCTGGAAAAAAATATCCGGGTTCTGAGCCGTGCCGCGTAGTTGCGGATGCTCCGGATTGAGACAGCGGGCGCGAAACTTTTCGATATCAGCCATATCGACTAAAGATTTGATCGTATCATAATCGATGACTTCGATCTTCTGCACTTCATGGCTGGTGCGGAAACCGTCAAAGAAACTGACGAACGGCAGACTGGCTTTCAGTGAAACCAAATGAGTGATCAATGCCAGATCCATGACTTCCTGCACTGAACCGGAAGCCATTAGACCGAAGCCGGTTGTGCGGGTTGCCATGACATCCGAATGGTCGCCATAGATTGAAAGGGCTTGTCCGGCAACCGCCCGGGCCGACACATGAAAAACAGCTGGCATCAATTCACCGGCGATTTTAAACATATTCGGGATCATCAGTAAAAGTCCCTGGGAAGCCGTAAAGGTCGTCGTCAGCGCTCCGGCCGATAGACTGCCATGCACGGCGCCGGCGGCGCCGGCTTCACTCTGCATTTCAACCACTCGCAACGGTTGACCAAAAATATTTTTACGTCCCTGCGCCGACCATTCGTCAGCCAGTTCGCCCATTACGGACGATGGGGTAATCGGGTAAATCGCGGCTACTTCACTTAATGCATAAGCAACATGCGTCGCAGCGGTATTACCGTCCATCGTCTTCATTGTCTTAGCCATGGTAAATCTCCATCTGATTATTAAATGTTTATAAGGTTATTTGCCTTCCTTCCGTACGTTTCCGAGATATAAGATCAACATCTTCAAAACGCTTTGAAGTTACATCCGAAACGCCCATAAAAGCAACCGCTATCTGGCTTATCTGACCACGAATGAACACGAATAGCAGCGAATATTGCATTCGACAGGATTAACTCTGGAGGAGTCTCTGATGAGACAGGATATTTGTTCTAATCATTAAGGTAGGGACAATTCATGAATTGCCCTGACTAAATCCGTATGGAACCAATTTGGCCCCGCTTAAACGGAACTGAAAATTGGTTTTTATCCCAAATACTTTCTCCGCGTTCCTCCGCTTTTCCTCCGCGAGCCTCCGTGTAATGTATTAATCTCAAAATCCCGTATTAAACGCGAAAAGGGTAATCATGCGATTACCCTTTTGCGGTGTCCTCATAGAGAGGAGGGAGGAGGGAAATTATGTTTATTTATCGCTGGTCATGATGAAGAACGGTTTTTGTTCAAAGCTCTCGTACTTCGGACGCAGGCGATCGGTATCATAGAATTTTTCGACATCCACAACTTTCTTGGTGCTGGTGACTACTTCCAGGTTGGTGTGACCGTAAACGCCGTTACGCAGATTGACCAGCAGACCGGACTGTCCTTTCAGGATCAGCTCAAAGGCATTGTTGCCATAGGCCATCGGAACGATCGAATCAAATGCGTCCGGGCTTCCGCAACGCACCAGGTAGCCGAGTTTCTGCCCGATGACCTCGATTTTTCTGCCGTTGTTGTATTTAGCGGAAAGGTCTTTAAGCTGCTTGCCAATGATATCGCCGATCCCGCCTAACTTCTTATGACCGAAGGCATCTGCATCATCACCCTGAAACACCATCGAGTCCTGCTCTTTCAGCATGGCACCCTCGGAAATCAGCACTGTAGAATAATGACTTGGATTCTTCTTACGGTCGCCGACCATCAGCTCGGCCAGGCGTTCCATGCTGAACTTATACTCAGGAATCACACAGCGGTCGGAGATTCCGGCCAGAGCCGGCACTAGCGCCGAGAATCCGGCATAGCGCCCAAAAACTTCGATCACCAGAAAACGTTCATGCGAACCGGCCGAGGTGCGCAGGGCGTTGGTCAATTCGATCGTGCGGGTCACGCAGGTCGAAAAACCGATACAGTAATCCGTGCCGGGAACATCGTTATCCATTGTTTTCGGAATTCCAACGACCTTGAAACCGGCTTTGTGTAGAGTTACCCCGTAGCTTAAAGTGTCGTCGCCGCCAATCGGGATGAGGTAATCCACACCCAGAAACTCGAGGTTTTTCAGGACTTCCGGAGTCAGGTCATTCACCGGAGCGGTGAATTTATCCTTCAGATGATCGGGAACCACATCCAGTTTGACGTGACTCGGACGGGTCCGGGACGAATGTAAAAACGTTCCGCCGGTGCGGGCGATCCGGTTGACGATCTCCGGAGTCAGGGAGATAAAATTCTCGCTGTTGTCGGCCTCTTTATCACGGATAATGTTGATCAGTCCAGCCCAGCCACGCCGGATACCTATGACCTCAAAGCCTTCTTTCAATGCTCTTAATGTTACCCCGCGGATGGCCGGATTCAGGCCAGGAACATCGCCTCCGCCGGTCAGTATGCCAATTCTTTTCTTCAATTAATGCTCCTTACTTTCTATTAGATTTATTGATTTCAATCACGGCCAATTTTACAATAAAATCGGCAATTTTTCAATAACCACCGCGATTACGTTTGTTTAGTTATTAATTAAATAATCCGATATGGAATTACTTATTTTTTATTCCCGCTCCCCGATGCCTTTTTGAAATGAATAAAGCCGATCGCCCGCCAGAAAATCCACAGAATTAAACCATAGGCCAACAACAGCCCGAAAGTTATCCAATACCCTTTGAGACTGTTGTTGAAAAAATTCATCGGCACATTCAACAGGATAAGCAACGGCAGGCCGAAAAAGAGCGAAATTCCGCTGGCATATACCAAATCCTCCGCCACCGGAGTCTTGAACTCCGGGTCGGTAACACGAATCATCACCAGCCCCGAGTTCAGCGTTCCGGTCATTTCGGCAAAAACCGCGGCAAAACGTTCGAAATGATAATCGTCGAATGCACGGTAGCAAACATATTTCAGCATATAATAAGTCGCGATACCACCCAGAATTGCCATGATCGAAATCGGCGCCCAATACATCCAGACCACTTTCAGGCTGATCCCGCAAATCGAGCCGACGATCAGGTAATCCACGAAAAGACCGGCCGTACGGGTCATCAGTCCCTTATCGATCAGATAACCTTTCTTGGTTTTATCTAAAACCTTGCGCATAAACAGAGCTACTAAAAGCGCAATTACAAAATGGAAAGCCCAAACCGTCGAAGTAAAACCGCCCGCGCCAATACTGACCAGAAGGTAAGCCACTCCTTTGGCAACCCAGAAAGACAACAAATAGACGACTCCAATCACTCCGACCTGAAAAGCCAGAGGTTCGATAGCTTCCATCGAGAGGGTCAGAAAACCGGCAATCGGTTTTTCGCCATACTTTATGACTCCCGTACGCATGTCGTTCGTGATTGCATCCAGGCCTTCTATCAGAGCGGTTTCGCCACGCTTGATGCCTTTATTGACAATTACCATGCCGGCAAAATAGGCGATCAGATAGCCAATTGCGGCGATCGTCAGCCCCGCCATTCCGCCCCCCTCAAAACCGAATTTTTCCCAGCCGGTACCAATCGTAAAAGCCTGTCCCGGCCCCATGCCAAAACCCATCGGTAGCAGCAATCCCAGTCCCGGAAAAAGCTCCGGCCGCACCGTATAGACAAAAATAAAACAGACCAGCAATCCAATTACGCCCTGTATTATATAGCTGGTCAACATGCTCAGCGAAAAACTTAGCGGTCCTTTCCCCCATGAATTCTTCTCTCCGCGTAATCCAATCGACACAAACGTCAACGCTAACAAATGGTAAACGTACAATCCCATTCTCTCTCCGGAAATCGGAATTATATTCAATACCTGACTGCCCAGGATCAATCCCAGGAAACCAGCGATCAGATTATTCGGCACTAAATATTTCTGAAAGAATAAACCATATCGACGGAAAACTGTGCCGGCAATTAAAAAAACACTCATAAATGAAAAATCGAGCACAATGTCTTTGAAATTCAGATTAAAATTCCACAGTTCCATAGGAGCCCCTTATGCGCTTATTGTTTTTCATTAACTTAACATTACGGCCGTGTGATTTTTCCGCTAAGTTTCCACGGGCGGATTTGGCCGGTCTAAAGCTTCCGGGTTTTGCAGACGTCTCACCGTACCGCGGGTTAGCACTCCGGCCTGATAGCCGTCCACAATCCGGTGGTCGAAAGTGCCAGTCAATGGCAACATATCCCGAATCACGATTTGATCGTCAATCACAACCGGTTTTTTCTCGATCTTGCCCATCGCGATGACGGCCGGGAGTTTACCCATCGGGAAAAGTGCCACCATCCCGGTTTGCAGACCGAAAGTTCCTATATTGGTCAGCATTATGCTACCAAACGGATCGGGCGGTATTTTCAGAAACGGAAATGAAAGTCCCATATCGAAAATCCACCATTTGACGAATAGGAAAACCGGACGTCGAAAAGGCCAGGGTATATTACCAATGACATCCCGGGCTGCAAATGCACCTTTTTCTTTCTCACCACCGCGCTTCTTGTCGACTTCCTGACGGACGATTTCACCGATTTCGCCCGCTGCCAGATGCTGACACGCTTTCAGAATCAGACCAGTCATGGAACTGCCAGCTACGTTTACAGTCATAAAAACATTGGCATCTTTGCGGGCAATAACATGACCGCGCCGGACGAAGCAATTGATTTCCGGTATGTCTTCATACAGTGTGCGGGCCAGGGCGGCGGCCACAAAATGAGTAATGGTCATTTTTACACCAGCCTGTTTCCGGGCTTCGATATATTTCAGTATTTCCGTAACGTCGGCTTCATACGTTCCGTAAATGCGGCTATCCTTGGGCGCCGCATAGGTTGCGATTGCCAGGCGGCGCCAGGCGGTCGTAAAGGCTTTTTTTTCTTTCAAACAATCCTCGTCACTTCTACCCCAAATCCTGCTTAATTTAAAATACATATCCAAAAAAGCGAGATTTATTTCAAATATACGCCAGAGGTGTCTGGGACAAATGCACGGATAATTGGCTGGTTATGTGTGATTTTTATATCAGATCAATGAGTCTTTCCGGTCAGGCTGAAAATAACTCAATGCGCTTCTGAATAACAGGATCGAAATAATGAACCTTATCCATATCAATCCAGACCTGACAATATCCTGCTGAATCCGGTTGTGGTATTTGGCTGACCCGACTGACCAATGCAGTCTTGCCGGTTGTAAAATACGCGATGATTTCGTTACCGAGCGGTTCGGTTAGTTCCAACTTCAATTTTATAGGCATTACGGCTTGTCCGCATTGATCGGAATGAATGTCTTCCGGCCGAATGCCGATGATAATTTCCTTACTAATAAATTGGTGCAATTTATCACGATGATCGGCCGGAATCTGAATTTGGCAAGCGCCTTCATCGGCCACTAGTCCAGCCTCATTCTTTAAAACACAATGCAAAAAATTCATGCTGGGATTACCGATAAAACCCGCCACGAATATATCAGCCGGTTTTTGGTAGAGTGCCAGTGGCGAATCAACCTGGTGAACAAGGCCGTCCTTCATGACGGAAATCCGGTCGCCCATCGTCATAGCTTCAACCTGGTCGTGAGTCACATAGACCATGGTTATTTTCAATTGCTGGTGTAGTTTCTTGATTTCCGTGCGCATCTGGAGGCGTAGTTTAGCGTCCAGATTCGATAAAGGTTCATCAAATAGAAAAACTTTAGGTTTGCGCACGATCGCCCGTCCCAGGGCTACCCGCTGACTCTGACCGCCGGAAAGCTGCTTAGGCTTGCGTTTTAACAGACTGGTCAGTTCTAGAATTTCGGCGGTGTTTTTAACGCGTTTCTCAATATCATTCTTCGGAATATTGCGCAGTTTCAGGCCAAACGCCATATTTTCGTATACCGTCATGTGCGGATATAAAGCATAATTCTGAAAGACCATGGCAATGTCACGATCTTTAGGAGCCACGTCATTGACTAATTTGCCATCGATATAAATATCGCCCGCGGTGGCCTCTTCCAGCCCGGCTATTATCCGCAAAGTTGTCGATTTTCCGCAACCGGACGGACCGACCAGCACATAAAATTCGCCATTATTAATAGTCAGATTCAGGTCTTTTATAACGGTAGTGTCCTTGCCGAAAACTTTTGTCAGATTTTTTAATTCTATATTTGCCATTTCGATCCTATTTCGGTTAAATAGTTAATCCTGCTGCATTGCACGATTTGTTTATTTCTTCTTGAAACTAAGCGGAAAATAATATAAACTTTCTACGCCCTAAAGTCAACAAATGACTTTATGAGTTTCTAAAATGAGCACAGTATATGACTAAGATTTTGACAACCTGTGACAGAATCCTGAGGATGTTTGAACACCGTGAGGCTGACCGAATCCCGATTATCGATTCACCCTGGAGAACGACTATCAAACGCTGGCACCGGGAAGGATTGCCGCAAAACCAGAGCTGGGTCGATTATTTTGGTATAGATCAGGTTGAACGCATCTGGGTTGATAATTCGCCCCGTTTTCCGGAACAAATAATAAAAGAAACCGAAGAATACAAGATTTACACCACCAAATGGGGGGCCACTCAAAAAGAGTGGAAACATGTTCAATCTACTCCCGAATTTTTGGATTTTTCGATTACCGATCCTGACGCCTGGCATAAAACAAAAAGATTAATCCAGCCCGATCCGGATCGGGTTGACTGGAAGAAACTGCGTGAAAACTACTCAAGCTGGATAAGCAACGGAGCCTGGATACAGGCCGGATTGTGGTTTGGATTCGATGTAACACATTCATGGATTGTAGGAACCGAGCGGTTTCTACTGGCGCTTATTGAAAATCCAGAATGGTGTCAGGATATGTTCGGTCATCTCCTGGACGTTAATTTGAAACTACTGAATATGGTCTGGAACGCTGGTTATGAATTCGACAGTATCTGGTGGCCGGACGATATGGGTTACAAGCACAATCAATTCTTTTCACTGCAAATGTATCGGGATTTGTTAAAACCTTTTCATCAAAAGGCGATCGATTGGGCTCATGCCAAAGGTATTAAAGTTCATCTGCACTCCTGTGGTGACATTAATCCATTTATTCCGGATTTGATAGATATGGGACTTGATGCACTCAATCCTCTTGAAGTCAAAGCCGGTATGGATCCGATTCATTTGAAGAAAACTTATGGTAAAGAATTAGTACTGAACGGAGGAATTAACGCCGTTCTGTGGGATGATCCGGATGCAATTGCAAATGAAATGCGGCGCCTTATTCCGGTTTTAAAAGAATCCGGCGGATATATTTTTTCATCGGATCACTCGGTGCCTTCCAGTGTCAGTCTGGATGCTTTCCGCAAAATCATAGAGTTGGCGAAAGCTCTGGGAACTTACTGAATTGTCAATTCAGTATTTTTTTTAATATCGGGACATCGTCGATTAAGATAGGTTTTTAACAATCGCAAAAAAAAACTTGCCATTTAGTAAAAAAAAGTGTACAATTTTAAAGTTATAAAGTCATCTGATAACTTTATGATTTGACAAATATCGAGGAGTCCGATTGCACCAACACAATGAGCCAGCCAAAATGAATCCCGAATCTCCCACAAGTTCTATATTGATTTTGCTGGATCGCTTATGATATCTCTCGATGCAAACCTGTTAATTTTAACCTATAACCGGAAAAACCATGAACAGTATCACGCCCATTAACAAACAATCTCTCCCGGATACGATCGCCCGGGAAATCCGCAATTTCATAATCGATCGTAACTTCCACAAAGGCGACCGGCTCCCTGCCACGGCCGAACTCGCGAAACTATTCGGGGTTGGATTGCCGACTTTACGCGAGGCTATCAAAAAATTGGAAACGATTGGAATCGTCGAAGTCAAACATGGATCCGGCATGTATGTCGGCAAATATTTTGATCGCCTTTTCCTGCCAAATCCTATGGCTACTTTTGAACCATTAAAGAAGGCCAAACTCCTCGAACTAATCGACGCCCGGATCGCGATTGAAAGCCGTATCATTCATCTGGCAATGCCTAATTTGGACAGCGCTCACTTAGCCCGTATCGAACAATTAATGAAGAGAACTGAAAATTATCCGGACGATTACCTGAAATGCGCACTTAACTATCTGGAAGTCGAAAATATGATGCGTCAGGCGGCCAATAATACGATCCTCTACGAAATTGTGATTGCAATTACCAATCTCTATTCCGAGGATCAGCTGGAAATTCTTAATGCTCATATGCCTCGTGAAAAAGATTATGAAATCCACCGCAATCTTCTCACAGCACTTAAGTCTGGTAATGAAAAGGAAGTTATCGAACTTATGGAAACCCGCTTTAAAATTATTCGCAATATAATTGACCGATATATGTGATTTTGTATGACACCTTTTTAATGGGAGATGTTAAATGGGCCGGATGCTATGTAAAACGATCTTATTGGGAATAATAACTACCCTGGTTACCACCGTCTGTTTGGCGGGGGTAACGGGAAAAATCCGGGGCATTGTCTCTGATAAAAACACCGGTGCCCCGCTGATAGGTGCTAATGTTATTCTGGAAGGTACAGTACTCGGATCGGCCACCGACCAGAATGGCGAGTATTTTATCTTATCTGTGCCGCCCGGCGCTTATTCTCTGGACATTTCCATTATCGGATACAAGAAAACGGTCATAACCGATGTTAAAGTTATTATAGATCATACGACCACCGTTAATGCATCCATGGAAACCCAGGCCATTGAAGGTGAAGAAATCGTCGTGGTTGCCAAACGACCGGTCATTCAAAAAGATATTACCAACAGCACCCAGTTTGTTGAGTTGGAAGAATTGACTCAATTACCTTTTAGTGACGCCAAAGAAGCTCTAATGGTTCAAACCGGCGTTTTTATGGATCCGCTCCCGGTAGTTAGCGGGCCTAATGCCGCCGGTCGCGGTGAACAACGTTATTCGATTCGTGGAGGAGATCAGGGAGAGGTAAAATGGTTTGTCGATGGTGTCAGGGCTGCATCTCTGATTGAAGGCCGCGCTGACAGGGGCGGCTCCTTTACCAATATTAATATTTATTCAGTCCAGGAAGTTCAGCTAGTAACCTCCGGATTTAATGCCGAATTCGGTGAAGCCCAGTCCGGCATTGTTAACGTTGTAACAAAAGAGGGCAAGGAAAAATTGAATTTTTCTTTTGATTATGAGTATGGGTTGGCCGGACAACATCATTTTGGAAATTATATCTATTCTCATCCCAGCTCAGGAAAATACCAGAATTATGTTAATGATATGTACGACGAATATAATGCCTGGGTAGCTTCCTTCGGCAGTTCTGCTCCGACCGCTGAAGATTCTGCGGCTTTCATTGAAGAAATGTCCGCAGCCGATGAGAAATGGTGGTCGAAATATCAGAAAGAGTATCGCGATCATACCAATACTCCCAGTGACATTTGGTGGTTAAATTATGCCTATAATTACCATAACGATTCTTTGGCATTGGGTGCTCTCGATCCCAACTGGATGACGGCTTATCGTAAGAAAAACATCTATGATTATCGTAAAATTCCGGATTATAATTTTTATTTCACGGTTGGTGGACCGTTTTTCAAACTCGGTGGTATCCGTAGTACATTTTTCCTGGCTACTCAGCTTAAAAGTGAGGCTTACACCTTACCGCATCCCAGAGACTCTCATGATATAACCAACCTGACCTACAATTTTGCCTTTCAGTTCAAATCCAACATGAAATTGCGCCTGAGCGGATTCTATAATCTGGATGAAGGCACTACCATGCAGGAATATGGTCAGTTCGTTAACCAGGCCAAATATTATCGCGGTTGGGGCTCATTACTTGATACAAAAAATATCGCGGTTAATTTGCTCTGGGATCATATTATCTCCAACAAGATGAATTATGATCTGAAATTAAGCTACTACCTGACCGATATTAAAGAATATCCCAGTGAATATACGGAATTGGGAAGTAGTTCTAATCCCGATATCTGGGGCTGGCAGCGCTATGATACACTTTCCTACGATACTTACGTCGAGCCGTTTGACGCCTGGTCGTTTATATATGATCAGCATTGGCAAACTGCTGATCTGTCTTTGGTGGGCAGCTGGAACTGGCAATGGAATTCATTTAACCAGCTTAAAACAGGTTTTGAATTTCGTTATAATAAAATTGCCGAACTAAAATCCTTTCGTTATTCTTCATCTACAGATTGGACCGAACATTCCGAACTTTATATGAACCGTGGTCTGAATGAGACTTATTACCCTATTCAGTTCGCAACATATATTCAGAATAAAATGGAATTTGAGAGCATGATTCTGAATCTCGGTTTGCGCTACGACTACTTCAATGCCAACCGTAACTGGTTTGCTACCAATAATATTTACCAGTTCAGCGTCAATCCGGAATACGATGAGGGTCTTGACTCTGATGGAGATCAGGTTGATTCGAATGGCAACATCAAGTATTGCTGGGAAAACGTCCTCAGTCAGCCGCGCGCGAAAACCGATGCATATCACATGTTCAGTCCGCGCCTGGGAGTTTCTTTCCCGATCACGGAAAAAACGCTACTGCATTTCAGCTACGGCCATTTCTACCAGATGCCGCCCCTCGACCGAATGTTCGAACTTAGTTATCTGCGATCGCAGTATCTGATCGACGCCATTGCGGCGGAGAATGCCGCCGCGGCCGCCGAAGGACGCGAAGCCAATCATATACCTTCAACCTCCGGTGATCCGGAACGGGTGGTGTTTTTGACTGCCCAGCCCCTAAAACCGGAATTGACTAAATCATTCGAGGTCGGTATAAAACAGAATCTTGGTGATCTGGCATCCCTGGAAGCGACGGCTTTTTACAAAGATCAGTTTGATAAAACCGATGCCCGTGCGCAACTGTTCGACCGTCGCATTTACGGTTATAATCCTTTTACCGGAGAAACGTCCGAAACCGTTTTTTACGTCAGTTCTTTCCCGGGTGACTACGGCGATGCCCGCGGTGTTGAAGTCACCTTTAGAACCATGATGTCGCAAAATTATACTTTGGACGTCAGCTATAGTTTTTCCAAATCCACCGTCGGTCGTGCCAGTCCGGCCTATATTTACATTGATTCATCCGGTAACTGCACTTACACCTGGGACAGTGACGTAAATAAACGCATTCCGGTTCAAAATACTTACAGCCGGCCGCATACACTCCGCTCGAATCTCTACTTGAAATATCCGGAAGATCTTCATATTCCCTTTCTTACACCATTATTCAAAGGCACCAGCGCCAGTATTTTATACCAGTATGTCAGTGGCCAGACCTATACTTACTTAGAAGCCGACGATCCGCCCGATACTTACGACAATCATCGCTTACCGCCCTATCAAACGGTTAATCTGCGTCTGGAAAAAGCATTGAACATTGGCAAGGACAATCAGTTATTTGCCTATGTTCGGATCACCAACCTTTTCAATTGGAAATCCTTAATCTCGTTAGGCTCGTCTTACTGGACCGAAAGTGACGATTTATTAGCCGATTATATCGAGAACGGTACGGTCACAACCGTTGATGAATATGGCTATGATATTTCCTGGCAAACTTACGCCCCGCCCCGCCGGATTTATTTTGGACTGAAATATTGTTTCCGATGAGAAAGGCGTAACATGAAGGATCAGACCATGATAAAAAACATAAAATATTCAATTAAAAAATTATCAGTATTGGGATCAATGATGCTGGTATGTGTACCGCTTTGGGCGCAGCGCACCCCCAGTTTTGAAATTCATGACCGCGGCATTCTCTGGGAAACTATGAAAGACGATGGCACAATCGGCGCTCCCAATCCGACCAGCCGCTACCAGTTCTATCCCAGCATGGACTGGCCGGGCGGACCTTCCGAACTCTCGACTAAGGACAATCAGCGCTCTTATATGGTCGGTTCTGGTATCTGGGTTGGCTGGAAAAATTCCGCCGGCTCGATCGTTTTTTCCGAAAACGGGCCGCTCTCGTCAGTTTATTACGGAACATTTGAAGAACCGGTCAAAACAAATAATTTTGTGGAGGACGCCGGTTATGACCCGACCCTGCCGGAGCAAACGATCGTCGCGCAATGGACCACTCCGGAAAATATCCATGTCAAACGCACCAGCAAGGCCTGGAGTTTTCCCGATATTAATAATTTCGGTTCATCACGGATTTGTATGGGTGATTAGTTGATACTTTTGATTTTGTTGA
>CAZNUN010000010.1:90402-119027 GCA_964576275.1 uncultured bacterium | reverse complement strand
AAGCGAATATATCATTTGTTCTCGCTTGAGCAAAAAAGACTCAAGCGAATATATCGTTTACTCTCGTTTGAGCAAAAAAGACTCAAGCGAATATATCATTTGTTCTCGCTTGAGCAAAAAAGACTCAAGCGAATATATCATTTGCTCTCGCTTGAACAAAAAAGACTCAAGCGAATATATCATTTGCTCTCGCTTGGGCAAAAATGATAGGTCTTAACAAATAAACTGTGTCAGGTGTCCGCTCTGTCATCCTGATCCCGCTCTGTCATTCCGAGGAGGAACGACGAGGAATCGCATGAGTCCATCCTCCTCTGTCATCCTGATCCCGATTTATCGGGAGAAGGATCGCTATTGTCCGGGCAAATAACCCTAGCGATCCTTCATTCGTCCGTTAAAAGTTAGTCAGAGGCCTGATAGTCGACCGGACTCGGACAGAAGGATGATATAGGGCTTTGTGTCTTCTATTCTTTGTGGTTTGCCAGCCTGTCTGCTTTTCTTTTCGAAAAGAAAAGACAGCAAAATTCCGTAAGGAATCCCTGATGGGAGAAAACAGCGGCTCGGAATAAATCGTCTTTCGCTACGGTCGGAAGACTTTATAACAAGTAACAGGTAACGAGATAACGTGTAATTCGTAATACGTAAGACGTGATGATAACATGAAACTGTAAACTCGGAACCCGTAACTTAGAAAAGGGCCTTGTTAAAGAATCAGCGGATAAAAGCGAGCATTCCGGAGCGATCAGAAGAAATTTCGCGCTTCCGCTAATGAAAGATAAACTCTATAATCTGTTGTTGGACGAAGATCTTTTTCGATTCTGAAAATGATATGCGCTTATAAATTTCTTCCGCGCCGGAATGCAAGCGGCCGATGATTCTTTTCGGCCCAGGGGCTTTCTTTGGTTACTTTTCTTTTCCCCAAAAGAAAAGTAAAGACATCCCGACAGGTCGGGACTAATCCCGCCTTCGGCGGGGCTTCACCCGTCTATGGCGCTCTCATGCCGTAGGCACTCCTCTGGAGGAATGACATAGTGGGATTAGGAGTCAGTAGAGTCACGGCCTTAACTTGTTACACCGCGGGAGTGGTGTAACCAGGAGCAAACCTCACTAGATTACCGTGCTTTCATTACCTGTCAAGACGTTTAATCTTTTTCTCATAAGGAAGTATCTTCTCTGTCTGCCCATCTTTCTCCGCATGAGCCACGACAATCTCATCTGCCATCTGAATGATAGTCTGATTGCGAATATAGGCGGTCTTTTTCGAAATACGGTTTACATTCTCATGAAACGGACTGACAATCAGTATTCGGTTATCATCAATAGCTTTTTTGATTCCCTCAGGCCATTTTTTCTGCATTCCCCGTGCCAGTACCATAATCACCGGTTGTGTGCCTTTAAGCAGAAAATGGAGCACATCTTTCTCAATCTGCGAATGGAAACCGGAAATTACACAAACGCCTTTATTCCTTTGTTCAATCGCCCAATCATAGGCTTTCAAAACAATCTCCGGCGGATAGTGGCGTGAACAGAGAAAGGCGACCTTGCGATTTTTTAAAATTTCGCGATTTCCATAAAAGGAAAGGTTTTGTTTTTGTTCAATACCCAAAATTATCCTTTACTTTCACTAAAAAAATCGTTATAATTGTGCTGTTCTCTACCAAGTGTACGGGAATCTAAAAAGGCTTCGACCGCTGAACCAGTATGAATCAGCGGTCTTTTCATTTCCATTTTGGCGCTCTTTTTAAATTATTCAATGATTTAAGTGAATTTACGACATACGCAGTATAAAAGAATCCCTTCGATCTATCCGAAGAAAGCCCAATAACGACTACATAATTCCTAACAACAATACAGACGCGTCGATTAAAATCGAATCGTTTTTTTATATTATTCCATCCAGTCCGAATATCTGCATTGGGATCTTGTAAAGCTGCTTTGATCCAATTCATTCTTTTGGCACGTATTTCCGAAAATTGGTCTTTGATCCCATCTCTTTTACTGCTTTCAAAAAAGGCATCATTGAACCGATTTTTTTAAAATAAACCGGAATGCCATCAAATGTTATCACCGGATTTTGACAATACTCTTCTTCGTAATGCTGACGATATTCTTCAATCGTGCTAAAATTTAGAGCCGCTGGATATTCCATTTAAAATTGCTAACGCTCATACGTACATTCCAAGAAAAAATAATGTCTTCAATTTGAAATTTGCTATTTCACAACTTGGATTTTGCAATTAAGCAAATTTTTCTGGTATGTTTTATCATTGTTTCCGAATTTCAGTCTGTGAATTTGGCAATAAACCAATATTACAAAAATCAATTATCTGAAAACAATCGCGCCAGCCTGAAGCGTTTACCTTTCCCGGTAACGTTTTGGCCTTCCGATCCTCTTATTCAATGTTATTTAAAAAAAAGATGAGGTAAAAAATGAAAAATGTGCTTATCTTCAGCCTGTCAATTATGCTACTCCTGTGCGCTAAGGAAACAGCTATTACTCAGACCCGCGACCGGGCGACGATTCCCGTCCAATATACCTGGGACCTGACACCGGTTTATGCGTCGGATGCGGCCTATCAGCAGGCCAAGGAGGCGGTGGTAAAGAAGTTCGATCAGATATTAGTATACAAAGGCAAACTCGGCAAATCGGCCGACCAGTTGTATGCCTGCCTGAACTTAGACAGCGAAATCAGTAAGGAAATGGCGCGGCTGGGTTCGTACGTCAGTTTCAAAGCCGACTTGGACACGCGCGACACCAAGTATCTCGGCATGCGCCAGGAATTGTCACAGCTGGCGACCGATTACAATACCAAGGCGGCTTACATTCAGCCGGAAATCCTCACGATCGAACCGGCCAAACTCAAAAAGTTCATCGCCGCCAAAAAGGAACTGAAGGTTTTCGAATTCTACATCAATGACCTGATTCGCAGCAAACAGCACCTGCTCTCCGAAAAAGAGGAAAAGATCATCGCCGAGACCGGTCTGTTCGCCGGGGCGCCGTCCACAATTTACGGCCTGTTCAGCAATGCCGAATTTCCCTTTGAAGAAGTCGTCCTAAGCGACGGTTCTAAAGTCAAACTCGATCTGGCGACCTTCTCCAAAGCGCGGGCGCTGCCGGTTCGCGCCGACCGCGAACTGGTTTTCAAGACCTTCTTCGGAAAAATGTATGATTTCCGGCGTACTTTCGGAGCCACGATGGACGCCAATGTCAAGCGCCATCTCTTTACGGCGCACGTGCGCAACTACAAGAGCTGCCTGGAAGCCTCCTTAGACGCCAATAACATTCCGACCGAGGTTTACGCGGCTTTAATCAAGAACGTCAACGACAACCTGCCGACCTTCTACCGTTATCTTAAAATCAAACAGCAGATGCTGGGAGTCGATACTCTAAAGTACACCGACCTGTACACTCCGGTCGTTAAAGACTTAGACGTCGAATATCCGATCGAAACCGCCCAGGCGATGGTTTTGAATGCCCTGAAACCGCTCGGCAGCGATTATACCGATGTCATCAAACGGGCTATGAACGAACGCTGGATTGACGTCTATCCGACGCCCGCCAAACGCAGCGGGGCCTATTCCAACGGCTCGGTTTATGACGTTCATCCCTACATCCTGCTGAACTATAATGGCAAGTACGACGATGTCTCGACCATGGCGCACGAACTCGGCCACACGATGCATAGTTACCTTTCCAATAAAACCCAGCCCTATCCATTGTGCGGGTATTCGATTTTCGTAGCGGAAGTGGCTTCGACATTCAATGAAGTTCTGCTTTTCCATGATAACGTCAAAAAGGTCACCGACCCGAATCAGCGTTTGATCCTGCTCATGAATTATCTGGACGGCATCAAGGGCACGGTCTTCCGCCAGACTCAATTCGCCGAATTCGAACTGCGCATGCACGAAATGGCCGAACGCGGCGAACAACTCACCGGCGATTCGCTGACCGAACTCTACCAACAGATCGTACGGGCTTATTACGGTCATGACAAAGGCGTCTGCCATGTCGATGATGTCATCGGCATCGAGTGGGCTTACATTCCGCATTTCTATTATAATTTCTATGTCTATCAATATGCGACCTCTTTCACAGCCGCCACGGCTTTAGCCAAGAAAGTGCTGGAAGGCGATAAAGCCGCCCAGACCGGCTATCTGAAATTTCTTTCCTCCGGTGGTTCCGATTATCCTATCAACCTGCTGAAAACCGCCGGTGTGGATATGACCACCGCCGATCCGTTCAACCTGACGATGAAGGAAATGAACTGGGTCATGGATGAAATTGAAAAGGTGCTGTCGAAGAAATAAGAAAAGAAGTTGTAATAAGGGCTTTTATGGATTTAAAAGCCCTTATTAATATCACTACAGCTGTTCAACGAAGTACTTTGCGGTAAGCTTTTCGCCGGTCGCGCGGACGATCATCTCATCCCAGCGATATTTCTTCCCGACTGAAAATACATTGGTTTTCAGATAATTACCAACTTCGAGATTATTCACGAAATTAATCTCAGAAATGTCTTTAACATCCTGATTGTGCGCCATGGCGTGCAACATCTGGGCTACTAACAAGCCGCCGAGCTGATAGTTGTGATAGTAAACCGGATAGGAACAGATATGTATCTTGGAAGCCCAGTCAGGTTGATTACGTTCTTCGGGACGTTTTATCATTTGATATTTTTCGACCAGATTCCACCAGAGCACGTTTAAATCCTGATTCGGATCGGCATACAATTCTTTTTCAAAATTATACATAACCAGAGACCAACGCGCAAAGATTAATTTCTCCATCCTGAGCAGATCGGCGGTAGCCTGACGAATATTAGCTTTTTCATCGGCGCCAAGATTTAACATGGCTTGCATCCAATCCGGATTTTTGGAGAGTCGCTCAAAGAACATCGCCACGCCTTCGGTTGTAAAAGAATGAGCCTCTTCTCTTAAGAGATAAGGCAATTGCCGATCAATACCGGCTGAACATACAGCATGCCCGAGTTCGTGCAGGGTTGTTGCCATCCAACTCTCATTATTTCGTACGTTTTCCATAATCCGCACGTCACCCTCCCGATCGATGTCGGTACAAAAGGCGTGCGGATATTTTCCCGGGCGTTCATACAGATCGCTCCTGGCCAGAATACCGGATACATCCAGGCCGATTCCGGCGTAAAAAGTCTCGGCCAATTTGACGACATCCTGATCTTCATAGTATCGATCGAGATTGACCTCGTTGACGGCTTGAACTTCCTGGAAAAACGGATCAGAATAATGCCAGGGACGTAATTCTCCGGTTTTTATGTTAAAACGCTCCGACAGAACTGAATCAATCAGACTCTTTTCATGACGGAAAGGCTCCTGAGTCGCCAGATCCAATTCATTGAAAATCCGATCGATTTCAGCCGGATCCTGTTCGTCCGTAATCAGCGACATCTGCTGGTAATTTTCAAAACCTAATTTTTGGGCAGCCTGATTCCGGAGACGCACCAATTCTATTATATCGGTCTCCACGAGCGGCGCTACCTGTTTGGAAGCTTCCCAGGCTTGCCGGCGCAGATTCAGATCATTTGAATTACTCAGAATATCTTTGATATCATTACCGGTAACTTCCCGTCCGTTGATTTTTCCCCGGAATTTGTTGAAGCGGGCTTCGACTTTGGTTTGAAGCTCGGTGATCTGTCGCAACAAAGTAGTGTCGGTCTGCTTGGCCAGATAGCGATAGTACAGAATCTCGACCTGTCGCGCCAGCAGCTGGTTTTTCAAATTCATCGCCCGAAATTTCTTCAATTTTTCAAAATCGGCTCGATCTGAATAAACCGTCGCCAGTTCCAGAGAAGCAGCGGCATATTGGTCGTAGTATTCATCCCGGCCGGAAGTGGTGGCTTCCCAATAGGCCAGACTCGCGGCTGTGTTCAGCGGACGGATAACATTCGTCAGGCTGTCGACCAAATTCTGAGCCGCCAGATTGCTCTTTTGGGTTTGATTTTCACACTGCATTAACAATACAGCCAAAAAAAGCATCAGAAAAATTTTTTTCATGGGACGGTAGCTCCTTACTTTTCGTCATTATATTGTAATAAGTCGATTCAATAACTTAATTTTTCGATGTAATATTTCACGGTGAGATCTTCGCCGGTGGCTTTTCTGATCAGCTCGTCCCAGCGATAACGCTTGCCGACGCTGAGGACTTTACTTTTCAGGAAATCACCAATTTTTTCGTTGTCGATATAATTGATTTTATCAGGGGAATCTAATCCCTGATCCCGGGCAATTGCATACGCAAGTTGAGCGGCAAAGACATCACCAAGCAGGTAATTCTGATAATAAAGCGGCAGGATTACGAGGTGATAGTTACAAGCCCAATCCGGTTCGTCGCGTTCAGGCGGCCGTTTGATCAACTGATATTTTTCAATTAAATCCCACCACAGTTTGTTCAGGTCCTGATCGGGATTCTCGTAAAGGGCTTTTTCGAAGTAGAACATGACTAACATCCAGCCGCTCAGGTATAATTCCCTGGCGGGATGGATTTCCCGCACCTGCTGAAGATATTCGGCGGACTCTTCGGGAGTAAGTCCCAGTATTTGAGTCATCCAGTTTGGATCGGTCGTCAGTTCCTGGAAGAAATTGGCCATACCTTCGGCAATGAAGAAGTGGGTGTTGTCGCGCAGTAAGAACGGCAATTCTTTATTGAAGTGGATTTCGCGGCGCGGTAAAAAGCCGGGAATCGGCAAATCCAGCAGATAATACGGCAGATCGCGATTTAAATTCATAAAATGTACGGCATGTCCCATTTCATGCATCAGAATACCCAGACCTCTGGCATCATTGGTTATATTGGCCATAATGCGCACATCCCCCATCCGATTGACGTCAATACAATAGGCCTGGCGGTATTTTTCGGGGCGGGCGGTCAAATCGCTCTTCCGCAAAATATCTTCGACGTCAAATCCGATTCCGGTATAAAACCGGCGGGCGATTTCGATGACGTCTTTCTCTTTATAAAACTTATCAATAGTCTGAGATTTCCCAAAGGGGGCCTCAGCGGCATAAGGATCCGGATAGTGCCAGATCATTAATTCGTCCGGCCCGATCTGATACCGGGCTGCGAGAGCTGAATCAATCTTCGTTTTAATCTGACGATATAAACCACTCGTGCCTTCTGCGTACTGCCGGATGATCTCTTCGATCATTTGGGGCACCTCTTCCTGGGTCATCAATTTCTGCTCATAGAAATTTTCAAAACCAAGCGCACGCGCCGATTCATTTAACTGATTAACCACGTTGAGAAAGGGCTCCTCAATCTCGGAACCGATCTGTTTGAGGGTTTTCCAGGCCATCTCTCGCTCTTTCGAATCGTTCGACTCCCGCATGATCGTCCGCAGTTGCTCGACCGGCACTTTTTGGCCGTTCATGTCATAAACGTAATTCTGAAAAATCTGGTACAACTCGCCAAATGTCTCAGAGAGCCGTTTTTGATTGAGGCTGTCAGCCTGGTTGCTCAGAAATTCGTTATAGACTACCTGAATTTCCCGGGCTAAAATCGGATCTTTGACTTTTTTTGCCGCGAGTTTGCGTACTTTTACAAAAGCGGGGCGGTCATTATAAATGTTCATCAATCTGTTTTCACTTCTGGCATACTCGGCGAATAAGGAATCGCTGCCGGTCGAAGTCGCTTCCCAGAAAAGCTGCATGGTTTGAATCTGCAGCGGCATCAATACATTTGCTAAACTGTCAATAAAGGTTTGCGCCTCTCGCTGGTTGCGTAGTTCCTCCCGGCTACAGCTTAAACCAAGCAAGATGCCCAGTAATAGACAAACCCACTTCCTCATCTCTGGCTCTCCATGTTATTTTCAGTCTCTCCGCATGAATTTAGTATTAAACTTCTAAGGTTTCAAGGATTAACATTCCAATTCCGGCATCGAATTTCAGATTGATTAAATCCCGGTTTTTTAGTATAATTGCAAAAAGAGGTTTTGGTATGCAAGCTAAACAAAAAATAACCGGAATTTCAATCACCGGTATCGTTCTTCTGGCACTGGGAACTCTTCTGCTGCTGGACAACCTCGATCTGATTTACTTCGATCTGGTTGATTTCATCGGCGACTGGTGGCCGGCGATCCTCATCTTGGTGGGAGTCAATGAAATCCTGAAAGGCAACCATTCCGGTGGTTGGTTTCTGACGGGTCTGGGTGGCATCATTTTATTAAAAATCAATGATATTATCGACGGACATTTTATCCTCGCCGCGATCCTGATTTTGGCGGGTATCATCCTGTTGCTCCGGCCGCGCCGGTACATTAATCCCTCACCGAACGTCTCCGGCCCCAATACCGAAAAGATCAATCTGAAGGCAATTTTCGCCGAATCCCATGAAAAAATCACTTCAGATAATTTCCAGGGAGGTGATATCGAAGTTGTATTCGGTAAAATTAGCGCCGATCTGAGCGGCCTCCAGATGTCACCCGGCCGCCGGCGGCTGAATGTCGAAACAATTTTCGGTCAGGCAATTTTACAGATTCCCGGCGGAGTGCGAGTTGAAGTCGAAGGTTCCCCCGTTTTCGGCCATATAAACAATCAGACCGGAATGGTGCCAAAAGATGAAGACAAAGCTATTCTTGAGATTCATGCCGAAGTCATTTTCGGTAGTTTACAAATCCGCAACTGACAGCCTTTGTTACCGAAACTGGTTGGCGCTGGCTCTCGCCGTACCACTGATACTCGCTCCGCAACAATTCAGTGACACTAGTTTTACCACTCAACGACAAGCCATGGTACAGACACAGATCGTGGCGCGCGGCATCAAGTCGATTGCCGTCATCAAAGCCCTGCAAAAGGTCGAGCGGCATCGGTTCGTTCCCCGTGATTCTCAAAAATTGGCTTACGCCGACCGTCCACTCCCGATCGGCGAAGGCCAGACAATTTCGCAGCCTTACATCGTAGCCCTCATGACTGAATTGCTCAAACTTGATCGTACAGACAAAGTCCTAGAAATCGGCACCGGAAGCGGCTATCAGGCCGCTGTTCTGGCCGAAATCTGCGACAGCGTTTTCACGATCGAAATCATTCCGAATCTCGCCAAAAAGGCTAAAACCCTTTTAAACGATCTCGGCTACCAAAATATCTTCTGTAAAGTTGGCGACGGTTTTCGCGGCTGGCCGGAATATGCGCCTTTCGACGCCATTATCGTAACCTGCGCTCCGTCTGAAATTCCTGAACCGCTGGAAGAACAACTGGCGGAAGGCGGACGACTCGTTATCCCGGTCGGGGCAGGGTTTACCCAGGAACTCGTTCTAATAACCAAACGAAAAGGCAAATTGATTCACCACCCGGTCATTCCGGTGCGTTTCGTTCCAATGCTCAGGAACAACGGCGGAGTATATTGATCAATATAATCAGAGTGACAAGTGCGATATTCTGTAATCACATCAGAAAAATCGTATCTATCCTCGATCATATCGACTCACTGACGACTACCGGCGGTTGAGTTTCACAGCTTCGATCAGAAACAGGTCGTCACAATCTACGGTTTTCCGAAGCGAAAACTTATCGCTCAGAAAACTCACGAGCCAGGACGAGGGCGGTAATAAATCATCTGCGATCGGTTCGCCGATCTGAATATGTTTCCGGTTGGTTGCCTTCCAGCCTTGCGGATGAATGATTAAATACTGCCCGCCGGGTTTTAAAACGCGCCAAAATTCCGCCAGGGCTTTTTCCCGGTTTTTTATATGTGGCAATACACAGTAATTCAGAATCAGATCAACGCTCGCAATTTTCAAGGGCAAATCTTCAAAAAAACCTAGCCAGAGTGGAATTCCATTTTCCGGAAAACGACGCCGACATTCCGCCAGCATGCCCGCGGACATATCGCACGCGATAATCCGGGCCTGCGGAAATTGCTCCTTCAGTATTGGAAACAGATTTCCGGCGCCGCAACCGGCATCCAGGATGATGCTATCCATCGGCAGGGACACCGATTTCAGTATATTGGTGATTTTTTGACGATCATCTTCCGGGAAATGCCATTTGGCGGCTTGCCCATCAAAGAAAACCCGTTGCTGTTGATAAACCGATAACAATTTGATCTGTTTCCCTTTTAGTATTTCAGGGTTAATCCGACCGTAAAGGTTCTCCCCGGCAAGGGATAATGATACATCGTTTCGTAATTGATGTCGGACAGGTTTTCAATCTCGGCATTGAGTTCGAAGTACCGGCTAATATCCCAGTTGCCGCGCCAGTTAACGAGAAAAAAACCGTCCAAACGTTTATACACCGGCGAATCGTAGCCGTAGGGATTTTCAATTCCGTAAAGATTATTGATCCACTGGGTTTGCATTGTCAGACGCAGACGCTTTACCGGATTGTACCGCAGACTGCAGTCGAATTTCTGGCCGGGCATAGCGCTTACTTTGCGTGAAGCGGAATTGACACTCGCTGTCAGAGAGGCGGATAAATTCTGCGTGAGAAAAATCAGGCTTTCCCACTCCGTCCCCTGGAAAACGATCTCTCCTTTGTTTTGATAAATTGGCCTGCCGGATATGAACGCCTTCTCGATCAGGTTATCAGCCTGGGTACGATATATCGAAAGCGCCGCGCTGATTAAACCAGCGATTTCCTTTTCGACAATGAATTCGTAGCTGGTCGAAATTTCCGGTTTTAAATCGGTGGTGGAAGGCGTAAACAGGTAGAGCTCATTAATCGTGGGATTGCGGTAACCTTTGGCGAATTGGCCTTTAAGATGCCAGTAGCCAGGCAAATGTACGGCGACGCCGAGCGCCGGAATCCATTCCGCGCCGGATATGGAATGATTTGTATAACGTAAACCACCATCCACATTGATAAATGAAAAAATACGCTGATTAAACTGCGTGACGAGACTCTGCTCGGAAACCGTATGCTTTTTCCAGGTGGAATCCAGCCAGGCCTGCCCGCCGTACTGCCGCAAATCCAGCCCGATTAAAAAGCGCGATTTTTCGTTCGGCTGATAAATTTCATTCAGAATCAAACCGGTAGTATGATCGTCTGATAAATATTTATTTGGATCGTTAATATCATGATGGCCGAAGTTATAATGCGCCTTCAGATCGCTGGTGATTTTTCCCTTTTTATAATTAAGGGTCAGATCGCCGCCGCGCCGTTTAATATTATAGCGATGGTTGGTATATGGATTATCGGTCGTCCCGGGATCGTAGAGTTCCAGATTGGAAAAGTAGGCATTCACAACGGCTTTAAATTCTTCCCAAACCTGCCAGTGGGTTTCAAACACACCGTTCTGGCTGGCGTAATCGTCGCGACCGTCGGTGCGAAAACCAGCCGAAGAAGCCACGCCGAGATTGGCGGAAACACCCCAGTTTTCATGCTCGAATGATTGGCGCAGATTCATCTGACGCGCCTCAAAACTGCCGAAACGCACCGGCAAACGCAGATGATAGCCCGGATCGGCTTGGTGATCGGTGATGATGTTGATTGCACCGCCCATGGCATTCGACCCGTACAAGAGTGACGCCGGCCCTCGTAAAACCTCTACTTTTTTAACATTGCCGGACATATAAACATCGCCGAGTGGATGTCCGAAAAGCCCCATGATGTCCGGGCGTCCGTCGATTAATATTAAAACCTGAGTGTTTGGAAAACTGCCCAGGCCACGCATGGAAATTTGTCCCCCACTGCCACTGCTCACGCCGTAACCGAGATTCGTGCGTCTGGTAACGAATAACCCCGGGACATTCTCCGTGACCAGATCCAACAGCGGCGTATCGTCCTGCTCCTGGATTACGTTTTCCGGTATAACGCTGATAGCTAAGGGTAAATCATGGCGATTGACTTCGGTGCGACTGCCGGTCACCACTACCGGATCGAACGGAAAAATCTTCAATGTATCCGTATAAACCGCCGCCCTAACTATTCCAGTCAAGATTACAACGATTATCGTCATTCCAATTCTGAATCGTGAATTCATAAGAAGCTCCTCATAGTCCGGGTAAATTTTTACCGGTCGATGTTAAGGTCAGTTTACCGTGTTTGACGCCGCGCAGACCGATCAGGCGATCCGAAATCGCCCGAAGCTGCGAACAATGACCATGCAGGATGATTACCTCCAGACAATGATGATGATCAAGATGAAAATGAATATTCGACATAATATGCTGATAATAATCATGCTGTATGGATTTCAGTTTTACATCCAAATCAGGAACGTGGTGATCATATACCAGAGTCAGGGTTCCGACCACCTCCGCGTCAGAATTGATTTCTTTTTGCACCAAATATTCACGAATCAGATCGCGCAGGGCTTCCGAGCGATTGGAGTAACCCTTGTGTTTAATTTCGGCGTCAAAGCGCAGCAGAAGATCGTCCGGCAACGAGACCCCGAAGCGGATTAATTGAGCCATATTCACCTCGTAGCATTAATTTCAAATTAGTAACACCAAACGATAAAAAAATATATTCATTCAATTCACATTATTCAAGTTAAAATTGGCAATTCAACGGTGAAGGTGCTGCCCTTCCCCAGCTGGCTTTCGACGAAGATTTTACCGTAATTCTGCTCGACAATCTGTTTGACAAGGCTCAGTCCCAGCCCGGTTCCCAGATTTTCCATTTCGCGGGCGTTGGCACTGCGATAAAATTCCTCGAAGATTTTATCCAGATCTCCTTCCGCGATGCCGATGCCGGTGTCGCTGACGCAAAAGCCATAGCATTGCTGCTTGACGAACGGCAGTATCGTAACATTGGCTCCGGACGGACTGTAGCGGATGGCGTTGCTGATCAGATTCGAGAGCACTTTTTCGAGACTGACGGCGTCCATTTTCAGTGCGACCGGATGGGGTAGTTTGCCGATCGTCAGAGAGATTTTCTTGTTGGCGGCATACATCTGCTGCTGTTCGACTACTTTTACGATCCAGTCATAATAATCAGTTGTAATGAATTTGCATTCGGTCAATCCATAACGATACTGAGTAACCTCGATCATTTCCTTGACCATCATTAAAACTTGGTCGGTACGCCGCACTGCCCGTCCGACCATTTCTTTTAACTCGGGCTGGAGGCTGTCGGCATAGACTTCGTCGATGACCGCCAGCATGCTGCGTAAAGTCGTCAGCGGCGATTTCAGTTCATGCGCAGTGAAGCGGAACATTTTATCGCGCTCGATAATGGTTTGCTCCAACTGCTCGCTTTTTTGATCGATAACACGCTTGAGTGCCCGATAGCCGGAAATGATATCTCTAATGATGAAAGTCGCCGTATAAATTAAAACATAAAAAGCCGCCAGCGAAACCAGATAGACCTTAAGCGAAGCCGGCACCCGGCTGAGTGAATAGACTTCCACGATCTGGAAATATTCCAGCCCCGACCAAAGCGTCAGTAGAAAGGCCGCCAGGGTGGCATTGATATACGGCCAGGCTCCTTGATACAAAATGCTTGAAATGATAATATGCACAAGGTAAATGAAATAAAACGGATTACTGATGCCGCCCGTATAATGGATAACGAACGAAATCAGAACGAAGTCAAGTACGATCTGCACCTCGGTGAATGCGATTTCCTGTCCGAAATTAGCGAAACGGTAATATTTGCATAAAAAGAAGTAGACGAGATTGAGTAGAGTAAAGATCACCGCCAGCAGATAGATTTGTGACATTCCCAGCTTAAGATACAGATGCCCGGCGGTCGGAATTACTCCCAGCAGACCGACGATTCCCAACCAGCGCAAATTCACTAACCAGCCGATACGAGTCTGGAGCGTTTCCAGAGTATGAAAAGGCAGGATGAACTTATATGATTTCCCGTCAAGCATTTTGCGCGTCCCGATCCTTAAAAAATTTCTCCAGTCCAGCCTGAACGTTATCCGATAACGGGGCGTTGATTTCGGTATTTTTCGGCTCTATGCCGAGATAGACAATGCGACAGGCTTTGACGCTGGTGATATAGGCGGCGATCATCTCTATCGAAAACGTATGAGTGCTGAAATCAGTCGGGGGTAAATTCCGTTCTTCCAGAATTCCGATCGTTCCCGGCACGGCGCAGAAGCGCGCGGTATCAATGAAAATGACGACATCCGGTGCCTGGGCAACGATTTTCTCCAGGAAATTCTCCGGCGTCGTCCCGGCAAATAGGAATGTCGCTCCTTCTAGTTCCGATTGCTCAGCCAATTTTTCAATTAAAATTTGTCCGGCGGCGTCATCGCCGCAGAGCGGATTGCCCAAACCCACGAAAATTATTTTATCGCGCCGGTATTCCGCTAAAATTTCCAATAAATCCTTAAAATTCATCTTGTATGACAATTTTATGACGGCACTTCGGGCATACCAGCTTGAAGTAATCTTCCCGCCGCAGGCGCTCCTTGACCGACGCCGGGATCAACTCCGTAAAGCGTTGTTGGGTCATGAGTAAAAGATTCGGATTGGCATAGGCCTTGGCGCCCAGTCGTTCCTTGACGAAATTCAGGTGATCTTCACAGGCAATCATAGCTCCGCAGGCTTCACAAATCGCCAGGTTCTTTTCGACCGAATTATATACGGCCGGATCTTTAAGATTACCAACCGAGAGATTAAAATTCAGCGACAGTTGAATGCCTTTTCCGGTAATGCATTTTTCCTGGCACTGACCGCATTGCGAACAGGAGGTATAATCGACCCGCAGGATGCGCTTCCGGGCAACCAGGTCATCGACGATTTCAATGGCGTTGGTCGGACATACCTGGGCACAGGTTCCGCAACCGACGCAGAACTCTTCATGGTATTCCGGAAATCCACGGAAACCAGCCGCCGGCTGGTGCGGTTTGACAGGAAATTTTGTAGTAAAAGGCGCGGAAAAAAGCGACCGGAGGGCTTCGGTCAGTTCGCGTATTTTTGGTAGAAACATGACAATCTCCTCTACTCCTTAAGTTCGCGGTCTTCGAGATACTGATCTACGACGGTTTCCTGAGTAAGTTTGACTCCGCTGCGGTGCGCCGCCCGCGCGATGATATGTGCCGCGACGGGCGAAGTCAAGAAGATAAAAATGATTCCCAACAACACCTTAAAACCAAAGTTATTAAAACCCTGAATGATAAAAACTCCCAACAGGATCCCGGCCGAACCGAATGTCACACATTTGGTCGCGGCCTGGAGGCGATTGTAGACATCCGGTAACCGCACCAATCCCAATACTCCCAGGAAATCAAACAGCACCCCGATCAGAATTATCGCCATTCCGATTGTTTCTCTAATCATCGAGCGACCTCCCTTCCAACACTTTCGCCAGCGCCAGCGAAGCCACAAAACTCAGCAAAGCCCAGATCAATCCGACATCCATGAAAAATGATTGCTCGTAATGCAAGCCGAGCAGGGCTAACATTCCGATAATCAGGATTCCTAAAATATCGACAGCCACGATGCGATCAGCGGCGGTTGGACCGGCAATTACACGGAAAAGTACAAATAACGCACTGAAAAAGATCACGTTAATCAGTTTAAAATAGATCATCCCGTCATAGATGAAAAAGTTGCCGTACAGGAACAGCCCGATCAGGATCAGGCCGATTATCCAGCGCAGAGTTCTCATTCAAACACCTCCCTGATAAGCTTCTCGAAGCGGCCGGCTATATTGCGCGTATTATATTCGATGTCCGTCGAATCGACTTCGATGCAGTGCACGTAAATCTCCTGCTTTTCGGGATTGATATCCACGGTCAGAGTCCCGGGCGTCAGCGTTATGGAATTGGTCAGAACGGTCAGGGCTGAATCTTTAGTCAGATGGCTTTTGATTTTCACTATTCCCGGACGAATCGGCAGCGCGGGATTGATAACGATCAGGGCGACATGGAAATTCGCCTTGATCATTTCCCACAGGAATTTGAACAGATATATGATGCCCATTAAGCAGCGTTGAACCAGATGCCCGCTTTTCTCGGTTGTAACCAGGAAAGTACCCGCCACCAGACTGATAATCAGCGCAACAACCAGTCCGGCGAGCACCTCTTGCAGAGAAGCAACGTCTGTCAGTGCCAGCCAGACTGAAAACGAAAGAATGAATACGATGATGCGACTGCGGTTCTTGATCGTCATCTTCACCTCCCCATCACCCGGGCAATATAACCCGTCTTATCCATTATGGCGTTCACGACCGGATCGAGAGTCGTCTCCCGGATACCCGGAATCACCAGAATGCTGGTCGCCAGGCACAGCACTGCCAGAAGAATCATTGCCGTACGCATACCCCAGCCGATTTTAACATTTTCAATTTCGACCACCCGCTCTCCATGAAATCCGTAACGCTGGACTTTCATGAAATATACCAGAGTCAACAGACTGCCAACTATCGCAATCCCGCCATAGACCGGATATCCGGCGGCAATCGCCGCTATGATGATTATCAGTTTACTGAAAAAGCCGTTAAACGGCGGAATACCGGCTACTGAAACGGTCGCCACCATCGAAGTCGTGGTCGTGTAGGGCAAGACGTGCGTCAGATTGCCCATCTTGCGCAGGTCACGCGTGCCTAGCACCATTTCCACCGCCCCGGCGTTATAAAACAGAAGAGCTTTGAAAATTGCATGGTTCAGTATGTGAAAAACCGCCCCCAGTATCGCCCAGCGCGTGCCGATTCCAACACCCAGCAGAATAAAACCGATCTGACTGATACTGCTGTAAGCCAGCAAACGTTTAAAATCCCACTGCCCGATCGCCAGAAACGAAGCTACGATAATCGAGACCGAACCAAGAATCATGAAAATCGTCAGGAAAATCTGGGGGGCTCCGTATATATTATAAAATAAGCGAATCAGGACATATATGCCCAGGGTTTTAATCAGCACTCCCGACAACATCGAGGAGATCGGAGCCGGCGCCGACGAGTGCGCATCCGGTAGCCAGGCATGAAACGGCATCACGGCGGCTTTCAATCCAAAAGCTGCCAGAAACAAACCGCCAGTCCAGTACATGACGGTCGGATTCAGCGCTAAACGCTCGGCGATCAGAGCCATCGTTAGGGTCGAAGTCGCACTGTAGATCACCGCAATGCCAACCAATACCAACGTCGATGAAATCGATCCCATAATGGCATATTTGAAAGCGGCTTCAAACTCCTCTGCCTGACTGCCGAACGAAACCAGCGCATAGGCTGCAAATAAAGCAATTTCCATGAAAACGAAAAGATTAAACAGATCGCCAGTAACAACCACACCGTTCATTCCGGTTATCAGCAGCATGAATAAAGCATAATATTTCCAGCAAATGGAATGATGCTTGATGTAATAAATCGAAAACATTATGGACGTCAATCCGATTATACTGATTATTATCAGCATGAAAGCCGTAAAAGCGTCCATCGTCAGACAGATGGTATAGGGAATCTTCCAGGCGCCCATTTCATAGACAATCGTTTTGGCGCCAATCAGGCTGAAATTAAACAACGCCAGCAACGACAAGGTAATCAACGCCAGTACGGAAACGATTATCGCCCAGTAATCACGCTCGCCGGAGATCAACGCAATCAGAAAAGCGGCCAGTAACGGAATTATGATGAAAAATGGGAGCATCATCCTGATAACCTCTTGATTTTAGTGATGTCAAATGTCTTATTTTTTTCGAATAGGCGGATCGCCAGCGCCACCAGCATCGCGGTAATGCCCAGTTCAATCACGATCGAAGTGAGCACCAGAGCCTGCGGCAACGGATCAACCATCACCCGTTCGTTGACGGCTTTCCCTTTTTCTAAAATCGGATAAAGGGCTCCGCGTTTATAGGCGAAGAGAATCAGCATCAGATTGGAAGCATAGCCCATTATTCCGGAGGCAATAATGATCCGAATCAGGTCCCGTTTGACCAACAGACCGTAAATGCCTACCAACAGCAAGGCAAAACAGAGCAGATAGACGATCATTCTGCACCCCCTTCAAATAAATGGAAAATCGCCAGAGCCCAAACCACCGTGAAAAGCCCCATGGCAACCTTGATACCGATAATGATATTCAGCACGAGTATATTGCCGGAACTGATCAGATTAAACAGCGTCCCTTTGCTCAGAAAATTCGCCAGGAAACTTCCACTCATGGCAATCCCTAAAATTCCGACCGCCAGATACAACGCTCCGCAGGCTGGCTCCAGATCGTGCAAGAAATCAATGTTCAACCAGCGGGTAATGGTTTGATGGCCGTAGGTTAACATGACATTCAGAAATGCCAGCGCGATGACTACACCGCCGGCGAAACCGCCGCCGGGACTGAGATGACCATGTAAAATAATGTAGATTCCGTACAGAATGATCAGCCAGACGCTTACCCGCGTTACGGTTTTGGCGATCAGCGTTAAACCGGGTTCATATTTCATGGCTTTTCCTCCTCTTTCGGTTTCGTATCGGATTTCAGGCGTAAAATCAATAATGCACCCAGAATCGCTCCGAACAGGACCGTCACTTCGCCGAGGGTGTCATAACCACGGTAATCGAGTACAATCGCTGAAACGATGTTGGCCGCACCGGTCTCCCGCGCGCAGTTATCCAGATAATACTGTGAGGTTGTCATCAGCGGTTCACCGAAAGGCGGCAAGGCTCGGAATACATTAATACTAAAAACAAAAACAGCCCCCAGTGCTGTAATCGCCAAAACGGTTTTAATTACCTTGTTCCTCGGCGGATCTTCTGAATGATAACCGCGCTTGATGAACGCCCGCACCATGATCACAACTGAAAAAATCTCGAACAGGAATTGTACGATGGCCAGATCAGGCGCCTGTAAAAGTAAAAAGGCAATCGAAACGCCCAGTCCGACTACTCCGATGGCGATAATCGCGGATAACAGATCCTTCATCTCCAGGGCTGCAATCGATCCGATTAACATAAAACTCAATATGAATATCAACCATAATTCAACCGGCATTTATTCCTCCGTCAAAGACAGAATTTTTAATAATCTTCTCACCAAACCACCCATAGCAGAATCAGCACCCCTAAAATGATCCAGAGGTTGTAATCCAACAACTGGCCGTTATGCAGACGCTGAAATAAACGGGCAAAGGTCAGCGAACAACGCTGGCCAAGATTATAAATATCGAAATGTTTCTTCTCGGCCGCATTGTAAACCAACTTCAAGGGATGCATATTCCTGATCTCATTGTAGAATTCAGTACCCGCGATTCGGTATTTCTCTAAGGCCGCCATCCCGCCGAGATAATTATCATCATAGCGAACTTTTTTAACCAACAGATAGATCACCAGACCGATTACAAATGCTACACCGAATAGCGCGACCAATCGTAAAGGCTCATACGAACCAAGCATAGCGGGCACTGGCAATCCGAGTTCGCTCACGATTGGAGTAATTAATTTCCCGATCGGTAACGGTATAGCTAGCAAACCGAATACCACACATAAAAAAGCCAGCGTTCCACCCGCTAACCATTGATTGGCTGGAGCTTCCCCGACAGTACTCCATTTCTCCGGACGTTTACCGAGGAAAACTGCGTGGATGAACTTCATAAAGCTGGCCAAAGTCAGGGCGCTCCCAAACACTGCCAGAATCACACAAACCAAAAGCCAGAGTTGATAGCCGGGCGCGACGCCCTGCATTTTTTCGATCAATCCCTGGTAGATCAGCCATTTCGAGAAAAAGCCATTCAGGGGTGGAATACCCGAAATCGCCAGCGCACCGGTCAGCGCCGCTATGAACGTTAGCGGCATGTTGCGTCCGAGACCGCCTAATTCGTCCAGATTGTCGGTTCCTGTTTTCTTTTCAACGGAGCTTAATGTCAGGAAAAGCGTCGATTTGTAGATTGTATGGTTCACCATATGAAACAAGCCACCAATAAAAGCGATGACACTGCCGCTGCCCACTCCCATTATCATATAGCCGACCTGGCTGACGGCATGATAGCCGAGCAGTTTGCGGCCGTTGTGCTGGATCATGGCCATCATCACCGCACAGATCACGGTAAGGGCTCCTAAAGTTATCGCTATCATTTGGACATCAAGATTGACCACGAACAACGAGACCGATAGCCGGGCGAACAGGTAAATGCCAACCAATTTATCCAGCGATGCCGGTAAAAATGCAACACTTTCCAGCGGCGCATCCTGGCTGTAATCCGGCAACCAGGTATGGAACGGGAAACCACCCGCTTTGGCGAAGGCCGCGATCAGAATACAGAAAAATGCCGTATAAGCGAGTTCGCCGCTCAGAACAACTTGCGTATTCCACAGATTCCAGGAATGTCCCGGTGCCAGGTGCCAGAGCAGGATCAGCCCAAGGATCAGAAACACATCACTACCGCCGACAATAATAAAAGTCTTCTTCGCGGTTTGGGGTGATCCCTCGGTGCGCCCCAGCAATCCAAAAAGATATAGCATAACTCCGGAAAGACCCCAAAATAATAACAGGCCAAACGTATTAACACTCAGTGTAATTCCATTGCAAATACCGATCGTCATCGGGTAAAGGATAAAAAAATCGCGCTCAATGTTTTTATTCACACCTTTCAGGCAAAAAATCAGGATGATGAAACTCATCACCTGAATGAAGATCATTGTAAACAACGCCAGTTTATCGAGCCCAAAAATCTGATTTTCGAACAAATATGCCGCCTCACCTAATCCTTTATACAGAAAATAACTCAGATAAAGCAAATAGCCCAAACCAAGAAAGGTCAGGATTTTACGCACAATTGTCGGCAGAAAAATATTTAAAAGCCCAATCACGATCGGCACTGCCACCATCAAAGTCAGATTACTCAGCATAACTTTCCCTCCGGATTTGCTCGGTTTTGGCGCGTGAAAGTTTTTTCAGATCAAGATCGTAGGGTCTCTTCAGGGGATCGACCAGTCTCAGGGCTCGTTCTGTACAACAATAGCAGGGATCGACAGAGGCCAGAGTAATCAGAGCGTCTGCGACGGGAATACCTTTACAGGAAGCTGTATAAGTCGGAATATTAACGAAACTGGGCGCGCGCACTTTGTGCCTGACCGGTCGGTTGGTGCCGTCCGAGCGGATATAATGAAAAACCTCACCGCGCGGGGCTTCGTAGCGACCAATGCCTTCGCCGGGTGTAATCTCCTTGACATTATTCAGAATCGGGCCTTCGACGATTTTCAGTTTTTCCAGACACTGGCGGATAATCTTGCTGGACTCTATGATTTCCAGCACCCGCACGACCAATTTATCGTAAACGTCGCCGTTCGGCAATACTATTTCATTGAAATCGACCAGATCGTAGGCATCGGTCGGTTCGTCCTTACGCACGTCAATGGCCACTCCGGAAGCGCGGGCGGTCGGCCCGACTGCACAATAGGCGATTGCATCGGCTTTGGTAAGCACACCAACGCCTTTCAGGCGGGATTTCAGCACCGGATCGTCATGGGCGGCTTTGGCGATCATATCCATCTTGCGATCGAGCTCATCCAGATTTTTAAGCAGAGTTGGAATGATTGCCGGATCAACATCCCGCGCCACGCCGCCGACGCGCATCATGCCGTAGTGGTTACGATTACCGGAGATAATCTCGAACATTTCGAGTACCGGCTCGCGGTATTTCCAGGCCCACATCCAGAGCGTGTCAAAACCGATGAAATGACCGGCCAGTCCCAGCCACAGTAAATGGCTGTGCACCCGTTCCAGCTCACCGATCAGCGTCCGGATATAGCGCGCCCGCAGTGGAATTTCGATATTATCAATATCCTCGATGGCATGCACGCAGGCCAGCGGATGCGAAGTCGAGCAGATTCCGCAAATTCTCTCAACTAAATAAATTGACTGCGTAAAGGTCTTTGATTCGCTGATAAATTCATGTCCGCGGTGCATCCAGCCGATTTCCATGTCAATATCGACCACCGTTTCGCCTTCGACCTTCAGTTCAAAATATTCGGCTTCTTCCAGCAGTGGATGAAACGGACCAATCGGAATTTTATTCTCTGTCATGCCGGCCTCCCGAAACGTAACGGTTTATTTGGATTATCCGGACTGTTCAAGGTCAGGAGTTGCTCCATGCGCGGATGCCCTACAAATTCGATGCCCCACAGGTCGAACATTTCGCGCTCGATCCAGAGCGCGCCAGTCACGATTTCTGTAATGGAATTGACTTTCGGATGCTCCTTATCCGTCAAAATCACCCGCGGACAGTAGTAACATCCGCTGGCATCGTGCGAAAAATGGTACAGGATTTCCAGACCATGATAGGTTTCCTGGGCGGTCGCAGTGGAAAGCCGACAGCCGAGCGTGACGAACAGATGTTGCGCGACTTCCCGCAGGTTTTCGTTGGACACAACGAAATAGAGCCGGTGCGGCTTCTCGATCACCTGCGAAACCTTGTCGCCCATTAATTGCAGAAACTGTTTATACTCATCCATTCAGAACTCCTATCAGTTTGGCGACGGCGGCAATCATGGCTTCCGGTTTGGGCGGACAGCCCGGAATGTACATATCAATCGGTATGACCTCCTCGCGCGACGGAACTATATTATAACTGTCTTTAAAACAGCAACCGCTCGACGTGCAGGTGCCGACCGCCACTACAAAAATCGGCTTGGGTGCCTGCTCGTAAATTCTCTTAATACGCGGCGCTATTTTCTTATTGAAAATCCCGGTCACCAGCAATACATCGGCATGGCGCACCGAACCAACTAATTTGATGCCGAACCGTTCGACGTCATAACGCGGCGTCAGCAAATCAAGGATTTCGATGTCGCAGTTGTTACAGGGCGAGCCGCTAACGTGAAAAACCCACAGCGATTTTGACAGACGACGTTTATACCATCCCATATCAGACTCCTAAAACCGCTAAAATGACCGCCAGCAGGGCGACCGGCGTCAAATATTTCCAGAAAAATTTTAAAGCCGTGTCGATCCGGATGCGCGGATTGGAATTTTTTATCAATATCATAATCACGACGATGCCCAGGTATTTCAGCACCGACCACAGAATGCCCCAGCCGACGCTGTTAAAGCCGCCGAGGAACAGAACGATTAACAGGAACGGAAAAGCCACCCATTGCATCGCCTGGTTCAGTTTCCAGAAGCCCAGCAACGGCCCGGAATATTCCATCAGCGGCCCTTCCACGATTTCGGTTTCGGCTTCCGGAATATGAAACGGCGGCAGGGTCATTTTCGCCTGGATGCACAGCAAACCGACGATAAACGCCAGTGCTCCGGAAAAGGAACCGATGAACAGCCCGCCGCTTTGGGCATTCAAAATTTCCTCCAGTCTGATCTGGTAACCGGATTTTATGATCGGCACAAGACATACTAAGATGAATGCCAGTTCGTCGGCCAGCAGTAGTTTGATTTCGCGCCCGGCGCCCAGGCTGGAATAAACATTGCCGGTCGCTGAACCGCCCAGGATCAGCATTACCGAATAAATCATCAGCAGGTACATGATTACCAGCAGGTCACCGCCAAAACCGAATCCGTAAAACAACACTACGCCCAGCATGGCTGCGATCAGAGTCGTCACGCCAAAAGCCACCAGCGGCGACAGCACGAAAAGCGAATGCAGACTTTCGCGCACGACGATTGTCTCTTTGCCAAGCAGTTTAAAAAAGTCATTGAAGTTCTGGAAGAGCGGCGGTCCGACCCGGAACTGCACCCGCGCGCTGACTTTGCGATCCACCCAGCCGACCAACAGTCCGAGAATTGCTGTGAATAACAGCCCCGGAAAAACCAACAGATAGAAAAACGTCCAGCCGATCATACTTTCTCCTCCTTAAAACGCCAGCTTGGGCTCCTGATGGCCAGATGCTCGCCATACAGGAAAATATTTTGCTTAGGATCCTCGCTATCAATTTCGCGCATGCTGATCGCGTTGTTGGGTGCGGTTTGGGCACAACGCGGCACATTATCCGAGTTGTCGGTCAGTTGATTCAGGCAGTAATCGCATTTGCCGGTGACATAGTTGATGACCTCCGGAAAAATCGTTCCGAACGGACAGGCCAGCGTGCAGGATTTGCAACCGACGCAGCGCATATTCCAGCGTTTGATCAAGCCGGATTCGGTGCGTTCCAGGGCTTCCTTGGGACAAACTTCCACGCAAAACGCTTCCCGGCACTGGCGGCAATAGACGGCGAATTCGGCGATTTCCAGCAAACTGAACTGGCCGTTGTTGCGGCGGTGGTAAAAATACTCACATTCGATTTTCTGCACCGCGCCGCCTACTTCATACAGAGCCGGAATGTCGATAAATAAACGTTTCATTCCCAGATATTCTCCTCATCTTTAATCTGTTCGTATGTGAAAACCGGGCCGTCCTTACAGGCGTAATATTTTCCGATTACGCAATGACGACATTGCCCGACTCCGCAGTACATTTTCTTCTCCATCGATAGATAAATATTCTGAGGCGCGTAGCCGTATTTCAGCAGATCGAATGTCCCGAACTTCATCATGACCGGTGGTCCGCACACGATGACCGGATTATCGCGCGGATCGATGGAAATTTTATTCAGTAATTTCGTCACCAGGCCGACGTCTTCGTTCCAGATCTCACCTTCCGGCACTTTATCGACGGAACGCAGGAAATTAACTTTGGATATTTTGCGCCATTCTTCGATCTGATTCTTGTAGATCATATCAGCCGGCGTACGCGCCCCGGCTAAAAAGGTAACGCTGTTGTAATCATCGATGTCATGTATCAAAGTCAAAAACAGCGAACGGGTGGGCGCCATGCCGACGCCGCCGCCCATTATTAAAACATCTTTGCCTTTGAATTTTTCGAGCGGATAGCCTTTCCCGTACGGGCCGCGCAATCCGATCCGATCGCCGATTTTGGTCTTGTGAATGTATTCCGTCACGAATCCGGCCTTCATAATTGTCATATCCATCACCTCGGAAATATAGTGCGAAGAGGATGGCGTGAACGGACCTTCGCCGATGCCGGGCACAGTGACTTCCATGAATTGACCGGTCCTGAACGCAATCGGTTTTTCCGGTCGCAGGCGCAGAGTCCGAATGGTCGGTGATTCCTCGATAACGTCATATATGATGGCAGCCGTAGTATCATAAGGATTTTTAGACATTAGCAGCCTCCGTAATTTTCCCGAATGACATTATGCGCTTGACGACTTCGCGGAATTCGATCTTTCCGGCGCAAACCTCGCTGCAGCGTCCGCAGCCGGTGCAACCGAGAACTCCGAAGTTATATACCATATAATCAAACTTACAGAGATAACGGTTGCGGAAACGCTCGAACATCTTCGGTCGCGGTGAAGCGCCGCCGGCCACGCGGGCGTAGCCGTGCACCTGACAGGAATCGGCGCTGCGTTCTTTAATAAATGTGTCGCCGGCGCTCTCGTCGTTCAGGATCATACAGTAACAGGTTGGGCAGATATTGGTGCAACCGCCGCAGCCGCAACAATGCGCGGCTTCCTCGACCCATTTCGTCAGGTCGGCCTTGCGTAAATATTTATACTCATCGCCGCGTTCATAATCTTTATTTTGCAGGTGTAATTTCTTTTCAACCGAACGTCGGGTTTCCCGGACGGCGCGTGAATCTTCTTCGGAACTGCGATTGATTTTCAGTTCTTTTTGTAATAGTTCCAGCAAAATTTGACCTTTTGCAGAGGCAACCTCCAGATCGTAAAATTCGGCATCGATTTTCGTCAGGTTGAGATCATAATCTTCCTCGACGTAGGGTTTGCCGCCAACCAGATTACAATGACAAGTCGGCGCGATTTCATTGCAATCGACGCTGATAATCGTTGTATTCTTGCGCCATTGTTCGTACAAAGGGTCGATGAAGTCGGCGTTGTTCAGAGCTTTATCGAGCACTTTCAGGGCTTGCAGATCGCAAGCTTTAGCGCCCACCACCAGACGTTTTTCGACGATCATCCGCGCCGGTAAAACCCTTTCACGCGGATAATAGAAGAGCGTACGTAAAGGATCGACCGTACGATAACTGTCAATCACGAAGTCGTCGCCGCTTTTCCAATTGTCCCAGAAAAGCACTTCTGGCGAGCGTAACGAACGCCGCGGCGCAATCACCTTCCTGAATCCGCCCAGCCGCTCATTCTGGCAACGTGTAAAAAAGTCGAATAAACCGGCTTTTTCGATTATCATGGATAAACCTCCCGCAGATTGGTTCGGTGTTCCCGGAATAAAATCATGCTTCACTCCGCGTCATTTTTCGGATTAATTCGATCAGCTTTTCAGACTCTTCGCTTTTATCAAAGAAAAAATCAGTGCCTTCTTCGAGGCATTTCTTGCGATACTGGGGATAGGGATAGTCGGTGAAAATGACGATCTTCATTTCCGGATTCGTACGCCGGATAGTCTTTAATACCTGAATACCGCCGGCGCCCGGCATGCGGATATCCAGAATGACCACATCCGGTTTGTGTGTTTCAATTCCGCTGATGGCCGTCTCGGTGTCTTCCGCATAACCGACGATCTGTACTCCCGGAATCTCCATCAGGATGGTGGTCAGATGTTTTCGCAAGATTTCCGAATCGTCCGCGATAAAAATCTTCATCTGCGCACCAGATCGATTCTTTGTTTTAGCGAGCCGCAAAGCACGAAGAAATCTATCACCAGGCTCAACGGAAGCAAATCGGACTTTGTCTGATTTTTCTGTCGGCCTTTGTCCTACAAACAACCCATAGTCATACGATGGTCATTGTCCGGTAGGAGCCGGAGTCTTTCAATAGTCATTCGATGGTCATTCGATGGTCATTCGATGGTCATTCGATGGTCATTAGCCGCTAACGCGGCGTCATTTATAGTCAGGGATGGTCATTAGGTTTAATTTGAAATTTGATATTTGCCCCAAAGGGGCTCCGGCGGAGCAATTTGAATTTTGAAATCTACAATATTCAATCTCCAATCTCCAACTGCACTCACTCTCCGAACTGACGAGGCTCTGTCTAAAATTCATCCAGGGCCGGCAGCTGCCAGCGCTTCATGAGGCGCCGGTAGACCGGTAAAGGTAACTGTACGATGACCGGATGAGCCGCTGCATCCAGCCACCTGACCACTTTCTCCATTTCCGGGCGGTCGAAAGTCGTGCAGCCCGCGGTTGAATCTTCCGGCGCGGTCCAGCAGTGCAGGAAAATACAACTGCCTTTTTCTTTGACCGTCCGGGCGGTGTTATATTCGATTACAATTCCCAGATAATACGCCCGCGGCGATTCGATAATGACTTCGGAGGATTGCCAGTCAACTTCGATCACTGCATTGCGCTCAACCATCCGGGCATAATAGCGGGAATCGGCATCGTCGATACATTCTAAAAATTCATTAACCGAGCGGTACGGGACTTTTAAATCCGGAAGTTCGACGGGTGATGGAAATCCGAAGGCTTCTCCCAGATTAAATATCCCGGCCGGGCTACGACCATCGCCCTCCTGCTTGTGTGGCCCACTGCTCCAGGTGAAAGAATGTAAACCGCATCCCCAGCCCATTCCGTTCCGCCCTAAAATTACCGGAATGGAGCCGGCCACCGGTCGCCAAACGCCGTCAGATTTGTCACGTTCAAAGCGGTAGAGCCTGCCGTGAGACGCTTCCCAATGCGGCGTCACGACCACGACTAACTGGCGGCTATCATTTAACGGTAAGCGCTGCGCACAATTGAACATTAAAACCGGAAACAGGAGACTGAGCGTTATAAGACGGAAAATTCTGGACATGGTTTCCTTTAGGTTTTGCGACCCCGGCGCAGATGCCGGGCGGTTGGTTATCTTCATCGGCTTTGAAATAACTGAAATATTCCCAATTATGCAATTGAATTCTTACGCGAGGTGACAGACTATGGAATTGCTCAGTCCGAGCTTGAATATTTCATAGCATTAATTTAAAATTAGTCGTCAATAAAAGGCCTAAACCAAAAGCGCGAGAGATAATGATGAGTAAAAGTAAAAGCAGGGATTATTCGGTCGTTAAATTCTCCCGCCTGCGTCGGCTGGCCAGCGACGTGCTCAGCCTGTCCTACAGCAGTCACGTGATGCGGGCTCTGATCGAGGTGGACATCACCAATGTCCGGCAGCACCTCAAACTGTTAAAGGAAAACGCCCAGAGCACGGGCTCGCTTACGGCTTTCATCATCGCCGCGATCGCCCGGGCTGTGGATGACAATAAAATCATCCAGGCTATGCGCGACTGGCGCGGCCGGATGCTGATCTATAACGACGTCGATATCATTACTTATATCGAACTGGACGACCACGGCGAAAAATTTCCTTACGGACTGATTATCCGCGCGGCGCAGTCAAAATCACCGGCTGAAATACACCAGGAGATCGAGAATTTCCGCACCAATCCGGCCCCCGTATGGGAAAAGAAAATCGTCGAACGTTTTATTTATGTTCCCGGCATCCTGCGGCGTTTTATACTGCGCTGCGTCTTCCGCTCTCCGCGGCTGACTAAGAAATATCGCGGCACGGTCGGCGTCACCTGCGTCGGGATGTTTGGCGGCGGAACCGGCTGGGGCCTGGGCGTGCCGAGCCACACGCTTGGAATTGCCGTGGGCAACATTGCCTCACGCCTGGCGCTCGAAGGTGAACGCATTGTCAACCGTGATTTCCTGAACCTGACGCTCGATTTCGATCACCGCATCGTGGACGGGGCGCCGGCGGCGCGCTTCGCCAATCGCCTCAAGAAGAATATCGAAGTCAATTTCGCGACGGTCTGCCAGGTTCCGAGTTTATAGTTACGTGTTGCGAGTTGGGAGTTACGAGTTACGAGTTGTCCG
>CAZNUN010000010.1:0-90302 GCA_964576275.1 uncultured bacterium | reverse complement strand
ACGCCTTACGCCTTACGAGTTGTCCGCCTTCGACCGGACTTCACTACGCTCAGCAAGTTGCGGTTCACGACTTCGGTTTTCCGAAAAAGTCATTTCTTCCGTATATTTGCGGCGTTTGTGAATAAACTGAAAGGAAAAGCATGGCTGCAAATATCCCGGTATTAATGGTGGAAGGGCGCTCGCTGGCAGATGCCTGGGAAAAGTCGCTGATCGAGCTGAATGCCAAAGGTTGCGACATCAAAACCGAATATGACAAACCGGAGGATCCGCCCAGCAAGGACTCCACGATGACGATCGTCGTGCATGAACCGCTTGCCGAACCGATGATCCACCGCGATTTCCCGGGCGGTCTGGAAGATTTACAGGAATACGTCTTGGAAGTCCTGGAAGGCATTAAAGACCATTGCATCCGCGACGCTTCCGACCCGACCGATTCGCGCTGGGAATACACCTATCATCAGAGATTGTTCAGTTATGCCATCCCGGGCGTCGAGCAGGTTTACGATCAGATCGAAATCATTGCCGAAAAACTCGCCAAAGTGCCGCACACCCGCCGCGCGCAGGCCATTACCTGGAAAGTCTGGGAAGACACTACCTGTTACGACCCGGCCTGCCTGCAAAGCATCTGGTGCCGCCTCCTGGCCGGCGAAAACGGCGTCTGGAATCTGAACACCAACGTTCGGTTCCGTTCCAACGACGCCTACAAAGCGGCTTTCATGAACATGTTCGCCCTGACACAGTTGCAGGTGAAAATCGCTGCCCGCATCGCCGAACTTTCCGGGCATAAGATCGAACTCGGGCGCTATGTGCATCAGGCCGACAGTTACCATATTTACGGCTCCTACTTCGAGGAATTCCGCAACCGTTTCCTGAAAGCCATCGAAAACCGCACTTTCGAACAGCGCACTTATCGATACGAAGACGTTCGCGAAATCATGCAGGAAGCCATTCCCGCCATCCGCGAGAAGGCGAAGAATATGTGCCGGTAGTTATAGTTACGAGTTGTCCGGCTAATGACGGATTGAGCGGAGCGAAGTTCCGGCAAATACCGGACTAGCGACCGATCGTTTCATCAATTTGAAATTTTAAATATCCAATTTGAATTTTGAAATTTTCAATCTGAAATTTTCATTGGATATAACGCTTACGCGATTTAATCTTAATGCCGGATAGGATTAACGATGACAATACATGCGAATATATTGACGACCATCGGCAAGACGCCTTTAGTGCGGATCAATCGGATGACGACCGGTACGAACGCGGAGATTATCGCGAAGCTCGAGTTCTTCAATCCGGGCGGTTCGGTCAAGGACCGCATCGCGCTGAACATGCTCGAGACGGCCGAACGACTGGGAACATTACAAAAAGGCATGACGATTGTGGAGCCGACTTCCGGCAACACCGGCATCGGCCTGGCGCTGGTAGCCGCCGTCAAAGGTTACCGCGTGATATTCACTATGCCGGAAAACATGAGCATCGAACGCCGCAAAATCCTGAAACAATACGGCGCCGAAATCGTACTAACACCCGGTAATCAAGGTATGGCGGGCGCCGTCGCAGAAGCCGAATGTTTAGCGGCTCAGCCCGGTTACTTCATGCCCCAGCAATTCCGCAATCCGGCCAATCCGGAAATCCATCGCCGGACAACCGCCCTTGAAATCATTACCGATCTCGGAAATCTCATCCCGGATTATTTCGTTGCCGGCGTCGGAACGGGCGGCACGCTGACCGGTAACGGCGAAGTTCTTAAACAATCCTATCCCGGTTTGAAAATCATCGCGGTGGAACCTTTGGCCTCAGCGGTTTTATCCGGCGGAAAAACCGGTCCACACAAAATTCAGGGACTCGGCGCCGGTTTCATTCCGGAGGTATTGAACCGTAACATCATCGACGAGATCATCCAGGTCGAAGACGACGCCGCGATAGTAACCGCTCGGCGTTTGGCTGCCGAAGAAGGAATCCTGGTCGGGATTTCAGCAGGAGCCAACATGTTTGCCGCTCTAAAAATTACAAAGCGTAGTTCTGAAAAATGTATGATTTTTACCGTTTTCCCGGATTCCGGCGAACGTTATCTCAGTACTGACTTATTTGAGGACGTCAATGAAAATTAATCTTATCGAGGATATCAAAGCCATCCGGCGCAATGATCCGGCCGCAACTAATTTAATTGAAATTTTACTTTGTTATACAACCCTTCACGCCATTCTTCTCTATCGTCTCGCCCATTTTCTGCTCGCTTACCTGCATATTCCGATTTTACCGCGCATGATTAGTGTGTTAGCGCGTTTCTGGAGTGGGGTCGAGATTCATCCCGGAGCGCGCATCGGTCACGGATTCTTCATCGATCACGGCACCGGCGTGGTGATCGGCGAAACGGCCGAGATCGGCGACAATTGCGTTTTCTTCCACGGCGTCACTCTGGGCGGCACCGGCCACCATAAGGATAAGCGCCATCCGACGATCGGTAACAATGTCCTGATCGGAGCCGGGGCGACTTTACTCGGTCCGATTATTGTGGGCGACAATGCCAAGATCGGCGCGACCACGGTGATTATTAATCGTGACGTCCCGGCCAACTGCACAGTCGTCGGTACGCCCGGCCATATCGTCAAACGGGACGGCAAATGCGTGCATGAACCGCTGCCGCTGGCGCATTATAAACACAAAGACGAAGGTGAATGTTAGCAACCTCTGCGTATGCGCTTTAATCAGTTTCAACCCTCACCGTATCTGGCCGATTTCATCCATTCCTACTGGACGATGGAATCGGATCAGCCGGAAATCCTTGGAGAAATCGTTTATCCGACCGGTGAACCGCAGATTCTGTTTCATCTGGCCGAACCATTTTGCGAAACTGACGGGCGCGGCCGTAAATCTACCCAGCCGGGCTGCCTGATCAGCGGACAGTTACTCGAATACAAAAACGTCACCACGACCGGGCGAACCGGAATGCTTGGCATTAATTTTCATCCGTACGGTTTACGTCCGCTGCTGAATGTCCCCATGCAGGAACTGAACGGCGTGGTGACGGATCTGGCGGATTTCCTGCCCGGTTTGCGCGAACTCGGCGAATGTTTACCGGAACTCATGAACTGGCCGGATCGGATTGCCCTGGTGGAAAAATACTTAGTGAATTCAATCCGCAATCCGGAAAACGATGCCCTCCGGCCGGTGCGACAGGCCATCCGTTTGTACAATCAAAGCAATCCGGCGAACGGGATCAGCCTGATCAACCGTGAAATTGGCGTCAGCGACCGTCAGCAGGAGCGATTTTTCCGCGATATAATCGGTCTGACCCCGGCGCGTTTCGCCAAAATCGTACGCCTGGAAAAGGCGATGCAGCTGCTCAAAACCGACTTGAGTCTGACTAAGATCGCTCTATCGGCCGGATATTTCGACCAGGCCCATTTCAATCACGATTTTTTGCACTTCGTCGGCCTGACTCCCGGTCAATGTCGAAAAGCCTGCTGGGATTCCTGATCCCGGCCGCGGATAAACACTCCGAATTCGATTTATCACTCCAGGAAATCCGCCCGAAAAGTTCAACTTTGTCGGGTTTGTACAATTTTCAGATGGTTTCGATTCGTATTTTCCACAAATTATTAAACAAGGAGTAATACGAAAATGAAGAATTTTAACGCAAAGGTTCAAAATTATCTCAATCACCTGTGTCTGACGATCCCGACCCGTTTGGTCGGGACAGACGGTAACCGGGCAGCCACGCAGTTCACCGCTGAAAAATTCCGCTCACTCGGTTGGGAAGTCGAAACGCCGGAATTCGACTGCATGAACTGGACCAATGAAGGCGCCGAATTAAAAATCGCCGGAAGGAGTTTCCCGGTCAATCCCGGTCCGTATTCGCGCGGTTTCGCGGGAGCAGGCGAACTGGTCATTATTCGCACGGTCGATGATTTGAAAAATACCAACATTCATGATAAGATCGTCCTGCTGATCGGCGAAATCGCCCGCGAACAATTGATGCCTAAAAATTTTGTATTTTACAATCCCGAACATCACCAGGAGATCATACGCCTGCTGGAAACCGGCGCGCCGCAGGCGATCATGGCGGCTACCGGACGCGATCCGCAATTAGCCGGCGGCGTTTATCCTTTTCCGCTGCTCGAAGACGGCGATTTCGACATTCCGTACGCTTATATGAAAGACGTTGAAGGCGAACCACTGATCGCTTTAGCTGGTAAAACCGCCGAATTGAGCATTCGGGCAACCCGCAAACAGGCCCGCGGTTGCAATATCAACGCTTTCAAAGGCGATCAGGCCAAACCGCGCATCGTCGTGACAGCCCATATTGACGCGAAAATGGGCACTCCCGGCGCGATCGACAATGCCACCGGCGTCATCACCCTGATCTTACTGGCGGAACTGCTGAAAGATTACCCGGACGACGGTAAACGATTAGAACTGACCGTTTTAAATGGCGAAGATTATTATGCCGCTCCCGGAGAAATGCTCTACTTCGCCGCTAATGAAGGCCGCTGGTCGGAAATTTACCGGGCCATAAATATCGACGGAGTCGGATATTACCAGGGTGAAACCTCTTTCTCAACTTACAACCTATCGGACACTGAGAACGAATTTGTCAATCAGTGTTTCGCGAAATTTCCGGGTATTAAACGCGGCGCGGAATGGTACCAGAGCGACCACGGCATGTTCATTCAGCAGGGCTGCCCGACCATGGCGATCACTTCCGGTATATTCCTGACCGATCTGACGGTTTATGTCACGCATACCCCTAAAGATCACCCCCGGATAGTAGACATCAGCAAGATTACGGAAATCGCGACGGCTTTAGCCGAACTAATCGCCCGACTATAGTTTATCTAAGGGTTGCCGGGCTTAAGTCCCGCAATCATTTTCGCGGCAGATCTGCGCATTCGTCCGGATTCTGACGGAAAATACACCGATGCAGATTAAAAACATTCCGATCCTGATTAATTAGGGCTAAACTTTATTAATTAAAGATTTCTGCAAAATAATCATTTGACCGGAATGCTCTTCATATTATTTTTGCAATCAGAATAAACTGAATTCGATTTTAACTTATGGTTCATTTATTCGATTAAAATCGAGAGTAGTATTTTTATCATTCAACAAAGGATTAAAACGTGATCGGTGATTTCCACAATATAAATCTGGCAAACGGTGAAGTAACGGCTAACGGACTCTACGACCCAGCCCTCGAACACGATAGTTGCGGGGTGGGTTTCATTGCCAGATTAGACGGCATCGCCACCCACCAGATCATCCGCGACTCCATTTCGGTGCTTATCAATCTGGAACATCGCGGCGCGCTGGGCGGCGATAAATCCACCGGCGACGGCGCGGGAATCATGACGCGCCTGCCTGATGCCTTTCTACGTTTGGAATGTGCGTCAATCGGATTCCGATTGCCTCCGCTGGGCGATTATGCGGTCGGAATGGTTTTTCTACCGACTAAAAAAAAATTAAACGCAACCTGCCGCACAATTCTCGAGAAAAATATTGCCGCCGAAGGTTGTGAGGTTCTCGGCTGGCGCTCCGTTCCGGTCAATTCGCCTGAGATCGGTGAGCAGGCCCGGCGGACCATGCCGGCCATTGCCCAGGTTTTTATTCACCGGGCAAAAATCAGCGCGGAAGCGTTTGAACGTAAGCTTTACGTCATCCGGCGACTGACAGAAAAAGAGGTGGCGTTCCTGCCGGACGACACCAGCCAGTTCTACGTCGTAAGTTTATCCGCCAACCGGATCGTTTACAAAGGCCTGTTGACTGCCCATCAGCTGACGGCTTTCTATCCCGACCTGGCTGACGAACTTTTTGCATCCTGTTTCGGCATCGTGCATCAGCGTTATAGCACGAATACTCTGCCGACTTGGAATCTGGCTCAACCCTTCCGCTTCATTGCTCATAACGGCGAGATTAATACTCTCAGCGGAAATATCAATCGCATGCAGACCCGCGAATTCAATCTCTCCTCGCCGCTCTTCGGTGAAGATATCGAAAAAATCAAACCGATCATCGTCACCAGCGGCTCCGATTCGGCCATTTTTGACAATGTACTGGAATTACTCGTATTGAGCGGACGTTCTTTGCCGCACGCTATGATGATGATGGTGCCGGAAGCCTATGGCCCGAAAATCCAGATGAGCGCCGACAAACGCGCTTTCTACGACTTCCACTCCGCAATCATGGAACCCTGGGACGGGCCGGCGGCGATCGTTTTTTGTGACGATCGTTATCTCGGCGGAATACTCGACCGTAACGGTCTGCGTCCGGCGCGCTACACGGTTACAAACGATGGATTGGTTGTGCTGGCTTCCGAAACCGGGGTTCTGGATATACCTTCGGAGAAAATCATTAAACGCAGTCGCCTTTCACCCGGTAAAATGTTGCTGGCCGATTTCACCCAAAACCGGGTCGTCCCCGATAAAGAAATCAAGGCAAAAATTTCGCGACAGAAACCCTATCGACGCTGGATCAACGACAATATCATCACTCTGCGCGGTCTTTTCAATCCGTCCAGCGCCCCGGCCGAAAAAGATGAAATTATCCTGCAGAAACAACACGCTTTCGGCTATACCGCTGAAGAGCTTAAGATGCTGATCACCCCAATGGCCTCCCGCAGTCAGGAACCGGTCGGCGCCATGGGGAACGATACTCCGCTGGCGATTCTCTCCGACCGGCCGCAGCTTCTGTTTAATTACTTCAAACAGCGCTTTGCTCAGGTCACCAATCCGCCGATTGATCCGCTGCGCGAGGAATTGGTCATGTCGCTGGAAACATTTGCCGGAGGCGAGGGAAATCTGCTGGAGGAAACTCCGGAGAATTTTCGGGGGTTCCGTTTCTCTCACCCGGTGCTGACTCCGGACGATTTACTGCGCATCGAGCAGGCTAATCATCCGGCCGTAAAAGTCGCCTATCTTGACATTCTCTTCCCCAAAAACGAGGATCCACAAGCCCTTGAAAAGGCTCTAGATCGTCTGTTCGAGAGCGCCGTTCAGCGCATTGCCGAAGGCGCCACTTTGCTGATCCTGACCGACCGTAATATTGACGCCAACCGGGTGCCGATTCCTTCCCTGCTGGCTGTTTCGGGCATGCATCATTTCCTGGTTCGTAAAGGTTTGCGCAACCGCGCCAGTCTGATCGTCGATTCCGGCGAAGTCCGCGAAGTGATGCACTTTAATTTGCTGGTCGGTTACGGGGCTGATGCAATTTGTCCATACTTAGCCTTTTATACAGTCCGCAATCTTGCCCTTAACGGTCTGCTCGAACAGGATTTGAAACCGGAAGAGGCTGTTGATTCTTATATCACCGCCGTAAAAAAGGGCTTTTTAAAGACCATGAGCCGGTTGGGCATTTCGACTCTGCACAGTTTCTTTGCCGCCCAGACTTTTGAGGCTGTCGGCATTAGCCGAGTGGTGATAGAGCGCTATTTCACCGGCACGATCAGCCGTCTCGGCGGACTTGGTCTGGCGGAAATTCAGGCAGAAGCCATTCAGCGCCATTCAGCCGGTTTTCCGAAAGATGGCCAATTCCCGGAACTGCTCAACGCCGGCGGTGAGTACAGCTTGCGCATGGATGGACCGCGCCATGGCTGGAATCCGGTTGCGATTGCCAAACTGCAAACCGCCACCCGCACCAACGACTACGAAATCTTTAAAGAATATATAAAATCGGTCAACGAAAGTCCGGATTCGCCATTGACCATTCGTCGTTTACTGAGTTTCAAAAAACGGGCGGCGATTCCACTCGACGAGGTCGAACCAGTCACAAATATTGTGAAAAGGTTCTCGGCATCGGCAATGTCATTCGGTTCGATCAGCCCGGAAGCCCACCACACTATCGCTATTGCCATGAACCGGTTGGGAGCCCGCAGTAATTCCGGTGAAGGCGGCGAAGATCCGCGCCGCGCCAAAATTCTTCCAAACGGAGATTGCGCCAATTCCAAAGTCAAACAGGTGGCTTCCGGCCGGTTCGGCGTCACTCCGGAATATCTGATCAGCGCCGAAGAACTGCAGATCAAGATCGCCCAGGGCGCCAAGCCGGGCGAAGGCGGTCAACTACCCGGCCATAAAGTCACCGCTGAAATCGCGCATGTCCGGCACACCACACCCGGCGTCACTCTGATCTCGCCGCCGCCTCACCATGACATTTATTCCATTGAAGATCTGTCGCAACTGATATTCGATCTGAAATGTATCAACCCGACTGTTAGAGTCTCCGTGAAATTAGTATCGGAATCGGGAGTCGGAACGATTGCGGCCGGCGTGGCCAAAGCGCGCGCTGATTTGGTTCTGATTTCCGGTTACGAAGGCGGCACCGGCGCGGCGCCGCTGACTTCCATCAAACACGCCGGCATTCCCTGGGAAATCGGTTTGGCGGAAACTCATCAGACGCTGATTCACAACAAATTGCGCGATAAAATTCGTATTGTAGTTGACGGTCAATTGAAGACCGGTCGCGATTTGGCGGTAGCCGCGCTCCTCGGCGCGGATGAATTCGGATTTGCGACTTCGATTTTAGTCACGCTCGGCTGTGTCATGTTGCGCAAATGTCACCTGAATTCCTGCGCGGTTGGCGTGGCTACTCAGGATCCGCGTCTGCGGAAAAATTTTCAGGGCAAGCCCGAATACATCGAGCGTTTTTTCCACTTCCTGGCTCAGGACTTGCGGGAAGTCATGGCCGAACTCGGTTTCCGCACGGTTGATGAAATGACCGGGCGCATGGATGTCCTGGATTTTCAGCCGCCGGCGCCTAAAAATAAAATCACGATGCTCGATCTTAAACCTCTGCTGTCCGCTCCGCCCCGCCCGCCGGCCATCAAGACCTCGACCGCCGCTTCTGGTCATTTTTCCCCGGAAATCATCAAGACATTCGATGACGAATTGATCAAAGCCGCGGCGCCGGCGATCAATGAACAAAAACCGGTCGGGATTGATCTCCCCATTCGGAATGTTCATCGAACTATCGGCGCGCGCCTGAGCGGACTGATCGTTAAAAAATATGGCGCCGCCGGTCTGCCGGAGGATACGATCAAACTGAATCTCAAAGGCTCGGCCGGACAGAGCTGCGGTGCTTTTCTGGCGCCCGGCATCAGCATAAAAATCGAAGGCGACACTAACGATTATCTCTGCAAGAGCATGTCAGGCGGACGGGTTATCTTGATCCCGCCTCCGGATGTCGCTTTCACGCCGCATGAAAATGTCATTTGCGGCAACGTCGGACTCTATGGCGCCACCGGCGGTGAGGTTTTTATCAATGGCAAAGCCGGAGAACGCTTTGCGATCCGCAACAGCGGCGCGCTGGCGGTTGTGGAAGGCATTGGCGCGCATGGTTGCGAATATATGACCGGCGGCGTTGTCGCGGTCATTGGGACGACCGGCAATAATTTTGCGGCCGGCATGAGCGGCGGCATCGTCTATGTTTACGACGAAAATCAGCTCTTCGACACCAAATGCAATCTCGACATGGTTGACCTGGAAAGCGTCTGGGATCAAAAGGACAAACAATTTCTGCGTTCGATTCTCGAAAAACACTGGCACTTCACCGGCAGTCCGCGCGCTAAAACCATTCTGGATAAATGGGATTCCAGCCTGCCGTTGTTTGTTAAAGTCATTCCGATCGACTATCGCAAATCTCTGGAGCGGATGAAACTGAGCGAGCATACCGACATCGAGACGGTTTCCGCCACCGAGGAGGTGTATAATGTCTGACGCCGCTGGTTTTCTGAAATTTAAACGCCTCAATCCAGGCAAAATTGCACCGTCGGACAGAATTCGCAACTTCAGCGAATTCGAGATTCCTTTAAGCGATACTCTCCTGCGCAATCAGGCGGCGCGCTGTCTGGACTGCGGTATTCCTTTCTGTCACGCCACTGGTTGTCCCTTAGCTAACCGCATCCCGGACTGGAACCGGATGGTTGCGCGCTCAGATTGGCAAAAGGCGCTGACGCTTTTGCATTCCACCAACAATTTTCCGGAATTCACCGGACGCATTTGCCCTGCGCCTTGCGAATACGCCTGCACGTTGGCGATTCACGATGCGCCGGTGACAATCCGCCACATCGAACTGCAAATCGTCGAAAAAGGCTGGCGGGAAGGTTGGATCGCGCCCCGTCCGGCAAGCAATAGGACCGGAAAAAAAGTCGCTATCATCGGTTCTGGTCCCGCAGGACTGGCCGCGGCTCAGCAACTGGCGCGTGCCGGACATTCGGTGGTGGTTTTTGAGAAAAACGAGCGGATCGGCGGCTTATTGCGATTCGGCATACCGGATTTCAAACTCGAAAAAACCGTTATTGACCGGCGTCTGGCGCAAATGCAAGCTGAAGGAGTCGTATTCGAAGCCGGCGTCGAGATCGGACGGGATATTTCCCCGCGCTACCTGAAACGCACTTTCGACGCCGCCGTGATCGCCACCGGCACCACCGTGCCGCGCGATCTGACAATCCCCGGCCGCCAACTAACCGGCATTCACCTGGCAATGGACTATCTGAGTCAGCAAAACCGCGTCAACGCCGGTAACGTTATCCCGCCGGAAAAAATTATCTCCGCGCTTGATAAAAACGTGGTCGTGCTCGGCGGCGGTGACACCGGCTCCGATTGCGTCGGCACTGCCAGACGTCAGGGCGCTAAAAGTATAACTCAGGTCGAAATCCTGCCGCAACCGCCCAACGAACGAACGCCGTACAATGCCTGGCCGGCCTGGCCGCAAATTCTCTTCACTTCCAGTTCACATGAAGAAGGTTGCGAGCGTCTTTTCGGGCTTTCCGCGACGTCTTTCGCTGGACAGGAAAAAGTTCAAGAGATCAATTTCAGAAAGATGGAATGGTCCGAACCGGACAAATATGGAAAACGCACCTGCCGGGAAATCTCCGGCTCGGATTTTTCATTGAATGCCGATCTGACGATTTTGGCGCTGGGATTTTTACACGTCGAGCATGGCCCGTTGATCAACGAACTCGAGATTGCAACCGACCAGCGCGGCAATATTATCGTCGATCGCAATTATATGACGAGCGAATCGAAATTTTTCGCAGCCGGCGATGCCGTGAGTGGAGCCTCTCTGGTTGTGAGGGCGATCAACAGCGGCCGGCAAGTCGCCGCCGCCGTCTGCCGCTTCTTATTGGAATAATAAGGGTGGCCAGCTTAGATAACCTTTTGCCAATCCGGGCTTTTTTCTTATATTTAGCGTCCACTTTTCTAAGTGGCGATGTATGAAATTTGGAGGATTAAAATAGTTATGGCTCTGATGCAAAGAATGCGCAACAACACCCATATTATCCTATGGGCACTGTTAATCCTGTTTCTGGCCAGTATGACCATCGGCGGACTGGTCGGAGGCGCTGACCTGCTGGATGTATTTTCCCAAAAATCCCGCCTGAAAGATGCCGCCGGCATCGTTGCCGGAGAAAAGTTGGACGCTGCTCGTTTTTCCGAATTAGTTCAAAATCAAATCAACAACCATCGGGATCAAAACCAGGAATTGAGCGAAGCCGAAATTGAACAGCTGTCCGAACAAGTCTGGCAATCGTATATCAATGAAATCTTAATTGGCAAACAGATCAAACAGTATAAACTTAAGGCGACTGATAATGAAATTTACGAGGTGCTTCTAAAGAATCCGCCCCAGATTCTGATGCAGAACGAAGCCTTTCAAACCGACGGAAAATTCGACTACCAGAAATACCTTAGTGCGATCAACAATCCGCAAGGGAATGAATGGCAACCCGTGGAAGAATATTTACGCACTTACCTGCCGTTTGAAAAGATGCAATATCTGATCGAGAGCCTGGCAATGGTGTCCGACGCCGAAGTCGTCGAAGATATCACCCTCAGTAAAACAAAGGCTGATTTCAGCGCCGTGGTCGTGCCCTATGTCATCGTTGCGCGCGACACTTTTGCCATCACCGATGACGATATCAAGAAATATTACAATTCCCATCATGAAGACTTCCACGTTGACGAGACCCGCACTCTGGATTACGTCGTGTTCGATACCAAACCAACGCCGGCGGATACTTTCGCCACTCTTCAGCAAATCCTGACGATTCGCGAACGCCTGGCAAAAGGCGAAGATTTCGCCACGCTGGCGAGTGAAAACACAGAGGATCCCAGCGGCGCAGCCAACGGTGGCGACCTCGGTTGGTTCGGCAAAGGCCAGATGGTGCCGGAATTCGAAAGTACCGCTTTTAAACTCGGCAAAGGCCAGGTTTCCCAGCCGGTCTTTACCGCCTATGGAATTCATCTAATTAAAGTCGAAGACAAACGCAACCGGGACGGTCAGCCGGAAATCAAAGCCCGGCACATCCTGATTAAAATCAAGACCGGTCCCGAAACGATGGAAAATGTCCGTTCGCAAGCCAATCTGTTCGCCTATGATGCCAACGAGTACGGTTTCCAGGCAGCTGCCGATTCCATGAAACTGACGGTGAAAAACACCGGACCCGTTGCTAAGAATGCCCGCTATATCAATTTCTTCGGACCTTTCCCTGCAGCCGTAAGATTTGCCTATTCCGATATTCCGGTCGGCACCGTTTCGGGAGCCATGAATTTTGAAAATGGCCTAACCGTCATGTGTTTAAAGGAAATCAAGAAAGAGTACTATCGTCCACTCGAAGAAGTCAGCAAACAGGTAAAAAATATTCTGACCGGCGAAAGAAGAACCGAAAAATTGAAAGCCATCGGCGACGAGATTTACGCGCAGGTCATTCAGGACGGGAACTTCGATAATGTCGCAGCTAAATATCCTGCCTGTAAAATCGACAATTATACATCTCAGGCTATTAACGGCACTCTGAAAAATGTCTCCAACTCTTCGGCTGTTACCGGAACTCTGCTGGCGCTTAAACCTGGTCAAATATCCAAACCGATCGTCGTCGCCAATCGGACAGTAGTCATTCTCAAAATGGACAGCCGAGAGGACGTCAAACCGGAAGATTTAACCGCCGAAAAAGAAGCCGTCCGGTCTCGCCTCATGGCGCAAAAAAAGAATGCGATCTTCAACGACTGGCTCACTGCTCTCAGAGATGAAGTGAAAATCGTCGACAACCGCAATAATCTTTACTACTAAACGATAACTGAAATTTAACGGACAGTCCGGCGTTTGCCGGACTGTTTTGTTTTAATCTTCGATTTCGAGATTGTATTTATCCAAAAGACCGGCGAGTCCGGCTGCTGAAAAGCGGGCTTTTTTCAGGCGGTTATTCTCCGGATCGATTGAGAAATTCACAGCAGTGGTAAAATCGGCACCATCCAGAACCGTATGACTAAAAGTTGCTCCGGCCAGATCACAAAAATCAAAAATCGACTGAGACAGATCGGCCTCACCTAAATCAGCTTCATGCAGACGGCAATTCCGGAAAATGGTCTTGCGAATTTGCAGTTTGAAAAAGGATGCCAGATCAAGATTGCAGTTTTCAAACTCGAGCGCTAAAAGAAAATTGTTACAGTTTTCAAATCGCAGACCGAGCAATTTGCAGTCAGTGAATCTCACAGTACGCAAGGCCGTATTGACGACTTTTGCAAGGCTGAGGTCACAGTTGCGAAATTCGCAATTACTGAAAACGGCTTGAGACAGGTCGGCATTCGTTAAAGTACAATTTGAAAAAGTACACCTTTCATACTCACCGACTGGAAAAGGTTCCCGGCAATAATCAATACCGGAAAAATTCCGGTTATCGATTAACAATGGATTGTGCTGAGCTATGTTTGTGACCAAATGGAGTTACACCTGTTAATTTTCTCAGTACAGTTCATACTTAGCCAGGCGTCCATCCAAGGCCCCATTGACTAAGGGCTTTTTCCAGGTGGCTTTCAAACCGACTGACTTTAGTAATTCGGGTTCGCCAACATAGACATAAGCCACCGAACCCTTACATCTTTGCTTGAGAAAGTCGCCGAAATTTGTATATAAGGCCTTTATCTCCCCGGCCTTTCCTTCCCGGATACCATACGGCGGATTACAGATAATGACAAAATTGTCTAGTGATTCAATTTCCGCGAAACTCCTGGTAGTGATTCTAATCTGGTTCCCGCCCGACAGATGGTTGACATTCGCGATGGCGCTGCGGACGGCTTTGCTACTAATGTCGCTGCCGGCGATCAGATTTTCCGGCAGTGAGCGAAATTCCCGCCGGGCCTCCTCCCGAACAGATTCCCATATTTTAGCATCAAAATCGGGTAGATACCGAAATCCGAAATTTTCCCTCAGAAAGCCGGCCGGTATTCGGCAATAGGACATCAGCGCCTCGCATAGCACCGTTCCGGAACCGCAAAACGGATCGTAGAGCGGTTTTTCGCCCTGCCAGCCGGTCAGGCGGATAATCGTGGCCGCTAAGGTTTCGATCATCGGTGACGCGCCGGTTTCGGTGCGATAGCCGCGCCGGTGCAGCGAACCGCCGGAAGTATCCAGACTGAGGACGGCATTGTTATTATCGATATGAACATTGAACCAGATATCCGGTGTGATGGTCTCCACATTCGGGCGGCGGCCGGTTTTTTCCCGAAAAAGATCGACAATGGCGTCTTTGACCTTTAAAGCAGCATATTTGGAATGCGTGATCTTGCTGTTAGCGACTGTGGCAAAAACTGCAAAAGTCTGATCAAGGGTGAAAATCTTTGTCCAATCGATGGACCTGGCGGCCTTGTACAGATAATCCGTACTGTGACATTTGAAGGCGATCAGCGGCGCCAGAATACGGGTCGACAGACGCGACTTATAATTTAATTTGTAAAGAGTGCGTGGTTCAGCCTCGAACTGGATACCGCGGTACAGGACTTTAACATTGCGGGCGCCGAGTTCCTGAAATTCCTGAGCTCCGTACTCTTCGGTGCCGCCGGCTATTAGGGCAAAGTAGCGACCGTGTTTCTGGTAATCAAACAATGAGCAATCCTGGAATAGCAGTGATCGTCAGGTTTTTCTGCCCGACGGATTTTTCTCCGTTAAAAAACACTCTGAAAGCGACTGCGATTGGTCACATTCCATTCGGGATGTTTCTGGAGTTTCCGCTCAATGAATGTATTGATCTTTTCGATCCGGTCCCCGACTGCATCATATGTCCAGTTGGATTCTGGATTCCAGAAATCACGTGAAGTGTTGATCTTGATACGTTGCAGGACACGGACGAGCGCAGTCGGATCGTAGCCACTGCGGTAGGCATAGATAATTCCGAGATTATCGGCTTCGTACTCATAGTCAATCTGACGACGGCTGGTTGCCGATTCGAAAGCGTTCAGGGCAATTTCATCGAGTTCAGCGGCAACTTCATCAACTTCGGCGATTTCCTCGTCCATCTCATCGAACATTTCATCGGCCTTGATCATGGTCTGGCGCTTGCCGACTTCCTGTACGCCGTGTCTTTGTACGACATGTCCGATTTCGTGGGCCAGAACGACGGCCAGTTCGGCCTCATCCTGGAAAAGTCCGATCAGACCGTTAGTCAGAAAGATCATCCCATTGGGTGTGGCATAAGCGGCCGGTCGTTTGTCTTTCACAATATAAAACCTGAACTCGTAATCGTACATGTCGGTATTTTCCAGAACGATATTGCCGACCAGATTGAGATATTTTAACTGGGCCGGGTCGGTGATCAGTCCGCCGGCTGCGATCTTGGAAGCGGCCGCCAGCCCGACTTTCTCCATTTCAAAGGAAATCGAATGATCGGTGTTCTCATCCTTGATGCGTTTATAGCGATTGGCAATTTTTTCAGGATTGCGCCCCTGGTAAGTCTCGCGCTTGAAGTATAAAAATTCTTCCGGAGTGAAAAAAGGCCGGTCGTATTGCTCGATAAACGCGACGTCGCCTTTATGAAAATTGACAAACTTCTGGGCGAAACCTTTTACGGCGCCGCTGGCCGACGCACGGGAAATCATCAGCGATCCGCTACCCTGCAGAGTGCCTTGCAGAGTGGTTCCCTGTGTTTCGGAGGTCGTCAGCACGGCGTTTTCCGAAATCCAGCCGGTCTGTTCAGCGCATTGCACTTTGATCCAGCCGGTTTGCATATCTTTGATAATGACCTTCACGCCTTTTTTCAGCATTCCAATCAGCGGGTAATAGGATCCGGGGCCTTGCCTGAAATGGGTGTTGTCCCGACCAATTGTCCGGGGCTCGTCGCCCGACAGGCTGAGGCATAAGGCAATCAACACAATGCCAGTAAAGTATGAACGCTTCATATTTCGTCCTTTTGATTTCATTTTTCCGCTTTTCAAGTTCGGCGAAAAACGGGCAATAATCAAGTCCATTTTATTTAACTGTGATATTGAACACGCCCTCCTCGTCTATCAGTTTCGGCTCGTTGATCAGCTGAGCACAACGTTTGCTGAACACTTTGCTGACTGGATCGTCGGGAAAGCGCTTGCTGATTTCCAGAAAAGCCAATCCGGCGGCTTTGAATTCACGTCCCCGGTAAAATAACAAAGCTTCCCGATGTAAGCGCAACAGTTCTTCTGTATCAGGCTCCAAATCGGCATTAGCGGCGATGACATTGAAGATCGCCAGCGGCTTTTCCCGGCCTTTAACGCGAATAAGATCGAGTTCGCGGCAAATGAAATGCTCTTTCACAAATTCATAGGTCGTTTCCGAAATGATATTCTGGGTTCCGTAGAGTTTATTGACCCCTTCAAGACGCGCCGAGAGATTGACCGTGTCGCCGATCGCCGTATAATCCATCCGGTTCGCCGAGCCGATATTGCCGACTACGAAATTGCCGCTGTTGATGCCGAGGCGGGTAATTAATGGAATGGAACGGTTTTTGGCTTCGATAGTCAGCGCCGACAATTTTTTAAAACCCAGCGCCGCTTGACAGGCTCTGATGGCATGATCGCTGGTCTCAATCGGCGCTCCAAAAATCGCCATGATGCCATCGCCGGTGTATTTGTCAAGCATGCCGTTGTTTTCAAAAATTACCTGTTCGACTTTGGTAAAATACTGGTTCAGGAAGCCGACAATCTCGGGCGGTGTGAAAAGTTCGGAAATACCGGTGAATCCCTGCAAATCGGAGAACATCACCGTGGCGACAATCTCCTTCCCGCCCATCTCAAGCCGCTCCGGATTCTTGGTCAGACTCTCGACGACAGTTGGATGCAGATAACGATTGAAGACCTTCTTGATCATCTTCTTTTCGCGGCCTTCGGTCAGATAATTAATTAACAGAACGACAATAATGCTCAACACCAGAGCGATTTCCGTAATAACTACCGGCACCAAAATCTTGACCTGCTGAAAGGCTATTATGGTTGCAATGAAGGGAACCATGAACGCAATTAGCGAGATTGCGGCCGATTGCCAGATTCTCAGTTTTTGCCAACCGAAAGTCACCAGCCAAATCAGCAAAAACATACCCGGCAACCAGACGCCGAAAGGAAATTCCGAGACGTAATCACCGCGCACGATATTAGAGAAAATCGTAGCGTAAACCTCCACTCCCGGATAAGGTTCCACCGGCGAATAGGGTGTTGTTTTCAGATCGAGCAAACCGGCGGCGGTGGCGCCGATGAAAACGGCTTTATCTTTGAAAATAGCCGGATCAATTTCCGGTTGCTGACCGTTCTGCCATTGCATAAAAGCGTTCAGCAACTGGGCGAAGGAGACATACCGGAAAGTGTGCCCCGGACCACCCGGGCCATACCAGTAAACGGTAAAAAAGCCGTTTTCGTCCAAGGGAATACGGCGCTCTCCGGCGACTAAAGCCCTGCCGGTCGGATCATATTCAATCATATTCAGACTATCATAGATCATCACCGCCGCCAGCGCCATGTATGGCACATAACGGTCATCGATGGCATAAACCAGTGGAATGCGCCGACAGACGCCGTCATTATCGGTAAAAAAATTTACGGCACCCGGATATTCCATAGCGCGTTGGAAACGGGCAATCGGCACGGTAATATTGGGATATTTATGGACGATCCGAGCCGGCGTCAGAAATTTAAAATCACGCTTGAAAACTGGGACCAGACCTTCGCCGCCGATCCGGGTTGAATCCTCCATCTGCGTCGCCAGGATAACATTGCCAGCTTTATCCATTTCACGAGTAAAAGCCGAATCGGCGTATTCGGCCTGGACATTCACACGGTCTATGTCCGGCGAAGAAAAAATAATATCGTACAGGATCACTCGGGCACCGCAGCGCCGCAGGAATTCAGTCGCCACGGCATAAATATCGCGCGGCCAGGGCCAGAGCGCTTGCAAATTGTTCTGGAAGAGATCGAGACTATTCTGATCTATTGCAACGATCACCGACTCGGTCGGATGTTGCTCCGTCTGAAAATCCCGGTAGAGAATATCCCGAACCTGGTTTTCCCAGCGCCGGATCAAACCATTATTGAAGAGTAATCCGGAAGTCAGTGAAATGCCGAGAGCCATGCCTAGCGCGGTCAGCATCTTTTTCTGGTTAACTGACACTCTCAACCTCCCCTTTTACCAGTTTATTGGGCGGACAGGACTTTCCATTTAAAATCCCAGTCCCACTGATCGAAGTACAGGTTTCCGCCTTCCCATTCGACTTCGCCGCGCTGAGAGTCAATCGTCTCCGAACGCGGATAAATTTTGGCGGGATAGAAATTGTCGGAGATACCGCCATTGAAAATCAGGCGATAACTATCCATTCCATTCAGATAAAACCACTTCAGCTGTTCGTCGTCAGTCTCGCGCAAACCATAGGTCACGTCCATCGGCACCCAGCCGTAAGGCGCAAAATATATCTCGCCCCAGTCGTGCATACTGTCGTCCGGCGGTTTGAATTCCCAGCCGGATTGCCAGCGCGCCGGGATGCCATTCAGTCGGCAGAGCGTAATGAAAGTCAGGGTCATCATGCCGCAATCGCCATGGTGCCGGTCAATGACATAACCCGGTATATTGTAAAAAGTCGAATATTCGCGGGCGGAAGCCCAAGTGATGTGCATGTCAATCCATTCGAACAATTGCCGGGCAATGCGGTACGGATTGGTTTCATTACCAACAATTTCTTGCGACAGAGCCCGAATTTCATCGCTGAAAACGATGTGCGGCGGCTCTTCTCGCAGAAACTCTTCCAGACCGGCATCGGCAGGAAGCGTGGTCACCTGCTCCGCCGTAATCGGGGCGTACCGACCGAAAATTTCATAAGTGTACTCAACCGAGAAAGCGGTTGCAGAATCCTTAACGGCCGGTTTCTCGAAGTAAATCGTCCGCTGGAGCGACTGATCGGTAGACGCCAGAATGTAAACCGGCGGATCGGTTTTGAGGACAGTAATATTCACCTGACGGCCGGCGATCTCGCGCGGGAACGGAATCCAACAGCGGATGATTTTGCCCTCCGGAACAACATTCGGATTAACCGCGATGCTTTGGGTGATTTGCATCCTGACCGGCAGAACCGTGGATTTTTTGGTTTTCACGACCGCATCAATGACTTTCTGGCAATGCTCATCCAGATTCAGGCCGCTTTCCGGAGCGACTGCGGCTTTAGTAGAATCAACCTTCTGTTTAATAGCTTTGGCGGCTTTGTCGAGCCGAAAAAGGTTACGGGCTGCCGCGCTGAAGTATAACTTTTTCCCATCAATCACCATATATTCGAGTTTTTTTTCATTTTCCCAGCGCGCCAGATCGGCCGGACTGACCTCCGGGATATACTGCCGGATATATTTGACGACCTCTTCTTCGCTCTGATCGAAATCAAGCCGGATGCGGTCCATCCGATCCAATTCAAACTTCAACGCTCGTGCTTCTCCGGAGCTGAGATGTTCATTCCGGGCAAGTTCGCGCCGGATGACTTTTTCTGCCAGTTTAAAATCACCCTTCTGGATCAAGGTGATATAATCATCGTCGGTGCATCCTAAAAGACCTAAAATAACCGCGCTCAGACAGAACAGCAGCAGGAATTTTTTACCCATGATTCAGACTCCCAAATTTGTTTTTCGCATTTGCGTAGAAATTAGGACAAAGAATATTACTTTTCCAGAAAATTTTCGAAATTCCCAATATTTCGGCTATCAAGATTCAAAGGTCGAACGCATTGATAATTGTCAGGAGCCGCCACATGTTTAACGGATGACTTTATAACAAACTAAAATAACAATCAGATAGAATAATCTTTATGCCGGAATTCCGGTGGCAATAATTGTTTTTCGACTAAAATAATTTAAGTCGAAATGTTTTAAAAATCGGAGAATCAGGCTAAATTCAGGCACTTTTTCAGATTTGAACCTAATATGTTTTCAGTCGCAGGCAATAACAGAGGCAATCATGGACAGGATAGTTCAACATCCGATTCTTTCCGTTCCAACCGACCGCAAAACGGTCAAATTTTATTTCAACGACCAAGAATTCGAAGGATTCGAGGGCGAAGTCGTCTCTTCGGCGCTGATCGCCAACGGCATTCAGACTTTCGCTATTCATCATAAAGGCGACACGCCCCAAGGCCTGTTCTGCGCCAACGGTCAATGCAGTCACTGTACACTGATTATCAACGGCTTGCCGCAGAAGTCCTGTATTACGCCGCTAAAAGCCGGAATGCGGGTGCAGACTCTGCACCATATACCGGAAATCCCCGCCGATCCGCGCCCGCTCGGCCAACTTTCCAAAAATGAGTTGAATTGCGATGTCCTCGTCATCGGCGCCGGACCGTCCGGCATCACCGCCGCATTGGATCTGGCCGGAATGGGATACGACGTCATTATCGCCGATGATAAAGAGCGTCCGGGAGGTAAACTACTCCTGCAAACCCATAAATTTTTCGGTTCGATTGAAGACTGTTACGCCGGTACGCGCGGAGTGGACATCGCCACTCAACTCGAAAGTGAATTACACGCGAATCCGAATATCCGTCTTTTGACCAATGCAGCCGTAGTCGGAATTTATAAGGACCGGAAAGCCGGGCTTTTCATCAATAATAAAAACTATCATATCGTGGCTTTCAACGGCTTGGTCGTTTCGGCGGGCGCGCGAGAGAAAACGCTGATCTTCCACGGCAATCATCTGCCGGGCGTCTTCGGAGCCGGAGCCTTCCAAACCCTCGTCAACCGCGATCTGATAAAAGTCAGCCGCCGCGTATTCATCGTCGGCAGCGGCAACGTCGGCCTGATCGCCGCTTACCACGCCTTACAGGCCGGGATAACGGTCGTGGGCATCTGTGATATTCTCCCAGCAGTTTCTGGTTATAAAGTGCACGCCGATAAAATCCGCCGCATGGGAGTTCCGATTTATTTGAAACATACGATTATTTCAGCCGAAGGCGACGGTAAGGTCGAACGCGTTACGATCGCCTCCCTTGATAAAAATTATCAGCCTCTGCTCGAAACCACCCGGACTTTTTCGGTGGATACACTGTTGATCGCAGTCGGTCTGACTCCGGTGGATGAATTTTACGAAACTGCCGGCAATTACGGTTTCAAGATCGTCAAAGCCGGCGACGCCGACGAGATCGCCGAAGCTTCCTCCGCTATGTTCGGCGGCCGCATCGCCGCTCTCAAGATGGCCAATCTGCTCGGAAAAGATACTCCGCTGAATGAAACCTTCCTCCGTAAAGCCGAGATTCTCAAGAGCAAACCCGGACGGGTTTTCCCATCTCAAAAGGTTGCCCTCACAGAAAAATTCCAACCGCTCATCCGCTGCCATGAGGAAATTCCGTGTAATCCCTGCACTTCGGTCTGTCCGGTCAACGCCATCGAACTAAAAGGTGATCGCGGCGATTTACTGGATTTGCCGGTTTATAACGGCGGGTGCACCGGCTGTATGCAATGTGTCCTGATCTGCCCCGGCCTGGCTATTGTGCTGGCCCGCAAACTTGACGAAAATTATGCCGAGGTCGTCCTGCCGCATGAATTCCTTCCAAACTTCGGGATCGGCGACCGGATTGCCTTGACAGACACTTCCGGAAATTATGTAGAAGACGGCGAAGTGCTGAAAATCCGCTATGTAAAAAAGCATAAAACACATCTGATAAATGTCAAAACGACGCTCCAAAACGCCACGCAGGTCGCCGGAATCCGCGTTCAGGATGAAGCCGTCACCCAGCCCCTGCCAGAAGCCAGATTCGAATATCTGCCGGATGAAGGCATCGTCTGCCATTGCGAGCTCGTGACCGTGAAGGAAATTCGCGATTTTATCCGCAATCATGAAATACGGGATGTTAACCAACTGAAACTGGTTCGCGTGGGGATGGGAGCCTGTGGTGGAAAAACCTGTTCGGCGCTCCTGCCGCGTCTTTTCAAGGAAATCGGCATCGAATTTTCGCAAATCGCACCGGGGACGAAGCGTCCGCTGAGCGTCGAAGTTCCGTTTTTTGCGATCGTCAACGAAGAAGATGGTGAATGAATGAAAACATATGACGTCATCATAATCGGCGCAGGTAGCGTCGGTGTGCCGCTGAGTTATTACCTGGCGAAACGGGGTTTGAAAATCCTCGTCCTGGAAGAATTAGCCTCCGTCGGCCGTGGACAGAACCGGGCGGCCATCGGCGGAATTCGCGCCACCCACTCGGATCCGGCCAAAGCCAGAATCTGCCAGCGCACGATTGAACTCATGCGCCGTATGAAAAGCGAACATGGCTTCGAAGTTGATTGGATTGCCGGTGGTTACCTCTACCCTGTTTACGATGAAAAAAACGAGAGCGTCTTCAAAAAGCTGATCCTCTTTCAGCATTCGTTAGGTTTAAATATCAATTGGATCGACCCGTCCGCAATCGAAAAATTGGCGCCGGGGATTTGCACCACGGACCTGCGCGGCGGTTCATATTCTCCGGAAGACGGCTCCGCCTCACCGCTGAAAGTCGCCGACGCCTATTTTCAATTAGCCCGTCAAAACGGTTGCGAATTTCGTTTCCTTGAAAAAGTCACCGGTTTCCGATTGGTGAATGGCCGAATCACTTCGATTATTACGGATAAAGAAACTTATAGCGGCGGATTGTTCATCAATGCCGCCGGAGCGAACGCCCGCCAAATCGGCGCACTTCTCGGTCTGGATTTGCCGGTTTTTCCGGATTCTCATGAAGGCGGCATCACCGAACCGGTGCGGCGCTTCTTCGAACCGATGATCGTGGACGTGCGCCCGGACAGCCAGTCGAGTAATTACTATTTCTACCAGAACATTGAAGGCCAGGTCGTTTTTTGTATCACGCCCGATCCGAAAATCCCTGGTACAGATTGCGATAACACCTCGGTGTTTCTGCCGCTGGTTGCCAAGCGGATGCTCGGCCTTTATCCGCGTCTGCGCAATCTGCGCGTTCGCCGCACCTGGCGCGGCCTTTATCCTATGACGCCGGATGGATTTCCGATTGTCGGATTTACCCGCGAGATCGCAAATCTCTTTCTGATGATCGGGATGTGTGGCCAGGGTTTTATGATCGGTCCTGGCCTCGGTGAAATCGTATCCGAAATTCTGATTGATAAGAGTCAGAAATTTGACGATATTCTTGAACAATTGAGTCTGTACCGCAATTTTGGCGGTCAGGAACTTTTAAAATAGACACACAGGAGCCAGTATGGCGATTACCATTTCCAAAAGGGCGCAAGCTCTCAAACCATCTCCGACGATGGCTGTCTCAGCCCTGGCCAAAAAGATGGCGGCAGAAGGTCTCTCTATAATCAATTTCGGAGTCGGCGAACCGGATTTCGATACGCCCGAATACATCAAGCAGGCGGCTCGCCTTGCCATTGACGAAAATTTTACGCGCTACACGGTCTCGGCCGGTATTCTGGAATTACGTCAGGCGATCGCCGCCAAACTGAAAAGGGACAATGGTCTGGACTATCAGCCGGCTGATATTTTAGTGACGCCCGGCGGAAAACCGGCCATCGTTGACGTCCTGATGACCATCTGCGATCCGGGCGACGAAGTTCTCATTCCGGCTCCTTACTGGGTCAGTTATCCAGCTCAGGTGGAATTATGCGACGGCAAGCCGGTTATTCTTCCGACCGATGAAACCACAGATTTTAAAATCACCGCCGAACAATTGGAAAAAACCTTAGCCCGTCTGACAAAGCCAAAAGTCCTGATCCTGAACACGCCTAACAATCCGACCGGAGCGGTATATTCGCATGAAGAGCTGCTGGCGATCGGTAAGGTCTGTCTTGAATATGACCTGCTGATTATTTCCGATGAAATTTATGAAAAACTGGTTTACGGCGAAATCCGGCATTACTCGATTGCCGCATTATCCGATGAGCTGAAAGCCAGCACCGTAGTAATCAACGGGGTTTCCAAAGCCTATGCCATGACCGGTTGGCGGCTGGGATATGCCGCCGGCCCGGCCGAAATCATCAAAAAAGCCACTGCCGTTCAGGAAGCGACCGTTTCGTGTGTCAATTCGATCACCCAAAAAGCCGCCGTGGCCGCCTTGAACGCCGACGACACAACCATCGAGGTAATGCGCAATGAATTCGGCAAACGACGCGATTATTTAGTCGCTGAACTGAAGCGCATTCCGCGCCTCGCCTGCCCAGTTCCGGAAGGTGCGTTTTATGTTTTTCCAAATGTGTCGGCCTACTACTCTAAAAATGGCATCGGCAATTCGATAGAACTTTGTGAATATCTGCTGAAAGATTTTCATGTGGCTTTGGTTCCCGGCTCGGCTTTCGGGCGCGATGAATGCGTGCGTTTCTCCTACGCCGCCAGTCTGGAGACCATCGCCGAAGGAGCCAGACGTTTCAAGGCCGGTTTAGAAAACCTCATAAAGTAAATCATTACCTTTTACCGGTTGAAAACTTTAGGCGATTGATTCGGTTAATTGCCTATTTCCGAACGACAGCGATTTTCCCGGTCATCGTATCGCCTTCCGGTGTGTAGGCCACATAAATATAGACGCCACTGCTGACTAATTTTCCCTTTTCATTGCGGCCGTCCCAGAAAGCCTGCTGGCCGGCGACTTCACCGTCCAATGCGTCCAAATGCCGGATAAAGGTGCCGTCCAGGAGCATAATCTTGACCTCGGATTCCTGCAGAAGATCGTCAATCGTCAGGGGCGTATCGGCGGGGATCAGAAAAGGCGATGGAAATACGCGGGCTTTTTTATATTTATTCCCATAATAGGCGTACGGCGAACGGTAAACCGAAATGCCTTTGTTGGTGGAAATAAAAACCAGACCTTTCGGTTCATAAAAGGCAATATCGAGAATATTATCACTCAGCAATCCGGAATTTTCCGTCGTGAATCCTTCCACATCGTTAAGCCAGACGCCATTATAAGTATAGACCTTGACGCCAGCGTTAACGGTCGTGATCCATTTATTATTCAGGCCGTCAACTTTAATGCGGCATTCCTTGGCAAAGCTAATATTCGTCAAAGTCGCGTCATCAATTCCCGAAAAGTAACTAGCTGGAAAATTATCTGAAATCGTCGCCGACTGGATGCCGCCGGACGACATTATCCAGAGTTTATTTTCCTGATCGAATGCCAGTCCGAAAACATCATTGCTGGCGAGTCCCTGACTGGTTGAAATCCGGTACCAATGGTCGTCGCTTTTATCGAAAAGGGTATTGTTATAATCGAGCACGGCGATTCCGCCGTTGGCCGCCGGACTGGTGGCCGTTTCCGACCCGAACCATACCCGGCCGGCCGCATCGAATACGATGGAAGTTATCAGATAATTCAGATAATTGCCTGATTCTTCTCCGCCGAAATGCACCCAGCGGTCGTCTGCCGTCAGGACGGCGATACAGCTGTCATTTTGGGAAAATTGATTGGCAATCCATAGATTGTTCTGCCCGTCAAGCGCCATCAATCCAACGGCCAGATAATTGTCAGCTCCGCCATAGCCGGCTGAAGCGGTTAGTTTACCATAAGTTGTGTCGTAAACGACATAATTTTCCAGATCGTCCAGATTGAATCTCAATAAACCGCCACCTCTCAAACCATTCAGATACGATCCGAATAACGATGCAAAATATTCATCGCCGCGCTTGATCAAAGAATATATGCGACTTCCATCAGGCAGTGAAAAGGCGATTGTATCGCTGACGTAATAATTCCAGTTAACCTGGGTATGATCGTTGAGGCCGATATAATTGTAATCTTTGACAAGGTTATACCAGCCGTTCGCGGTCTGAAAACTGATGCCGCGGCTTGAAGCCGCTACCAACCGCCCATCCTCATTAACACAAAGAGCTGTGTTCCCGTTGGAAACGATAGTATTGGGAACGTAATAATCATCTCCGTCTTCCGTTACTTTGAGCAGTCCCTTTAGGCTGGTTGCGCCCCAAATAGCGCCATCCGGATCCGTCAGAATATCGTTGACGACTGAAGAACTTGCTTTAATCCATGCGCCGCCATTATAACGATAGATGCCAGCGAGAGTTGCGGCGTATAAATCCTCCGATGCGTCGAGAGTCAGCTGAATAATTGAACTGCTGAGGTTACTGAAAAGGCTGACCCGGGAAGCAACCACACGGTAGACATCAGTGCCATATGAACATAAAACAGCACCGTCATAGACGACCACTCCGGAGACATTTCCCGAACCGGGCAGATTAACCGCCGTCCAGTTGTCTGAATTCTTCAGATCGTTTCTTAGATCGCCGAACAGCAGGCCGACATCAGTCGCCACCCAAAGCGTATCGTGGATGATTTCCAGATGATTGATCGTGGAGAAATTCACCGGAAAATTGATTAAAAAATCGCGATAGGTGTACTCTTCACCGTCAATTTTAAAATACAGTACGCCCCAGTCGACATTTTCCTGGTAGGCGATGAAGCCCAGATCCGAATCAAATGTCATGGCGCCAATCGCAGTCAAATCTTCGCCGAATTGCGCGGCGTTGAATACCGCGGTAACCTGACGAGCAACCGGATCCCAGATGTTTATTTCTCCATGTGGCGAGCTCATTCCCAGCCAGAGGTCTCCAAATTTATCGAGTGCCAGCGACCGGATGTCAATATATGACAGCCCATCGTTTGGTCCATAAACTTTGAAACAGTTTTCAGACTTATCGAATTCTATCAGCCCGCCGGGACTTGCCGCGTAAATAGTTTCATCAATCCGCACCAATTGATTTAAAGTCAGCGCCGACGTATAACTGTCCCATTCGCCGACGATACTCTGCGCGCCGAGAGCCAGCGGGATAATCAGCAGTAAAAGAAAACGTCGCATGAGCTACTTATTGATCTGGAGACGAATCGAGCGGATCAGGTTGGCCATCTCGATCATATTCAGAGCAGCGTCCCAGCCTTTGTTGCCGGATTTCGTTCCGGCGCGTTCCAGGGCTTGCTCGATATTTTCGGTCGTCAGCACACCAAAGATCACCGGCACATCCGATTCCATCGAAAGCCGCGCGATTCCTTTGGAAGCCTCATTGGCGACCATATCGAAGTGCGGCGTCGCACCGCGGATCACAGCGCCGAGGCAAATAACGCCATCAAACTGGCCGGAACCGGCAATCTCTCTGGCAATGCGCGGAATCTCGAAAGCGCCCGGCACCCAGTAAATATGAATATCATTTTCATCTGCCCCATGGCGTTTGAGACAGTCCAGAGCTCCGGTGAGCAATTCTTTGGTTATCATGTCATTGAACCGGCTGGCGACGATTCCGACTTTCATTTTTTCGGCGGAAAGCACGCCTTCATGTAGTTTTGTCATTTGTCACCTGTTTATGATTTAAAATTAAATGTCCCATTTTATCACGTTTGGTTTCCAAATATTTTTCGTTGAGCGGATTGGGTGGAATTTCAATCGGGATACGTTCGACAACTTCCAGATTAAAGCCCTGCAAGCCAACAATTTTTTTGGGATTATTCGTCAGCAGACGCATCTTGCGCACACCCAGGTCGACTAAAATCTGAGCCCCCATGCCATAGTCGCGCAGGTCCGGCAGAAAACCGAGCTTGATATTTGCCTCGACGGTATCCATTCCTTCGTCCTGGAGTTTATAGGCCGAAATCTTATGTCTGAGCCCGATTCCGCGCCCTTCCTGGCGCAGATATAATAGGACGCCGCGCCGGTTTTGGGCGATTATTTCCAGTGCTTTATGCAGCTGGTCACCGCAATCACAGCGCAATGAAGCGAAAACGTCGCCGGTCAGACATTCGGAATGCACCCGCACCATGACCGGTTCGTGCGTGCGTACATCGCCCATCACCAAAGCGATATGTTCTTTATCGGTCAGACGGTCGACATAGATAATGATCCGAAATACTCCGAACTGAGTCGGCAGAACGGCTTCGCTGACTTTTTCGATGTAGCGTTCGGTTTTGCGTCGGTACTCTATCAGATTTTGAACAGTGACAATCCGGACGCCATGCGCCCGGGCAATTTTATTCAGAGATTCACCCCGCGCCATCTCACCGTTTTCATCCATGATCTCGCACATGACACTGATAGGTTTTAAGCCCGCCAAACGCGCCAAATCTACGGACGACTCGGTATGTCCGGCGCGCCGCAGAACGCCCCCCGGACGGGCGATAATCGGAAATATATGCCCCGGGCGTCCGAAATCCTCCGGTTTACTTTGAGGATCCGTCAGGGCTTTGATGGTAGCGGCGCGATCAAAGGCCGATATGCCGGTCGTCGTCCCCTGTTTCAAATCTACGCTGACCGTAAAACGAGTGTTATGTAAGGCCGTGTTTTCCTGAACCATCAGATTGAGTTCGAGAGCTTTGGCGCGCTCCTCGGTCAATCCGACACACAATAAACCACGCGCATACTTAGCCAGGAAATTTACCGCATCCGGTGTGATTTTCTCGGCTGCCATGATAAAGTCGCCTTCGTTCTCCCGGTTTTCATCATCAATCACAATTACAAAGCGACCATTCCTTATATCATCAATGGCAGCTTTTATGGCCTCAAATTTCATCATATCCTCGATTTCGTCACTGGTTAAAACCCCAGTTTTTTACTCGTTCAAACGTCAAAGGTTCTTTTTTATCCTGTCCGAGCATTTTCTCGATATATTTGGCCAGCACGTCAACTTCGACATTAAGCGTTTCTCCGGCTTTCTTGAATCCCAGTGTAGTATTTTTCAAAGTCGCCGGAATCAGCGCGATGCGGACTTCATTTCCTTCTACAGACGCCACCGTCAGGCTGACGCCGTTAACTGTCAAGGAGCCTTTTTCCACGATATATTTTTGAATCGAGTCCGGTATGGTCAGGCCTAATTCGGCGGAATTGCCGGTATTCTTCAGGCTCGTAATCGTCGCCACGGCGTCCACATGTCCCTGCACAAAATGACCGCCGAAGCGACCACCGGCCGCCATGGCGCGTTCGAGATTAACTTTATCGCCGCGCTGTATTCCGTTCAAGGTGGAGCGCGACAGAGTCTCGCCTACGGCCTGGGCGTCGAAATAATCCGGGCCGAATTCTTCCGCAGTCAGACAGACGCCATCAACGGCAATGCTGTCGCCGATGTGCAAATCTTCCAGCACTTTACAGGCGGTTATACGAAAGCGTTTACCTTCGGCATTGGCCGTCACCGATTTAATCGTACCGATTTCCTCGATAATTCCGGTGAACATTAAACCATTTTTCCAACTAACAATACATCCGAGCCGAGTTTCTCGACCCGCTCCCATTCTACCATAAGAGCCTGATCCAGCGATCGCATAAATCCGGAGAATGCCCGCAAGCCTTCGCCGAGCAGTTTAGGCGCGATGAAAATTTGCAGTTCGTCCACGAGCCGCTGAGCGATTAGCGAACCGGCCAGCTGGCTTCCGCCCTCGCAATACACCGAAGTGACACCGAATTCTCCTAATTTTATCAGCGCCTCCGGGATGGACAGCCAGCCGAATTCATCTTTTACGCTCTGTATAATTTTAATTCCAGCCGATTCAAACTGATGGATCTTTTCGCTTTTTTCAGTAGAAGCAGTGATAATGACCGTTCGCTTGTTCCAGTCATCTGTAACAAGTTGCATGCGCTGGGGCATATTCAGGGCTTCGTCCAAAATCACCCGATAAGGAATAAAACCGGTTCGTTCTTCCGGCAACAAGCCCGGATCGTCTTTGAAAACCGTGCCCATTCCGACCATAACGGCGTCATGCTTCCGGCGCTGATCGAGTACAAATTGGCGGGCTTCCGGGCCGGTGATCCAGCGGCTCTTGCCGATGGCATCGGCAATAAATCCATCCACCGTCAGGGCTAATTTTAGTGTAATCCAGGGACGCTTTTTCTCCATCAATGTAAAAAAGCCGCGGTTTATCCGGCGGGATTCGTCTCCCAGAATTCCGACCTGTGCGTTCAATCCGGCGTCCTGCAGAACGTGGACTCCCGCGCCGTTAACGCGCGGATTAGGATCAATTGCACCGATGAAAACCTCGCGCAGGCTGGCATTGATGATCGCGTCCACACAGGGCGGCGTTTTGCCAAAAAAACAGCACGGCTCGAGATTGACATACAAAGCCGCATCGCGGGCGGCCGAGCCCGCCTGTTCCAGCGCCATGATCTCAGCATGCGGCGCCCCGAATTTAGCATGAAAACCCTCGCCGACGACTTTACCGTTATTAACGATGACGGCGCCGACCACCGGATTAGGACTGGTAAAGCCGCGTCCTTTCTCGGCCAGTTCAAGCGCCCGCATCATCCATTTTTCATTTTGATTCATAAAAAAACCCGATTGCGCTCGGGATGTTTCATCTTCTTCCATCCGGACTCTTACCGTCGGTGTCTGGGTTTCACAGACTCTGCTCCGTTTTTGGCAGAACTCGCGGACTTTCACCGCCGGTCAGGACTTTCACCCTGCCCCGAAGACGCGTCGTAATTTATCAAGCAATCGGCGGAGTTGCAAGAACCGAACAGCCTAAATATTACGCCAGCAGATCCACCGCCAGTAGACAGGTCATCAGCGCAAAATCTATTAACTGTTTGATTTCGATATATTCATTGGCTACATGAAAGGCGTTGTCGTCGCCCGGCCCCCAGCCAACTGCCGTGATCCCGTTCAGGCACATGGTCTTGGCATAGGTGCCGCCGCCCTGTCCGATAGCCTGCGGTTCGATATTGAGAAATTCTCTGGCGTTGGATTGGATTTTCCGGACCAATTCGACATCCGGACTGATAGCGTGCGGCTGATTGGTCGAAACGATTTCGACCTTAAAATTGCCATTCGGAACATTGTCGATGCAATCCTGGATTTGTCCAAGTAAGATTTCTTCGGTTTGCCCGGGAACAGCCCGAATGTCAATATAAATATAGCAACTGCCAGGCACGATATTCGACGCAGCGCCGCCGTGGATTTCGCCCAGGTTCAGGGTCGGATGACCGAGCACCGGATGCACTTCGTATTTGAACTGTATTTTTTCGAGTTCATTCACGAGTTTCGCCATCATGTAAACGGCGTTGATGCCTTTTTCGGGAGTCGAGCCGTGAGCCTGCTTGCCGATAGCGGTAATTTTTATCACCGTACGGCCTTTTTCGGCGACGTCAATCTCAAGCATATTGCCGCCGATGTCCGGCACCACCGAAAGGGTCGGTTGAATCAGTTTTTCCTCGATCAGGTAGCCGATGCCATAGTTGATACCGTCCGGATCTTCGGCCTCTTCATCGGATAAAGCCGCCACCATCAGTTCGCCGCGGAGCTGCTGATCGATACCGAGTTTTTTCAGGATTTCGGCGGCGACCAGAATCGAGACCAGCGGGCCTTTGTTATCGAGGGTTCCGCGTCCGAACAATTTGCCGTCTTTTTCGACGACCTTGAACGGATCGGTATCCCAGCCTTCGCCGGCCGGCACGACATCCATGTGAGCCGGCATGAGCAGGCACTGACCGCTTTTCCCCTGACCGAGTTTGGAAATGACATTGGGACGTCCTTCCATCCGGGCGAAAATTTCATAGGCAATACCGGATTTCTCCAGTTCGCGGGTGACGATTTCTGCCACACGGTATTCTTCACCGCGCATTTTCAGAAAAGGAAATTCGGGTAATTTATCCGATACGACGTTTATCGTTTTCTTGCGTACCATTTCGGTAACCAAGTCAACTATTTGTTTATGGATATCGGATTGATATTTTTCAAAATAATCAACTAACTGCGCTTTGAGATTCATAAAGACTCCTGAAAGATTAATGTTTTCAAACTGGTTGAGAACTTAATGGATTTAACGAAATATGTCAATGGCCAGGAGTATTCATCACAGTTCGCGAATATCATTTAATGTCATGTTATTTTTGTTAATAAGAATTATTTACGCCTGCATACACAGTCGCTTATTGATACCGCAAATCAAACAATTTAACTCGCCGGACCAATCGTATTATGGTTTCTGTTTTGGTATAATTCCTGCAATTCGGCACGATTTGCAATGCCAATTTTTTTATAGATGTTGCGGGTATGGGTTTTAATGGTATTGAGCGAGATAAATAGCTGGTCGGAGATCCGGCTATTGGTATAATCTTCGAGTAAAAGAGCCGCGATTTCCTTTTCGCGGTTAGAAAGGTTGTAGGTTTTCTGCAAACATTCTATGACCTTGATCTGTTCGGAAATTTCTTCGAAATTCAGCAGAAAGCCTGAAATATCACCGAATTCATGCCAGATACCCATTATGCTGACTTTCAGATGCATAAGATCACCACTCTGGTTATAGCAGTCAGCCTCGATTGATGCGGAATAATTCGGATCGGCGGTAATTTTCTTCATTTCATCGGCAACTATTTGTGGTTCGGCAAACAGTTTTTCAAAGCTGACTTCTACCAGGTCGCTTTTCCGGAATCCGGTCAGTAACAATTTATCATGATTAATCCAGGCGATTGTTCTTTCAGGGGTAATAAAGACCGAGTCAGCCGGTAAAAGCGGCGTCAATGAGGAAAAAAAACTGGTGGAAATAATCTTATCGGGATGATACTTCAGAATCGCGAAAACGATCAGGAACATGGCCAGGACACAGGCGTATCCCAGGATTAGCTCGGTCGGTATTTTTAATCGTGATAAAAAAATATACGGAACGATCGTAAAAAGCGCTCCCCAGCTCAGATTAACAGCCATAGCAAATGCCAATTTTTGGATCCGGTAGCTTGCGGTCAATTGGCGGGTCACGATTAAAGTGGTCATCAGAGCAAAGGTTCCGATTATCAAATAGGCATAGAAAACCCAGAAAAACCAGGTGTCGGGATTCAGCGTGGATACCCAGCCCCAGCGAATCAGATAATAATCCCTGAAAATCGTGTGACCACTCCATAACAGTCCAATAATGCCAACTCCGGCAACACCGAGAAAAATACTGAGGATCCGCCATATCCGGCGCTTTTCATTCATCAGGGTGGTGACTGCCAGATAACTCAGGGGAATGATGACACCCCAGAATGCCGTCCGTAATCTAACCAAATCAGCAACTTTACTGATATCCGACTGATTTTGGATTATCACCTGTACAATGCCATACGCTGCCAGTGCCAACAACAGCAGAATAAAATTGATAATGCCCCGTTCACGCCAGCCCTGTAGTGCCAGGTAAACGGCCAGGAATGTACAAATAGTGGGCGGGATAATATGAATTGCTAACGGAATTATCATACGGAGTAATTTATAAAATATTTACAAAACACCAGAGAAAATCACCCTATCGGGGTGATTTTTCGACCTCCGGGACAGAGTAGATTATCGGGTTAAAATGGGGATATGATAATGAAAAGCATCAGCAGTTTAAAAATTGCATTGACACTCTCGGTGATATTTTGGAGTGCAATCAATCTCCAGGCCCAAACCGCCATTCAACCTTCCGGCAGCGGAACCTCTACCGACCCATATTTAATCGCCAGTCTGGAGAATCTAACCTGGGTTAGTCAGAATTCCAGTTCCTGGAGCAAATACTTTTCACAGACAGCCGATATCGACGCCTCCGCTACCGGTGAAGGCGGAGATTGGGGCACAGCTGGATGGCAACCGATTGGCAATTCCATGATTTACTTTAGAGGTACTTATAACGGTAATTTCTACACTATCAGTAATCTGTATGTCTATCGCCCAGCGACCTCCGGGGTAGGCTTAATTGGCTATTCTACCGGAACTATCAAAAATGTTATTATGGAAAACGTCGATATAACCGGGTATCAATATACCGGTGGACTGACTGGAACATCAGGCTGTATAATGAATTCGTCCGTGTCGGGCCGCGTTACCGCCAATGGAACTCAATGCGGTGGCATTGCCGGCTTTCCAATGGGCAATGTTTATCGATGTTTTTCTACGGCCGCGATAACCGGAACATATTTTGTCGGCGGAATAATCGGTAATACCGACAGCGATGTTTACGATTGTTTTGCCACGGGTCCGGTGAGCGGTACCAGTGATGTGGGCGGCTTAATCGGTTACCTGGATAAATCCGACCCGGATGTATACCGATGCTATTCGATTGGCAGTGTGTCGGGGAGTGGGGGTGGTTTAATCGGAGGTGTTGACGGTAACGGAGATGCCTATTATTCGTACTGGAATACTGAGACTTCCGGTAAAACCTCTTCGGCGGGAGGCACTGCTAAAACCACCCCCGAAATGAAAACCCAAACGACCTACTCGACCTGGGACTTTAGTACAACTTCGGGAATCTGGGCCATGGATTCAGAGGGTAGCATCAATGACGGCTATCCCTATCTAACCTGGCAAATCACTCCGGCAACTCAAGCCAGCGCAATCAGTTTCTCTGATATTGAAGACTTGCAGATGACTGTTACCTGGACCAACGGAGATGCAACCCGGCGGGTCGCATTTATTAAAGAGGGGGCGAGCGGTTCGGCAACGCCCGTAATGGCAAATAGCTATACCGCCCAATCGGTTTACGGTAGCGGAACGCAAATCGGCTCGACCGGCTGGTATTGCATTTATAATGGAACGGACAACAGCGTAACCGTAACCGGTTTAACAGTCGCTACCGATTACATCGTCCAGGTTTTCGAATATAATGGCAGCGACGGAGCTCAGCGTTATCTGCGTTCGACATCCACTGACAATCCGAAATCCACTACTACCAGCGCCAGTGGAATTGCCTATTTAACCACTAATGCGATTAGTGATATTACCTGTTCGTCAGCGCAATCCGGCGGGGCTTTCACCTATGCCGGCGGTTCGGCTATCACCGCCAAGGGAGTGTGCTGGAGTACGGCTTCCAATCCCACCGTTGCCGATAATTATACCAATGACGGAACCGGTTCGACGGCTTTTACCAGTGCTCTGACCGGACTGGATGATGAAACCACTTATCATGTCCGTGCTTACGCCACCAATTCCTACGGTACGAGTTACGGCGACGATGTGACCTTACGGACATTGGGAAGTTCGCCGGGGACAGCTCTGAACTTTGACGGTACGGATGATTATGTATCTATTGCCGACAATGACAGTTTGGATTTGACGACCGATTATACCATCGAAGCCTGGATAAAACCCGAAACGTTCGGCAAATCGGAAGGCATCGTTTCAAAATATCAAACCTCATCCAATAAAGGCTATGTCCTGCGAACCGGGAACTCCGGCAATTACCGCGGATTATGTATAGACGAATTACAGACGGCCGACAATCTTCTGACGGCCGGCACATGGTATCATGTAGCGGCTGTCAATGACAACGGAACCCGGCATCTTTACCTTGATGGAGTTGAGCAGACCCTGTCCGGAACCGCCATGACGGTCGCTAACAGTTCGAATCCGCTCTGCATCGGGAGAGATTTCAGCAGCCGGTACTTTGACGGTTCGATTGATGAGGTCCGCATCTGGAAAGTAGTCCGGACCATACAGGAAATTCGTGAAAATATGTACAAAGCCCTCGATAGCTCCGGCGACGATTTAGTCGTTTACTGGCAATTCAATGACAACAGCGGGGCGACTTTGTCCGCAACATCCGGCGCCTATAACGGAACGCTGACTAATATGGATACCGCTTCGGTCTGGGTCAGTTCGACTATTCCATTCGGAAGCGGTTCCACTGACTGTAATACTTCTTTCATCAGCGGAACGACCCAGATCGGGAATGTGCAGGTTACCACTACGGATGATTTTGACAACTCCGTCAGCCTTTACGTTACGGAGGTGGACCGTACTCCCAATGTCATGCCGGACGGAATCAGTTTTGCCGGGGACCGCTATTTTGTCATCAAATGTTACGGGACGCCGGGGACATTTGCCGTTAACCTGAAGTTTACTTTCGGGGCCGGTGTGCTGAGCAGTCAGGGCGACACGGCGCCGTCCGGTTTAATTCTCTACCATCGCGATTCCAGCAGTGAAGGCGAATGGACATCCGTGGCCGTTGGTTCTGAGGTCAGTTCCGCGGCGGGAACGGTGGTTTTTAATAATATCAGCAGTTTCAGCCAGTTTGCCGTGGCCGAAGATTATGACGCTTCCCTGCCGGTTTCGCTGACTGAATTCTCAGCCGAACCGTTCGGCAACACCGTAAAACTCACCTGGCGCACGGAGTCCGAGACGGAGAACTTAGGGTTTATCATTGGAAGACGGAATACGGAGACCGGAGAATGGGAAGAAATCGCCTCGTACCTCAGTTGCTAAGCCCTGGCCGGGCATGGCTCGACTTCCGAAGCGCACGATTATGCCTATACCGACGCGGCGGTCGTGCCGGGTGCGACGTATCTCTATCGCCTGGCGGATGTGGATTACAGCGGGGCGGTAACCTGGCATGGAGAGGTCGAGGTCGAGGTTAAGGCTGAGGTTGAGCAGATGCCGGTGGCTTTCGGCTTGAAGTCGGCCTACCCGAATCCGTTCAATCCGGCTGTCACGATACCTTACAATTTGACCGAAGACGACCAGATGTCGCTGAAGGTTTACAACCTGCGCGGCGAATTAGTAAAAGTACTTAAAAGCGCTTATGCTCTTAAAGGCACTTACTCGGTCACCTGGCAGCCGCAGAACCTGAGCGCCGGAATGTACATCGTCCGCATGCAGTCTGGCAATCATACATCCATGCAGAAAGTGGTCTTTGTGAAGTGAACCGCGAATCCCGATTTATCGGGACGAATAAACACCAATTGCGACACGGGGGTTCACAGAGGTAACACAGAGAACACGGAGATTTTCTTATGTAGGGGTCCGGCAGCTGCCGGGCCCTTTTCATATACGACGCATACCTGTATTACGGTTGTAGGGGCACGGCGTGCCGTGCCCTTTAACGTTCTCCGCTACAGAGCAGAACCCTATAGCGAGATTTAAGTCGTAAAGCGTAAGGCGTGATGTGTCTTAAAGAATGCGTCATTCAATGGCTGAGCGTAGCGAAGTCCGGTTAACAACCAGGCCTCGACTGGCTCTTGACGGATTGAGCGTAGCGAAGTCCGGCTTTCGACGGATCATTATCCGGCAGCTGCCGGAGTCATTCATTGTCATTGATTGTCATTCAATAGTCATACAATGGTCATTTATCGTGAAAGCAATGAAACAACAGAATGTCTATCAATGACTATGCATGACGTCCCGATCCATCGGGTCGAATGACTAACAATGACCCGTAAGCCGTAAGGCGTAACGCGTGATGCGAACTCGTAACCCGAAACTCGTTGAGTGTAACGAAATCCGGTCAAAGATCAGGCCTTGACTGGCGAAGACGGACAACTTTATTGCACGAGTATCTGGACATCGCCATGTCTGTAATTGCCAATCAACTCTCCCGATAAAGTCGTTCGGGCATTTACAATTGCTAACGCCGAACTCTCTAAAGTATTTCTTGCTATTTTTCACCGGAATCATTATTATAGCTAAGTAGTTTTACATATCTCGGGCAGTATACGAGTTGTTTTGAAACCTGATTGTTTTTTTAGTTCAGAGAATTTTTGATAGTCGTTACGTTTTTGTTTAGTGAGAGTATTGCAAAAATACTCTTAAGTAGTCACTATTAATTCAAGACTGCCTGCAGATTTCAGATTAATAAACGCATTATACGCAAATTGGGGGAGTAATTATGCGAACAATCAGGTTTCTAATCTTAACGCTTGGTTTTTTCATTTCTCTGGCATTCTCTCAGACCGCCACGGCGCCTGCCGCCGGCGATGGCACCAGCGGCAATCCTTACCAGATCGCCAGCTTGGAAAACCTGTACTGGATCGCGGCATCCGATGCAGTTGTCAGCGACCCGAACCAGGCCACCCGCTGGGCAGCCCACTATATCCAGACCGTCAATATCAATGCCACGGAAACTTCCACATGGAACGATGGCGCGGGTTGGTCGCCGATCGGCAGGGATTATACTAAAATTTCAACTAATTTTACTGGTTGCTATGACGGTCAGGGGCATACGATTGACAGTCTCTTTATAAATCGTACTGAATCGGATCATGTTGGATTGTTTGGATATTTAAACAATGCGACTATCAGCGACCTTGGGCTGACCGATATTGAAATAACTGGTGGAGGTGATACGGGAGGACTGGCTGGTAATTTAGAAGGTACAACAATTATCACAGCCTGTTATACGACCGGCACGGTCACCAATGCTAGTAACCCTACCGGCGGACTGGTTGGCTCGACTTCGGGAAGTACTGGTATCAGTGACTGCTATAGCGTCTGCACCGTAGTCGGGAGCAATTATGTCGGCGGATTGGCCGGTAAAATCTGTTCTAATGCCAGCATCTCATCCTGTTATTCCAGCGGTGCGGTTAGCGGTTCCGGCAACTTCATCGGAGGTTTGATTGGTCAGACCAGTGAGAATAGTACGGTGACCAATTCATACAGCACCGGCACAGTTACGGGAGACATAGTAGTCGGCGGTCTGATCGGTGAAAACTGGGGTGACGGAATACTTAGTAAATGCTACGCTACCGGAACGATTAGCGGTAATCAGAAAGTTGGTGGCCTTACCGGCCAGTTTGGCAGTGTCACTGTCAGCAATTGCTACAGCCGGGGGAATGTGGTGCGTCTCAGCGGCAGTTCCGATACCTGCTTCGGTGGTTTTTGCGGAGCAAATATTTATTTAGTTACGATTCAAAATTGCTATTCGACCGGCTCGGTGTCCTATACCGGAGAAACCAATCCCACCGATAAGGGCTTCCTCGGCTATGAGGGGTCCACTGGCAGTTATAGCAATAACTTTTGGGATACGCAGACCTCCGGCCAATCCACAGCTATCGGCGCTACCGGCAGAACGACCGCTCAGATGAAGACCGTATCCACCTTTACCGATTCCAGCTGGGATTTCGTTGGCGAGACCACTAATGGCAGTAATGATTACTGGGATTTGGATTATAGCAGCGCAATAAATAACGGGTATCCATATTTGGCGTGGCAGGACGGCGAGGATCAGTCCCTGCCGGTGGAGCTTACCTCCTTTTCAGCTGTTTCGCAATCCACCGGCGTCCTACTCACCTGGCGCACCGAGTCCGAGACCGAGAACCTCGGCTTCATCATCCAACGCAAAACCGTAGGGGCAAATCATGATTCGCCCGCTGACTGGTCACAGATAGCTTCATATGCTATCGTAAATGCCTTAGCCGGTCACGGCTCAACCTCAGCCGCGCATGAATACGCCTATACGGATGCGGCGGTTAAACCGGGCACGACCTATGCCTATCGTCTCGGTGATGTGGATTACAGCGGGGCGGTAACCTGGCATGGAGAGGTCGAGGTCGAGGTTAAGGCTGAGGTTGAGCAGATGCCGGTGGCTTTCGGCTTGAAGTCGGCCTACCCGAATCCGTTCAATCCGGCTGTCACGATACCTTACAATTTGACCGAAGACGACCAGATGTCGCTGAAGGTTTACAACCTGCGCGGCGAATTAGTAAAAGTACTTAAAAGCACTTATGCTCTTAAAGGCACTTACTCGGTCACCTGGCAGCCGCAGAACCTGAGTGCCGGGATTTACATAGTGCGTTTGGAATCCGGGCACAAGACTAACATCCAGAAAGTGGTCTATGTGAAATAATCCACTGAGTCTGTTCCACCATAAAACTTTCCCTTGATACTGAGTATTCAGTGTAACTATATTGCAGTTGCATGCGAAGCGAGCAATAATTCTTATGAAATTGAAAAAAGAACTCAATCTGCTGGATGTATTTTGTATCGCCAGCGGCTCCATGATCAGTTCCGGGCTTTTCATTTTGCCCGGTCTGGCGCAGGCTATGAGCGGGCCGTCGGTTTTCGTGGCTTACCTGATCGCCGGACTGTTAGCGGCAACCGGCATGCTTAGTCAGGCCGAGTTAGTGTCAGCCATGCCCAAAGCCGGCGGCACTTATTTCCATTCGACGCGCAGCATGGGACCGCTTATTGGAACGATAGACGGCATCCTGACCTGGGTTTCACTTTCCCTGAAAAGCGCTTTCGCATTGGTCGGAATGGCCGCCCTGGCAACGCTCTTCGTTAGTTTCGACATTCATTTCATTGCCATTGCTTTATGCCTCATTTTTATCATCTTAAACTTAGTCGGTCTGAAAGAAGCCAGCCAGTTCCAGATCGCGATTGTACTGGCACTTTTAATCATTCTGGGTATCTACGTTTTTACTGGTATTTCGACCGTCGATGTCCGGCGTTTTCACCCATTCGCTCCGCATGGCCTGACCGGATTACTCGGTACGGCCGGATTTGTATTCGTCTCGTTTGGCGGGCTACTGAAAGTCACCAGTATCGCGGAAGAGGTGCGCGATTCCGGTCATGTCCTGCCGCGCGCTATGATATTATCTCTGGTTATCGTCACCGGTTTGTATATGATCGTCGTGATGATTACCACTGGAATTCTTCCCGCTGAAGATATTGAGGGATCGCTTTTTCCACTCATTGACGGGTCGAAAGCCCTGTTTGGATTTCCCGGCACAATCGTCATGGGATTCGGCGCAGCCCTGGCGTTCATCGCCACCGCCAATGCCGGTATTATGGCGGCTTCGCGTTTTCCGCTGGCGCTGAGTCGCGACGGCCTGATCCCGTCATTATTCGGTAGGATCAATTCACGTTTCGGGACTCCGCATGTTTCGGTCGTTGCCACCGGTCTGTTTATGATCCTGGCACTTTTTCTGAAGATCGAAATCTTGGTCAAAGTCACCTCCACAATTTTAATAATAACTTATGTTCTAAGCTGTCTGTCGATTATTTTTCTGCGGGAAAGCCGTCTGCAAAATTATCAGCCGATTTTCAAAGCGCCGTTTTATCCACTATTGCAGATCGCAGGATTGCTGGGTTTCGGCGCTTTATTGTACAATATGGGACGTCCGGCGTTACTATCCAGCCTGGCTTTTATTCTACTGGCCTCGGCCATGTACTGGTTTTACGGCCGCAGCGCGGAACGAAGCGAGTATGCTTTCCTGCATCTGATCGAACGACTGACCAACAAAGACCTGACGAAAAATTTACTGGAAAGCGAACTGAAAGAAATCATTCGGGAGCGGGATGATATCATTCGGGATCGCTTTGATCATATCATTGAAAATTGTCGGATTATCGATCAGGATACCGACCTCCCGATCTCCGAACTTCTACGGATAGTTGCGGAGCAAATAGCCCCGCAATTAAATATGGATGGCAATGATCTGAGAAGACAGCTGCTGGAAAGAGAATTAGACAGCAGTACCGCCATCACTCCGCAGCTCGCCATTCCGCATTTGATTATTCCTGGTGAAAAAGTTTTCGATATACTCCTGGTACGCAATCGGCAGGGAATTCACTTCTCGGATAATGCTCCAAAGGTCGAAGCCGTTTTCTTCCTGTTCGGCTCGAAAGACGAACGTAATTTCCACCTGAAAGCCCTGTCGTCCATCGCCCAGATTGTGCAGGAACCCGGCTTCATCGAGCGCTGGCGCAAAGCTAAAAACGCCCAAGCCCTGCGCGATGCAATTCTTCTCGGGAAACGGATACGGCATTAATCCGTAAAACCACTGATTTTTACTTTTAAATTATCCTAAAAAATACAAAGCCACGCCGCTGACGGCGACGATCGCGCCTGCGATTTCCTTGAAAGTCACCCGCTCTTTCTGAATAATTATCGCCAGCGGGATAATCAAAACCGGTACAATCGCCATAATGGTGGAAGCCACTCCGGCGACCGTATGCTGAACCGCAAATAACGAAAAAGAAACGCCCAGAAATGGTCCGAAAAAGGCTCCGGTTGCGGTGAATTTAACCGCCTGGCGATTCAGCAGCGCCTTCAGCAATTCCGGGACTTTTCGCAGAATAAGCAATAGAATCCCGAAACCGACAACCCCGCAAATCACCCGAATCTGAGTCGCCGCAAAGGCATTGTAATCGCCCATGCCGTACTTGCTGAGAATCAGACCGCCCGCCTGTCCCAGCGCTCCGCATAAGGCACACAGAATACCTGAAATCGGATGAGAAAATTTCAGCAGGCCGTTGTTATCATTGCGTTCGATAATGACCAAAGCAACCCCGGCAATCGTCAGAATCATCGCCGTTATTTCCCTGAAATTCATCGTTTCTCCGAGTATCAGCCAGCTGAGAATGGCCGTAATCGGCGGCACCAGCGACATTACCAGCATCGTAATGCGGGCTCCGATAATAATATAAGCTTTGAACAGGAAGTAATCGCCGAAGACAAAGCCGACAAATCCGGAAAGTAATAACCAGGACCAATTATGTGCATTGGCATCCAGCGGAAGAACCTGGTGCCGGAATATGCCATTGAAAATTGTCAGTAAAATGAAGGCGAACACTAACCGGATAAAATTGACCTGGAGCGAACCGATGCGTTTACTGGCGGCTTCGAATGACAGCGAAGTAAATGACCAGCAAACCGCCGTAGTTAAGGCTGCCAATTCGCCTAAATGAGTTCCCGACATATTACAATCCTGTCGCTTAAAAATAAAAGTCGGCGCGATCCGCAGACCACGCCGACTTTTCTGTTAACCTAAAATTATCTGGGACCAATTCCCAACCAGGTGCCGATAACCGGCCCGAATTTCACGGCCAAACCGACCGTGACGATCGAAACCGTCGACATTAATTTGATAACGATGTTCAGACACGGACCGGCCGTATCTTTACACGGATCGCCAACCGTATCGCCGACGACGGCCGCTTTATGAGCAACGGAACCTTTGCCGCCCAGATTGCCTTCTTCGATGTATTTCTTGGCATTATCCCAGGCGCCACCGGAATTATTCAGCATAACTGCCAGCACAAAACCGGTCGTTAAACCACCGGCCAGTACCCCCAGAACACCAGCTACGCCGAGTATTAAACCGGTCAGAACCGGAACTGAAATCACGAGCAGTGACGGAAGAATCATTTCGTGCTGAGCGCCCTTGGTGCTGATGGCAACGCAACTGGCGTAATCAGGCTCATCTTTGCCTTCCATAATGCCCTGTTTTTCGCGGAACTGACGACGCACTTCCTCGACCATGTTACCGGCGGCCCGACCGACAGCCTTCATCGCCAGTGCTGCGAATACGAAGGTGACCATCGAGCCGAGAAACATCCCGACCAGTACGCGCGGATTCATCAGGGTCACATTATAATATTCAATCCACTGCGGCAGATGCAGATTGGTTGCGATTAAATCCTGAAGCGTATTCAGTGAAGCGCCGGCATCGAACTGAATATGCATGTCAGCCAGCAGATTCTGCAGAACTGAAGTATCATTAATAATATGCGAAAACTGAGCCTTAATCTCTTCGATATAGGCCGCGATTAAAGCCATGGCCGTCAAGGCGGCTGAACCAATCGCAAAACCTTTACCGGTCGCCGCAGTTGTATTTCCCAGAGAATCTAAAGCGTCAGTCCGCTGACGAACTTCTTTTGGCAGGCCGCTCATTTCGGCATTCCCGCCGGCATTGTCGGCAATCGGGCCGTATGCATCGGTCGCCAGAGTAATTCCGAGTGTGGAAAGCATTCCGACCGCTGCGAAGCTGATTCCGTAAAGACCAAGATTAATGTGATTCGGATCGGAACCAAATCCGCCCGCGAAGGCATAACTCAGAATGATCCCAATGCCGGCTACCAGTACCGGAAAACCGGTCGAGAGCATTCCGGTTGCCAGTCCGCCAATGATAACGGTCGCCGGACCGGTCTTGGACTGGTCGGCGATCCATTGCGTCGGTTTGTAACTTTGAGATGTATAATATTCAGTCAATTTTCCGATGATCCAGCCGACTAACAATCCCGTAATGACCGATGCCACAATACCCATCGGAAGCTTCAGAAAGTAAATCAGTCCGGTGGTGAAAATTGCTATCAACACCACACTCAGATTAACACCGCGGGCTAAGGCTTTCAGCAAGGTGCGTTGATCGGCTTTCTCTTCCGTCCGAACGGCAAAAGCACCAATCACGGAAAAAATGTTACCGACACCCGCTACGATCATCGGTGCCAACAGAGCAGCTAATATCTTACTAAATGTCTCTCCCTGGAAAGCCGCAACGCCCAATGCCGCAGTCGCCAGAATCGAACTACAATAGGATTCGTACAGGTCGGCGCCCATACCGGCGACATCGCCCACGTTGTCACCAACGTTATCGGCGATTGTAGCCGGGTTACGCGGGTCGTCTTCCGGAATTCCGGCTTCGACTTTTCCAACCAGGTCGGCGCCGACGTCAGCGGCTTTGGTAAAAATACCGCCCCCAACACGCGCAAACAACGCTTGTAGGGAAGCGCCCATCCCAAAGGTCAGCATTGTAGTCGTGATCGCCGCCAGACTCATCTGATCATACCCCAGACGCGGAACCAGCCAATACAGAATCACAAACCACATTGAAATATCCAGCAACCCGAGCCCGACGACTACCAATCCCATGACTGCACCGGAACGGAAAGCAATCTGCAATCCGGCGTTCAGCGATTTGCTGGCGCCCTGTGCCGTGCGATTGGAGGCCAGCGTGGCTGTGCTCATGCCGAAAAATCCGGCTAAACCGGAAAAAAATCCTCCCGTTAAAAACGAAAACGGCACCCATTTATTCTGGACATTCAACCCAAACGACATTATCAGGAAAACGATAAAAATAATGCCGAAGAACAGCGTAACGATTTTATATTGCTGCTTGAGATACGCAAATGCGCCTTTGCGAACCGCCAACGCGATTTTTTGCATCTGATCATTGCCCGGATCGCCTTTCACCATCAATTTATAAAATATCCAGGCGGCGATCAGTGCGATCAGCGAACCAACTGGAGCCACTAAAAACAAATACTTAAGTCCCATAATTTAATAACCTCCTATTCTCCCTTAGAAATCTTGGTTCGGATTTCAGGGTATTTTAATTATCAGTCACTATAAAAATAACCGGAAAATATAGAGCTATTCCGGCAAATTCTCAAATAATTCACCGACAAATAATGGTATTCCTCTATTCGACAAAACCAACCTTTTAATATCTTTTAGAATGACTCCTGGAAAACTTAATTTCTATAGCAGTCGAAAATAAGCAATTCAGCCCGATCAATATCATAAAGGTCTAAACAAATCGATCTTATCTAACCAAAAAGGGCTGCCTGCAGCAGCCCTTTTATACGTTTAAAGATTGCCGATCAGACCACGCCCTGGGCAAGCATAGCTTCGGCGACTTTCTTAAAGCCGGCGATATTAGCCCCTTTGGCGTAATTACCGGGATCTCCAACCGCCGCCGCCGCTTCCAGACACTGCAAGTGAATATTAGACATGATCCATTTCAATTTAGCATCAACCTCTTCAGCGCTCCAGCTTAGGCGCTCGGAATTCTGACTCATTTCGAGACCAGAGACGGCCACGCCGCCGGCGTTGACTGCCTTTCCGGGTGCGTACATTATTTTTTCATTGGCAAGTTTGAAGGCTTCCGCCGTGCATCCCATATTCGAAACCTCAGCCAGAATCTTACAGCCGTTTTTAATCAGGTTCTGAACGTTTTCCAGACTGACTTCATTTTGAAAAGCGCTGGGCATGGCGATATCCATCGGTACGATATCCCACGGGCGTGCCTTCGGATAAAATTTTACCCCGAATTTTTCGGCATAATCTTTCACTACGTCGCGTCCGCTGGCACGCATTTCTAACATATAATTCCACTTCTCCTCGGTGCCTACTCCTTCCGGATCGATAATGCAACCATCCGGACCGGACAGCGAAATCACTTTCGCCCCCAGTTCGGTGGCTTTCTTGGCGACGCCCCAGGAAACATTGCCGAAACCGGAAACTCCGACCGTTTTGCCGGCCAGGGTCTCACCTTTGGTTTTCAGCATCTCAACCACAAAATAAACCGCGCCATATCCGGTGGCTTCCGGGCGTAAAATACTGCCGCCGAATGCCATGCCCTTGCCTGTTAAAGTCGCCGCATCGAAACGATTAACGATACGTTTATACTGACCATAGAGATAACCGACTTCTCTTCCGCCGACGCCGACATCTCCGGCCGGGACATCCAGATGCGGTCCGATATGACGATATAATTCCGTCATAAAACTCTGACAGAAACGCATGATCTCATTTTCGGATTTGCCGGTCGGATTGAAATCCGAGCCGCCCTTGCCGCCACCCATCGGCAGGGTGGTCAGCGAATTTTTAAAGGTCTGCTCGAAAGCTAAAAATTTCAACATACTCAGGGTCACGGCCGGATGAAACCGCAGGCCGCCTTTGTAGGGACCGATTGCGCTGTTAAACTGGACGCGATATCCGATATTCACCTGAATTTCGCCGCGGTCATCGATCCATGGAACCCGGAAAATGACGACCCGTTCGGGTTCGACGATCCGTTCAAGAATACGGGCTTGTTTGTATTTCGGATTCTTTTCGACGATTTCCTCCAGAGATTCGAGCACTTCCGTGGCGGCTTGCAGGAACTCCTTTTCCCACGGGTACTTTTTCTGAAGGGTTTCGATTACAGAATTGACATAACTCATTTTACCTCCGTCGAGTTTTAATAATAAGTTTGTGGCTTTTAACTACTGACATTTCTGTCAATGCGATAAGTTTTAGGTTGATTGGGATAGTTGTTGCAATCCGAAGATCATAACGATCTGAAATTAAGGAAAATTTCGTTAAAAGCGGAGTAAAATATTTTAAGTCCCGGGAAATTTCACCAAGACGAACAATGCCTTGCGGCTTAATAAATATCGCTATCTACCCGTGGTTTCATTTACTATTAATAAACGGATACAGATATTATTAAAAATAATGCTACCGGATTGCCAGTTAATTTTTTTAATTATTTTTCCTTTTCGAGGTGTTGCTACCCTGCAAAATGACGAAAATTCCCAGCGCGATCAGCACAGCCGGAATGAAAAACCGGAAAAAATTCCGGATCATTCCGCGAATAAAATCAAACGACCACCAAAACTGCTGGGCAATAATCAGGAGTCCGATCAGAATCAGTACCGTGCCCCAGAAAAAACGAGCGTTTGACGAATTATCCGCCGGTTCACTGGCTGGTTCAGGTTTTTCTTCGACCTTAATTTCAGCCGGCCGGCTCGGTTCACTATTCAAAATATTTTGTCTGGGAATCACAATCCACGCAATGATATAGGCCAGCAATCCCGTGCCGCCAAATATAATCAGAACGATCCAAAGCAGTCGAATCAGCACCGGATCCACTTCGAAATATTCCGCAATTCCGCCGCAGACTCCTCCAACGATCTTCTGATTCTCGCTACGATATAGTTTTTTCATTTCTCTGGTCTCCTCTTTTATTAGATAACGCCTGTATTACTGACTTCACGATACTTTTCCGGATTTTTACGCAGGTCCTTGGATATCAGATCTACTATGCGCAGCGGAACCGGAATGCAGTATTTTCCGCAAAAATCTCTGACAATTGCCAGCGCTGATTGGTTGTCAGTCAGATGACCGGGTGAAATAAAAAGCGGTCGGGTCTTCGGCTTTGAGCGTAATAAATATCCAATGGTTTCTCCGGAGTGCACGAGTCCGGCGCTCGCTCCGCATTCCTGGCCGGGTTCGGTAAAACTTCCAAAGAGATGAGATTTGGCGCAACCGATCGCCGGAACGTCGAAAATTACTCCCAGATGCGCCGCCAAACCGATTCGCCGCGGGTGAGCTATTCCAGCCCCATCCACCAACAGCAGATCCGGTTTTTCCGGTAATTGCCGAAATAACGGCAACAGCACCGGTATTTCCCGAAAGCTCAAATAACCCGGAATATAAGGAAAACTGACCCGGCTGATATTGGTATAGATTTGCTCCAAGCGGCAGTCATAACGCCCGGACTCCGACTCGCGGGCAATAGCAAACCAACCCAGAACGCCATATCCAACCTTGTCAAAACGACCGTAGGAAACATCCACGGCGCAGATCGTCCGAAGGCGGTGGGTATATCTTTGCAAAACGACTTGGCCGGCTAATTGTAGTTGAATGGCTTTGGCTTCTTGAACCGTTACTTGCCAGGGATGATTAAAAAGCGGTTTCATTCCGTCGGGTCACCCGGTGACAAGTCGGAGAAAATTCTGTATAATCAAAGCGCTTTTGGACAAATTCTTATTGTTTTTCAGAATCACTTCAGCTTTCTGAAAATGCAGAGGATTACGCAAGTACTGTTTGGTGAGCAGCGGCAGATTTTTCGATAGATAATAGGCCATAATATTACGGTCATACTCCGGGTGAAACTGAACAGTGTAAATGTAATTCTCATATCGGGTAGCCTGATACTGTGACAGCTCGTTCCAGGCCAATTGAATGAAGTCGGGCGCCGATCTAAGCACGATGTCGGTATGCGAAGCGTAGACCGGGATTTTGCTGCCGCGTTGTCCTTTGAACAGCGGATCAGTCAATCCATTCATGGTCAGATTGATACTGACCACGCCCATTTCGGTCCCCAGCGGATTGAGGCTGATTTGACCGCCCATGATTTTATGGATCAGTTGGTGACCAAAACAAATCCCCAGGGTCGGTACGCGATGGGCAACGATCTGTTCCATGACCCGTTCCATTCCGCTGTAAAAGGTATAAAACTGGGTTAGCGAAGAATGCGAACCAGTAATGATTATTCCTTGATAATGCGGAATTTTATCAGGTTCGACATTGGCGACCGGTTTGACTTTCCAGGTCGGGTGGCGCTCACCAGCCGCCGTCCGGATCCAATCCTCAAAATCACCTGAAAGGTTCTTAAGATCAGCATAAGTCGAACCGGTTTTAATGATGAGAACGACGGGCGGTTTCATGCCATTCAGTTAAAATATTTCTCGACTTTCTGGATCAGGTTCGGTTTTAGGAAAACCACGACTTTATCTTCCGGTAAAATCTGCGTATCGCCTTTCGGAATAATGATCTTAGATCGACGAATCAGAGCTCCGATTATCATGTCTTCCGGTAAATCGAGGTCTTTGATGGGGTGTTTGGTAATTTGACTGTCCGTCCGGGGAATCAGTTCGATAGCTTCCGCCTTAATATCCTCGAAAAGTGACACGGCGATGACATTGCCGCGACGGATATAGCGCATGATCGCGTTGACCGTTTCGATATTTTTACTGACAACCGCGTCAATCCCGATTTTATCCATGAGGGGAATGTATTCATTGGTGGTGATGTGAATGATCACCCGCTTGACTCCCAGATGTTTGGCGAGCAATCCGGATAGAAGATTGGTCTTTTCGCTTCCGCTAACTGCCACAAGACAATCCATATCTTCGATTCTTTCGGATGTAAGAAAATCGATATCTGTGCCGTCGCCGTGCAAAACCAGAGTATCCAGTAAATCAACGGCAACTTCTTCGGCCGTTTCGCGATCCTGTTCGATCAGTTTGACATCCATTTCCCGGGATAAAGCCGCCGCAACCATGCGCCCGAGCCGCCCGGCTCCAAGGATCATGATATGCTGCTGTTCATTGACCGAATAACCGACCAGGCGGGTCAGATCGTTTAGATGTTCTTCCTGTGTGATAAAATAGGCCACGTCGCCGCTCTTGTAGATGTTTTTCCCGCGCGGTATAATGGTCTTGTCGGCGCGGTAAATCGCCAGACATAAAAAAGATAGATGCGGATTTTTTAAAGCGACCTCCTCCAAACTCTGATTGACGATCGGGCTGTTTTCTTTAATCATCAGCGAAATGATCTGCAGGCGATCGTCTTCGAATGTCACCAGCCGCAGAGCGGATGATTGTTCGACAAGGCGGATAATTGCTTCGGCGGCGGTGTGCTCCGGGTGAATCAGTAAATCCACGCCCAGGTCTTTGCCGGTCACGCCAGATTTGGAATGGCTGAATTCTTCGCTGTGCACCCGCGCCAGGCAGCGTTTGACGCCCATCTTTTTGCCGATCATACAGGCTAGAATATTGGTGTCGTCGCTGCCGGAGACGGCTAAAAGCACATCGGCCGAAGCTACGCCGGCATTCGCCAATACCTGTGGGCTGGACCCATTGTCATGGATGGCGATCGCGTCCAAAGTTTCACTCGCCCGGCGGAAGCGCTCCTGGTTGTTTTCAATGATTGTGACATTGTGATCTTCGCCGATCAAGCGTTTGGCCAGATAATAGCCGACTTCGCCGGCTCCGATTATGATGATTTTCATGTTCTATGATTCCATTATAGTTTTAAAGATCGAAACGGCTTCCGCGATCTGTTCCCGATCAACGTCCAGGTGCGTCACCGCCCGCATGCGTTCGTGATCGACAGCGTTCAGCGCAACTCCACGGTTACGTAATTCCTGTACGAATTGGATGGTCGTCCAGCGGGAGTCGCGCAGATAAATCATGACGATATTGGTCTGCACCTGCCTGAGGTCGATCTGTAAACCCTTCAAAGTCTGCAAACCTTCCGCCAGAATGCGGGCATTTTCATGATCGGTTTTCAGTCGTTGGACATTATTCTCAAGAGCGTAAAGTCCGGCCGCGGCCAGAATTCCCACCTGTCGCATCGCCCCGCCGAAAACCTTGCGGACGCGCAGAGCCCTGGCGATAAATTCGCGCGATCCGCTCAGCAAAGAGCCGACCGGCGCCCCTAATCCTTTGGACAGACAGATGCTCACTGAATCAAAATATTTAGCGTATTCTTGCGCTGAAATACCTGTATATACGACCGCGTTCATCAACCGGGCGCCGTCTAAGTGCATCGGGATTTTCCGTTCGCGGGCTACTTGAGCCAATTTTTGAATCTCCTCCAACGGATAGATTGTACCGCCCGCGCGGTTGTGGGTATTCTCGACTTCGATCAATCGGGTATGGCCGGTGTGAATATTATCCGGCCGGATGGCCTTGAGGACCTCGTCGACCGGCATTATGCCGTAGCTGCCCTTCACCGGCCGGGGCATCGCCAGCGAATTAAAAGCTATCCCGCTGGACTCGTAGGTATAAATATGGCTCTCGTATTCGCAAATGATCTCGTCGCCAGGTTGAGTGTGACATTTGATCGCGATCTGATTCGACATCGTTCCACTGGGAACGAAAAGTGCCGCCTCCTTGCCGAGTAAAGCTGCCACCTTTTCCTGTAAAAGATTAACCGTCGGATCTTCGCCGTAAACATCATCACCGACTTCGGCATTCAACATGGCAGCCCGCATGGCTGAAGAAGGTTTGGTAACCGTATCACTGCGGAGGTCAATTCGTATTGCGTTCATTTTTGTAGTTATCCTTTCATTTTTTCAGCAGTTCAAATTAATTAATCCGGTGCGGTTTGTCAAATCCGACTTACAGATTCTTGTTAACATTTACTTGATATTTCTTTCAAAATGCTCATTTCCAAACGAAATTATCTCAATGAAAAACGAATTTGATCTTGGCGGAGCGTATTTTAGTAATCGCACATTTAAACATTTCACGCCCTGAAACAGAAAACCACTTGAATTATTGATCAAACAATCCTAAAATGCCGCTATCATGGAATTATACAAAGAAAATCACTTAATCCGACTTTTTGAAGGCTGGGCCGGCGAAAATGCTCACAGCATTACCCAACTGCCCGGCTCCGGCTCGTACCGTGAATATTATCGCATTCAGAGTAAACAGCATCAGGCGCTGGGAGTCTTTAATCCCGACCCGAAGGAAAATAGGGCTTTCATTGCCTTTGCGCGCCACTTCCGGTCACAGAATCTGAATGTGCCCGAAATTTTCGCGGAAGATGAAAAAAACGACATTTACCTCATCCAGGATTTGGGCGATCTGACCCTCTTCGCTTATCTGAGCCGGGTTTATCAGAATGGCATTTTCCCTAAAAATCTGATCGAAATCTATAAAAAAGTCATCGCTGCTCTGCCCTCTTTCCAGATTCTCGCCGGAAAAAGCCTCGAATATCAATATTGCTATCCGCGCGCCAGTTTCGATAAACGCTCAATGATGTGGGATTTGAATTATTTTAAATACTATTTCCTGAAATTAGCCAAAGTCGCTTTCGACGAACAGGAACTTGAAGACGATTTCCAAAAATTCAGTGATTATCTTCTGCAAACCGATTGCGACTATTTTTTATATCGTGATTTTCAGTCCCGGAATATCATGCTGGTGGACGGCGAACCGTATTTCATCGATTTCCAGGGCGGACGCAAGGGCGCTTTGCATTATGACATCGCCTCTCTGCTTTATGACGCCAAAGCCGACATCCCTCAACATATTCGCAATGAACTGTTGCAGGAATATATCCAGCAAATCAGCAAATATATCCGGATTGACGAAAAAACTTTCACGGAATTTTACTGGGGCTATGTGCTGATCCGCATCATGCAGGCCATGGGTTCCTATGGTTTCCGCGGCTTTTACGAAAAAAAAGAACATTTTCTGCGCAGTATTCCGTTTGCCATCGCCAACCTGAACTATATTCTGAATAATATCACTCTGCCGATTGAAATTCCGACCCTCTGGAAAGTGCTTTCCAAACTCGGCGGCTCGCCTCAGTTGAAAGCTTTCCAAAAAACGCCCAGTTCGCTAAAAATCCGCGTCCACAGCTTCGCCTACAAAAAGGGCATCCCGGCTGACGACACCGGCAATGGTGGTGGTTTTGTATTCGACTGCCGCGGCATTCTCAATCCCGGCCGTTACGAAAAATACAGGCTCCTCGATGGCCGCGACCCGGCGGTAATTAAATTCCTGAAGGAAGAAACTGACATTGACGCTTTTCTCGGCCATGCGATCGCGATGGTAGATCGCACCGTAACAGATTACATCGAACGCCGGTTTACCAATCTGATGGTGAATTTCGGGTGCACCGGAGGTCAGCATCGTTCGGTATACTGCGCTGAAGAACTTACCCGCCACCTGCGAAAGAAATTCGACGTCCAGGTCGAGTTGCATCACACTGCTCTCGAAAATATGTAAAACTTTTCACATGCCTAAAGTAGCAGTTCAGAGTTTACAGTTTGCAGTTTCCAGTTGCACATCACGGTTTACTCCGCAGGAGTTCCGACGGAACGCTTTACGGTTTTTGAGTTACCTGTCACCTGTCATCCGTCACTTGTCACTTCCTATCAGTTTCCAGTTTGCATTCACCGATTTTAAATCTTTAATCTCCAAACTCCAATTTTCGATATGAAAGCCATGCTGTTAGCCGCCGGGTTGGCGAAAAGACTCCGACCTCTCACCGAACACACGCCGAAAGCGTTGGTTGAGATCGGGGGCGTCCCGCTGATGCGCATCGCCATCGAATATCTGGCGCACCATGGATTCGATGAGATTATCATCAATGTTCATCATCACGCCGAACAGATCGTCAGGTACCTGAAGTCCAACCGCAATTTCGGTCATAAGATTGTCATTTCTGACGAAACCAACAAATTGCTTGACACAGGAGGCGGTCTGAAGAAAGCCGCCTGGTTTTTCGACGACGGCAAACCATTCCTGGTTTACAATGTGGATATCCTCAGTGATCTCGATCTGGGCCGGCTCTATCACGATCACATCGACACCGGAGCGCTGGCGACTCTCGCTGTGCGCGGCCGGTCGTCGCAACGCTACCTGCTTTTTGATGGGGAAAATAATCTATGCGGCTGGCAAAACCTTAAGACCGGTGAAACAATCAATGCCCGGGAATCCAAATCCGGACTGCAAGGCTTGGCCTTCAGTGGTATTCATGTTATCAGTCCGGAAATATTTGAACATTTTCTTCCCGGTGACGTATTTTCTCTGATTGACCTCTACCTGCAACTCGCCGGTAAATTTGCCATCAAAGGTTTCCGGCATGATGAAACCCGCTGGATTGACGTCGGCAAACCGGAAAATCTCGCTCAGGCGGTGAATTTCGGGGCGTTGAACTGACATTCCTCTTTATTTTTTCGCGGCGGATGATTACTTTCTGCCCGTGACGCGCGTTCTCAAACTGTCTGTAACGATGCTTGTTCTGACGATCAGTCTGACGGCGCAATGGTACTATAAGGTCGCCGATTTTTTCCGCAATCCAACCGAATACCGCGCTCCACTCAAAATGACGCTGTTTGAAGTTAAAACCGGATTGCAGACTTTCGGGATCGGGACTCAACCGCTGTATTTCGACAGCACCGAAAGTAATTATAAAAACTACGATCCGTTTTACTCGCGTACCATGAATAGCATTGAACTGGATCTGCTGAAATTCAACTGGCTGACTTATGTTCTGCCGCAAAATATGTTCGACTTTCAAACCGGGATCGGCGCCAAATATGCCTACTCTCTGATCAAATATCCTCTGCCGTCGGAATGGCCGCAGTATATGCCGCAATCCAGCGATCCGCTTTATCTTTCACCGCGAATCTACGAATTCAATATCAACCAATCGGTGATCTTCCAATGGGCGCCTTCCATCTATAATTATTTTACGTTCGGCTATGGAAAAGCCTTCGGCTCCGCCTATAAAACCCACTTCGATGATCACTTTCTCTATCAGAAAGGGCAAACATATTCCTTCGCCCTGGGAATTAAATTTCTGGGCAGCACCGGTTATAAATTCAAAGAAGGTTACGGGATCGAGCTGCGTTACACTTACGGCGATTTCGGCAATTTACGGGATTCCAGGCAGATCAGTCCGCTGACGAAGGTAAATTTCAATTCGCTCGCTGTCTCGCTGGCTTTCAACTCCAACTTAGGCGGCGGGCGCACCGAAGGCGACGAAGCCAAAAAATTGTATAATTCCGGAGATTATCTGGCCGCCAAGGCCACTTTCGAGGAATTTCTGAACAAATATCCCAAACATGCCAAGGCCTACAAGGCCCGCTGGATGATCCGGGAGTGCAACAAGCGCATTCCATATCAGGAAATCGTTTTGGCGGAATCCTTTATCGAAGCCCGTAATTACTCCAAAGCCGCCGAATATCTGGCGCGCGCCGGCGTTACCCGAAATCTGACTCTTCTGGGCAGAATTGACCAAAATTATCGTAAAATTACAGAATGGTTCCGCGATACGATGGATTCGCTGATCACGGAAAACCAGATCGACCGGGCGGAATACATTCTCAACGAAACTATCAAATTGAATCTGCCGGACGCCGGCGAACTCTACAATCGTTATCGCAGTGAGATCTATTTCCATCGCGGCGCGGTTTTCACGGAATATGGGATGTGGGAAAAAGCCATCGAATACTTCGACGCGGCGATCAGCCAGTATCCTCCGATCCGCAAGCGGATTGACCCGTATCTGATGGACATTGCCAACGGCTACATCAATGACGCCAACCTCTCTGTAGATAAAAAAAGCATCGCACTGGCTCTGGAATCGCTAACAAAAGCCACTACTCTCCGCCCTGACATTCGAAACCTGACCGTACCTTATATTAAAAACCTCGAAGAAGGTATCCGGTACTTGCGCCAGGAAGCAGCCCGGGAAAAAACCCGCGCAATCGTCAACCGCACATTCAATCCCCCGCCGAAAGCTCCCCAACCGGAGCCGGGCATGGCTTCATTCCAAATCCAGAATCTGCTGGGAGAACCAACGACCCGCACCCGGCTGACGGCCGGCGCCGGACATATCTATGAACTCTGGATTTATGCCTATAAAGATGGGACTGATCGGCAGGTTTATTTTGATAATGATAAAATGGTAAAAATTGATGATGTGTCGGCTACCGGCGCAGCCACAGAAACGGAAGAATGAATGAAAATTATCTACACGGACGGAGCCTGCTCCGGCAATCCCGGCCCCGGCGGCTGGGCGACATTGATTTTCAACGCGAATAAATTAATCAAAGTACTCGCCGGTTATCAACCCGACACCACCAATAACCGCATGGAGATAATCGCCGCTCTCAACGGCCTGCGCCAATTAAAGCCGGGTGAACCGGCCGTGATTTATACCGACAGTCAGTACCTGAAAAACGGTATCACCGTCTGGCTTCTCAACTGGAAACGCAAGAACTGGCTGACGGCCGACAAGAAACCGGTGAAAAACCAGGAACTCTGGCGCGAACTCGATACATTGAACCAACCCGGGATTGCCTGGCAGTACGTCGCCGGACACAGCGATAACCTTTACAATGAAATCTGCGACCGTCTGGCGCGTAGAATGATCTCTACACAAGGCAAGGACGTCGAGCTTAATGCTGAATTCGAAAAGTTATACTGGCAATTGAGGAAAAAACGATAAAAGAGCGCCAGTGACGCTCTTTTAATTGATATCCAAGTGTAACGGGCTTACTTACTTCTTATTTCTTATTCCGTTTTTTAGACGCGGCTGCTAATTTCTTATCCACTGCTTCCGGAGTATCCGGCATTTCAGCGATCGCCTGAGTTTCTGACTCGGTTAATATTTTATCGGCGTCTAAGACTATCAACAGCCGGTCGTTATCTAAAATGGCGACACCTTCGATATATTTATTATCGGATGCCGATTCGATGATTTCGGGCGTCGGTTCGATACTGCTGTTTGCGATACGGTTGACTTTGGTTACACTATCAACTATAAACCCGATGGTGGTTTGATTGGCTTCGATGACGATGATGCGGTTGTCTTTGGTTTTATTGGCCAGGGCTTCCATTCCGAAGCGGACCCGCAAATCCACCACCGGGATTATTTGCCCGCGCAGATTGATAATGCCTTCCACAAAATCCGGAGACTTGGGTATTTTAGTGATCCCGACCATGCGGTTAATGTCGTGCACCCGGTAAATATCGATGCCGAACTCTTCATCGCCGATCATAAAGCAGACCAGCTGGCGCTGTTCGCTGGATTTATTTTCCTGAAAATTATTGACTGCTGTCATATTTTACTCCTTTTCTGATTATCAAAGAATCGGGGAAGGAAGCGGACTTCCTTCCCCTGCTTTTATTTTTCAGACTTTGAATTGAGAAATCAGATTCGTGAGTCCTTTGACTTCCTGATTCAACTGCTCGGAAGACGCCGCTAATTCCTGAGCGCTGGAAGCGGCTTCCTTGGCGACTGTCGAAACGGTCTCGATGTTCTTGGAAATCTCTTCCGCGCCTGAACTCTGTTCGTCCGCAGCCGAAGCGATGTGAACGACCGCCTGGGTAACTTCATTGACCAATTCACCAATACGTTTCAGGGCTGTGCCGGCTTTGGCGGCAATCGCCTGGCTACCGGTAGATTGGGCGGCAACCTTGTTCATAGCGTCAACCGAATTTTTTACGTCGGACTGAATGATCTTGATTTTCTCGCCGATTTCGGAAGTAGCCTTGACGGTTCTTTCGGCTAATTTGCGCACTTCGTCGGCTACGACCGCGAAACCACGTCCGGCTTCTCCGGCGCGCGCGGCTTCAATATTGGCGTTCAGAGCCAGCAGATTGGTTTGGTCGGCGATTTCGTCAATCACCTGAATAACTTCACCAATTTCGTTGGAACGCTGTTCCAGCATCGCGATCTGTCGGACGGCGTCTTCGGTAATCTGGGCAACTTTCTCGATGCCTTGCACGGTTTCCTTTACAGTGGATTCGCCTTCGTTGGCCGCTTCTTTGGTCGCCTTGGAGTTTTCCTGGGTTTCAGCGGCGTTCTTGCTGGATTCCAGGATCATGGCGCTCATCTCTTCCATCGAGGTGGCGACTTCGGATAATTGCGACTGTTGTTCTTCCGCGCCGCTGGCCAACTGCTCCGAGGCAGAGGAAATCTGCTCGGAAGCATTGCCAACCTGCTCGGTGCTGTCCTTGACCTGTTTGATCAGCTGCTGGATTTTCTCTACAAATAGGTTAAACCACTTCGATAGTTCGCCGATCTCATCCGAATTTGTATAATTGATGCGCTGGGTCAGATCGCCTTCACCCTGTGAAATATCCTTCAGCCGATCCGTGACCTTGTTCAGGGTCTTGAAAATCAGGTTCATGATCCATAAAATGATCAAAACCACAGCAATCAGTGCTAAAACACCGATAGTAACTAAAGTGTATAAAATCATTTTGACCCCGGATAAAAATTCGTCCTTCGAGGCCCGTGAGGCGATGATATAGCCGGTTTTTTCTAAAGTCGCAAAATGCGCGACGGTCATTTTACCTTCCCATAAATATTCGGTTGACCCGTTACGCTCCTTGGTAAATACCTTGAAAAAATCGTAATCGGCAAAAGAGGTCATGATATTTTTTTCGTTCGGATGAGCGATGACCAGTCCGCTCCCATCAACGATATAAACATAACCGGTTTGTCCGATTTTGATTTTTTTAACATAACTCTCGGCAAAATAGGTCAACTCGACCGGAGTTCCGAGAATTCCCATAAAAACACCGTTTTTCATTACCGGAACGGTGACCAATACCACCGGTCTGCCGCTTGCCGGAGACTTGCCAACATTGCTAAACCAAGCTTTACCCTCGCGGGCTTTTTCATAATTCTGCCGGTATTCAGGAATTTCAGCAATATTGATTCTCTGATTGCTGCTAACGCTCATTACAAACAGGGTCCCTTTCGTATCCGCAATAAACACATTTTCATAAACCGGATTCAAGTTGTGAAAATCCTGTAGCAATTTTTCAGCCGGAGCGGTGCTTTTACCTTCTAAAGCATCGCTCACAAACTGGTTTTGGCTCAAAAAGGTCGCATCCGCTTCCCGATCTGCCAGCCAATTTTCCATTTCCGTTGCGACCTGAGCCACCACCTGACTCATACTGTTATTATTGGCGTCCAGAATAATCTCTGTCGAACGGGTAAAACTGAAGTAAGATATTGTCAGAACCTCTATCAGGACAATCGAAATGATCGTCCACAATGCCTTACTCTTAAAAGTCATCTTCTTCCACAGCGACATAAATGATCTCCTTTCATTTCTCTCTCGTGTTTTTTAACCATCTCGCTTTGGGGGTAATTATTTCCCCTGTGAATAATTATTTTACTTTTCAAATAACAGTTCATTTAAGTCAAATATTGTGCCAGCCGGTCTGCTCCGACGATAGCCTATTTACAATCATCCCAACCGAAATATTTTCCCTTGTTTTTTTTTCCACCGGGACAGGAAAAAATATCCCGGTCCAGCCGCTCGATTCAAATTGGATTTTTTTCGGGCTTTGAATAACTTCCGTCCGATTAAGCAATCTTCAGAAATGTTGAACGAAGTCAAAAACACCCGACAGATTGATCATGAACCTTTCCGGCGCTGGTTTTCCGACGAACTCTTCGATCTGATTGTCTGGTATTCACCCGCCAATTCCATAACCGGCTATCACGGAAATCATACTCGATTCCATTTCCACTTAACCGAACGTCTTAACAACTCCAGGAGATAATAAATGAAAAATGTTCATGTCGTCGAACATGCCCTGATCAAACACTCCCTGACCCGCCTGCGCGATAAAAACACCAATATCGTTGATTTTCGGCGCCAGGCCGCTATCGTTTCGCAGATTATGATCATGGAAGCCACCCGCGATCTGCCAGTCAATGAAAAGACAATCGAGACTCCCCTGGCTTCCACCACCGGCTATAACATCCAGGAATCACTGGTTTTTGTGCCGGTTCTGCGGGCGGGTATTTCGATGCTTTTTCCGGTACGGGATTTTCTGCCGTGGGCGCCGGTCGGATTCATTGGTCTGGAACGCGATGAACTGACCGCCGTAGCCCGTGAATATTACCAGAAATTTCCCCAGAGTATGAAAGATAAACGGGTAATAATCCTCGATCCAATGCTGGCTACGGGCGGTTCTTTAGTGGACACAATCCAGGCTCTCGAGCACAAATCCGCTAAAACTATCTGCGTGGTCTGCATCGTGGCCGCACCGGAAGGCATCAAGTTACTCAATGAAAAATATCCAGATGTCCATATTTACACCGCCGCCATCGATTCGCATCTGAACGAAAAGAAATACATCGTTCCAGGACTGGGCGACTTCGGCGACCGTTATTTCGGAACCTGAATATTATGCCGAGTCTCTCGATTATTGTTTAAATTCCAATGCTTTTTCTAACCGTTTCTGATTGCCCATTTCCGATTGAATAATCATTAAAGGGATTTTAATGACCCGAAAATTACTGATACGCGATCTGACTCTGCGCGACGGTCAGCAGTCCCAGTTCGCCACCCGTATGAATCAACAGCAGGTTGATCGTCTGCTGCCGTTGTACCGTCAGGCAAATTTTTACGCTATGGAAGTCTGGGGCGGCGCCGTACCCGATTCCGTCATGCGCTACCTGAACGAAAATCCGTGGCATCGTCTGGAAAGCATCAAAGCCGGAGTTGGCGAGACTTCCAAACTGACCGCGCTTTCGCGCGGGCGCAACCTATTCGGATACAATCCATACCCTGATGAAGTCATCGAAGGTTTTTGCCGCCATGCCATCCAATCCGGAGTTGATATTATGCGCGTTTTCGATGCGCTGAACGATCTGGATAATATGCAGTCCACGATAAAATTCGTCAAAGAAAATGGCGGAATGGTCGACGCCGCAATCTGCTATACGGTGGATCCGAATTTTACCCATACCGACAGACTCAAGGCTTTTTTCGATGGTAAAAAACTGCCGAAAAAAGTCTTCACGGTTGATTATTTTCTGCAAAAAGCCCAACAATTACAGGACATGGGCGCTGACCTGATCACTATCAAAGACATGGCCGGACTCATTCATCCCGGATTCGCCTCGCCATTGGTCAAAGCCTTTAAAAAAGAACTCAAAATCCCGGTTGACATGCATACCCACTGCACCCCCGGATACGGATTAGCAACCGTCCTGATTTCGATCGTCAATGATGTGGATATTGTCGACACTGTCATCGGCCATTTCGCCGGCGGTCCTGCGGCTCCGGCTTTCGAACTCGTCCAAATCTTCTGCAATAAGCTCGGCATTGATACCGGCGTCAATCTGCCAGCGGTCGTCGAGATTAATCAACACTTGAAGGAGATTCGCCGGGAACTTGCTCAATTCGACGAGACTAAGCGTTTTCCGATTGATTTCGACATTACGCGGGACAAACTACCGGAGGAAATCGAGCGTTTGTTCGACACAGCTATTGATTACGCCCAGAAAGACAAAATTAAAAACCTGCTCGCCGCATGTCAGCAGATCGAAAAATATTTCAACTACCCGCCGCCCAACGAAGCCGTCAAGCACGCCGAAGTTCCCGGCGGCATGTACACCAATATGCTGGCGCAATTACAAGCCGCCAAACTCGACCACCTACTGCCCAAAGTTCTTAAAATCATCCCGCGCGTCCGACTTGACGCCGGCTGTGTACCGCTCGTTACCCCCACCAGCCAGATCATCGGCGTGCAAGCCGTCAACTGCGTGACGGACGAAGCTAAAGGCCTCGAACCGTTCTACTCGACTACCTCAACTCAGTTCGTCAACCTGGTCAAAGGCAGTTATGGCCGGACGCCGATTCCGATCAATCCCGCTTTCCGGAAAAAGATCACCGGCTCGTACGCCGAGATTCCCTACGATACGACCAAATACAAAAAACAGGACAATCCCGTTCTGCCGGAATGCGGACATCTGAAACTGGCTCAGAATGAAAAAGACGAACTGCTCCTGGAACTATTTCCGATGGTAGCCGGCGGCTATCTCAAGACAGTGCGCGCCGCCGATTTCGCCAGCATCCGGGAAGCCGAACGCTCCCGCGAGCAGGAGCACATCGCCATTCAGGTCTCCGGTTCGATCGAGTAGAAACGACAATCACCTCATATTCACTGAGAGACACCTAGCGAATCATTCGTCATAAGGCGTAACCCGCAACTGAAATAAATCTTGATTTAAATAGTAATTCTGCTTACACTAAAACCATCTTTTAATTTGGATATATTGCGGTATCTTTTCTTGAAGGAAATAAAAATTGAATCTGATCTTGACGATGGACAACCCGGAAATTCAGTAATTTCGCAGAGTACATTGCGAAAATTCTGAGGTTATCACGAACAAAAGATGAACATCATCAAAAACATTAGAGTCTGAGAGGTGATTTTAATCCTCGGTACCTTTTTTTTCAGAGCAACCTCATTTGACCATAAGAATTAACAACAGAAAGGATAAAATTCATGCTTTACAGATACCCGGTATTCATGATCATTTTGATTAATTTGTGCGCATCTAACGCACTTGCTCAAGACCGTACTATTAATCTTGATTTCAATCAAGTCAAAGGTCCGATGAATATGATGTTCAAGGAATGCGTCGGCGCAGGCCGGGCTAATGAGGGCTTGCGGGCCGATTGGCAGCAGCAGCTGGCGTACATTAAGAAAGAATGCGGTTTCAAATATATCCGTATGCACGGACTGCTTACCGATGATATGGGCGTTTACCGGGAAGACAGAAAAGGAAATCCGGAATATAATTTTCAATACATAGACGTATTGTATGATTTTATTCTCAGTATCGGAATGAAACCTTTTGTTGAACTGGGATTCATGCCGGAAGCGCTGGCCAGCGGCAAGGAGACCATTTTTTGGTGGAAAGGCAATGTCACGCCGCCGAAAGATTACAATAAGTGGGAAGAACTGATCCGCAACCTGACGCTTCATCTTACCGAACGCTATGGCGCTGACGAAGTCAAGACGTGGTATTTTGAAGTCTGGAACGAACCTAACCTGACGCCCTGGTTCTGGACGGGAACGATGGAAGACTATTTCAAATTGTACAAACACTCTGCAAGGGCGGTTAAAAGCGTAAACAAAGACTATCGCATTGGCGGCCCGGCAACTGCGGGCGCGGCCTGGGAAGTCGAACTGATTAACTTCTGCCGTGACAATAATCTTCCGCTGGACTTCATCAGCACCCATGCCTATGGCGTAGACCAGGGATTTCTGGACGAATATGGAAACACCGGGACTATACTTGCTAAAAGTCCGATGAGCCTGAGCATCGATGTCCTGAATTCCAGGAAGGAAATTGACGGTTCATCCATGCCGGGTTTGGAGCTGCATTACACCGAATGGAGCGCGTCATACACGCCGGCCGATCCAATCCACGACAGTTATCATGAAGCGGCCTATGTGCTTGATCGAATAAAGAAGGTTGGAGACGCGGCGAATTCCATGTCATATTGGGTATTTACGGATATTTTCGAGGAACCCGGCCCGCGCTTCACCCCGTTTCATGGCGGATTTGGCATGCTCAATTACCAGGCCATCAACAAACCGGTTTTCTATGCCTACAAATTCATGAATCAGCTGGGAAATACCGAATTGCTGAATGCCGATTCCTGTTCCTGGGCATGCAAGGACGACAAAGGGAACGTCCAGGTTCTGCTTTGGGATTTTACCTACACCCTTCCCGATTCCGTCAACAACCAGGATTATTATATCCGGGACTTGCCGTCCACATCGAAAGGTAAAGTGAAAATATCTGTCGCGGAATTGCCAGCGGGAACTTATAACCTTGAAATTTATCAAACCGGTTACCGCGTAAACGATCCCTATACCACTTATTACGACATGAGTCGCCCCAAACAGCTCACCAAAGAACAGGTTCGGAAAATTAAAGAAATCAACAATGGTTCTGCGATCTCCAGTGAAAAAATAAAAATAAGAAAAGGAATACTCTTTACTAAGGAACTGGAAATACGTGAAAACGATGTATTCCTGGTAAAAATGATGAAGCAATAATGTGAGCAACCGGTAACTGTAAGAGAGTGACAGGTGACGAGTGACGGCTGACAGGCAACCCGAAACTTGTAACTCGTAACACTCGCAACTTTAAAAAACATTTCCATTGAATTTATTGATTTTAGTTTGTAGAATTTGCGCGAACAAACAACCAGAATAATGATGAGGATTTTATTACCGGAAAAATGCTGGACAACAAACCGGCTTTTTAATCGGGTGGCTCTATTCTGTTCCGAATCGTTTGCAAGTGTCGATTCAGACATAAGTGAAATGGACGTCATACGACGACATATATCCACCCAAAATCCGACGCAAATATGAAACAGGAGTTCGGTTATACGATAGTTTTAGGGACAAGCGGGCTTACAGATTAACATGACGAATCGAAGAGACAGGATATAGCAGGAAGAAAATGAGTGCAGAAAAACCAACTATTCACGAATTTGATCTCAACCTGATCTGGGAATATTTCATTAATTTTGAAAGGCAGGGACCCGGCAGTCCTGAAGCGACTATTAAAGCCTTAAGTTTTATCGGCAATCTGTCAGATGAATCCATAATTGCCGATTTAGGTTGCGGTACGGGCGGGCAGACACTGATTTTAGCCCAAAATACAAAAGGCACGATTACCGCTCTGGACCTTTTTCCCGGTGCGATTGATAAACTCAATCTGACTGCCGGACAACTTGGTTTGCAGGACCGGGTAAAAGGAATGGTTGGTTCAATGGATAATCTCTTATTTCAGGATGGTGAATTTGATCTTATCTGGTCTGAAGGCGCGATTGACAGTGTCGGTTTTGAAAAATGCCTGAATTACTGGAGGAAGTTTTTGAAAAGCGGCGGTTTTTTGGCCGTATCAAATTTGACCTGGTTGACCACCGAACGCCCTGCGGAACTTGAAAAATATTTTCTCAATGCGGTTCCGGATATGGATACGATGGGACATAATATTTCAAAAATCCAAAAAGCGGGCTTTATTCCGATTGCGACCTTTGTGCTGTCTGAAAATTGCTGGACGGACAATTATCTTGCTCCGCAAGCAGCAGTTAATGAATCGTTTCTGAAAAAACATGCTGGAAACCAGACCGCCGAGGCTTTTATTGCAAATATAAGGTATGAGGCCGAGTTATATTACAAATACAAAGCCTATTATGGTTACGCGTTTTATATCGGGAAAAAAACAGAATGATGCCGAATCCGGCATACATTACCGCCAATAAGGATTTCGTTGGTTTGCGAAGGTTTGCCGCCCGCTTAAAGATTTATTATTAAATCGCCCGAGCCGTAGGTTTCCCTTCCTTTAATAGGGTTATCCTGCTAATCCCGTCCAAAAAGAATTATAAAAAATCAGTTCACACTCAGGAAGCGCGCCACGATCGTTTTTTTGCCACAACTGCGGAAATATACCGTCACACGCGCATTCTGACCGCTACCATCCAAAGCGACTACTTGTCCGCTGCCAAAAATGCTGTGTGACACACGCGCCCCGATCTGGATTGAGGCGCCGGTCGCAGGACTTACTCTCGGCGGGGTGGTATTAACTGCCGGCGCGGTCGTGGTTGGTTTTACACCCTGATCCGAAGTTTCTTTCTGACGTGGAAATCGGGGGCGAAATTGTCCCGCAACCCGGTCGGTTTTATGGGTGGATGGACGCGGTCGGCGGTGGGCAGTCATGACATTTTCCGCAAAGGTATTCGTGACGATCAATTCCGGCGGGATTTCACTCAGAAAGACCGATTCGGTTGAATAGGAAATTTCCCCGGCGCGCATGCGCTGACGGGATGTTGACAGGAAGACTTTCTCTTTGGCGCGCGTCAGGCCAACATAAAACAGGCGACGCTCCTCTTCGAGGGCATCGCGGGTCATATCGCGTTCCAGCGGCATCAGTCCCTGGTTCATTCCGCAGATAAACACGATCGGGAATTCCAATCCTTTAGCGCCGTGCAGGGTCATGAGGGTAACGGCGTTCTTGGTGTCTTCCCATTCGTCGATCGAAGTCGCTAGGGTGACATTCTCAAGATAGGCTTCTAGAGTCGGGTTCTCGGTAGTCTGACAAAACTCCGAAATGTCGTTAAGAAATTCGTCCAAGTTGGCTAAGCGTTCCACTCCTTCTTCCTCGGCGTTCTCTTTGTAGTAATTGCGCAGACCGATGCTGACGATCACGATGCGCGTCCATTCCTCGAAGGAGAGCGCCTGCCGCAAATTATTCAGATCGGTCAGCTGCCCGTGAAAATTCCGAACGGCCTCGGTAGCCCGCGAACCGAGCTCGAGTTCATCGATAAAACGCATTGCTTCGAATAGCGGAATGCCCTTGGATACGGCCATTTCCTCCAGGCGTTGAAGGGTCGTTTTGCCGATTCCACGCGGGGGAAGATTGATGATGCGTTTCAGAGCGATGTCGTCGCGGGGATTGGATATGATATGAAAAAAGGCCAGGATGTCCTTGATCTCTTTGCGTTCGTAGAAACGCACCCCTCCGACGATTACATAGACGATATTGTTACGCCGCAGAATTTCCTCCAGGACGCGGGTCTGGGCATTCGTCCGGTACAGAATGGCAAAATCCTTGAAATTGAGCTTATTTTGTATGATCTCCCGTTGAATCTGGCTGGCGATCAGAGCCGCCTCATCATATTCGGTTTCGCCTTCTAACTTCACCAGTAAATCGCCGTCGCTTTTCTGCGACCAGAGTGTTTTTTCGGCGCGTTGTTTATTGTGACTGACGACCGCCGAGGCGGCTTTCAGGATATTATTGGCTGAGCGGTAATTCTGTTCGAGTTTGAAAATCTGACTGCGCGGAAAGATCTGATTGAAGCTTAAAATATTACGGATGTCCGCGCCCCGCCAGCTGTAAATACTCTGATCGTCGTCGCCGACCACACAGACTTTCTGATGCTGTTTGCCGAGCGCCTCGATCAGGAGAAATTGCGGCCGGTTGGTATCCTGGTATTCGTCGACCAAAATGTACTGGTAGAGCGCCCGGTATTTTTCCAGAATTTCTGGCTGCCGCTCGAAAATCTTCAGCGGCAGAATCAGCAGATCGTCGAAATCAACCGCCATTGTCTGACGCAAGGCTTCCTGATAGAGCGGGTAAAGTTCAAGGACGTAGCGATCCGTCAGGAATCCCGGGCGAACGGTAAATTCTTCCGGCGGGATCATGTGGTTTTTCAGATATGAAATTCGTCCGAGAATGTTTTTCGGATTGGTGGATTCGAGAATTATCGAACGGTCGCTGATGATTTTCTTGAGGAGCGCCAGTTGGTCGTCGGCATCATAGATCGTAAAATTTGGGCTGTAGCCGAGCGATTCAATTTCACGGCGCAGCAGGCGGGCACAGATCGAATGGAAAGTGCCGATATGGACCTGCGCGGCTTTTTTACCGACGTATTTTTCGACGCGATCACGCAGTTCGCGAGCGGCTTTATTGGTAAAGGTCACCGCCAGGATATTTTGCGGCGCGACGGTTTTATTTTCAACCAGATAGGCGACTTTATGCGCCAGCACTTTGGTTTTGCCGCTGCCGGCACCGGCGAAAATCAATTCCGGTCCCGTAATATATTCGACCGCGCGGCGTTGTTCCGGATTCAGGCCAGCCAGTGAATTCAATTAACGTAATCCTTTTCGGGTTTTGATTTTTTCTGAAGCAGTTTCTGATCGAGTTTCTTTTTAGCGATTAAATGGTCGTTATAGTTCGAACTGAAGGTATGGGTATGGGTGCTATCGCCGTTCGATACCATGAACAGATAATTGGTTTTTAATGGATGAATGGCGGCCTTGATCGACTCCCAGCCCGGATTGCTGACCGGACCCGGCGGCAGTCCGTAATGCTGGTAAGTGTTATAGGGCGAATTGATTTTCAGATCGGAGCGCAAGATTCGGCGCGGGCTGTCCGGAATAATGTACTGAATAGTCGGACAGGATTCCAGTCGCATGCGTTTTCGCAGACGGTTATGATAGATGGAGGCTACGATCGGACGTTCAAAATTCACCTGGCATTCGCCTTCGACGATCGAGGCCAGAATGATGATCTGATGCAGGGAATAACCGGTCCGTCGGATATCAGCCCGCACCGAATCGTTGACTACTTCCTTGAAGCGGCCGACCAGACGACGGATTACATATTCTGGCGAATCGCCTTCCAGTAAATCATAGGTATCCGGATAGAGGTAACCTTCCAGAGTACTGGCGGCGATTCCCAGTTCATGCGTAAAATTCGGATCCATCGCTTTCTGCATAAATCCGGCCGCGGAAACTCCCAGGCGCTTCTCTAACAGCCGCGCAATTTCATACGCCCGCAAACCTTCCGGAATTGTGATCCGCACGGTTTCGATATCCCAATCGCAAAGCGTCCTGATCAATTCATAATAATTGGCAGCCCGCTTGAGATTAAAACGACCGGCGCGCATCGCTTTACCTTTCAGCATCATTCTGGCAGCCAGTTTAAATCTGTCCGGATCGTCAATAATGCTTTGAGTGGCGAGCTGCGCGGCAATCTCCTGCAGGCTAGCGCCCGGTTGGATAGTTACTATCATATTGGCGTTGCGGCGGGTGAGCGGCGTCGCTAAAATCGCGAAATAGACAATCGCCCCCAAAAATGCTACTATCACCACCGGATAAATAGCCGGATGCTTTTTAATAAAGGTTAAAATGCTTGCCGGATTCCAATTCTTAAATTTAAAATTCAATATATTTCTCGACTTTAAGTTTTGATCGGTACCGGAATAAATGTCAATACGAAGATGATCAGGGCGGTTACGCCGATCAGTTTGTCCCGGATCGTCAGCGGCGAATAATCGTCGTAAACCGGCGGGTGTTTGACCTTCACCAGAAAAAAGACCAGTGCGCCCCACACTAACCAGTTTAACGAAAGAAAAGACAGTGCGACGGTTACTGCCAGAGCGCTCCAGGCGACATACGTGGATTTTTCGCCCAATAAAGCATAGGAAATATGTCCGCCGTCCAGCTGGCCGATTGGCAGCAGATTCAGCATCGTCACCAGCATTCCGATCCAAGCCGCAAAAGCGACCGGATGCAACAAAATATCCTGCCCTTTTTCCAGATTCGGAAATATCAGAGCTGTTGCAATCTTCATCAAAACCGAATCGCCCAGCAGAATCCCCTCCGCGCCGCTAAGAGGAACGACTGTTGATCGGGAGAGTCCGAAAAAAAGCGCCGGCAGAGCCACCAGAAAACCGCAAATCGGACCGGCGGCTCCGATCTCCAGCAACGCCCGCCGTTTTCTCACCGGAGAACGCATTTTGATGAAGGCTCCGAACGTCCCGATAAACGTCGGCGCCGGTATGAAATACGGCAAGGTCGCTGCGACCTGATGTTTGCGGGCCAAAAGAAAATGGCCAAGCTCGTGTATTCCCAGGATCGCCATCAGTGTGACGCTGAACGGTATGCCTTTTAAAAGTGTCCGCGGATCGGAAAAAGGATTGGAGCCGTCCATCAACGCCCCGGCCAGAAGAGTCGTGCCGATCGTCGCCAGGAATAAAATCAGATTGATCGCCGGGATTCTTTGCTCATTGTTGTACGGCTTGATATAAAAGCGCTCGGCGCCATTCATCGTGACTTTTTTAATCGAGCGGATCAGATGATGCGAACGGCGGGCGATCCGGCTAAGAGCAGCCGGGACGCGCTGATACCCCTCGATCACCAAATAGCGTTCGTCTTCGCCGATGCGGATGATCTCGAACCACTGACTGAGGTATAAGATTATGTTTTGTTTTATCGTTACATCCAACATAAGAAAATTGAAATATTCTTGAATTTGCTGAAAAAATTACAAAATTGAATGCAATAATCAATCAAAATATTCTTTGAGTTATTTCGCGTCATGCGTAGGTTCTCCGTTAGAATTTACTGATTGCAATGATAAAATGAATATTAACATAAAAAATACGTTTATTAGACGCTGGCAGACCGAGGCGGGTTACAGACAGGTTCTGGTTTTGGCGATCCCGTTGATTTTATCGACGGCGGCCTGGTCTTTGCAACACTTCATTGACCGCATCTTCCTGGCCTGGTATTCCACTGAAGCCATCGCCGCCGCCATGCCCTCCGGCCTTCTGAACTTTACCTTCATCGGTCTGTTCACCGGCACGGCCGGATATGTCAGCACCTTCATCGCTCAATACTATGGCGCAAATCAGGAGAAAATGTTCGGCCGGGTGCTCTGGCAGGGGATTTATATGGCCTTCATCGGCGGGTTATTGCTTCTGTTTTTAATTCCCTGGGCTGACGATATCTTTCGCTTTGCCGGCCATCGCGGCCTGGTTCTGGAATACGAGACCGTTTATTTCATATACCTTTCCTTTGGCGCTTTCCCGGCAATCGCGGCTTCCGCGCTTTCGGGTTATTATTCGGGTCGTGGTCACACCAAACCGATTATGTGGATCAATATTCTCGCTACGCTGGTCAACCTGATTTTCGACTACCTTTTGATTTTCGGTAAGTTAGGTTTCCCTGAGTGGGGCATGAAAGGCGCGGCGATCGCCACCGATCTCTCCGCGCTCGTCTCCATGCTCTGCTATGTCGGATTGATCTACCAGTCGCAACCCTGTCGTCAGGATAATCCCCTGTGCGCCTGGCATTTCGACCGCAGACTATTTCTCAGACTGACCCGCTTTGGTTTCCCAAACGGCATCCAGTTTTTCTTAGACATCGCCGGATTCACGACTTTTCTCCTGTTGCTTGGCAGGTTAGGCACCAACCAGCTGGCCGCCACAAATGTGGCTTTCAACATCAACAATCTGGCTTTCATGCCCATGATCGGATTTAGTGTCGCGGTGTCTGTAATGGTCGGTCAATATCTGGGACAGAACCGTCCTGATTTGGCCAAACGCAGCGCCTATTCCTGTTTTCATATCACTTTTCTGTATATGATAACAATGATCGCGGCCTTTCTGCTGATTCCGGAAATATTCATTAAGCCTTTCATTTACCGGGCTGACGCGGCGACATATACGCAGATAAATCAAACCGTGAAAACTCTGTTAAAATTCGTGGCGCTCTATTCATTTTTCGATATATTCAATATCATTTTCTCCGGGGCGATCAAAGGGGCCGGCGACACTCGTTTCGTGATGTTCATGCTGTTGATCATGTCGGTTAGCCTGTTGATAATTCCCTCCTATTTCGTGCTGGTGGTTTTTAACGGCGGTTTATTTGCCGGCTGGACCTGTGCGACAATCTACATAAGCGCTCTGGGTCTGTCTTTTTACCTGCGCTTTCTGGGCGGCAGGTGGCAGAGTATGCGCGTCATCGAAATCCTGACGTTGAAAATCCCATCCACTTTTCCGGAGACCCCAACTCCTGACCTTTAATCGGTTATCTTCGCTTCTTAACTCTGCTGATAACCTTTGACAGAAAACGATCGCCTTTATTCCTAGAATAAGACAACTTTTTACTACTTATTCAAGTCTTTAAACCATTATATGAGATTGAAGAAATTAATAGGGAGTGAAGCGTGACGAAGATTTTGATTGTATTACTCATTTTAGTTTCACCATACATCGTTTGGGGAAAATTAACGAAAGAGGAATTGGATTTATTGCGGACCCGCTCGGCGACAGCGATTTTACTCAATGGCGACAATGTCGATCTGGACGGAAAATTAGACGAACCCGCCTGGCGGCTCGCTAAATGGGAAAGTAATTTCATACAGCGCAACCCGAATGATGGCACTCCGGCGACTTATCCGACTGAGTTCGGGGTTTTATATGATCACGATTACCTCTATATCGGAGCCCGCGCTTTCGATCCGGAACCACAAAAAATCAGTTCGATCCTCTCCCGTCGTGATGACTATACCGAGTCGGACTGGATGTATGTTTCCATCGATAGTTATAACGATAACCGGACAGCGTTCGAATTCGGTCTGAATGCCGCCGGAGTTAAACATGACGTGCGGCGTTTTGATGACGATGACATGGAGGAAGAATGGGATGCTGTCTGGGATGGCAAGGTCTGTGTTGATGCTCAAGGCTGGACCGCCGAATGGCGCATTCCATTCCGTGAATTGCGCTTTACCGCCAGTGACGCCATGGAATGGGGTCTGGAATTTTACCGCGAAATTCCGCGTCATAATAACGAACTATCGGTCTGGAATTACTGGTCTCAATCGGATGAAGGTTTCGTATCCCGGTATGGTTCGCTCCACGGCTTAAGCAATATCAAAGTCCAGCGCCCGATTTACCTCATGCCATACGTCGCCGGTCAGTCCCATGTCTCCGATGATCTGATCAATTCAGTCCACCCCGACAGATACGATCTGCTCTATAATCTGGGCGGCGATATCCGCTACAGCAGTCCTACCGGTCTGACGTTGAATGCCACGATCAATCCCGATTTTGGGCAGGTGGAAGCCGATCCGGCCGATTTTAACCTGACTGAGTTCGAAACCTATTTCAGCGAAAACCGATCGTTCTTTATTGAAGGCGCCAATATCCTGAGCTATCCGCTCGGTTACGGCGATGGTGACAGCCAGAACAATTCACTCTTCTATTCCCGCCGCATCGGCCGCGCACCCCAAGGCAGCGTCTACACTGACGATTCAACCGTCGTTTCAATAACCCGGCCGACCGGTACAAATATTCTCGGCGCCACAAAAATTACCGGCAAAACCGAGTCTGGGTTCTCGCTGGGAGTAATGGAAGCTCTCACGGCAACCGAAAAAGCGACCCTTCATCACAGCGACAACAGTACAGAAGGCGTTATCATCGAACCAATGACTAACTATTTCCTTTCGCGCTTTCAGCAGGACTTCAAGGATGGCACAACCACCATCGGCGGCATTTTCACCGCCGTCAATCGCGATTTAAAAAACACGCCCCTGAATTATCTCCATAAGGCGGCCTATACCGGCGGCCTCGACCTCAGTCATGAATTCGCCAAGCGCCAGTATGAGATCATCGCTACGCTGGCCTTCAGCAACGTTAGGGGAGACACAACCGCCATTCAACGCACTCAAAAAAGCTCGGCGCGCTATTTTCAGAGAACCGACGCCGGGCACCTGACTTATGATCCGCAGGCGACATCTCTCTCCGGCTATTCCTTCAAAAGCGTTCTCAGCAAAACATCGGGGCATGTCAGAGCGGCTATCGGCGCTTACGGCTACAGCCCCAAATTCGAGATCAACGACTTCGGATTTCTCACCAACGTGGACGTGATCAACCAGTTCATGTGGGTACAGTATTATCAGTGGGAACCTGGCAAACTCTTCCGCGATTACCGCCTCAATCTAAATCAATGGTACAGCTGCGATTTCGCCGGAGTCCGGCGCAATCTGGGAGGAAATGTCAATATGCACTTCACTTTTAATAATAACTGGAACTTCGGCTACGGCGTCAATGTCAACTTCGGCGGCTACGATCCCGCCATGAATCGTGGCGGCCCCACGCTTTTCATTGCACCCAATGGCAACGTCTGGGCTTATGCCAACACCGACGCCCGCAAAGACCTTTACTACTATATTGACTTTTTCTATTTCAGAAACAAAGACCGGGAACCGGTGATGTCATTCGGCGGCGAACAGGATGTTACCTGGCGGCCGCGAAAAAATCTGAAACTGACAGCCTCGGTTTACTACGAAAGGCTGAACGACACCTGGGCCTGGATCGGTAAAGCCCGTGATGAAAATAACGCTCTGAAGTACGTCTGGTCGCACATGAAAATGAACACGCTCAACCTGACTATGCGCGTAGATTATACGGTAACCCCGACTCTGTCAATCCAGTATTACGGCCAACCCTATTTCGCCGCCGGCGATTACTTTAACTTTCTGTATCTGGCTGATTCAAAAAACAAGGATTATTGGAAGCGGTTTTCTCCCTATGGCGAACAGATTTCCTATGACAAATCAAACAATCTTTACAGCGTTGATAAAAACGGCGATGATATACCGGAATATAACTTTGTCGGTCAACCGGACTTCAACTACAAGCAGTTCCGCTCCAATTTCGTCATTCGCTGGGAATATATGACCGGCTCCACGCTTTTCTTAGTCTGGTCGCAGGGCTTTACCAATTACGAACTTTTCAGGGAATTCAACTTCAGCCAGGACACTCGCACCCTTTTTAACGGCGTCAGCGACAATGTTTTCATGATAAAGATCAGCCAGATGCTTACTTTCTAAGTAAAATAAATGATGTGTATTTACTCTCCCTCACCGCCTGATTGACATCGTCAGGTCGGAATCTTCCTCAAAAGCCTCGTTCATCTTCCGGAACGAGGCTTTTTTCACGGGTCTGGCCGGTAGAATGAATACACTAAAATCTAAGCGAGGCGAATTCCTTTGTAAATGAAGACCGACACTGATCCGGCTCGGTATCAACTCCAATCAATTCGGAACTCAGCTGACCGAGATCGGAACACACTGCTGTTCGTTATCTAAACCTGGTTGCACCGCTCCCGCGGTGTAACCAGTAGTTCTTGGCGCCGGCCAGTATTCTGTCAACCAGTCAAAAGCCAGATTGTCCGCTCTATAAAAATTTTTGCCATTTAAATTATTTTCCATAGATTCCGGCGTTTATTTTGAGCTTTTCTACAATCTGGGTAGACTATCTGTTCGGCGAGAGATCATTAATCAAACAAAACAGTAAATAACTATACGAGGCGCAATCATGTCTGAAAAGTACATCTTGGCTCATGATATGGGAACCAGCTCGGATAAAGCCATGCTGGTCACGGTTTACGGAGATATTATCGGTTCCGCAAAAAAAGAATACCAGCTTTACGTTCCCCAACCGGGTTTCGCCGAACAAGAGCCTAACGACTGGTGGGTTGCCGTTACCGAGACCTCCAAGGCTGTTATTCAACAGACCGGCGTCAGACCCGAAGAGATTGTCGGAGTTACTTTTTCCTCACAAATGCAGGGATTGGTTTTGGTTGACAAAGCCGGCAAGCCGCTCAGACGCGCCATATCCTGGGTGGATACCCGCGCCGGCGACATTATGCGCGACCAGATTTGGACCAGACCGCGCATTATGGGTTACAACATCTTCCGCCTGCTGAAATTCCTGATCATTACGGGAGGAACGCCCGGCCTGGCCGGTAAAGACATTATCGGCAAAATCCTGTGGCTGAAAAAACACGAGCCGGAAGTCGTCGCCGCAACTTATAAATATCTCGACCCGAAAGATTTTGTCATTTTTCAGCTGACCGGCAATTACGTCAAGTCCGTTGATCTGGCGGTCGTCTGGTGGCTGATGGACACCCGTCGCCGCCGCAACCAATGGAATAAACGGCTTTGTAAAATGGCCGGCATTGAAATTGACAAACTGCCCGAGGTGCGGGAAAGCGCGGCAATCGCCGGAACAATTACAGCCGAAGCTGCTCAGGCGACCGGCCTTCGACCCGGCACGCCGGTTATCACCGGAGCCGGCGACATCTCGGCATCAGCCCTCGGCAGCGGCGCCATAAAAAACGGCGAACTGCACGTTCGCATCGGCACCAGCGGCGGAGTCGCCGGACATTTTACTAAGCGCAAGATTGACCTGGCCCACTATGCCGGATGCATCGGGAGCGCCTATCCCCAAAAATACTATCTCGGAATCGGCACTCAGGACACCATGGGCATCTGTCTCGAGTGGGTCAAGAACAAAGTTTTGTACCACGGCGAGAAATTAAGAGATGAGTACAAAGTTGAAAAGCTGTACCAGATTCTCGATGTTCTGGTAAGCCGGGTCAAACCCGGAGCGGATGGTCTGATCTTCACCCCCTGGATGGCCGGCGAGCGCTGTCCTTTGAATGACGACACTTTGCGCGGCGGATTGTATAATCTCGGATTGAGTCAAACCCGCGATCATGTCATCCGGGCAGTCTTCGAAGGGGTCGCTATGAACGCCCGCTGGGCTATGGAAACGATGGAAAAACTCTACCAGCCCGTTAAAACCTTGAATTTCGTTGGCGGCGGCGCCACCAGCGAAGTATGGTGCCAGATTTTAGCCGATGTAACCAATCGGCCGATCAATCAGGTCAAGGATCCGCAACAATCGGCCGGCAAAGGCGTCGCCCTGCTCGCCAGCTGGTCGCTCGGCTATATTAAAACCTTTGACGATATTGCCAGCTACGTCAAAATCCGTAAAACTTTCAATCCCAACCCGGAAAATCGTCAGCTCTACGACCGCTTATTCAAAGCCTTCAAAATGCTTTACAAACAAAACCGCAAGTGGTTCGCGATGATGAACAGCCAGAATAAATGAATTCTGCCGATTACTCCAGGTTCTGTGCTGAATCCGCCACCTGGCAGACCCGCCAGATCCAGGTTGATGAAAACATCAGCCTTCGCGTAATCACCTTCCAGCCATTTCTGCCAACCAATAATCCGGTTGTGGTTTTCGTGCCCGGCTGGATTTCGCTGGCGTCAACCTGGAAAAGTGTCCTGCTTGATATGAGCCGCGACTTTACAATTCATTATATCGAAACCCGTGAGAAAAAGACCGCGATCGTACGCGGGCGGGTAAAATATCGTGTCGAGGACAGCGCCCGCGACCTGGCCGCTATCGTTGAGCAATTAAATCTGGAAAACAATAATTATATTCTGTGCGGCAGTTCGTTGGGCGCCACGGCGATCATTGACGGATTTCGCTTTATGCAAAAACGCCCGCTCTTTCTGGCGCTGATCGGCGTCAACGCCGAATTCTATATTCCACGCGGCTGGATCGGCTTCGTACGCTGTTTCCCGCCGACCCTTTACCTGGCTTTCAAACCGGTAATTAAATGGTATCTGCGCAATTTCCGCCTGGATGTCGAAAAAGATCAGGCACAGTATCGAAAATATTGCGACAACGTCGACAACGCCGACCCGTTCAAACTGAAAAAAGCCGCCCTGGCCTTGGCCAAATATAAAATCTGGGAACGCCTGCCGGAAATTCAGGCGCCGGTACTGCTTTTCAGCGCCTCACACGACGCTCTGCACGATCTAGAAAATATTAAACTGATTAATGAACTGCTGCCCGACAGTCATTATTTCGATCTGGAAACCAACAGCCGCACGCACAGCCCGGAGATGGTGAAAATCATGCGTGAATTTACTTCCGGATTGCGCGCTTCTCGAGTTTAAGAATCATCCGCCCGAAATTGGCCTCGCTGTCGATCATGATCGGCAAACGCAGGGAATCGGCACTGAGATAAATCGTCATTTTCATCTGATTTTTAAATAAGGTCCCGCTATCGGCGTACGGTTCCAATACAAAGCATTTAAAATCACCGGCCGGCACCGTTACCGATTCGACTTTTTTCACAATGACGTTGAATAAGCGAAATTTATCGTTATCGAAATTGTTCAGGCGGATGATCCGTCCCGGCACTAGATGTTCAGCCCGCATACAGTAAATCACCGACAAAGCGTCATGCACTTTCCCGGTAATTTCCAGGGTATCACGCGACGTATAAGCCTTCTTCCCGGCATAATCGAAATACGCCCGGTAATCCTTCTTATATTTACCTTCCCGCAAATGTTTTTCATAGCGCCGCGAAAACAGGCCGTTCAGGTCGATCCAGGAATTGACCCGGTCGTTGACTTTATAAATCCGGTCGAATACCTGCCCGGTTTCGGTTATCGATTCCACGTGGTAAACCGGAAATCCGTCCAGCAATTCGATGGCTTTAAGCGTCGTAGTCGAGTAACCGACTTTCAGAAAATTATACCAGGCCGAATAAGTCAGTTTTTCGCCAACTGCAAAACGGTTAGTCAGCCTTGTCTGAGCCGGTAAATGCGTACCCAGAAACAGAACTACTGCGCATATTATAAGGCCGGTGAATTTATACTTCACTTTTTCCGGATGTTTTAGATTTTTTCGGTTTATGCATCGCCTTTATCCGGCGTTTGATCTTTCGGCGGCTGAGGGCTGTTTGTAAAGCAATCCGGTTCGGTGCAAATTCTTTTTCAGCATAACATTTGAGAAATAAAATCCAGCGGCAGCCGGAATGTTCCCGTTCAAGATTGCACTCGCACAGGTTTAATTTGGCGATATCGTACATCTTCAACGACCGGCTGAGGAAAATTCTCCTCTCCAGGCGGTTCAGATCCACGATAGTGATTTCGCGCGGATTGCTTCTATTGACTAAAAAATTCCCCAGGGTGAGATCGTGATGCACCATGCGGGCGGTGTGCATCTTGCGGATTAAGTCGGCCAGCGCGGCGACGATCAAATTCTTATCGCTAACAGGATAATCCGGGTCTCTCAGCAGGTTGCGCGCCAAAGTATAATTTTCAATCTTCCCGGTTAACAGGAAATTGCGTTGAATGATGCCGAATCTGCGTCGTGTATAGACCGCGATCGGCGGTGGGACTTTTACGCCGCATTTAAGCAAATCGAGCGAAGCATCCCAGGATTTTTGCGCCCGCGAGCGCATGAACGGACTCAGCCAGCGGGAAATTCTGTTGCGCCAGCCGAATAACTTGACGACCGCCGTCCGCTCAACGCCGTTAATGGTTACGGAGACTTCGGCCAGGATGTTGACCTTGTCTTTGTAAATGTGGCGGGCGTTGGCGCGTATCCAGTTCCAGTCGCTGAAATGCGTTATCTGTTCCGGTGTGAGTTTTTCACCTATCAGGGTTTGGTAGAGCATATCAAAACCAAACCCCAAACTGGCGGCGGACTTTATATTTGCGATACAGGTTCAGGGGTTTACTTTTCAGTTTCAGGTTTTCGTCATCAGAGAGATATTCATCGACCGCCGTTAAAACCCGCCGGCTGTTGCCGGTATCGTAATACGGATGAATTTCCTCTAGAGTTCGGTGACGGTTGGCGGCAAATTCCTGAGGATTCTGCCGCGAGCGATCCACCGCCTCACGCAAAGCCATTACGGATTCGATATTGATGGCCTTGTCCTGCCGGACTCGGGCGCCGATTGTCACAACCGGTTTATCTAACAGCATAAATTCATAGACGATCGACGAGGTGTCGGACACCAGCACGTCGGCAATCTGCAACAGCGGGGTATTGTCATGCCCTTTATAAATCCGGAAATACTCCGGCGGCAAATTCTGAAATCGCTGCCGGTCGGCGGCCGCCATCAAATCGTGAAATTTTATAATCCATTGCTCGTCTGGACGCGGCAGTTCGCACAAAGCTCTGATGATTTCATCCGAGGATTTGAATTTCGGACTGAAGGTCGGAGCATACAGAATGATTCTGCGGTTTGGATCAAAATCGAGACGCCGACAGAGTAGATTGCGGTCGAACGGACTTAGCAGACCGTCGACTTTCGGCCAGCCGGTCTCCTTTACCCGGAAATAACGATAGCGGGCGGCTAATTTCTGAAAATTGGTGGTAATCAACGGCCCGCTTGTGCAGTACAGATCGAAGAATCCGGTGATTTTATAATGTCCGCCCTTCTCCTCGCACAAGCCATGAAAGATCTGCACTTTTAAGCCGGGAATTTTATCATGTACGAAATTGCCCGGAACGAATACGACTTCCGGCTGGAAGGCGATAGCGGTGCACATTGAATCGGTTGTCGGAGCGGGAAAATCAATCAAGGCTTTTACCTTTGACGTCGCAAAGATCAGACTTTCGCCACGTTTGCCGTGCAAAATCTCCTCATACAGCGGGCGGATAACACTGATCGAATAAGGTTGCGTGATGAAAAACAGGTAACGCATCAGCTAATTTTCAGTCGGTTCTTCAAATCAGCGACCACCCGCCCGGCAGCCTGGCCGTCAACCTTACCCAGAAACAAGTCGCGTTTTTCAGCCAGCAACGGCTTTTGTTGTTCGGCGAAGCTTACCGCCTTATCCAAGACACTTGATAAATCCTGCGGTTGTTCGAGATGGTAGGCAAAATCGAGTTTTTCGATGATCGCGGAATCGAGGCGCTGTTTCTCAAACTGTTTGCGGAAAAGACGATGTTTCCAGCGCAGATGAACGAAATCGGCAATGACGATCGGTCGCCCGGTCGCCAAGTACTCAAAGGCTGTGGACGAGGCTTCCGTCACTAAGACATCGCTGCAATTAAAAAACGGAACGACGCTGTATTCCTCGACCGGAATCAGCCGGACATGTTCATATTTCCGTTCCAATGCCTGCCAGAGTTTGCACTGATGCCGGTACTTTTTCATCAGCCAGGCGAAATGGTGCAGTTTAACGATCAGATTATAGTCGTGGGTTTGCCTCGCCAGGGTTTCGCCGAAAAGTTCAATCGAACTAGGGTAAAATGTCGGGGCATACAGAATCGTCGGTCTGTCATTTTTCAGGCGATACTTTCCGAAAAATTGTTCTTTATCGTCATTTTTAAACAATAGGTCCAGTTTCGGGAAACCGGAAACCACCAGTTCGGTCGGAATTTTACGCCGCTTCAGTTCATCGAAACGGTATTGACTTTCAATATAGCGTACATCGATGCGCGGATTATAATCATTATAATAACAGGCCTTCACCCCGATGCCATGATAAAGCAGAACCGCCAGGGAAGCCGGACGGCAATATTTCTCCGCGCCGTTGCTCTTACCGAAAACCACTACATCAAATTTTTGCTTCAGGATTTTCTCAATTCGCTCTTTTTCACTTACGGCCGTAATGAAATTTCCGCCGGCTTCACCGATAATTTTGCGCGTCCATTCGTAGTCGTCGCGACTCTTATCGATGACAGTTGAAAAAAACACTTCAAATTTTCCATCGCGCTCCATCGCCTGCGCGACCGGCAGAAATTGCGGCAGGTAATAAAGATGATGCAGATGGAAAAGAACTTTTACCAAGACAAATTTGAGATTTGAGATTTGAGATTGAAGATTGCAAATTTTAAATATTCAATCTGCAATATGCAATTTGCAATTGAAATTTGTTTACTCATCGATGCTGACGATTTTCGGATAGACCTGTTTGCGGGCGCGCTCGAGGTCTTCCGGGAAATCGATTTCAATGACCGGAATCTTGCTGATATCGATCGAATACATGGCGTGTTTATCGAGGATGCGGTCAACCGCAGCTTCGAAGAACGACATCTGCAAACCTTCATCAATGACGGCTTTCAGGGCTTTGGCAAAATCGGCTGTCAGCGAGGCGCCGAATTTGGCGATGCCGACGAATTCGCCCAGGCACTCGGCCGGATCGAGTTTCTTGCCAATGCGCCTGATACGATTATCATCGTTCACGATTACCTTGACCTCTTCCTCGCCGCACGGTTTGACCTCCACTCCCAGCGTCGTTTCATAAGGCGCTTCCAGCAGTTTTCCGATCAGGCTGTAATGAAATAGCACATCCGCATTGAAATAGAAAAAATCCTGACCGGCGAAATATTCGCGCGCCAGCCAGAGCGAATAAACCGTATTGGTGGTCGCGTAATTCGGATTTTCGATATATGAAATATTCATCGTTTTATACTGATGGCCGATTTTCTCCATGATTTGCTCTTTGAGATAGCCGACCACAATCAATGCTTCTTCAATGCCATAGCGTTGCAGGGCGTCCAACTGATTTTCGAGTAAAGATTTTTCACCGACTTTGATCAGACATTTCGGGATCGAGTCAGTCAGCGGCGCCAGGCGACGCGCAGCCCCGGCGGCCAGAATTACTGCTTTCATGAACACTTTCTCCTAATCATTACATGTTCCGATATAAAAAAACCCGCTTAATTTAGACGATAAAGATTAAAATTGCTAAAATCAGTCAGCTATATATCGAAAGTTTCCGCCTGGCGCGGATAAAATCGGCCGCCCGTTCAGTCGCCCGGCCATCGAGATGATAGAAGCAATTCTGACGAACTTCAGCAATAGCGGGCTTATATTCATCGGTTATGAAACTATGTTCCAGCACAGCCAGAATATTATCTTTTTCAATATCAAACTCCACTCCGCAGCGCTTGATGTCAAAACGCTTTTCAGATGGCATAACATCCACGCTGTTGATCTTATTGAAGACTAAAGGCCGATCCATGATCAGAAAATCATATACGACCGAAGACGAATCGGAAATCAGCAGATCGGCGAAGATAATATTATCGGTGATATTCATAACCGTATCATTGATAAAATAAACATTCTGAATCTGCTTCTCGCGGCAGTAATCCCTGACAATCTGAATATTGCGATTATCGTTGATATGATTGCGTATGATCAGATTATATTGTCGCGGAATTAGCTCACAAAACACCTGGTAATGACTCATTAGCGTACCGCCGCCCCACTTCCAGGTCGGAGCAAACAGAATATTTTTCCGACCGTTATCCGGAATTCCGGCTTGCTGGAGCAAGGCAGCCGTATCATATTGCTTATTGATGATTTTATCGAAGCGTAGGTAGCCAATCTCAACTAATTGATCGGGGCGTAGAACAATTCCGTATTCCTGACAGGCATTCAATAACTTTTGCTTATCCTTTTCACCGGGCAGCATCCAGTAATCCCAATGATCGAACATCGGCGGAAATTCATTTTTCACTCCACCGACTTTATAACGTTTATCCCCAACCCCATGATAAAACTGGAACGTCGTAAAATCGCGTTCCGACCGGGCGGGAATCGGCCACATGGAAGTGCAAATCATTACCTCAGTATCTTTGGGAAACGGTCCCAGATAAAAATGGCGGATCGTCCCGGATTCACTGCCGGGGAACAGGATAGAAATTTGCTGATGAAAATCCTGCAAATCACGGATTTTAGGGAACAAAAGATTTTTCCAGATCCGAAAAGGATAAGGCGTTCCCACGCGATTCTTGTGGATTCTCCAGGTGAGGAATTTACCGCCCAACTTCTGCCAGAGCGGAGCGATGCTGGTGAATTGACTGGCTTCCCGTGCTAAATAATAAATCCCGTTTGATTCCATTTGGGGCTATTCGCTTTTGTGTTGTTTGACTTGCAGACGAGTCACTAATGATTCAACTATCCTTTCGGCGGCTTTTCCATCCAGCTGATATAACATCTCACCTATATATTTCTCACGAATGGCCGTAAAAGGATCCGGTTCATTGAAGCATTTATCTAATATTACCGGTAATTCTTTCGGACTTTTGATGTGATAACAAAAGTTCGTCATATTGGTGTACATATCCTCATCCAACCGGCGCCTGAATATCCGACCCGGCAGAAGATAATGTCCCAATTTTTTCTTATAAAAATCGCAGACGACAACATGCTTCCGGAGCGCCATAAATTCAAAGATAGTCGAAGAGGCTTCCGTTAGTAACACATCTGCAGCTTGATACAGATCAATGATATTATAATGTTCCGGTTCGATGATCGCAACCTGCGGATATTTTTTCCGGATCCTGGCGGCCAGTTTAACATGGCGCTTTAGATTGACTCCGCTGAACTTCTCCATGAAATAGGACCACTGATGTAATTTGATAATCAGGTTTATATTTTTGGACATCTCCGGTAATTTCATCCCGAAAGATTCAAAACTACTCGGATAGAACGTCGGCCCATATAACAAGGTTTTTTTCCCCGGATCAAGACCTAAGTCATTTAAGATTTTTTCACGAACAGCCATCTGACCATTGAATAGCGGATCAATTTTAGTCAAACCGGTTAGTTCCAAATCAGTCGATATGCCCTTCTCGCGTAACTGTTTTATACGGAAAGGGCCTTCAACAAAACGCAGATTTAGCCTCTTACTGTTGTCCCGCCAATACGATGGTTTAACGCCGATGCCATGATATATCATACCAACCAGGGTGTTATCGTTGACAAAATTCATTATTGGATACCGCGACCAGCCACAGATGAATATTTCCGGATCGAGTTCCCGGATCTGACGCGCCCGTTCGTCTTCATTATCGGCGAAAATACAGCGAACACCGCGCTTCGACAGAATCCGCTTGGTAAGGGCTTGTTCATCCGGCAGAGTTTCGCTCGAAGTCGTTAGAAATACCTCAAAACGATCGTCTTTTAACAATAGATCGATAACGGGATCAAACTGAGGCAGGTGATACAGATGATAAACGTCGAATACGATTTTATACGGCATGCTTTTTTTTCTTTATTTATATATTCAAAACAGCGCTGGAATTTACAAATATTGATTTGTCCGGCAATATTGAAATTTAGTACTCCGTTCACAGATTATATTCGCCATCTTCCCCGAGAAAATATATGATTCTATTTTTTAGATAAAGCTGCCGAGTATTGCGCCAACAATTTCCGATAGGATTCTTCTTTTGGATTAATTTCGGCGGCTTGCTGCATAGCCTTGATGGCTTCCTCAACCTGACCGTCGGCAAATAACAACTGCGCCAGCGTGTCCCAGATAGAATCCGCAGAAGGTTCCAGTTCTACGGCCTTTCTGGCAAATTGAATTCCCCGCGCATATTGAGCGGCAATTTTATTCTGGAAAATGTACCAGGCATAGGCATTCATTAAATCAGCCGATTGCGGCAGTTTTCCAAGGGCGGCTTCATAGGTCGCCAGCACATTCGGCTGGTCTTGCTTCTTAGAATAATGACGAATGATACTGTTATAGGCTTGTTCTATCCAGTTTTCCTCTTTGCAATGTCTGATAAAATCCGTGAGCGGTTTAATTTCGCCGGAGTTTTTATAATCGCAAAAGGCCAGATAATACTGCATCTCGGTCTGTTTATCATGTTTGTTTTCAGGATCGAGTTTCAGAATCGTCCGGGCATATTGCTGCATAGCCGCGAAATCGTTGCGGTCTTCATATTTTTTCAGGACGGTATAATTTGCCTCGAAATCGTCCGGTGTATTTTTCAATCTTTTCAGATAATCGCCGAGCGTGCCGCGCCCCTCTGTGTAATCTTTTAAAGTCTGAAAGTACTCATCCTTATTTCCGCTGAAACCGACAATCCGGTCGAGTTCTTCACCATCGGCGGTCATCAGGATAGTCGTCGGGTAGCCCGGATATTTATACTGTTCGCGTAGTCTTTTGCCTTCCAGACTGTCACCGTTGATTTTGACGCTGACGTAATGAGCATTGATGTATTCACCGACTGCTTTATCTGTGTGAACCAACTGGTTCAACTGCCTGCAGGCGCCTCACCATTCGGTGTAGAAATAAGTCAGCAATAATTTTTGTTCGGATTGAGCCTGCTGCCGGGCGGCCTCAAAGCTCGTTTTCCGGAAGTTGATGCCGGTCTGTCGCCCGCATAAACTGAGGGCGATCGCCAAACCTGTTATCCAACCGATTTTCTTCATATCGTCTCCAATCTGTTTTCAATGCGATGAATATAAGGCTTTTTTTCAATTCCGGAAAACCTTCCGGAGTTTTAACAAATTCACTGTTTTTTTTACAGCTATTATACCAACCCTTGGAAGATGAAATAGCAAAGAGCCCCGTACGATGACGGAGCTCCTGATTATTACAGTTATTAATGCGTCCGGTTTTAATCAGACAAACAGATTGACATTGGACTGCTCGGCGCTCTCCAGATAAGTCGCCACGCCGCCTACTTTCACGCCTTCGATCAGCTCTTCCTTTTTTACACCCATGACATCCATGGACATCTGGCAGGCGATCAGCTCGACTCCGGACTCCAGCGCCGAACGAATCATCATTTCTAACGAATCCACCTTTTGATCCGCCATGCGTTTACGCATCAGGATACTGCCGAAGCCCATCATGTTCAGCTTCGAGAGTTTCAGTTGACGGGAACTGCCCGGCAGCATGCGCCCGAACATCCGTCCCATGAAGTCTTTGGTCACTTTGGGTGCTCTGGGCTTTTTGATAACATTCAGTCCCCAGAACGTGAAGAACATCGTGACTTTCTTGCCCATAGCCGCGGCCCCGTTGGCAATTACAAAGGAAGCCAGAGCCCGGTCAAAGTCATCACTGAACACGATCAAAGTCTTGCCGTCGGCATGGACATGGGCTGCGGTTTGCGGTTTTTCCGCCGCCGTGCCTTTTTCGATTTCAGCCGTGATGATACCTTTATCGGACTCAATCGAGCGCAGGATATTGCCGGTGATATTGGCCCACGAGCGGGCGTCGGTCATAAAACCCGGGTCGGAAGCCTGGATGCGGATAATGTCGCCGCCCTTCGCGTTTTCCATTTCCTTTTTCAGGCGCATAATCGGCCCCGGACATTGCAGACCGCAGGCGTCGACCGCAATCACTTTCGCCGGACCGGTTACGGCCGGCGCCGCCGGAGCTGTTTTGGCGTAAATTATGCCGTCTTTTCCAATATATTGTTTAGCGTAAATATCTTCGTTGCTCTGCTTCTGGATGGCCAGTTCGTAGGTTTTGATCCCACCCGAAAGATTGAATACTCTGTCAAAGCCATTGCCGGTCAGGATGCGGGAAGCGATATAGCCGCGCAGGCCGACGCCGCAAAATACGATGATGCGTTTATCGCGCGGAATTTCAGCCAGCCGGTCGCGGATTTCGGCCACCGGAATATTGATCGCGCCTTCGATGGAACCAATGGCGAATTCTTCCCGGGTGCGCACATCCAGCAGCAAATCGGTATCGAAATCGACGTCGCGAATCGCTTTCCAGTGCACAATTTTCACCCGCCCGCTCAGAATATTCTCGGCCACAAACCCGGCAATATGAAACGGGTCCTTGGCAGACGAATACGGCGGCGCGTAGGCATGCTCGAATTCCTGCAGATTATGCACCGTTCCGTTATATTTAATGGTCGCGGCCAATAAATCGATGCGCTTATCGACCCCTTCATAACCGACAATCTGAGCGCCCAGCAAACGACCATCCGTCGGACTGAAGATGACCTTGATACTCATCGGCAGCGCCCCCGGATAATAACCGGCGTGGCTGGAATGATGCGTTATGGAAGTCAGATAAGGTATGCCCTCCCGGATTAAAATCTTCTCGGAAACGCCGGTCGAAGCGACCGTCAGATCGAAAACCTTGGCGATGGCGGTATTGATGGAACCGAGATATTTGCGGGTATTGCCGTTGACGATATTATCGGCGCAGATACGGGCCTGGCGATTGGCGGGGCCGGCTAAGTAAGTCGTCATCTTCTTTTTAATGATCGGGTTCTCGAATTCAATCGCATCGCCGACCGCATAAATATGCGGGTCCGAGGTTTGCAGGTATTCGTTGACCGCGATACCGCCGGCCGGTCCGATTTCCAGACCGGCAGTCTGCGCCAGTTTCTTTTCCGGGCGAACCCCAACCGACAGCAGCACGATATCGGCTTCCAGTTTGCGTCCGCTGTTGAGCGAGACAATCAGCCCGCTGGCGCCCTTTTCGAAAGATTTGACGCCTTCCTTGAGGTAAAACTCGACGTTTTTGGTCTTCAGGTGCTGATGCACCATGGCGGCCATCTCGTAATCCAGCGGCGTCATGACCTGCTCGGCCATTTCGATAATGGTGGTGAAGGCGCCGCGCCGATGCAGATTCTCGGCCATTTCCAGACCGATGAAGCCCGCGCCGACGATCACCGCCCGCTTCGGTTTCTGCTCATCCACAAATCGTTTTATGGCGTCCGTGTCCTCCACATTGCGCAAAGTATAAATGCCTTCCAGGTCAACGCCCGGAATCGGCGGCCGCACCGGTTCCGCGCCCGGCGACAAAACCAATTTGTCATATCCTTCCCGGTACGTCTCGCCGGTCAGTAGATTCTTCACCTCAACGGTTTTAGCCTGCGGATCAATTGCCAGAACATTGTTGAAATTGCGGACGTCAACGTTGAACTTCTGCGCAAACTGCTGCGGTGTTTCCACGAACAGATTTTCGCGTTCTTTAATTTCTTCCCCGATATAGTACGGCAGGCCGCAATTGGCATACGAAATATGCTCGCCGCGTTCGAATAAAATTATCTGCGCCTTCTCATCCAGCCTTCTTAGCCTGGCAACCGTCGTCGCCCCTCCGGCCACACCACCAACGATTAAGTACTTCAATTTTTGCTCCTGTGCTATTCAGACTATGTTTTGTTAATTAATCATAATGATTCAATCTGGAAACCCATAATAAGATTCAAAATCTTCGCCGAAGTTACAATTTATCGTTACACCGCAGGAGCGGTGTAACGAGGGGAAATATATACCGCCGGAGCGGTGTAATGAGGTGAAATTATATATCGCAGGAGCGATGTAACGAGGGAGAAAAAATGAGCCTGGGTTTACGATTTACTCACTCAGGTTCGTTATTCGTAAAGCTGAGTTCGCTTCGAACGAATCGCAGTGCGTTCGGAATTAACCTGGGCTTACGATTTACTCACTCAGGCTCGTTATTCGTAAAGCTGAGTTCACTTTTAACACACACAGGTTCATTTTTAACAGACCGCAGCCCAAAAAGAAGCGGCCGGAGATAAGTAAGAACTTAAAGGGCTCCATTTCTCTCTTACTCCGGCCGTTCTTCCACCTGTACGACTGCGGAAGGAGGTGTATAGGAGGATAACTTTTACTGGGCTACTGAATTTTCCTCTTCGGCTTTCTTGCCCTGGGCTTCGAACCGTTTCCGCAAATCCTCGAAAACGGTCTTGGCGTTGGGCACATCATTCTTGGCCGACATCTTGACCGAATCATAATACTTTAAACTTCCTTTATAGGAGTCACTGCCTAGCGTCAAAATAGTGTCATTCAGGTTATCAACCACTTCAGAAAGAGGCCGGAACATTTGATTCAGAACCGAAACGGCGTTAAAATCGTTTTTAAGTTCCGCAATATCCAGAAAAGCCGGAATGAATTCCGGATTTGTGCCGGTATACTCGATGACTTTTGAAACGAACGGCATGGTTTTGTCACCCATCTTTGGCAGTTTCTTGCGCTCTTCGGGCTTGAGCGCGATCAAATACGGTTTCAACTGCGTTACAATCACATTAATGGCTTCCGTCACGGCCGTAATGACCTCCGGCGGAATCACAATCGAAATCAAATTGTCTTTTGCCATAAAAGACTCCTTTCCTTAAGGTTTTTTTATCCAACTAACTTCCCGGCCTATCGGCCGCGGAAAACTCGATGCTCTTTTTCCCTTAAAACAGCCGCCCGACCGGAGCTATTGTAACCGGAAACCGGAATTCAATAATTGACTTTATTTGAGCGGCATTCCTTGCATTCCAACTGTTTTAATATTAGGTGACATATGATTTAAAGTCAAGAGAAAAAATGCTCAAATAAATATTCTTTCAATATTTTCTTGACATAAAAGCAGATTATATTTAAAATAACTGCGGTTAAATAAGTTAAAAACGAAATGAAAATCACGAAACAGACCAAAATACGTTTCAATTTTCAGTCACCTAATGCTGAAACGAACAGAGCGGTCTATGAAAAACTTAATGGATGTATCTATTTGACCTGGAAAGCCTTCAATAGAGCCTACAATGAATTCATTTTTCAGCATATCAATAAACAAAAAAAGGGTGAAAACTACACTGCTGAAGAAAATAAAAAATTCCGTAACTCCGGCTATCGCTCAATTCTCGATATTGATATTCATTCCTCAATAAAAGCCAGTATTTCCCAGAAAGCTTACAAACAATTTCTTAATGACACTAAAAAAGGCGGGGTATTAAGCGGTTCGCGCACCTGGAGCAGTTATAAACTTCCCTCTCCGATTCCTTTTCAGATAAGAATGCTCAGTATATTTAAAGATACTGACGGTTATTTTATGCGCATTCCATATTTCTCAAAGGATTTTCCTTTCAATCTCATGATCGAAAGAAATGAACAGAAAGTAATCGTGGATCGGATTCTTTCTAAAGAATATGAACTGAACGATTCAAGTATTCAGAAGGATAAAATACACAATAAATGGTATATTAATTTGTGCTATAGCTTTGATAAGGAGCCGGACTCATCTATAGATAAGAGTATAGTCGTAGGTGTAGACCTGGGAATCGCTATTCCGGTGATGTGCGCTATAAATAGCAGCGAATATATACGCGGTTCTTTCGGTAATCGCCAGGAAATTGACAATTTCCGAGCCCGGATCAAGAGTAAGCGCTGGCAAATCCTTAAACAGAACAATTCCTTTTACGATCTGAGAACCGGACATGGCAAATCCGGGAAACTAAAACCTTTGATTCCGCTGGAAGATCGTATTAAAAAATTTATGAATACATATAATCATAAACTTTCGCACGCCATTGTAGCCTTTGCTTTGCAGAATAAGGCTGGCATTATCAATTTTGAAAACCTGGAGAATTTATCGGAAGTAAAACAGAAAAACATGTACCTTCGCGATTGGAATAATGCCGACATTATCACCAAAACCGAATATAAAGCTAAAGAACAAGGCATTGAAGTGCATTTTATTAATCCGGCATATACCAGTCAGCGCTGTTCAAAATGTGGTCATATTGAAAAAGAAAATCGCGAAAGCCAGAGTGAATTTAAATGTACCAAATGCGGATATGAAGCTAACGCTGATTTCAATGCGGCGCGAAATATTTCGCAGATGAATGATAAAAGTTCTTTGAAAATTGATACTTAACGGGAGCTTTCAACCCCGTAAAGCGAGGCTTCTCACTGCACAGGAATAATTATTTATTCTCGTGAGAAGCGCTCAGCTAACCTTTTTCTGATGATTTTACGTAAAAATTTACCAGTGAAAGTATTCCGAAAATAAGGTGTTACCAAATATTTGCTATTGAAGTGCTACTTCCACCAGAATAAGGATTGAAACAAAACTCCTGAACATCGCCTAAAACGTCAAGAAATTATTGAAGTGCTACTTCCACCAGAATAAGGATTGAAACGCAGCGCCGACCGATGAGGCTCGCAAGGCTATGAAAGAGATTGAAGTGCTACTTCCACCAGAATAAGGATTGAAACAAGATTAATATAAATCAATTTAAATATATAGTAGAAATGAAGAGAAAAAGACACCACACAAAGCATATAAAAACATATAT
>CAZNUN010000009.1:0-128591 GCA_964576275.1 uncultured bacterium | reverse complement strand
TATCCATGTCAAACGCACCAGCAAGGCCTGGAGTTTTCCCGATATTAATAATTTCATCATCATCGATTATGTTTTTACCAATCAAACCGGCGCAAAAATCAACGATGCCTATTTCGGTTTTGTCTATCTGATCAGACCGAGCTATCAAGACGTTATGGTCCATAATGGCTGGGGTGATGAACTGAGTCGCGAGGATGAATCGGTGGCGTATGATACCAGTCGGTCTTTACTGTATGCCTATGATAATTACATGGCTGACTATACCCAATATATGTGGGACTATGGCAACTGGTGGGATGATGTTGAAGAAATCCGTTCCCCGGGCTATGCCGGATATGCCTTGCTGGGAGCCGATGCGGCCTCCGATGGTCGAACCCAGCCGGCAAATGTTTTTTGGTCCAGTTTAATCGTCAACAAGAGCAATAAATTTACCCTGCAAGGCACCGCCAGCGCCTCCGATCTGTATGCTTTATTAAACGGTTCGGATAACTCTCTCCAGTCTGATCCGGATGCCCATATCGCTCCCATCATGATTATGAGCTGCGGACCGTATGACATCGAAGCTTCCGATTCAGTAAAAATTACAGTCGTTGAAGCTGTCGACGGTCTTCCTTTAAAAGATTGTATTAATATTCAATCTAGCGAATTGACTGACGCCCAAGCCAAACTACCACAAGGATTGGCGCTCTTACAGGAAACCATCGACGATGCTCGTGCGCTGTACAATAACAATTGCCGGGTTGCTGCCGTTCCGCCGCCGTCGCCCGATATCGATATCGTACCGCTGCCTTCCAGCCAGGAAATTTCGGTTAGCTGGGATCCCTACGAAACTGATTATCTGGATCCGCTGACCGGACGGAACGATCTCAAGGAATATATTATCTATCGCAGTGAATATACTTTCAATGGTCCCTGGACAATTAAAGTGAAAAGTATCAAACCCGGCAATTCCATTTCCATTACGCGTTATTATAATGCGGAAACCGGCCGCTGGCAATATAACGACAATACCATTAGTCTGGGCGTCGGTTATTATTATGCCGTGACCGCCAAGGACAGCTCCGGTAACGAAAGCTGGCTGACCAATCGCAATAGCGAAGCTGTTCTGGCTGCCAGTTTCCCGGATTCAACCGCGAAAAATGTTAAAGTCTTTCCCAATCCATTCCGGGAAGAATCCGGATTCCCGGCCGATGAAGATGCCAATTCAATCGTCTGGACCAATCTGCCCGCCAAGTGTACAATCCGTATTTATACTTCTGCCGGAGAATTGGTTAAAACTTTAAAACACAATAATGCCAATTCCGGCGAAGAGGTCTGGGATCAATTGACCGACTCCCGCCAGCGGACGGCGCCAGGTATTTACTTTTGGACGGTAGAGTCGAGTGTTGGAAACGCCAAAGGTTCGTTAATCCTGATCAAGTAAAGGTGACGCGCATGAAAAGAATATTTATAGTTATATCAATCACAGCGATCCTGGCCGGTAATATTCAAGCCCAATTTGATTACGGATTCGACTTTACCAAATCCGGCAGTGCCGGTCTGCAATTTCTTAAAATCGGCGTCGGGGCGCGCGAGGCGGCCATGGGCGAAGCCTTCACCAGCCTGTCAGAAGGTGTTAACTCCGTATTTTGGAATGTGGCCGGAATAGGCTTCATTACCCGGCCGGCAGTGACTTTCTCGCATAGTAATTGGTTAGTGGAAAGCAGCCATGACGCCTGTGCGGTGGCGATTCCGATTCGCTCGATCGTGGTCGGTATCAGTGCGATCAGCTTTCGGATTCAGGATTTCGAAGAAACAACTGTATCCGCTCCTAACGGTACCGGAAATATGATCAGCGCCGGCGATTATCTGGTAGCATTGGCGATCGCCCGCCGGTTTACGGATAAGCTTACCATCGGTCTGCAATTCAAATACGCCGAAGAGGTATTGGATAACTACAATTATGGCAACGTCTTGTTTGACATCGGTACGATTTACCGCACCGGTTTCCGCGATCTGAAACTAGCTTTTGCACTGCAACATTTCGGGCCGGATAAGGTTTTGACCGAACAGCAGTTCCGCATGCCGTTGCTTTTTAGAGTGGGTGCCAGCGACAATGTTTTTAATAACAAGACGCACCGTCTGATAGTTTCCGGGGAACTGCTGCATCCAACCGATGCCAATGAATATATCTGCGTCGGCCTTGAGTATGAATTTTTAAAAATGCTGGCTTTGCGCGGCGGCTATCGCGCCAATGACAGTGAGCATTATTTAACGACCGGTTTTGGGCTCAGACTACCGAGTGTCGGCCGGTTCGGCACATCGGTTGATTATGCTTATGTATCCTATGGCAAAGTATTCGGCGCCACGCATCGTTTTACGCTGGGATTATCGATCTAAAAATGAGGAACAGTGGCTGACAATAGTAAAAATATTGACATTTTAAAGGCGACCTCCGGATTGCGTCGGCTCTGGATTATTTTCACCATTCCAGTCTTGCTGGGATTGAGTAATTGCAAGATAAACTCGGTTTCACAACCATCCACCGCCCGCCCGAACGATACCATCGCCGTCGAGCTTGGCTTAACGGTTTCCAATCCGGATGCCAGTAATCCGCTTAAAGGCCTGCTCGGTATCTTGGTGCCAGACGACTGGCAACTGCTTTCCGGAAATTATTCCAGCCTCAATGGTTCCGGCCGGCTGGTCGAGTCGGCGGCCTGGACCGATTCTGTAAATAAATACTATCCTCCAGACAATTCCGGCGATAACCTGAAATGGATCGTTTGTCTTTCTGATTCTGGTTATACGGCCTCAGCGGCTTATGATGTTACCGTCGCTTTGTCGCTCAAGGTCGGTGAACGTCAAGGTTTATTCAATCTTGGTTATCTGTTCACTAAAGCAGTGTCCGGTGTATTGGGTTCCAGTTCGACAGCGATTTCCTATCCGCATCAGATCGGCATTCCCGATTCATCCTGCTATCCGGAATTCAATCCCTGGAAATTTGCCGTGACGCCCGCTTATGACTGGGAAGCCTTGTTTGACCGAACTTCCGGTTGGACCGGCGCCGACGGGATTTATTCCATTCCGCTTTCCGGCAATGAAATCTACACCGAATCCGAACCGGAATCGACTTTATTCGTATTCAGCGATACTTTTATCGGCGATATTAATGAGCAGGATCAACGCTCGAATAGCAAAATGGTAAACAATACGCTGGCCTTATTAGAAGAAACTCAGCCGGACACTGCCAAAATCAAATTCGATTGGGGGCTAAACACTACGTCCGTTTTTATACCGAATACATCCAATTCCGTGGCGGGCGACTGGTACTGGCCCATGGACGGGATTGCGCTCGGCGATTCCGTTTACATATTTGCGATGCTGATGCATTCCACCGGTTCCGGCTCCTGGGACTGGGTAATAAACGGTGTTGTGCTGTTGTCATTCGTTCCCGATTCAACAGGATTTGTGCAATCATACAACCAGAAAGACGTCGCCCTGATTTATAACGAATCCAGCACAGTTCAGTCGATATTCGGCGGAGCGATTCTCCCGATGACCGAACGCAGCGGCTGCCAGAATCCGGACGGATACATTTATATTTATGGTGTTCGGTCCCGCTCAAGTAATAAAGATTTGCTGGCCGCCAGAGTGCCGGAAGCCGACTTTACTGACATTTCCAAATACACATTTTACAACGGCAGTGAATGGGTGGCCGACATTGCGCAAAGCGCCCCCCTGACTGATCAGATCTCCCAAGAATTAAGCGTCTCACAATTGTCAACCGGCCAGTTTGTCGTGGCTTTCCAACTTAACACCAATTCTGAAACGGTAGCCATCCGGCTTGGAGATACTCCGGTTGGTCCGTTTTCATTATATAAGAAAATCTACACCTGTCCGGAAGTCGAGGAATATTCCGCTTATTCGGCTTTCACCTACAATGCCAAAGCCCACCCGCATCTTTCCAAACCGGACGAATTATTGATTAGTTATAATGTCAACACGTTTGGCTGGGGTTCTTTCACTGTCGGCGACATTTATCATCCACGCTTTATCAATATCAAATTCGGCGCAGAGGAAGTCGCCATTGCCCCGGGAAAAGTGAATACCTTGACAAAATCTTTCCATTTATCTCAAAATTATCCGAATCCGTTCAACGCCCTAACTCGTATCATTTACCGGTTGGATCAACCGGCAGAAGTAGAGTTGAGTGTTTACGATCTGACCGGCCGGACTGTGCGCAATCTGGTTCAAAATCGCGCCGAAGCCGGTAATTACCAGGTCCTGTGGGACGGCACTAATGAACGCGGCCATTCTCTTCCCAGCGGTATTTATTTCGCTAAAATTCAGATCAGCACCAATAACCGTGAAGTCTTTACCGAAACCCGTAAAATGATGTTTTTAAAATAAAGATGAACGCCGCTAAAATATTAAAGATTGTAACTACCGTCTTATTGGCAATCGCGGCTGTTGTAATCCTGTTTTTCCCGCGCAGTCGGGCGCATAAAACCAGCCAACACACGATTTCATTCTGGAGTTGTACCGGGCAAAAAGAGGAGGTTCCGTTCATTGTTACGGCATTCAATGCCGCCCAGGATTCGATTCGCGTTCTGTCCAATGCCATTCCCTGGCAGGAGCAGGAGAAGAAAGTGCTGACGGCGATTCTGAGCGATAACCCGCCGGATGCGGTTTCCCAATTTATTCCGATCGTCAAATGGGCTTCGCGTATGGCATTGATGCCACTCGATTATTTCATCGAACGTGACCGCTTTGATACTACCGCTATATTTCCGGCTCTGTGGGAAGAAATGCGATGGCAGGGGCATATTTTTGGCGTTCCAGTCAGTTCGGCTTCCTATGCTTTTTACTACAATAAAAAACTGTTCCGGCAGGCCGGTCTCGATCCGGAGCGTCCGCCTCAAACCTGGGACGAAGTCATCGAGTATAATCAAAATTTGACTAAGTATGATAAAGCCGGGAATATCGTTCAAATGGGCTTTTTTCCATTCTACCGATCCAGCCTGGTAGCTTCTCAAAATTCACCGGCAACGGCGACACTTATCGCCTGGGAACTGGGCGCCTCTTTTCTGAGCGCCGACGGCAAAACGGTCACTCTGAATAATCCGGCCATGATCCGGGCGACCCAATGGATTGTCGATTTTCTCAAACCTTATCCGATAAATAAAATAGAAGCTTTTGCCGCTGGTTTTGGCTACGGCGATCAGCAGGCTTTCGCAGCCGAAAAAGTAGCCATGATGATTTTACCGAATATCTTTCCCGATTATCTGCGGATTCACGCGCCGAAAGTTGAATATGGGATTGCTCTGACGCCGACCATGCCAGGCTGTCCCATCGCGTCATCAACGGGGAGTTGGTGGATCGCGATCCCGCGCGGTTCGAAAGACCCGGAAGCCGCCTGGAAATTCATCAAATTTGCCGCCAGCAAACAAACCCAGCTGGATGCTTATTTCGCCATGGATCAGAATCTGTTTCCGGCTAACCGCATCGCTGCCAACGATCCGCTATTTCTGCAGGACGGAAAAATGCAGATCTTCGTAACTCAACTTGAACATGCTCATTCATCCACAATCGTTCCAATGGCGCATGATGTTTTCTGGCGTGAATTTTACACGGCCCAGGAGCAGATAGTCTTTGGCAATCAGTCAATTGAAAAAGCCCTCGGGACGGCTCAGACCATTATCCAGCATGAATTGGACAAAGCTCTGACCTATGACGAATATGTCCGTACCAAAATGAATTTTTTCGATGAAAATTAAAATGCACAGATCACAGAAAAGTCATCTTCAGAGAAAACAAGCCTGGCTCGGCTATCTTTTCGTGGCGCCCTGGATAATCGGCTTTCTGGTTTTTGGCCTCTATCCGATCATAATGTCTTTTTATTACAGTCTTTGTCAATATGACGTTCTGCGTGTTCCGCAATTCATCGGCCTCGGGAATTATAAAGAGTTGCTGAGTCACGATCCATATTTCTGGAAATCAATTTGGAATACGCTGTTCTATACCGTTGTGCGGGTACCTCTTGTAATTCTCGGTTCGCTCCTGCTGGCTGTCCTGGTAAATAATGCGGTAAAAGGCATTCGATTTTTTCGTACAATTTTCTTTATACCATCGATCGTAACCGGTGTGGTTCTGTCCGCTTTATGGTTGTGGCTGTTGAATCCGCAGTACGGTTTATTCAATTCGGTTTTAGTCGTTTTCGGTATTCACGGACCACTCTGGTTGCAGAGTCCGCACTGGTCGAAATTCTCAATGGTTCTGATGAGCCTGTGGTCTATCGGCGGCGGCCGGATGCTGGTTTTTCTGGCGGCTTTGCAGGGCATCCCGACGTCTTTATATGAAGTCGTGGACATTGATGGCGGCGGCTGGTGGGCGAAGTTCCGGCATGTCACCATTCCGATGATCTCGCCGGTAATCTTTCTGTGGACGGTATTGGAAGTAATTTTCTCGTTCCAGGTTTTTACGGAAGCCTATGTAATGACCAAAGGCGGTCCATTGAATTCGACTCTGTTCTATAATCTGTACTTGTATTATAAAGCGTTTGACGATTTCAGTATGGGCTACGCTTCGGCGCTGGCCTGGCTGCTGCTGATAATAATCCTGACAGTTACCCTGCTCCAGTTTATCATCGGTAAAAAAGTCGTTTATTACGAGGGCAAATGAAGCATTTGAATTTTAAAACCTCGCGCACATTAATGACGTATCTCTTGCTAGTTGGGGCTGCCATCGTGCTGATTCTGCCTTTTCTCTGGATCATTTCGACTTCGCTGAAAGGCAGCGAATCAATTTTTGCCGTTCCTCCGCAGTGGATCCCGAAAGATTTACACTGGGACAATTACGCTAAGGTTTTTACTAAAATGCCATTTTTCATTTACCTGAAAAATTCTGTTTTCATTTCGGTCCTGACTATTTTCGGGACGTTGCTTTCCAGTTCGCTGGTGGCGTACGCATTTGCCTGTTTGAAATGGCCGGGGCGCGATTGGCTGTTCGTATTTGTACTCGCGACGATGATGCTGCCGGCTCAGGTCACGATGATTCCGGTTTTCGTATTATATAAACAGTTCGGGTGGCTGAATACCTTCAAACCGCTGATCGTCCCGGCTTTTTTCGGCGGCGGGGCTTTTAACATTTTCCTGCTGCGTCAATTCTTTTTAACGATTCCGAAAGAACTGTTCGAAGCCGCCCGTCTGGATGGTTGTTCGGAATTTAAAATCTACTGGAAAATCGCACTACCATTAGCTAAACCGGCGCTGGCAACCGTTGCCATTCTAACTTATATGTCGACCTGGAACGATTTTCTGGGACCGTTGATTTACCTGTCCGATAAATTAAAAGGCACCCTGGCGCTCGGGCTGGCAATGTTCGTCGGACAGTATCAGACCGAATGGGGCGTTTTGATGGCGGCTTCCGTACTGGTGATGCTGCCGGTGATTGTGCTGTTTTTCCTGTTTCAGAAATATTTCATTCGCGGCTTTATGATGAGCGGCATCAAAGGATAAAGGAATGAAAAGAAAACTAACATCAGCTTTTTTCGTCGGGTTTATTCTGTTGAGTTTTTCGGTAGTGTTTGCCGCCGCTCCTCAACACTTGACAGCCAACGGCACCATCCCGGCCTGGTTGGTCGCCGGGCCTTTCAATCTGGAATTTTTCGGTTTCGGAACCTTTACCGATTCGATTTTACTCGATGAGAACCAACTCCAGCCCGCTCTCGGAAAAACTGAAATCAGCGATCTGACTCAAAATAAAACGACGACCTGGCAATATCAGGCCCCCAATCCGGACGGATATGTTGATTTGAACGCAGCGGTCGGTTGGGCTATTCCCGGTCGGGGAACAGAAAAAATCTGGTGGGGTAAAGCCGGTTTAGCCGCCTCGTACCTGTATAGCCCGACCGAGATGGACGCCTATTTATTGACCGGCAGCAATTCCCGTTTGAAAATTACGCTGAACGGCCGAGAAATTTTCCGGCACTGGAATGATCGGAATGCTCAAATTGATGCCGATACGGTAGTCGTTCATCTGAAAAAGGGGCTCAACCTTTTAATTGTGACCGTGACAAATTCTCACACAAATTTGTATCCGTTCCTGTTCGGAGGATTGGATTTGAAGTGGGGATTTTATGCCCGCCTGACGGATTCCTATTTTCAACCGTTACAAAATATTGACGTGAAATTGGCAAAAGCCGAAAACCTGTTCGACTTTGAACTGGTTCCGACCATTTTCTTTAAAAAGACCGATTCCGGCCATTTATCACAGCGGCTCGATCTGGTGATCAACGCAACAACTGCTCTGACAGAACCGGCAGATTTTACGATTAAAACCAATAAAATGACTAATTCTTTCACGCTCTCGCAAATCCCGGCCGGGATCAGCCGTCGGGAAATATATATCGATGAGCCAACCGGTGAAAGTAAAGCCGTCTGTATTCTGAAATCCGGCTCCCGTAAAATTAACAAAACCGTGAATCTATTCCCGCAGAAACACTATCAGGTATATCTGAACCTGTTGTCGCATATGGATATTGGATACACCAACACTCAGCCGGTCGTCGCCGAACGCCATATTCAGACTCTGGACGATGTGCTGGATTATTGTGACCGGTATCCGGATTTCAAATGGACGGTCGAAACCACCTGGATTCTCGAAAAATACCGCGAAGCGCGCTCATTGACTCAGTTTCAAAAATTGATGGAACTGATCAGGTCCGGCCGGATTGCGGTTTCGCCGATGTATTCCAATCCATACACCGGAATTATCAGCTACCCGGAAATGACGCGCTCTTTCGATCTGGCCGGGGAACTTGCCGCTGAATTCGGGATTTCTTATAAAGCTGCCATCGTCAATGATCTGCCCGGTTTGTCCTGGATTATTCCGCAGGTTTTAAATCAGGCCGGCGCCAACTTTCTGGTTTGCGGTATCAATGATTTTTATGAAAAATACGCCGTACGGAAAAATCTCCCCAAGGTGTTTTACTGGGAGGGCGCCGATAACAGCAAAATTTTGACTTATTTGACCAATGCTTACAACGAAGGTCTGATCTACGGTTTCGAAAAAGACACAGCCGGTCTGGAAATTGGTTTGTGGCAAAACCTTAAACAACTGGAAGCGTCCGGATATGCTTTCGATCTCGTTTACCTGAATGCCGCCGTTAATGATAACAGTGGCATTCCGAAGTCGCAATTCGAAGCCGCTTTACAATGGAATCAGACATACGAGTTTCCGAAAATTATCATTTCGAATCTGAACCAGTTCGCAACTGACTTTACGGCTAAATATTCCGAAGGCATTCCGACTCTGCGGGGCGACTGGACTTCCGCCTGGGATATTCTCTACCAGAGCGAACCGGAACTTTTTATCAAGCACCGCGCTATCCAGCAAAAATTAATTTCCGCCGAAAAACTGACAACTCTCGACTGGTTAATTAATCCACAGGTATTGCCGGAAGAAAAAGACCTCGCGGAAGCTTATCGGGCTACCCTGAATTTTGCCGGACACGGTTCCGGATTGGAATACAGCTATGGCTCCGTCGAAGAAAATCAATGGGCGATGGCCAACCGCGTGGGTAATATCAGTTCGGCCGAATTATTGGCCGAGGAGGTTCTGGAACGCAGTCTCTATCGTTTTGGCGTATCTCATTTCCAGTTCGAAGCCAATGGCCTGTTGGTTTTCAATACCCTAAGCTGGGAAAGAGACGTCCCGGTGACTGTTCAATTGCCGCATCTGAATCAAACCGTTTATCAGATAGTCGATCTTAAGAACGGTCAACCCGTCCCGAGTTATCAGAAAGACAACGAAGTTATTTTCGTCGCCCGTAAAATGCCGGCGCTCGGTTATCGCAAGTATGAATTTGTCACCGGAAAACCGTTGAACAATTCATCGGATTTAATACCATCGCCATATTCAATCGAAAATAAATTCTATCGTCTGGTTTTCAATCCAGCCGACGGCCAGATTCAGGAGGTCATTGATAAAAAAACCGGACGGAAAATCGCGGACGAACGATTCAACCGACTGCTCTGCGAAAGAAATCTTGGTAAAGCCAATTCATTCCTGACTGCCCCGACTGCGCAGGTCACCATCCGGGATGAACGTCCAGTGCGTCTCATTCTGGAGATAAGACAGCCCGGCTTTTTATTGGACGAAGTTCAGTATATCCTCTGGAATGAACTGGACCGGATCGACATTGACTTTTCTGTTGACGTCAGCCGGTTACCACAAACCGATGTCATTGAAGAGTATGGCATCGCTTTCCCGTTTATCCTCGATAAACCCACGATCATGATTGAAAATTTAGGCGGTTTTCTGAATCCGGAGCTGGATTGCATGCCGGGGAAATCGAATTCCAGTTTTTCAATTCGCCGGACGGTGGCCCTTTCCGATCAGCAAACGACCGTCACTTGGGCGGCCCTTGACAGCCGGGTTATAGCTCTGAAAAAAATCGGTCAGGACGATCAGCCGGAATTGTATTCCAACTTTATCAACAATTTCCCGCAAAACTGGAATCGGCATCAGATTAGCGAGGGGCATCTGAAAACGCGATTTTCCATAACTTCTCAGGAGAAACAATTCAATCCGGGTTTTACAGCCCGGTTCGGCTGGGACGTCGCAACACCGGCCGTTGCCATGCGGGCTCCGCTAAAACGCCAAGAACCGCAATACAGCTATCTTTCTGTTGATCGAAAAGAAGTGATTTTATTTTCCATGAAAAGCGATTATAAAAAAGGTGAACTGATCCTGGAGTTGCTTAATGTCGATCCGCAAAATGCGGTTACTGTCAGGGTCGCTTCTGATTTATTCAAAGGGAAATCCGCTTTCCGTGCCAATGTCCTCGGACAACGCCTTCAGCCGATGCCAACCCAGGGCGACGCCTTTTCGGCCACGATCGAACCGAATGAATTATTACCAATAATCTTAACCAATGAGAGATAAAATGTTCGCAGAATCAAAACAATTAACCAAACCAAAGGAGGTTTTATGAAAGCGAATGTTACCAAAATGGTCGTGTTAGTATTTTTTGTATTCGGATTACTGACACTGAACAGCTGTAAATTTACAGAAATTGACCAACCGTCAACCGCTACCGCCGGTTCGTCGATTACAATCAACGTCCAGATTGAGACCAGCAGTTCGGACGCCAACAAGAAATGGGGTATCCTCGGGATGATGATACCGAACGATTGGACTGTGACTGGAGTAAACTACACCGGTGATTTTGGTGAGGGCACCACTCATAATCTGCCGTCAGCACAGGCCGATAAATATCCAAGCGCGGTTGATTACGGCTGGGTGGACTCAATGGAAGTATTATACCCGAGTGGTGATTTAATGCAGTGGGTCGCTTATGAATCAGATTCCGGTTATACTTGGTCAGCAACTTCTTATATTGATGTCGCCATCAATCTGACCATTGGTAATACCAATGGCTCTTATGATCTGGGTTATTTCTTCAGTGAAGGCTCCTTTGATTTTACTAACACAGATTACTGGTGCGACAGTCTGGGTAATACTATAACCGTCACCGGTGGTACGGCGACCAAGGAAGAAGCTTCCGTTGTCAGAAAATTCAACCTTTCCCAGAATTATCCGAATCCTTTCAATCCGAATACCCACATTGAGTTTGAGATTGCCGCCAAGAGCGCTGTCAATCTGACGGTTTATAATGTATTCGGACACCCGGTAAGCACTCTGGTCAACGACACGAAAGAGGCCGGACGTTACAATATTAATTTCGACGCTTCGAATCTGCCCAGCGGTATCTATTTCTATAAAGTTACTGCCGGAAATCAGAGTCTGACCCGAAAAATGGTTTTAACCAAATAATGGAATTTTAGGGCGTGATACTTAAGGGGTGGGAGGTCTTGTTCCCGCCCCTTAAGTTGAAAAACAGTCATGCTCCTTTTCAAAAAAAACAATCTATGCAAAGTATAAAAATTCAAAGCGCCGCCGACCTGGGATTACAGTTTGTGGAAAATCCACATCGCATGATCGGCCAGGATGGTGCTTTCTCAATTCCACTCGGTAATCAAAGTTCATTGTGGTTTTTTGGCGATACTCTGATCGGGAGCCGGGAACCGGGTTCCAGTCTCTGGTATATCAGCGGCATTGCGGTTGGCGGCGATGACATGTCCGGCAAGGGCACAACCGATAAAATGCTCAATAATACCGGCTTGATTCTGCCCGATCAGGATGCCAGCGATGGTTTGAAGAATTTCAATTATATCCTTAATCCGGACGGTTCGCTCAAAACGCTCTTACCCTTAATCGATGGGGAAGACCCGAATAAAATCCGGGTTTGGTGCCAACATGGCGTCATGATCGATGGAAAGCTCTACCTTTCTTTCGTAAAAGTTAAAATGATTCCGCAGAAAGAAATTGTCGCCACCAATGGCAATGGCGAAGCCTATCCGGTCAATTTTGATGTAATCGGCTCCGGTCTGTCCGTCGGCGGCGATAAAACCTGGGAATTCAAACGCATTTTTCATAACGGCAGTGATATTCTCTGGAGTAAATCCGAACCGCATTTCGGTTCGGCGATTTTCCCGGATTTCAGAGAACGCAAAATATATCTGTATGGCACTTGCCAGGGCGTCGATCAAATTCAGAAAACCTATCTGGCGCGGGTCGATTTCGATAAAATCGAACAATTGGATGCCTATGAATATTTAGTTTCATCAAAACCGGAATGGAGCCCGTATGTTAAAGACGCCGAAGTTCTTTTTACCGACGCGCCCAGCGAAGTCTCCATTTCTTACAATCAACATTTGCAGGCTTATCTGGCGGTTCATTCCTGGCGGACATCCGATCGCATCGTCGGACGCACAGCGCCCAATCTCTGGGGACCGTGGAGCCCGGAAATAGACCTGTGGAAAGCTCAGATTTCCAACGGTAAAAATCTGCCTTATCCACGCCTGATTTACGCCGGAAAAGAACACCCTGAATTATCCCGGGAAAATGGTAAGACGATTTTTCTGACTTATATTGAATTTGAAGAATATTATCCTCATTTAGTCCGGATAAATTTGGAATAAACCGGACGAGGGGAATTCGATAAATGACTAATTCTTTAGACAATTACTCTGAAAAAATCATCAGTCTGCCGGGTTTAGGCGATCTGCCAACCGATGCGGGGCTGCGCATTCTGTATAAAACATCAGATGACAGATTTGTCGTCGGTAAGAACGGAGTGCGCACGATCATCGCCACCGGTGACGGCAAGGTTGAATTCGTGGCATTTGACGAACATACGCTGGCATTCGTCGGTTCGGCGCTGGGCTATCCGGCCTATTATCCGGTGCATCCGGTAAAAATGGAAAAGCCGCTCGCCGCCGTATTGATGGACCTGGATGGAACCAGTGTGCGTAGCGAGGAATTCTGGATTTGGATTATCCAGCTCAGTATCGCCAGTTTAATGGGTAATCCGCGCTTTGAACTGACCGACGCCGACATTCCCTTTGTTTCCGGACATAGTGTCTCGGAACATTTGCAATATTGTATCGGCAAGTATTGCCCCGAAAAGACTGTCGAGCAAGCCCGGAGTTGGTGTTTCGAGCATACGCGCCGTGAAATGCAGGCTATCCTGAACGGCAACGGCCGCCGGGACGCATTCGTTCCGCGACCTGGATTGAAAGATTTTCTATTGACTCTAAAGGATCGAAAATTAAAGATTGGTCTGGTGACGTCCGGTCTTTATGAAAAAGCATATCCAGAAATTCTGTCGGCTTTCCGGACTCTTGATATGGGCGATCCGGCTGAGTTTTACGACGCGATCATCACGGCCGGATATCCGATGCTGAATGGCGCGCCCGGCACTCTGGGCGAACTCTCGCCCAAACCGCATCCCTGGCTTTATGCTGAAGTCGCCCGCGTCGGCTTGGGTATTCCCTTTTCCAATCGCCATCACGTGATTGGTATCGAGGACAGTGGCGCCGGAGTTGCGGCCATTCGTTTGGCGGGATTCTCTCCAATCGGAATGTCCGACGGTAATATTGCCAAAAGCGGTACCCGCGCGTTGTGTTCGCATTACTGTGATAATTTTGAAGAAATCCTGTCAATAATAATATAATCCCTTTTCAATTATGGAAAATTTATGAATCATCGTGAAAGAGTAAAAATTGTCCTGAACGGCGGTACGCCGGATTTTATCCCGACATTTGAGCTGGTCTTCGACGAAACCGAGCGCGACTTTCAGGGACGAACCTGGATCGGCGGTCCGGTTGATCCGGACGTAACCGGTATGAGTTACGCCGACAAGGTTAAATACAATGCCCGCCTGTACGTTGACGTCGCCCGGCGCTGGGATCATTCCATTATTTTCATTAATCGCACTATGGGAAAACATGAAAATGTCGCCCAGACCGGCGTCCGCGATACGATCAAAGAAATCCGTGAAATTTCCGGCGACGAATTTATGGTCATGTGCCATAACGATCCGACCTTCATGATCCCATTCAATAACATGGAACAGTTTTGCTTCGACCTGATTGATCGGCCGGAATATATGCACGAAGTTGCCCGGAAAAATGTTACGGAGAGTTTCGTGCGCTGCCATGAAATGCTGGAGGCCGGTGCGGATGGATTTATCCTGTGCTGCGATTATTGTTTCAATGCCGGACCATTTATCAGCCCGACCCAATTCGAAGAATTTATTGCACCATATTTGAAAGAAGCCGTCACCTATTTCCGTCAAGCCGGGGCCTATGTGATCAAGCATACCGATGGTAACATTATGCCGATTATCCGCTACCTGCTCGAAGCCGGGCCGCACGCCCTGCATTCCCTGGATCCGATGGCTGGCGTCGATATTAAATTCGTGAAAGAGAATTACGGCAAAGAGGTGGCGCTCTGCGGCAATGTCGATTGTTCGCTGATGCAGACCGGAACTCCGGAACAGGTACGCGCCAGCGCTGAATATTGCCTGATGCATGCCAAACCGGGCGGCGGTTATATTTTCTGCACATCAAATTGCGTTTTTCGGGGCATGCCACTGTCCAGTTATGATCTGATTCATGAAATCTGGTTAGCCAACCGTAATTATTAATTGATAAATAAAGAAGCGATTATGAGTACAAAAAAAACAATCCACATTTTATCAAATACTCACTGGGACCGCGAATGGCGTTTTCCATTCCAGGAAACACGACTACATTTAGTCAAATTGCTGGACAATTTACTGGATTTAATGGAAGATAATCCTGAATATAAATATTTCAATTTTGATTCACAGACGATTTTTCTGGATGACTACCTGGAGATCAAACCTGAAAATCGTGCGCGTTTGGAAGCCCTGATTAAAGCCGGTCGGCTGATCGTCGGTCCGTGGTACACTTTGCCGGAAGAATTTACCGTAAACGGCGAGTCGCTGATTCGTAATCTGCTGATGGGCAAACGCGTCGGTGATTCCTTCGGAATGACTTCCCGGGTTGGCTACACTCCCACTTCCTACGGTCAGATTTCCCAGATGGCCCAAATATACGACGGCTTCGGAATCGACGGCATTATCTTTTACCGGGGCATTCACCACACCGAAGGCACCAATGAATATTTTCTGGAAGCTCCGGACGGCACCCGGATTCTGGGCATCCGTCTCAGCCGGCAGGTCAGCCGGGGCGCCTTTTTCATCTACGTGGCGAAACGAACTATGCACGCCCCCGACTGGCACGGATTCCGCTGGGGTGAAGAAGGCTCTTTGCCCTTTCATCTGTGCCGCGCCGACCAGGATCACGAGGAAGAACCGGCTATTATCCGCTCTTCTTACGGAGAAACCTGCAACCTGGACCTTGTTGAGGAAGGCATCCGGACGGCTATGGTAGACATCCTCGAACAAGCCACCAGCGATTGCCTGGTTCTTTTTGACGGTATGGACAGCGCCTATCCCAATCAACATCTGCCGCAAATCATCGCCGAAGCCAACAAGGTCAATTCCGACTGGAAGTTCATTCACAGTTCCCTGCCGAAATTTTTGGCCGATCTGAAATCACACATTAAGCCGGAAAAGCTAACCGTACTGAAAGGCGAACGCCGGCATCCCAGTCCGGACAATATGTTCAATGCCTTCCTGAAAGACTCGCTTTCCTCGCGAATTTACATCAAGCAGCGCAATGCCGAAGTCGAGCGGGCTCTGTTACAATGGGCCGAACCGTTTTCAGTGATCGCCGAACTGCTGAATGAAGAACAATACCCGGCCAGCGCCTTAATTCATGCCTGGAAAATACTGCTATCCAATCATTCGCACGACGCTATCGGCGGATTGAGTCCCGATCAGATTCATAAAGACATGCTTGCACGTTTCGACCAGGTTGAACTGATCGGCAAGGCCTTGACGAAAACCGCACTCGGCGCAATCGTTTCCCGCATCGATACCTCCGACGCCAACCCGGAAGATGTTCTGATAACGGTTTTCAATCCGCTGCCATTTGGACGTCATGAAGTTCCGCAAGTGTTTATTGACTTCCCGCGTGAAAAACTATACCGCGCCTTCTCAATCTACGACGATCAAGGCCAGAAAGTCAGTCACCAGGTGCTCTCCCGCGAAGAAAGCTACCTGATTCCGATTGAGCCGCATGAGCTGCCCACGTCTTATTATACGACGAAGTGGAAGGTGGCTTTTGAGGCCCGTCATCTTCCGGCACTTGGGTATAAAACTTACACCGTCAAACCGGAAAATGGTCGCAAATCCAATTACGGGTCGCAGGTCACGGCTACCAATACTATCGAGAACGAATTCCTGAAAGTAAGGATCGAGCCGAACGGCACTCTAACAGTTACCGACAAGAAAAGCGGCGAAACTTATGCGAATCTGCTCTGGTTCGAAGATTGTGGCGAATCCGGCGATCCGTGGTCGCGCATTCCACCGGTTGGCGATGGCAATCTGGTTTACAATTCGTTGGGCGCTTCCGCTGAAATAAGACAAATCTGCGACGGCCCACTGACCACGACATTCGCCATCAAGATTAAAATGATCCTGCCGGCCGAAGTCATTCGCGGTACGAAAAGACGCAGCACCGTTGAAAAGGAATTACCGATCACGACCCGCGTTACCTTACATAAAGGCGATCCCAAGCTGCATCTGGCGATTGACCTCGATAATACCATTAAGGATCATCGCCTGCGGGTCATGTTCGACAGCGGTTTTCGCCCGGAAAAATCAATTTCCAGCGGGCAGTTCGATATCCTGGAACGCGACGTTTTCCTGCCGGACACGTCCGACTGGCTGGAACCTTACACCGGCACGCAACCAAACAATGGCGGCGTGTGGGTCGAGAATGGTCAACGCGGTCTGGCCGTACTAAATTTCGGATTGCCGGAATATGAAGTATTGGATAATAACAGCGGCACCGTCGCCATGACCTTGATACGGGGCTACAGTTATCCGAAAATGTCCGGTATTGCCCGCGAGGATTTAGTCGCCCGCGTCGGTAATGAAGGTTCGCAATGTCTCGGAGAAAGGCATTTTGACCTGGCGCTGTTTTTCTATCCCGGACAATGGCAGACCGCCGGTGTTTTACGTCGCGAACGCGAGCATAAGTATCCGGTGATAAGCGTTCATCACGGTCGCTTTGCCGGAAAAGGTTTGACAAAGTGCGAATCCTTCCTCGAAATCGAGCCGGAAACCCTTTACCTGACAGCCTTCAAAAAGTCCGAATTCGGCAATGACTATGTGGCGCGTTTTTATAATCCTTCGACTGAAACGGTCACTGCATTTCTGAAGCTGAAATTTCCGGTGCAACGGGCAGTATTGCTGGATTTAAATGAAGAACCGGCGGCAGAAATAAAAATTAACGATCCGCGCCGGATTAAAATCAACGTTCCCCACAAGAAAATCATCACGGTTTTATTAAAGCATGCTTAAGATTTTCCGATATATGAATAAATTTTCAACCGAACATTCGGTTTGGAGTATTTTCTGATATGATTCCGCAAGTAAACGATTTGATCAGTAGTCCGATGACCCACCGTTTCGGGGACGTTTTCAATCCACCGGGACTCACCAATTTCGTTGGCACCGTGCAGGCCGATATTGACCTGACCGGCATTCGCAGTTTGAATTTTCCACCGTTCGGCTCGGGACAATTGCTGACCGCCGGACTGTTCATCGACGGCTTGTATTTCCCGGCCACCGGGATACCGGTGACATTTTACTGGCGGCCGGATAAAATTGTGCGCACAGCTGAGTTTCGCGGCCTGTTTCTGCAATCGGAAACGGTTATGCTGACCAGTAAAAACGGAATCATTATCCGGCTAAAAGTCGAAAATCGTTCCGGGACTTCCCGTAACGTTGGGATAAAGTTCGGACTTGCCGGGTCAATTACCCGTACGATTACCAAATGGAATTCCTTTATTCCTCCCAGTGAAGATGATAATATCGTCGAACCGGACGTTACCCGGTCGGCCGTTATGTTCAGGGCGCGCAACAGCCAGGCTTTCCAGATACAGGGCGGATTTCCGTTCGTTGAAAATGTTAATCCGGCCTGGATTGCCGGGCAGTTGTCACTCGCTGCCGGAGAAACCAAAACCGTCTATTACTTGAGTATCGTCGGTGAAAATTCCGCTAATATCGTTAACCAGTATGATGAAATCCGGGCCAATCCGGACGCCGAAATTCTGAAAACCGAGCATGACTGGAATGCCGAACTTCAGGCGATTTTTACGCCCGGAAATAGTCGTTATTCCGGTTATTTGCCAACTCTGTATACCGATGACAAAGAAATCCTGAAACTCTATCTCATGGGCATCCTGAGCGTTGTATATTTCAAGCGCGACAATCCGTATTCGGTTTACGGGCGGGCTTATGATACGCTGATGCCGCGTTACTGGCTGACGACGACTTTTCTATGGGATTATCATCTCAGTCAATTAGTGCATTCCCTGCTCGACCCGGACGTCATGCAGAAATATCTCGAGCACTGGATGCAAATGGATATGCATCATCACTTCGGTTCGGATTATCTGACCGGTGGGACAGTCGGACCATGGTATTCCGTTAATGATTATGCGATGCTGTCGATGTCAGATTATTTCCTGCGCTGGAACGGCCGGAAAGAATGGCTCACGAAGAAAATTAACGGCTTGCAAATCAATGGCACCGGGCCGAAAATCGTTCTCGACCACTTACAGAAACATGCCGACAGTTGGAATTTCTTCAAAAGCCAACACGGTCTGGCCGATTACGGCGGAATCAACAATTTGCTGGAATGTGTCAGCACCTATATTCATGAAGTTGCCAGCCTGAATGCGGCCAACGTTTTCAACCTGCGCTTTATGGCCGATTTACTCGACTTTTCCGGTCAGCCGGAGGCAGCCCGGAAGTACCGCGCGGAAGCTGCGACCTTGTTGCCCGAAGTTCAGAAATTATACAAATCCGGCGCCGGTTTCTGGCACGCCCGTTTCCCGGACGGAAAAATGGTCGAAGTGCGCCATTGCTATGATTTTTTTACCACGATAAATACTATTGGCGACGATCTGACAGCCGCACAAAAAGCCGAAATGTTTCGCTTCTTCAACGAGGAACTCAAGACTGAAACATGGATTCGGGCGATGTCGGCTTACGATGACAACACGTTATTCAGTCCCCGACCAGATCACCAATGGAACGGCGGCTATCCGGCCTGGCCGCCCCAGGCTGCCGGGGCGCTTTATAAAATCGGGCATGGTGACGTCGCTTTCGAATGGCTGAAGGGCGTCGCCCGCAGTGCTAATCAGGGGCCGTTCGGACAAGCTCACTTCATCGAATCGCTGGTACAAACCGAGGATGGCGGCGCCCGCAAATGTCCCAACGATTATCCGTATTTGTGCGATTGGACCGTTTCGGGCGGCGGCGCCTGGATTAATGTGATCATCGAGTCGATTTTCGGCGTGCAGGCCGGCCTGAATGCCATTACAGCTAAACCGGATTTCGGGATATTCGATCCGAAAGCCGAATTACACAATCTGCGTTTCCAGGGAAAACGTTTTAATGTAAACAAGACAGGATTACGGGAGATTGGAAAAGATGTATAAAGTTATCTGTAGTTCAACTCTGCTCATTGGTATTTTGGGAGGAATTTTCATGCAGTGCAATCAGCCCAACAACGATATTTTCCAGAAATTTGAAGCAAAGATTAAGACGATCGAAAATCCGCTGGAACGCCAGATCGCTGCCAATGAACTTGTGCAGGCGGTGCGCAAGAGCGACTACCCGATTTTCGAAAACGATTCAACCGTCGTGCTGCTTTATCAGGGTAACGACTCAAACATCGTCATTGACGGTGATATGACCCTCTGGACCGATTTCTGGGATATGGAAACAATTCCCGGCACTGACCTGAAATATAAACGCCTGGTTTTAGAACCGGATGCGCGCCTGGAATATGGATTTGCCATTACGAAAAGCGGCTTCCCTTTCCCGGATCCGCTCAATCCGTACAAAGTCCTGAACGGTTTCGGTCCATTTTCCGAACTGGCCATGCCCAAATACGAACGCCACCCGATTTTTAAACCATTCCAGTATGGAAAAAAGAGCGATCTCACCGGGGTTACCAAAATCGTACATGAATCGCAGATTCTGGGCTATTCGCATGACATTTTCGTGTACCTGCCGCCGAATTATACCGAATCGCAAAAGTATCCGGTGCTTTATCTGCAGGACGGACAGGATTATATCGAATTTTGCCACGTCCCGGTAATGCTGGACAACCTGATTCAAAATGGTAAAATCCGCCCGATTATGGCTGTTTTTGTTCAACCGCCCAATCGTTTCAAGGGCGAGATGCCCAACCGTATGACCGAATATGGTTTGAACGAAAAATACGTGGACTTCTTTTGCGATGAGTTGGTGCCGTTCATTGATAAAACTTACAGTACAATTGCAGAGCCCTCTGCCCGGCTGGTCTGCGGCGATTCATTCGGCGGCCTGGTTTCGGTGTTTACCGGTTTCCGGCGCCCGGAGGTTTTTGGATTGGCCTACGGTCAGTCCGGCTATTACTCATTCCAGAAAGACTCGCTGATTCATATGATAGCCAATTCCGAGAAAAAGGCGGTTCGTTTCCGGATTGATGCCGGAAATTACGAACGACGGGTGGGCGCCAGTTTTCTGCCACAGGACGAAGGCGATTTCTTCGAAGCCGCCCGCCGTCTGAAAGCCGTGCTGGACAAAAAAGGTTATGATGTTGTCCAGCGTGAATATCACGAAGGGCATACCTGGGGCAATTGGCGCCGACATTTGATCGATGCCCTGGAAGATTACTTCGGGAAATAGAGTATAGACGATGCGAATTGGGATTGACTTCGGCGGAACGAATATCAAACTGGGCCTCTTTCGGAAAGACGGTAGCGAAGTGGCGTTTCGTCAGTTTAAACTGGCCGACCTGAACCGTGATGACGAGTTGTTGGAAAACCTGATCAACGCCGTTAAGGAATTTATCGGAGATCGGTCTGTTTCAAAAGGCGGAATGGCGGCAAAAGGATTGGTTGATCCTAAAACTGGCATCTGGCACAGCGATATTGGTGAGTTGCAATATTTTACCAATCGCAATCTTCGGGAAGTTTTCGGGAGTGAATTGGGAATTCCTTTCGCTGTTGACAATGATGCCCGCGCATATGCCTGGGGCGAATGGCGGTTCGGGGCCGGCCGTGGCAGCAATCCGCTGCTTTGCATGACACTGGGAACCGGAATTGGCTCGGCGCTGATTGTTGACGGTAAACCCTATGAAGGCGCCGACGCGGCCAGCGGATTGCTTGGCGGTCATATCAGCATCGACCGCCACGGACCACCATGTCCGTGCGGCAGTCGCGGCTGCCTGGAATCCTACTGTTCCGCAACGGCATTCAACCAACGCGTTAAGAAAGCCCATGCGGAACTGGAACAATACTCCGAGCCGCTGCCGGTATTTTTTAAGGCTGTCCGTCTCGGAAAAACTGAATATCTCCCGACCTTACACTCCTTTCAGCAGGATCTGGCGCTCGGTATTGTCAATGCCATTCACGCCTACGGTCCGGAAACAGTTGTTCTCGGCGGCGGTGTCCTAAATTCCGCCGATATAATTTTACCGGATTTAATTGAAATGATACACGCCATGGCCTGGACCTTTCCGCGAAAAAGTGTCAAAATCAAAGCTGCCGCGCTCGGTAATCGCGCCGCCGCGCTGGGAGCGGCTTTTCACCCGCTGCTCGATAAAATTACTAACTGAGAATATACGTTATGAATTCAAAAATTGCCCCGCCCTTTGTCGCTCCGATTCCGCAGGACGCCACCGAATATGCCCGCGGTTTGTACGACCCGTTTCCGGCTTTTCGCATCGCGGACAATCTGATCGCGAGCGGATACGAGGCGTTAGCCAATTCACTCAGACATGCAATTGACAACGGCTTGCGTGTGTTGGTCATCGATGGATTTCAGGGCGTGGATTGGTGCGCTTTTCAACGCAATCTGGAACCTGCCCTGGAAAAATCTGGCGTACAGGCAGAGTGGTATGACGTTGGCGCCTGTCTCACGGATGAACAGGATTTCTATCCCAAAATTGAACCGTTTCTGGGCGGTGATGATCGGCTTTTCGGGACCCAGTTTCCGCTCGGACTCGATACTTTCTTCGACATAAAAAAAATTGCCGGTTTACGGATCCGGTCGGCGATTGCGCGCAGTGCCGTACCCGGACGGTTGACGATTTTCTTCGGAACCGGTGCGGCTCTAATCGAACTCTGGGATAAACTTTGGTATATTGATATTCCCAAAGACTTTATCCAGGAAAATGCCAAACAAGGATTGACGACCAACCTTGGCGCTTCACATAAATCTGGTTTTGAGGAATTTTACAAACGGGCATATTTCGTTGACTGGCCGGCTCTGAATCGCCTCAAACGGCGGATTTTACCACAGATCGACCGGCTGATTGATCTGCAAAATCCCGAGCATTTGACATTTATCGAAGGTGATCAATTCCGGGTCGTATTGCGGGAATTATCGCAGTCCGCCTTTCGGGTGCGGCCGTGGTACTATTCCGGCCCATGGGGCGGTAAATTCATGCAGGGACATTTCGGCGTTCATCCCGATAAAGTCAATCTTTCGACCTCGTTTGAAATCATTATTCCGGAAAACGGGATTATTCTCGAATCCGGTTCTAATCGACTGGAGTTTTCGGCCGATTGCCTGATGTTTCTGGAAAATGAAAATGTGCTCGGTGCACAGGCTGCCCGGCAGTTCGGCGTAGTATGGCCGATCCGGCTCGACTATCTTGATACGATTGACGGTGGAAATCTTTCGATCCAGGTGCATCCGCGTCCGAATTATATTCGCCGCAATTTCGGTGAAACCTTCACGCAGGATGAATCTTATTATATCCTTAATGCCAAACCGGACGCCCGCGTCTATATCGGGGTTACAGACCACTGCCGGCCGGAGGAATTTTACAAGGCAGTTCAAAACTCGGTCGAAACAGGCATCGAGATCGACGCCGACAAATTCGCCAACAGCGAACCGTCCAAACCGCATGACCTCTTCCTGATTCCGAATGGCACACTTCACGGCAGCGGTCGTAATAACCTGGTGCTCGAGATCAGCGCCACGACCTATATTTTTACTTTCAAGATTTACGACTGGATGCGCAAAGACCTGAATGGCAGACTGCGGCCGATCAACATTGAGCGCGCCTGGCAGAATATTCGCTTCGAGCGCAACAGTACTTATGTCAAAGAACATCTGATAGCCAAACCGCAATTGATCGCCGAGGGCACCAGCTGGAAAAAATACCGGCTTTGCAGCCAGAAGGAGACCTGGTGGGAAGTACATCGGGTGGAATTCGATCGGGAATTCGAAATGAATACTGACGATACGGCTTTTGCTGTGAATCTGGTGAGCGGCGAATGTTGTACGATAACGACCGCCAACGGTCGTCAGATGCCGCTGGCCTGGGCTGAGTCCATGATTATTCCGGCAGCCGCCGGTCATTTTGCCGCTAAAAATATCGGGCCGACGCCCTGCAAACTGCTTCTCGTTTTCGTGCGTCCGACGATTGGAGTCAGTGAACCGCTGAACAACCCGAGCGAGTAACTATGTCTTTACCGCTACCCGATTTCAGTCGACTAAAAAAGGCCGTTCATTTTTCTGAACCTGATCGGCTGCCGCTGGCCGAGCTGTGGGTGGACGCCGAAGTCAAAGCCGCATTTCTGGGTAACGTCTCTGCCGCGGAACTGGATTGCCGCAAAGTTGACTTTAATGTTGCGAAAGATGTTGAATTCTGGCATAAGGCCGGTTATGATTATATCCGCTTGACTCCGCGTTATAATTTTTTTCAGCCGTGGCTGAAGGATGAAAAGGCGCCCGATTTCGATGAAAAATTGGATGTATTTTTGCAAAATATCGATTACAGTGACATTGTGAAATCCGAGAAGTTGCTGCCTCCAGGAATGAAGGTGATTTTTGCTCCTGAGGGTGGCATTTTCGAACAGGCCTGGATGAATCTGGGCTATGAAAAATTCATGACCGATCTGTACGAAAACCCGGAATATATCGAACGAGTCTGTAATGTTATTGGTGCCGCCGAACTGGCCATGTATGAAAAATTCAGTCATTGTGATTTCGTGGGTGGTTTCTGGTATTCGGACGACATTGCCTATACCGAATCCCTGATTTTATCTCCGACTGTCATCCGTCGCTATCTTTTTCCATGGTACGAAAAATTCGCGGCCATAGCGCATGCCAGCGGTAAGCTGTTTTTCTATCATTCCGATGGTAACCAGACGCCGTTGCTCGATGATTATATTGCGATGGGCTTTGATGCTATTCATCCCATCGAACCCAAAGCCTGGGACATTGCCGACCTTAAAAAACGGCTGCACGGTCGCCTGGCAATGCTCGGTTCGGTCGATCTGGATTATCCTTTGACGCGCGGTACAACCGCCGAGGTGCGCGAATATGTTCACAGACGAATTCTCGACATCGCTCCCGGTGGCGGTTTTGCAATCGGTTCGAGTAATTCCGTTGCCAAATACGTTCCGATTGAAAATTACCGCGCGATGTTGCAGGCCGTGACGGAATTCGGCCGCTATCCCATTTTATAAGGTGAAATACTTTGAACGCTAAATCTGAAATAATCGTTGCCGGGCATCTTTGTCTGGATATCATTCCGGAAATTCCAACTGATACTGATGTAAATCTGACCGAGCCTGGCAAGCTTTTGACCATTGGACCCGTACATTATTCAACCGGCGGCGTCGTTTCCAATGTCGGAATCGCACTGCATAAATTAGGTTTGACGCCGCGCCTGATAGGAAAGATCGGTGCAGATTTGTTTGGCCAGGCGGTGATTGCCTATTTTAAATCGTTTGATACCAGTTTATCGGAAAATATCATCATTTCCGAAAGCGATGATACGTCTTATACAATTGTCGTGAATCCGCCCGGGCGTGACCGCACTTTCTGGCATCACCCCGGCTGCAATGATTCATTCAGCGTTGATGATATTGATATGAAGAAATTGCGCGGCGCCCGCTTATTTCACTTCGGTTATCCGCCGATTATGCAACGAATGTACCGCAATAATGGCGTCGAGTTGGTCGAACTCTTTCGCAGGGTAAAAAAGGCCGGTCTGATTACTTCGCTGGATATGGCTTCCGTCGACCCAAACTCTCCGGCGGGAAAAGCCGACTGGAATAAAATACTTGAAGATCTTCTGCCGTTTGTCGATATTTTTCTGCCGAGCCTGGATGAAATACTATACATGACCGATCCCCATTTTTTTCAAAGAATTTCGCAACCGGCGGCCGACCCCACCGTCATTCTAAATGAACCACTCTTACAGAATATTTCCAGTAATTTGATCCGGCGGGGTGCCGCGATCATCGCACTTAAGCTCGGCAATGGCGGTTTTTACTTGCGAACGACAAGTGACAGCAGTCGCCTGGCGTTACTCACGCAAAATATTACCGAGTGGACAAAACGTGAGTTGCTGTCGCCCTGTTTCAAGGTCAAAGAAAAAGGTACGACCGGTTCGGGCGACTGTACGATTGCCGGTTTTCTGGCAGGTTTTATAAAAGGCCTTTCACCGGAAAATACCATCAATTCGGCCGTTGGAGCCGGCGCCTGTAGCGTCGAAGCCTTAGATGCCACTTCCGGGATTCCCGACTGGAACGCTTTACAAAATCGGATTACTTCCGGTTGGAAGAAACACCCTGTAACCGGCGCTTTTCCGCACTGGCACTTGGATAAAGCAACTCAGCTGGCCGTAGGACCGACCGACCAGAAAATAACAAATAATCAAAAGGTATAAATATGTCCGAGATTACTTCTGAAGCTTCTGCCCGGATTAAAGCAGCGCAAATGCTGGCTTCTGCCGGGATTGTTATTACCAATCCGGAGATCAGGCAGATGGAAATCGTCGATTTTGGTTTAAATCAACTGGCATCGCAGGGACTGGCAATCGTGGTTTACGTCAATAATGATCGCTATTGCGCCAAGGAACTGGTGCTTTTTCCGCACCAGACCTGTCCGGAACATCGTCATCCGACGCAGGCTGGGCAGCCCGGGAAAATGGAAACTTTCCGGTGTCGCCAAGGCAAAGTATATCTTTACGTCAGCGGCGAGCCGACTACGAGAATAAAAGCCAAAGTGCCTCAAGGCAGTGAGAATTATTATACCGTTTTTCATGAAATCGAACTAAAACCGGGCGGCCAATACACGATTTCGCCGGATACCCTGCATTGGTTTCAGGCTGGCCGGGAAGGCGCGGTGGTCTCGGAATTTTCCAGTACCAGTCATGACGAGAGTGACGTTTTCACAGACCCAAATATCCGGCGTGTAGGCTAAATCATGAAACTATTTGGTAAACCATGGACACGCCGCGAAATCGAAAAACACCTCGGTCGCATCGAACAAATCGGTGGTTTGCAGCATTGTCACCTGAACGGTGGAAAATCTGAAGGCGTCGAACAAGTTCGGGTGCGTACCGGGGCGGGGCTATCTTTCGAGATAAATGTTACCCGCGGTATGGATATCGGACTCACCGAATTTTGCGGCACACCCTTGACCTGGCTTTCACCAAATGGCATAGTACACCCGGCCTATTGGCAAGGTGGCTCTAAAGATTGGCTGGCAACAGCAGTCGGGGGGCTACTGATGACCTGTGGCCTGACGCAGGTCGGTTTGCCCTGTAATGACGGCCAGGAAAGTTTGCCGTTGCACGGCGCAGCCCATCAGCTACCGGCTGAATTGATCCGCTGTGAAGGCGATTGGCAAGACGACGAATATTTAATGACCATCGCGGGCCGCACCCGCCAGAGCCGCATTTTCGGCGAAAATCTAACCCTGACACGCACGATTAAATGCAAAATCGGTGAAAATCGAATTGAAATTCACGATGTCGCCGAAAACTGCGGATTTTCCGAAATGCCGTTTATGCTGCTCTATCACTTTAATTTCGGCTTTCCATTGATGACCAACCAAACCGGAATACATTTTCCGTCTGGAAAAGTAATTGCGCGAGACAATGGAATTCCTGTCACGGATTTTGAACGATGGTCGGAACCACAAAACAATTTTCAGGAACGCGTCTACTATCACGAAGATTTAATTATTGAAAACGGCACTGCTACCGTGGTAATTCACCAGCCCAATTTTCCGATTGGAAACTCAACCCGGCCGCTGACCATCCGGCTCACCTGGCAGACCGAAAAATTACCGCGTCTCGTGCAATGGAAGATGCCCGGCGAAGGCACGTATGTACTTGGTATAGAACCGGCCAATTGTTATGTCGAAGGACGCGTTGCCGAGCGTGACCACGGTACTTTACAAACGTTGCAACCGGGTGAAGTGCGGCATTTTGATCTGGCACTCGACATCAATGAGAATTAAGGAGGTTTTTTGAATAATACGGGTAAAATAATTCGTCTCGGCAATCTTATTAATCCGCAGGATCAGCGCGCTTTGTGGCTCGATCTATCAATTTCCGGAGAATTCGGAGCGCAGACGAGTTTTCAGAATTTTATTAAAATCATCGCTGTTTTGGGTCAACATGCCGACGGCGCGATTGTCAATCCCGGTTTTCTTGAAAAATCTGCGGAATTATTCGGGGGCGCCTATCGTTGGGCGCCAATCGTACGGGCGGATTGGACCAATTATCGGCGTCCGGATGGATTTTGCCTGCCGGCGAAACCGATTCAGCGGGTAATGGTTTGCGATGTCGAAGATGCTTTGCGGTTAGGGGCTGAGGCCATCTGTGCGCGCTTTATCATGGGAGTCAGCGACGAATTTGAAGCTGAAAATGTTCAGTCGATCGCGCGACTGGCGCGCGCAGCGGAACCGTGTGGTTTGCCGGTCATTGCTGAAATCTGTCCGGTCTGTGAAAATATCAAGAATCGTGACTTCGGAGCAGTTGTGAAATTAGGCGTGGCCTGTTTACTGGAGGCCGGCGTTGACGTTTTAATTATTCCACCCTGTACACCCGAAAGTCTGGCGGAGATCAGTGCCTGGGTTGACATTCCGTTAATCCTAAAAACCGATAAACTGCCGGATATAGATTTTCCCATTAATAATAGATATTTGTTGAGCGAAAATATGATCACAGGACCAGAATTTGCCGCCGAACTTGAAGAATTGTACTGCCGCATTCATACCGGCAAAGGAGGCGAATGTCAGTAATTTCCGGGAAAACCGTGCGTCTCAATCGCCTGTTCAATCCGGCTGATGGCAAAGCCGTTTGTGTGGCAGCCGATCATGGCTGGATGTCCGACCCGACGCCTAACGTGACCAACCTTCGCCATATTTTAAATGAAGTGGTTAGTGGCCGACCGGACGGCATTCTGGTTAGTTTCGGCACCGCCCGACGCATGAGCGACCTGTTTACCGGCAAAGGCCGTCCGGCGCTGATTATCCGGGCGGATTGGATGAATATGCCGCGTTTGGATCAACCCGGTAGCGTTTTGCCCGTCAGCGAATTCAAGAAAAAAGCCACTTCCTGCGCCGCAGATGCCCTATCGGTTGGCGCATCGGCCATCACGATTTATTATTTCGTCGGTTACAGTGCGGAATTTGAGGCGCTGAATATCGAACAGGATGCGATATTCGCACAAGAATGCCGGCGTATCGGTCTGCCGGTTATTATCGAACCGATGGTGGTTGGTAAGCAGATTCCAGCCGGTCAGACTGCGGATGCTTTAATTGCCGCCTCCCGGATCGCGGTCGAACTGGGCGCCGATGCTCTGAAAATTCCGTACACCGGCGACGTGGCATCTTTCCGTATATTAGTTGAATCTGCCGGAGTGCCGGTTTTGGTTTTGGGAGGCGCCAAATTTGACGATCCGGCGGATGCACTTCGTTTAGTAGAAGAAGCGTTGCAGGCCGGTGCGCGCGGTACGGTTTTCGGGCGTAATGTGACAATGGCAAACGATCCGCGCCGGATGGTGGAAGACATCGGGGTATTGGTGCATGGAGGCAAATCCGTTGCGGAAATAATAGCAGACAGAAAAGGAAGATGATTTTATGACATCCAGAGAACGGGTTTTGGCGGCTTTGAATCATGAACCGGTCGATCGGATTCCGGTAGATTTCGGGGGACACCGTTCGTCCGGCATCATGGCTATGGCCTACGCCCGCCTGAAAAATTATCTCGGCATCCGGTCGGGAAATATTTATGTCTACGACCTGCCTCAGCAGTTGGCGATTGTCGAGCCGGCTGTATTGGATGAACTTGGAATCGATGTGGTGGAAATGGGGCGCGGTTTTATGACCGGTGACCGCGAGTGGAAAGACTGGATTCTGCCGGATGGAACACCCTGTAAGATTCCGGATTACATTCGCGTGGAAGAGCGTAATGGTGAGTGGTATCTGCTGGCAAAAGACGGTCGCGATCTGGCCGTTCGTAAACGCGGTAATCCATTTATGGAACAAATCCATTTCCCGATGGCCGACCGCGATTTCGAGAATGAATCGTTTGACGATCTCGAAGAACAATTCAATTACACAATGTGGACCGGCGTGGCAACTCCCGACGCCTGCTTTCCGCTGGATGAAGCCGGGTTGCAGAAATTAGCCGAAGGCGCCCGCAATTTGCGCAACTCGACCGAGCGTGCGATCGTCGGACTGTTCGGCGGCAATCTCTTCGAAATTCCGCAATATCTTTTCCGCATGGATAATTACCTGACTTATATGGCGCTTTACCCGGAAGCCACGCTGCGACTGTCCGAAAAACTGTGCGCCATTCATATGCAGAAATTGGAAAAATGGCTGACCGCAGTGGGACCGTATATCGACGTGATTTTGTTCGGTGACGATTTTGGCACACAGGCCGGGCCGTTTTTCTCCAAAACTATGCTGCATAAATTCTACAAACCATTCCAGCAAAGACTCTGGAAACGCGTCAAGGAATTAGCCGATGTCAAAATCATGCTGCATTCCTGCGGCGCCATCGAGCCGTTGCTGGACGATTTAATCGACGCCGGACTGGAAGCAGTCAATCCGGTTCAAATTTCCAGCGCCGGCATGGATCCAACTCTGCTAAAGGCTAAATATGGCAACCGGATTTGCTTTTGGGGCGGCGGTTGTGACACCCGAAGAATTCTGCCCCAATCCACACCGGCGGAAGTGGCCGAACATGTCCGGCAGCAGGTTGCCATCATGCGCCGGGGCAGCGGTTTCGTTTTTCAGCAGGTGCATAATGTCATGGCTGACGTACGACCGGAAAATATCGTCGCCATGTTTCGGGCTGTGAACACCTGAAAATAAGGTTGAATTATTTATTTTGTACGCGAGTTTGATAATTTGAAAGGATTACTTAAATGACGAAAAACGTCTTTGAAAAATATAAAGCTCATTATATTTCCGGAACACATTGGGATCGTGAATGGTATCGGCCGTTCCAGGAATTTAGGTTGCTGCTGGTAGAACTGGTTGATGATTTACTCGACCTGATGGAAGGCGACAATGGCTTCGAATATTTTCATCTGGACGGCCAGACCTGTGTGCTGGAAGATTATCTCGAAATCCGTCCGGAAAATGCCGCCCGCCTGCGCCAATTAATCCAATCGGGAAAAATTCTGATCGGACCGTGGTTCACGATGCCCGATTTGTTTTGCCCGGATGACGAATCCCTGATCCGCAATTTTCTGACCGGGCGGCGTATTTGCCGGGAATGGGGCGTCGAGCCGATGCCGGTCGCCTACACCTGTGATATGTTTGGCCATCCGTCGCAAATGCCTCAAATTTATGCCGGATTCGGTCTGACAGACTGCGTGCTTGGGCGCGGTACCAATGAGCACACCACACCGACATTTTTCAACTGGCAGGCCCCGGACGGCAGCACGGTGTTCGTTTTCAAATTACAGGATTTCATGGGTTATGGCGCCTTTCAGGGGGCTCGCAGCGCCCTGGAATCGAATTTTTTCAGCGATCGCGACGAAGCCTTACAGGAAGCTCGGAAAAGTTTAAAGAGTTATATCGACCATGAGATTAGACGAACAAATGGTGATACCCTGTGTCTGATAGATTCGCTTGACCATAAGAAGCCGGCCAAAGACGCTCCATCCTACATGAAAATGATTCATGAAGTTGAGCCCGGAGTTTCTGCCAAACACTCTACTTTGCCGGAATTTTTCAAGGACGCCCGTCGGGGAGCGGTCAATCCGCCAACGCGTACCGGCGAATTGCGCGAACCGTCCAAAAACCGTAATAATTATCTCTGGCTGATCCCAAATTGCGTCTCGGCGCGTATTCGAATGAAACAAGCCAACGACACCTGCCAGTCTCTGCTGGAGCGCTGGGTCGAACCGCTAATGGCCATGGTCAATTTATCAGCAGAAAAACTGCCCGCCAGTTACCTGAGAATCGCCTGGAAGAATCTGCTGCTCAATCACGCGCATGACAGCATCTGTGGCTGTTCGATCGATCAGGTTCATCGCGATATGATGTTTCGTTACGATCAATGCCGGACTCTCGGCAATCAGCTGCGCAACAAGGCTTTCGGTCTGCTAACGGCGGATTGCGCCGAACTTGCTAGAGACAAGGATGAGTTCACGATCATCATTGCCAATCCGCTACCGTGGCCGCACCATGAAGTTGTGAAATTCAATGTTAAACTGCCGCTCGATTTTCCGACGGTATTTTCGGAGGGATTCGTCGGCTCCCAGAACATTAAATCATTCACATTGTGGACGGCGGACGGCCGGGAAATCCCGTATCAACGCTTGAGAATTTTACCGCGTACTCAGGAACGTACGGCTTTCGCCCAGGTTGAAAATCAGGGCGGCGACGGTGAATTCACGCTCTACGAAATCGCGGCCGAAATTGATATGCCGGCTTTTGGTTTTACTGAAATTCTGGTAAAGCCCTGTCAAACACCTTACCGGTTAATGGGCAGTCTGCGTACCGGCCCGAACAGCGCCGCCAATCAGTTTCTGGCCATCGCCATCGAATCCAACGGTACCCTGACAATAATTGATAAAACCACCGGCGAAACTTATCACGATCTGCTGACGTTCGAGGATAGATGCGAAATCGGCAGCGGTTGGTTCCATTCGCCGACAGTTGCTGACGAATTCGTACTGTCATCAGCCAGTCCGGCGCAGGTTTCCGTCATGCACGACGGTCCGCACCTGGTAACTTTTAAAGTTGTCCTGACGCTGAATGTGCCCATGCGTTACGACCGCCAACACGAATGTCGCAGTGCCGAGCGGGTCGACCTGCCGATCACTAATTATATTACTTTACAGAATAATTCACCGGTAGTTGAGATCGAAACCATGATCGATAACCGCGCCGAAGATCACTGCCTGCGTCTGTTGCTGCCAACCGACACCGACGCCAAAACCTATCTGGCGCAGCATCCGTTTGATTTTGTGGAGCGCCCGATTCAACTCAATCCCGAGACCGCCCGCTGGCAGGAAGTCGAATTAACCGAAAAACCATTTCAGCACATACAATCCATCGGACAAGACGGGCGCGGTTTGGCTTTTCTCTCCGGCGGCGGATTGCACGAAGGCGGCGTACGCGACGATCAGCGCCGTACGATGCAGGTGACTTTGCTGCGTTCTTTCCGGCGTACTTTCCTGACGGCCGGCGAACACGATGGCCTGGAACTTGGCGAAATCGTGCATCGCTTCGCGCTGATGCCCTTCGCAGGCGAACTGAAACGGGTGGATGCCATGCATAAGGTTATGCAATTACAGACCGGTCTGCATACCCGTCAATCCGGCAAAATATCTTCTGGTTATCCGCAGTTAACCGGTAAAACATCCGAACTAAGCTTTATTAAAATTCTGGATCATCATCTGGTAATTTCGGCAATTAAGACCGCCGAAAACGGCGACGGTGTAATCGTGCGCCTCTGGAATCCGTCCGACGAAAAGCGCTCTGAAAGACTGGAATTCTTCCGTCAGCCGAAATCTGTCGTCTATACTCAATTATCCGAAGACGATTCGCCGACGCCCATCAAGCCGAACGGCAATACGGTCAGCATGGAAGCCGGGCCACGGAAGATTGTGACGGTGAGGGTGAGATTCTGATAAATAGAGATTTTAGTTTGTTAAGTAATATTTAAACTCAATTTCAATAAAATGCCGGTTGGAAGAAAGGGTTAAGATTTCCATCTTAACGGAAAAACCATTCATTAATCTGAACAGTTAAAATATTTAATGCGATGATAATATTTTAGCAGAGAGGTTATGCTTTACTGAGCCACCATTGCCGGGCTTTTTCGATGTCATTGAAGACCATCAGATCGTGCCCGCGGTTGCGCGTGACGGTTTCGATAAATTCTGCTTTATTGAAGTCAGATGCAACCACCAGTGCTCTTCTCATGGTGCGTGTACTTCCGGATTTGTCCATGATAGCCGGACTTTGGAAGGCTTCCACCATGGATATTTCAATTTTGGCGGCACGCATGTCATTTAAAATCCGAAAGCATTTCTTTTGCTCACAGAGTTGGGCCACCTGAGGCGCGGCTTCCCGGATTGTTTCCATGGTCACTGTTTGATTAAAAGTCAGAACGATACAATTTATTTCGGGATTGTGTAGTATACTAAATGACATAAGTAAGTTCGTCTTCTTTTTTATTACTCACTTTCTCAATCACGTTGATATTTTAACGATATATATTCATTCGCAAGGTTGGGGAAAAATCGGTTTAGTTTGCTATAAAACTTGAATAAATATGAGTTATTTTTTCAGAATATCAGTCAAAATAACCTAGCCAGGCAAATCCAGAGGCGGCGATGGCGATTGGTTTGCTTATACTGATTTCCGCGCCGGTCAAAAGGTTCTTAATCAATCCATATTTGTTGGGAATTACCGCAACCGGAATCTGGAATTTAACGGTTTGATTCGAAAGGTTATGAATTGTCAGAACGGTCGATTTTTGGTCGGGTGTAGTTCGCAGGATACTAAATAACTGTTCGGCCAGCGGCAGAATTTTTACCGGATAATACGGGTTGAAAGCCGGCTGATTTTTACGAATCGCAATTATTTTTTTCAATTCCGAAAAAATGCGGGCTGTCCGGCTTTGCGAATCGGCCAGTTCATTCTTAAGACTTGGCAAATTAATTTTCCGGCGATTGATTGCCCTCTTCTGTCCGGTTCTTTCCACAGCTGTCCGGTCGCCGGAACTGCCAAACAGGCTGTGATAATAAAACGCCGGAATGCCCGGTATGGCCAGTAGGATCGCCTGAGCCGTCAAAAACCGTTGAATGTTGATATCTTCATCCAGTTCGGAGTCGGCAATAATGTCAAATAATGTAATATTAAGTTCGTAAGGATCGGACGTACCGTCACCGTTATCTTTACGGGAAATATAACCGCCGTTAGTTAGAGTCCGCTGAACCAGAGCGTCAATTTCATCAGTATTCAGAATTCCAAGCAACGGGCGCACACCAATGCCGTCGTGGGAAGCCAGTAAATTAAGATAAGTGCACGAATCCGATTTCAACTCAAGAGTCTGCGCCCAGCGGGTCAGTTTAACGGCGTTGCCGCACTGAAAACTATGCACGACTAACCCCGGCAACGGAAACTGATAAACCAACTGGGCTTCGTTCCGACCATCACCGAAATAACGGATGTTCTCGGCATGTGGCACATTGGTTTCGGTCAGCAAGGAAACATCGGGAAATGCCATATCAAGTACGGCTCGAAATATCTGCACAAGCAGATGGGCACCGCGCAGATTCAAACAGGTTGTGCCCGGTTCTTTCCAGGCATGGCCAATGGCATCCAAACGAATAATTTGTGCCGAGTGAGCGGCATAAAACAGAAGCACAGCAAGCATTCGCAGAAGAACTTCCGGGTTCCGGAAATTCAAATCGATCTGGTCGGCACTGAAGGTTGTCCATAGACAAACAGTTTTGCCATCGCGTTGAAATGTGGTTAACAGCGGGTGCGAACGTGCCCGGGTAACAGCACTAAGATCGGTTTCAGAATCGATTTCAATAAAATAATCCGCATATTCCGGACTTCCTGCCAAGTATTCCCGAAACCATTCGCTTTGGGACGAGATGTGATTGACGACCGCATCATAAATCAACCCGAATTTATTACTCAGAGTTTCGATATCTGCCCAGTCGCCTAATTTTGTATTGACAACTTTATAGTCGATAACGGAAAAACCATCATCTGACGAAAACGGAAAAAACGGCAACAGATGAACAGTTGAAATTGTGTCGCCCAGGTAAGTAATCAGGAAATTATTTAAAACTTTTAAAGGTATCTGACCGTTAGATTGAAAACTGTCTCCGTAGCAAATCAATGCCACAGTCGTCTCGTCCGGCGGCGGACTTATTTTATTTTTTCCTGGATATTTCGCGACCAGATGGTCGATTTTTGTTAAAAGCGATTGGGCGATCGCCTCACCATACAATTCGGTTAAAGCAGATTGTAATGCCGTAGTCATGTTGTCCGGTTTAAGATTAATTGCATATATGCCTTGGCATAACGCCGGCCGAGCTCCCGCAATGACGGGGCATTAAAATGCAAGCCGTCAGCTGTAGCGGTCAGACCGGACGCCGATACGCAGGCATAATCAGGTAATGTCCTCGTAAGGTCATGCAAAACACCGGACACTTCCCGGCTGTATGGGTAGCCGATAACGGCATTGATAAAATCTCCGAGTTCGCCGCTGATAAACGGTAAGTCCGGCATACCCAAATCCCGGCGGAAAGTCTGCACTAATGTGATAAAATGTTCGCGATAGCACTTGGCGCGCGTCTCGTTGTCTGAGTCACTCTCGCCCTGATGCCAGAGAATACCGTTGAGACTTTGACCGGATGCTTGCACGACATCAAACGCTCTCTGATAAAGCGCCGTCCCCGGCAACCATTGTTCGATTTTGGTAAAACCTACCGCGCAGGGAATCAGTCCGATGATTTGAGCCGGCTCGCTTTTCAACAATTCATCGGCAAAACTCATCGCCAAGCCGACTCCGGCCAGATCGGGTCGGTCATCGTGCAATGGCTCGGCCGCCTTCTGCCAGCTTCCGCTGCGGAACATTTGAATCCGGTCATCAATAATCGACGGCACGCGATTCAGCTCGCCGCGTCCGGCCATATTCGATTGCCCGATTAATAAAAAGTTCCGCCGGTTTTGCATTGAAGTAAGTTGGTTGTGTTTGCTTTTACGCCAGCACTCCGCTCAGACGCTCCACGATCCGGACGGCTTCATTGGCATCCTGACCATAACCATGTGCTCCGATCGAATCGGCGTAATTCTGGGTGACCGGGGCTCCTCCGATGATAATTTTAACTTCATGGTTATTTTTAAAATGCTCGACGACTTCTTTCATATACATCATCGTCGTAGTCAAAAGCGCGCTACACATTATGATTTTAATACCGGCATTCACGGCTTCATCGTACTTTTCCACGGCACAATTCGTACCAAGATCCATCACCTCATAACCGGCTCCTTTCAGCATAATGATGACTAAGTTTTTCCCAATGTCATGCAGGTCACCTTTAACCGTCCCGACTGCAATTTTACCAAGCGGTTTATGATTGCTTTTTGCCAAAACCGGCTCGATGATGGTCAGTCCGGCCTGCATTGCCCGCGCCGCGATCAACATTTCCGGAACGTAAATCTCATTGCGCGAAAAACGATTGCCCATCTCGCGCATAGCCGGGATCATCGACTCGTTCAATAGTTCATTGACATCCCGATTACGGTTGAGAGCATCCTGAAAAATTGACTGGACCGTGACGCGGTCGCCCCGACAGACCGCCTGAAAAAGTTCTTCGTTGCGTGCCATTTTTTCTCCCATTACTTTATTTTCAAAACACTCTCTAATTTACAATATATTCATTCGACAATGTATTATGATATCGACGGGTCATTTCTTTATTTTATCATTTTTATGCTCTATATTATCATTGTGAAAACGATTGCTCTTGACAACGAAACTTTCCTTCCAGCCAATACGGGCGCGAACATTATCTTTCACCGCTTAGCTTGGGAAAGCGGCCGGCGCCCGGAAAGTATTCATGCCGGACCTGATCTGTGCTTTCACACGCTGGTTAGTGACGCGACGGTTCGGCACACTCATGATTTTGCCGAATTTTTCTTAGTAATCGGCGGACAGGTTCGTCATATCGTCAATAGCGAAGTACAAAATTTACAGAGCGGCATGTTGGTGTTTGTGCGTCCGAATGACGTACATGGTTTTGAGAAACTGGAGAATTCAGCCTGTGAATTGGTCAATGTCGCTTTCCGGCTAGAATTCCTGCTTGACCTGAGCACTTTTCTGGGCAACGATTTCTTCATGCGCAATTACACCGGTCCGGTGGTCTCGCCTATCTTTAAATTGACTCTGGCGGAAACCGAAGAACTAGCCCTCCGACTGATCCGGATGAACACCTTGCAGAAAACGGACCCAGACTTGGCGCGCCTCAAAATTAAAGCGATGTTGGCAGAAATCTTCACTCGTTTCTTCCTCGAAATCAATCCGGGCGCTCTTCCTTGCCGACCACTGTGGTTTGACAAGCTTTGCGCTGAGATGAAAAAGCCGGAAAATCTGAGTGGGGGATTGAAAACCATGCTGGCCTTGGCACCCTGCACCCAAGAACATCTCTGCAAATGTTTTCGCAAATATTCCGGGGTTTCACCAACCGAATTTATTAATGAGCAACGCATCATAGTTGCCGCCAAACAAATCGTCGAAACTGACACTAAAATTCTGTCGGTCGCTCTCGAAAACGGCTTTAAAAGTCTGAGCCGTTTCTACCAGATGTTCAATAAATTCTATGGTGTCTCGCCAGTCAGATTGCGGCAGATGAGCCGCCGGAATGAAATCCCGGTCTGATTTTTATTCCCTGGCTAAAAGATACCTGTGGTTTGCACATTTGCTCTACATACTTGAATAAATTGCGCTCATTCGGGATTTAAGGCAAACGCCACCGCACCGCTCGGACGAATCCGGAGGATCTTAAGCGAACCCATACCGAACACTTTTTCAATATAGGCTTGATAACCAGGAAGAGATTCATTCGGCAACCAAACGATAATACTGCCCGCAAATCCGCCGCCATGCACCCGGCAAGCACCGGAGATGTCATTATTGCGGAAATATTCCTTCGTCAAAAACAGACCCAGATTAATTCCCTGGGTCGCAGGCCGGTGTGGCGGATAGCAATTCTCCAACCAGCACAGCGACGACAAACCCGAGGCGTTAATCAAATCTAAAAAATCCGTGAAATCATCGCTTTGCAGAGTGGTTTTGACCTGATTAACCCGTTCATTTTCCGCAAAAAAATGGGCACAGCGCAGTATCGCCCGGTCACCAACTTTGCGCCGCAATTCGGCAATCTTTGCATAAAAATCTGCCGCGTCTATGGCACGACATTGCTGTACACCGAATTCCTGACAGACAGCCCGCATTTCCTGCGGAATGGCGGCGTAATCCGGTGTCAGATCGGCGTGACTATCCTGAATATCGACCGTCAGAAGCGTATATTTCCGGCTTTGCAAATCAATATGAATCTTCTCGTATGCAGGACGATTGCGATCCTCGAAATCTATCATTACCATTCCACCAACTGCCGAAGCCAGCTGATCCATCAAACCGCATGGCTTACCAAAATATTCGTTTTCGGCAAACTGACCAATCTGGGCAATTTCCACGGCCGGAATCCGCCCGGCATTATACAGCGCATTGAATATCGTGCCGATTAAAACTTCAAAGGCCGCCGAGGAACTCAGCCCGGAACCGATGCCGACTTCGCTGAAGACAAAGGCGTCGAAACCGCCGATTCGATATCCGAGTTGAGCAAACCGGGCCGCCATGCCGCGCATCAGAGATGACGTGTTGTTTTTTTCAGTCTCAATTACGGATAAGTCTTTCAGATTAACTTCAAGTATCTCAGAAGTATAATTTTCCGAGAACAATCGAATCGTTCCGGTATCGTTCGGCGCCGCCGCCGCGATCGTATCGAGATTGACAGCCGCGGCAATGACACAGCCGCCGTTATGATCGGTATGGTTGCCAATAATTTCCACCCGGCCGGGCGCGCTGCAGAAATAATGAGGCTTCTTTCCAAATAGATTTTCAAAACCGGTCTGCAAAGCCCGGTAGCGTTCTTTTTGCAGTTTTAAAATTGTATCATCCAAGCCGTAGATCCGGCTCAGGGCTTTTTCATTGTTCATATCATGCTTTCCGTAATATTTCAGCCGCGGCTTCGGGCGTCAGGTCGCGCTGCGCCTCCGCCAGCAATTCATAACCAACCATAAATTTCCTGACGCTCGCCGAGCGCAACAGCGGCGGATAAAAATGTCCATGCAATTGCCAGCCATTATTTTGGCCTCGCCCGAATGGCGCTCCGTGCCAGCCGCTCGAATACGGAAAACTGACCTGGAACAGCCGGTCATATGCCGGTAACAATTGCTTTAGAATTCCCGCCAGACTGAGACGCTGAGATGGATTCAGTTCCGACAGTCGGCGGACCGACACGCGCGGCAGAACTAAAGTCTCAAACGGCCAGATCGCCCAAAACGGCACCAAAACCACCCATTGCTCATTCTCGAAAACGATCCGTTCCCCGGCTTTCAATTCCTCTTGCAGATAATCGAGCAATAAAACCGAACCGTTTGTGCGGTAATAAGCGCGTTGAAGACGGTGTTCTTTTACCGCTTCATTCGGCAAAGCGCTGACCGCCCAGATTTGCCCATGCGGATGCGGATTGGAACAGCCCATCAGTTCACCTTTATTCTCAAAAACCTGCACCCAACGATAGGTTTTACCGAGTTCGGCGGTCTGCTCGGCCCAGACATTAATAACCTCCAGAATCTGCTCTTCCGGTAATTCCGCCAGAGTCAGATCATGCCGCGGAGAAAAACAGATCACCCGGCAGGTTCCGCTCACACTCTGACTTTTCATCATTGGTGAGGGCGCCGCGCCGGATGAAAGTTTATCAGGCAGGAGCGCCGGAAAATCGTTATCGAACACAAATATTCCAGCGTAATCGGGGTTCTGCTGGTTGCCGGCGCGTTGGTTACCTGGACACAGATAACAGTTCGGGTCATAGTCCGGACGTTTTTCCTGACGCGGCTCATCAATACGCCCCCGCCACGGACGCGTCCCGCGCTGGGGCGAAACCAGCACCCATTCCCCGGTCAGCCGATTATAGCGCCGATGCGGCATGGTTTTTATTGTTTGTGCCATGGATTACCAGAAAATGGCATAAAGCGCCGTTAAGATTATGATTACCGCGTAGGCACAAACATTGAAAACATTGTCGGTTTTGAAAGTCGCCGCGGTCAACGGAATGCCTTTAGGATCATCAACCGATTTGGAAGTAGTCAAACTCACGCCGACGATGGTTACTATCGTCATAATCATAGTGTAGAACATCTGGTCCATCCAGGGCAAACCAACCGCCGGAATTTTCAACACAAGCGCAATCGGAATCGAGGCCAGCACTCCGATAATAGCGCCTTTGCTGGTCGTCTTTTTCCAGAATAATCCCATCAGAAATACCGCCAGAATTCCCGGACTCACCAAACCAGTATATTCCTGAATGTATTGAAACATTTGCGGAATGTTGCCGAGCAGCGGCGCCATACATCCGGCAATAATCAGAGCGACCACGGCAGTAATACGACCGACATTGACGATTTTGCGCTCGGAGGCTTTCGGATTGAGGTATGGTTTATAAATATCCAGCGTAAAAATTGTCGAGGTCGAATTCAGCATAGAAGCCAGCGACGACACAATCGCCGCTACCAAAGCGGCAATAACGATACCTTTCAGTCCGCTGGGAATGAACATTTTAATCAACCAGGGATAGGCTTTGTCATAATTGATAGTTCCGTCCAGTTTCAAAAAAGCATCCTGCACCCCGGGAATCAGACTGGTGCCTTCCGGCTGAGTAAACATCACGAAGGCAATGATACCCGGAATAACCACAATCAACGGAATAATCAGTTTCAGAAAAGCCGCAAAAGCCAAGCCGCGCTGGGATTCGCGTAATGATTTGGCTGCCAGAGCGCGCTGGATAATGTATTGATTGAAGCCCCAGTAATAAAGGTTGGCGACCCACATGCCGCCGATCAGCACGGCGATACCGGGCAGATTGTTGAACTGCGGATGCGAGCGATCCAGGATCATATGAAATTTGTCACCAGCAGTCGCATAAATGTGATTGATTCCCTGCCAAACGCCGCCTCCCTGAGTAACATGATGCAATCCGATAATGGTCGTAATAATGCCGCCCAGCACCAGCATCACCACCTGCACAACATCCGTCCAGGCTACTGCTGCCAGACCTCCGTAGATAGAATAGGCAATAGCGATCAGTCCCAGGCCGACGATCGCATACGGAATCATTCCGCCATCGCCATTACCGATGATCGTATCGATCGCTTTGGCGCCCAGAAAAAGCACCGAAGTCAGGTTGACGAAAACAAATAACGCCACCCAGAAAACAGCTAAAATGGTCTTTAGAGAAGTATTGAAACGATGTTCGATGAATTCCGGAATCGTATACAGCTTTTTCTCGATGAAAATCGGCAGGAAATATTTCGCCACGATAATCAGGGTCAGCGCCGACATCCATTCGTAGGAAGCCACCGCCAGCCCAATCGCAAAACCGGAACCCGACATGCCGATAAACTGCTCGGCGGAAATATTCGCCGCGATCAGTGAAGAACCGATCGCCCACCAGGGCAGCGATTTACTGGCCAGAAAATAATCTTTAGAATCCTTTTTATGGCCTTTTTTTTCAATCGAAACCCATAATCCGAGGGTCACGATCAGCAGGATGTAACCCAAAAAGACAACGTAATCAACCGGTGAAAATTGCATCGCTCTCCCCTGTTTTTTCAATTAATCAAATTTTCCGCAACCGGTGCCGCGCGGTTGCGGGAAGTATTGTAGATAAAAAAAAGTTTATTGTCAAGCCAATTTTGGCACTCTCCGAAGGATCGGAGAAAAATCCTTTTCCGCTGAATGGTGGAAGACTGCCAATTCAGCTGCCTCTATCAAGACGTTAAATAAATCGGTTCAGCAGCCGAAAACAAGTTGCACTGCTAAAGCCTGGCAGGTCCGGTGCAATTCTTCGATCACGACGTAGCGGAAAAAGTAATCGGCGTATTCCGGATAAAAGTCGTTGAGGGTTTTAAGATGGACAATCGGCTTGCGGTTGGGGTTCAGGTTCTGAAATACAGTTTGCAGTTGTTTATGATTCATTCCCACCAGATGTATGACGTCGCAATCGAGTCGGTTAAATTCCTCAAACTCTTCCGGAGTGTTACATTCAACTTCTATCTTGATTTTTTTCCGGCTTACGCCCAGCTCGTTGTTGACCGTAGCCAGCACCTCGGCTGGTCGACCGGCGTATGCGAAGTGATTGCGCGTCAGGTAAATTCTCTCAGAATAACTGCCAAACAGGAGCTCGCCGCCGCCAATCACGAAAGCGATTCGTTCCATTTCCGCGCTGAAGGGTGAAAACGCGGTGCCGAATACGAGTTTTTTTCCGTAATTACCCAAAGTCTGTACTGCGACGCGGGCCGTGGTGGCCAAGCCGGAAAGAGCGCCTGCGAGATTTTCGATCAGACGCTGTATTTTGAGAATTTCTGCGCCGTTACCGGAAAAATTGAACACGGTAGCACCCGCCGCCAATTCATCGCCGTCTTTGCACAGCCATTCGATTTGCACCTGTTTGCCGAGCGGTTCAAACAGTTTTTCCAGGACGGAACGTCCACAGAACAGAGTCGCGCTTTGCATCACCAGACGGCCGGAGGCGTTTAAAGCGTACGGGGCGACGCTCTCGGATGAGAGGTCGCCCTCGCCCACTTCAATCTGCTTCATCCAGTTCAGGATTTGCTCAAGCATCCGTTCAGTCTTCCGGTTCCATTTCAAAGTCATCCAGCCCCGGCGGCAGATCCCAGCCAAAACCATACGAAGCGTCCATACCGGCTTCAGGATCTTCCAGATCGCCCCAGATGCCAGGTCCGCCCGATCTCTTATTCATCCGCATCCGCGCAGGCCTATCCTTGAGTATCTTTTTCTGTTCTTCGGTCAGGGTCTTCAGATATTCGATTTTCTGATCGATCCGGTTAGCAAACATTTTCGCATGGAGATCGTTGATCTTTTTCACGGCTTCGTCAATTTTCTTCTGGTCCAGACTTTCGATCGCCTCCCGCAGATCGAGATTGGCGAGACGCAGATCGGCGTGCAGGGGAATATTCAAACGCTGATATTTCAAATTGATCTTTTTGTGCTCGGCTATCTGCTGATCGGTCAGTTTGAGCAGATCCATTAAACGCGTGTCGCCAGATCTGAAATGATTAAACCACTGAGCTGTTTTCAGGCCTGCCGAGCCCTCTGGCCCGGCCTGTTTCCGGCCCGCCGGTTGCGCCAGAATCAGAGCCGGAGCGATCAACAGAGTTGCGATTACCAGGTTACTTTTTTTCATAGATTATCTCCTTGTTGGTTTTTTGTCTCAATTATGCATGGGTGGCGGCGGATTCAGGGTCTTCAGCAGTCTGTGCCGGAAACGATTTTCGAAAATCATGTATCTGAGCTGCTGATACGGCGTCAGAACCGATTTCAGACTGCCGATGAACTTCTCCTTTTCACCGATAATATCTCTTTCCACCTGGGCTATGTTTTTTAAATATTTCTGGACGTCAACCTCACTTACCGCGGCTGAAGAAGACTTGGTTTTCTGGTTGATTTCCTGCATCAATTGCATCTGCTCGCGCTGCATCCTCCGGACTTTCTCCTCAAAAGTCTTCAACATGGGGAAAAAGCGGGCAGACTGATCCGGAGTGAGTTCCAGAAACTCGGTCATCTTGTAAATCCGCAGGGTTTCCATCTGTTCGCGTCTGGTAGCCATGCCGGCTCCGAATTCATCGAAGGGATCGGGTGGATCCGGCTGGGACAGGAGCGGTTCAACCACGATAAGGGTTGATAGTAACATCAGTATTAGCAATTTTTTCTTCAATTTATATACCTCCGTTAATTTAGAGTGTAAATTCTTCGACGGTCTTCAGGAGCGACCTAAAATCCTGATCGCTAAGATGAGCTGTGGCCACGATGTAATTATCAACCGGTACAGCAATATCGTCGGAAATCAGGTCTTCTCTGAGATGCTGTTGAATTTCTTCCGCAATCGCCTTATTTGCACTTTCATCCAACTGATCAAATACAATTTCCGGCGTTTCGGTAAAAAATCCGGAATGAGTCAGGTCAACATACAGATCAACGGCCGTGCTGTTTTCCGCATACTGCCGCGACAACGAATTACTGCTGATGAGATTAAACGTCAGAATCGCTATGACCGCCAGCGAGCTGAAAGCCGGCACAAGGTAGTAAAGTTTCCTACGACGGCGGGCACGGTGCTGAATGCTATTCTGTAGATTTACAACCAATTGGGCGGAATAATGCGAATCAATGACGACTTCCTCCGGCAGTAATAATTTCTGAAGACTTTGTATTTCCCGCAGGTAGGCTCGGCAGGCCGGACATTCGGCTAAATGCGATTCGACTTTCATTTTATCGGCCGGTTCCAGATCGCCGGAACTGTATAAAGGAATAAATTTTTCGATCTGCTTACAAATTTTCATAAGACACTCCCATTTTGAGAAATACCTGCCGCAGGTTCTTCAAAGCATGTGAATAATTGACCTTGGCGGCGTTCTCGGACATATTCAAAATATTGGCGATTTCTCGGAATGATAATTCCTGAAAGGATCGCAGGATAACCACCATCTGCTGGCGCGGCGGCAGTTTCGCGATCGCGGGTCGCAGTAGCTCGCGACCCGTAGCGCTGTTTTTGGATTCGCCCTGTTCGGCGGCCGTATCGGCATATTCCAGCCCGAGCGTTTGCCTGATCTTCATGCGGCGCAGATGATTCAGTCCCTTATTGATCGCAATGCGGTAAATCCAGGTCTGGATCGAAGACTCCTGCCGGAATTTTGACAGACTTTGGTAAACCTTGATGAAAGTTTCCTGGGTCAAATCGTCCGCCTCGGCGTTATTCCCAACCATCCGGCGGAATAAACAGTAAATCCGCTGGTGATTTTCGCGCACCAAAATATTAAACGACTGCTCATCATAGACTGACTGATTATTTGATTGTTCGGGCAAATTTTTAGTTTCCTTTCCACATCGCTTTAGACAAAAAGCAGACTGGAAAGGTTAAGCACACTTCTTCAAATAAAAAATGGCAATAATCCCGATTGCGGGCATTTTATTAAAATAAAAATACCCCTAACCCGTTATATTTACTATAATCGGGCTAGTAAATCGCTGTAAGGCGTTAGATTTTACTGCTTCTGACTGTTTTCTTTTTTTTCGCGCGGCGGATGGGCATCGGATATGCGCAGGGTCCGCCCCTCGAATTCTTTTCCATTCAAAGCATCGTGGGCTTTATTGGCTTCTTCAATGCTTCCCATTTCAACAAAACCGAAGCCTTTCCCCTTGATTACGTTGGCGCTTTTCACTTCACCGAATTCAGCAAACAACTGCGTCAGCTGTTCATCTGTAACAGCATATTTCAGATTGCCAACATAAAGCTTGCTACTTTCCATTCAAACCTCCAAAAATAATTCCAGTGTTAGTATAATGAAGAGAACGCGGAGGTCGAAGTGGCCTTGCACTATTAACCCCAACAAAGTCCCATTATTTAACACCTGTACACATCTCCCTCATGGAAGAAGAAGACCAAAACCGTGAAAAATATTTCGGTCATTCCAAAAAACGCATTATTTTAATACTTAAAATGATTCAATTCAAATAAAATCTTCCAGGGGCTGAATTGTCATATTCCCCGGCGTGTAGTCAGAATTCAGTCGCGCTCCGATGCTTTTTCATTTTATTTTTGAGTCTTTACGCCTATATTTCCGGCGCTGTTTATGATAGATTATACCCAAAATTTTTTCAAATAACAGGAGGTTTCCGGTATGTTTAAGAATCATCCGAAAGGATTGGCGGTGGCATTTTTTGCCAATATGGGCGAGCGTTTTGGCTTTTATACTATGATGGCCATTTTGGTATTATTTCTCCAAGCAAAGTACGGTCTGGACGAAAATACGGCCGGCAGTATTTACAGCTGGTTCTACTTTGCCATATATGCTCTGGCATTGTTCGGCGGCATTATCGCCGATTCCACTAAAAAATATAAAACCGTGATCCTTGCAGGCCTGATCGTCATGTTCGCCGGCTACCTTTTGATCTCCATTCCTGGTTTGTCTCTGGCGGTGACGCTCATCGGTCTGTTCACCATCGCCTTCGGCAACGGTCTGTTCAAGGGCAATTTGCAGGCGGTCGTCGGTCAAATGTACGACAACGAACAATATTCCAAAATCCGGGATTCGGCTTATATGCTGTTTTATATGGGTATCAATGTCGGGGCTTTCTTCGCGCCGTTCGCGGCGACCGGCGTCCGTAACTGGTGGCTGAAAACCAATCATCTGCTCCACGACGGCAGTCTGCCAGCCATTTGCCATCAATATATCAACGGAACCCTGAAAGATCCCGCCGAACTGCAAACTTTGGCGAATCAGGTTAATCTGGGCGGGCCGGTGACCGATCTGGCCGCCTTCGCCAGTAATTATCTGGAGGTCTTCTCCAAAGGTTATAATTATGCGTTCGGGATCGCCGCTATAGCGATGGTAATTTCTCTGCTGGTGTACATCATATTCGGCAAACACCTGCCAAACAAAGAGAAAGCCGCCGCTGGAAGCGATTCGAAGATTTCTCTGGCCGGACAACCGCTGGCGATAATCAGCGCCCTGGCCGCCGGCGCGGTAGTAGCTTTCCTGATCAGTTTAGTGAAAGATATTGCCACCGGAGCCGCGATCGGTTTGTTCATCACCTTCGTAACTTGGATTCTGCTGATCTCGAAGAAAGAGGAAAAATCGCGGGTCATGGCGCTCCTGTTAGTGTTTTTCGTAGTCATTTTCTTCTGGATGTCATTTCATCAGAACGGTCTGACGCTGACCTTCTTTGCCCGCGACTATACCGTGAAAACCGTGGATCCGTTCACCTATATGTTCTTCACCCTGCCAAATATCCTGTCGCTGATCGCCGTGCTGGTCGGTTTATTCCTGGTTGTGCGGCGCAAAAGCAGCCGCAACAACCGTCTCGCCGGCGGCGCTTTATTAGTTATCAGCGGCGCGGTGGTGTATTATCTCTTCCGGCAGGGCGAAACGCAAAATCCAATCGCTCCGGAAATTTTCCAGTCGTTCAATCCGCTCTTTATTGTCTCGCTGACTTTCGTGGTGATGGGCTTTTTCGGCTGGCTGAATAAAAAAGGTAAAGAGCCGTCCACGCCCCGCAAGATTAGCTACGGTATGGTGATCGCCGCTCTGGGATTCGTGATTCTGCTGATCGGCTCATTGAACCTGATTTCGCCGCACGAACTGAAACTGATAGACGCGGCTGGCGTCGTCAAATACAGTCCGGTGCCGGATTCATCGCGGATCATGCCTTACTGGCTGATCTCCAGCTACCTGATCCTGACCATTGCCGAACTATTCCTGAGTCCGATGGGGCTGTCCTTCGTTTCCAAAGTCGCTCCGGATAGGTTTCAGGGCCTGATGCAGGGCGGCTGGCTTTTGGCCACCGCGGTCGGAAATAAACTGCTGTTCGTCGGCAGCACCTTCTGGGGTGTTCTTGAACTGTGGCAGCTCTGGCTGATTTTCGTCGTCTGCTGTCTGCTTTCGGCGGCCTTCATCTTCTCCATTATGAAGCGCTTGGAGAAAGCCACCAAATAACCGTTCGGCATTAGGTTAAATGTTGAACAGCCGTTTTTCAGAAATCCTGAGAAACGGCTGTGGCTTTTTGGAGCAAATCTGGTTTATCTGCCGGATTTGAATTACATTTCAGGCGTATGGCAAACCTCAGGTACCTCACCGGCCCGCTCAAATCGGGCAAAACAGCCGCCGCTATTCAGGAAATCGTAAGCGTTTTAGCTTCAGGCCTAAAGGCCGCGGCTATTTTACCGTCCGTCCACCATATTCAATATCTGACCGGAGAAATTCTGCGCCGTCAGCCGTCAATCCAACCCGGTCAGCTTTTCATGGGCACGTTTTTCGCCTGGGCAGAACGCATCCTGGATAAAAACCGCCAGGTTTTCACTACCATCCCGACGGCTGAGGAATGGCTGGCTCTGCGCGCCATTACAACGGGGTCGAATTCACCCGTGAGCGGGCATCTCCCCGGCTATCTTCAGATCCTGCAAACGATTTTCGGCGACCTGCGCGAAAGCGGACTTTCGGCGGAACGGCTGGCAGGTTTATTTAACGGACAGGAGAACGACGAGATTAAAGATTGGCTCGGATTATTCCATGCTCTCCGTAAAAAATACCGCAGTCAGTCGGTCGGTCCGAAGGGAGAGTCGCTGGTCTTAGCCCTTGAAATTCTGCAAAACAGGCCGTCTGATGCGCGCGGCGAATTGCTGGTGGTCGACGGCTTTTACGAGTTCACGCCCATACAGCGCCAGATTGTCGAAAACCTCGCGGAATCCTTCACCGTTACAATTTGTACTTCGGTTACCGATCCGACCAATCCGGTTTATGATTATTGCCGGAATCGCCCCGGCCTGCTGGGAAAAGGCGATACCGTGATTCTGCCGCCACCACCAAACATTTCAGATCGGATTTCCCTTCTGCGGAACGAATTATTCAAAAACAATCCCTCTCCGGATGCCAGGCTATCGTTTCCGCAGTCAGCCTGGCAAAACGAGTGGTCCGGTTCAGTCGTAAAAATCGTCCAATGTCCGAACCGGCATGCCGAAGTCGAGACGGCCGCCCGCACGATCAAGCGCTGGATCGCCGACGGAATGAAAATTGAGCGAGTCGGTCTCACTTATCGCGGCAGTTACGATTACGCCGGTCTGACGGCGCTTATTTTCCCCGATTTTGGGCTTCCGGTTGTTCCGCCTGCCAAATCTCTGGCCGTTTCGGAACCGGCACAAATATTAAGCCGTATCATCCAGGTCAATACCGAAAATTTCAGCCGCCCGCTTTTAATGGACTTACTGCGTTTGTCGTCCATTCAACGTTATTATGACCCGGACTGGTTGCAGGAATTTGAAATCCAGTCTGCCGAGTGGGGTTTACCAACCAGTAAAGCGGAATGGCTGATCCGCTGTCGTGAAAGGGTTGAGTATTTACAGTTTTTACAGCAAAACGAAACCTTGGAAAACGGCCCGGCCAGCGACCGGATTCAATACCAAATCAACCAGATGCGGCGCATTCAGCCGAGGTTGTCGCAATTGTTAAACGATTTGACGCTTCCACCAGACGGCAGTTATGCCGAATATCGCCTCGCGCTGAATCAAATCCTGGAGCGTTTTCTGACTGATATCTCGGATTCCACCACTCAACAGCGGGAAAAAATTCAGACGATATTAAAGCGCCTCGAACGAATCGGCGCCGCCCACGGAAAAATCACCTTAAACGAGCTCGGAGACATTCTCACCCGCTTTTTTGCAGCGGAAACCATTCCGCCGGAAATCGCCCAACCCGGAATCTACTGCGGCGATCTGATGGATGCGCGCGGATTGCAGTTCGACGGTCTGATCCTGCTGGGTCTGGTCGATGGCGAGTTTCCCGCCAGCCGCGTTGAAAATGCGCTTTTCCGCAACAAGCAGAAGCGGGCTCTTAATCAAAAAGCCGGCGCACAACTTTTTGCCGAGAGCGGCGCGGATCTGGCCGAAGAAAAATTCCTATTGTATCTCCTGACCAGCCGAGTTAGTCAACGCCTGCTGATCACTTATCCGGAAGCTAATCATCGTGGACGCGCCCTGCCGGTCTCGTCATTCATTGATGAACTGCTTTCCATTGGTCAGAAAACCGGCGCGGTCGCCTGGGAAATTATTCCGACCAGCCAGATAATCCCGGAGTCCGAGGCAATCGCTTCTACCGGGGATTTACTGCAGGTCATTCTCTCCGGAAAAGCCGAAAACCAATCGGCGGCCATCCTGGCGAAATTGGCCGATCAGACACAATTAACCGACGCGCTCGATCGCCGGAATACGGAACAGAGTCGCCTGCTCGGCGCGGGCATTTACAACGGCGTTTGCCCCGCCGATCGTTCCTATCCCGATTTCCTGAAAACTCCAGTGACGGCGACCAAACTTCAGCGTTATATTGATTGTCCCTTCGCCTACCTGTGCGATCAAATCTGGCGCATCAATGTCCCAGATGAACCACAGATCGGCCTCGATCCGCTGGCAACCGGGATTTTAATACATAAAACTTTAGAAGCGTTCGTCAAAAAATTTCAGGAAACGGCCGCGCGCCCATGGCCGGATTTTCTGGCGGCGGTTGACGACGTTTTTCTGGATAATCTCATCGCAGGGATTGCGGCTTATTTCCGACCGCAGATGAATTTCGTGCCGGGAATGCTCTGGGAACAAATTTTTAGCGATTTGCGAAATGGGCTGAAAAAATTCATCGAAACCGAGCGTCAGTTCGGCGCCACCGGTTTTGCGCCGGTCAAAACCGAACAACAATTTACTTTGCAGGATGAAGAGCTGATAATTGGCGAAAATCCTGCGATCCAGGTCGTCCTGAAAGGTAAAGTTGACCGCATCGATCAAGACGCCAACGGCGGGCGTTTTCTGGTAATCGATTACAAGCGTTCGGGCGGCACTATCATGGACATCGTGAAAGGCGTCCAAAACGGTCGCCAGTTCCAGATTCCGCTCTATTTGCTGATGGTTGCGGCCGACTCTCCGTCCGTCAAAATCGGTGGTGCGTTCTATTACTCATTCAATGATGGGAAAAGAACCCGCGGCTTCTTAGTTGAATCGGAATTCGGTCGCACACCGTCGCTGTCACATGCCGAGCTCGATAATCTGCTGGCTGAAGCCCGCCAGCGCGTCGCGGCCACCCTGGAACAGATTTACCATGGCAATTTCAGCCTCGCCCTGCGCAATGACAATCACTGCCGCGTCGGGCGGTGCGAGTTCAGCGATATTTGCCGGGTGTAAACCAATTCAGAGATCGTCTGATTGCTAATAAACCGCAAAGGACGCAGAGTTTTATTGTAAGTCTTGTTCATAACTATTCAGTCCCGGCAAACCTGGGCTGAAAATCGGTTTCACTTCCATTATTGACCCCCTAATTTTGTTATCACTTGAACAAATTTCAGGATCACACCCTGATTGAGATACCCTCAGGGTATATCAGGAAGCCTATAATTATCCAATTTTGTGAATTAATTGGTAAAATTTGTGAATTCAGCAGCAAATTTCATGAACTCATTCATCTCCGGCAGGGGTGAGTTAGTATTTTTGGTGAACTCAATAGCAAAAATCATGAATTAATTGGCAAAATTTGTGAATTAATTCATATCGAAAAGGGGTAAGATACCAAAATTTGCTAACTAGTTGGCAAATGATACGAACTGATTCAAATCGGGAAGCCCCGCACTCATCTCCGGAAGGGGTAAGTGTAAATTGGAATACCACAATTATGAAATGTAAAAATATTCAGTCGTATCAGGCAGGACGAGGTGTGCGATATTTGTCAGATAGTAGCGTGTGTTTAGTGTTTAAATATATTGAGGACTCGGTTTCTTTAACAATCCTTTCTCCAGTTCTCAGGGTTTCCTTTTGCATAACAAGTAGCTCAGAGATTTCATTGGCAATTTTCTTCTGGACTTGAGCAGGTGGCATAGGAATTAAAACCTTCGCCAAGTCATCAATGGAAATGGCAGGTATGGCGTGACCTGTCATTAAACGCCTTACCTGACGTAGGAAATACTCAGTTCGCATGTATGCCAGCAGGAATAGTGGCTCAACGCCGTGAATATTTCGCAATACAGCAAATCCATTAGAGCAAATTGCTCCATCTTCATCTTCAGTGATAAGTGCAGTGGCATGGTGTTGCGTTCCTGTACTTGCTCCAGAAATAGCCGTAATAATATCGCCTTGCCGCACACGATAGGTTGCTCTTGATGGCGCTTCATGCGGCTTGATGATTTGCTGTGATATAACTTGCATTGTGCGCGCGTCAACATTCGAGATAGCTATGTAGCGTATATCACCATTAGATGTTAGACGAAAATCAGCCGTCTCATTGAGTATGTCTGCAATTTCACCCAGTGTTTTTGCACTATTCGCTTGAAATTGCTTGATTAGCTTGTGGTCGTCTGGATGATAATGTTCTACATCCAATCGCGCATTGAGCATATTTTCAGGAACAGAAAAAATATTTTCACTCGCAAATTCAAGATTCCCTTTCTGAAATTGCCGGTACGATAATACTATGTCGTCAATGTCATCGTCAATGACGGGCAAACCTGCTGGCGTTCTAATCAATTTGCCGTTGTCATCGCGCTTGTAAACAGGTTGTCCCTTTACATCATATCCAATTTTTTTAATTCGTGCCATAAATATTCGATCTGCGGTAGCAGGTATTTTCTGAAGCAAAAGCAAAGATGTCTTGATGCCAGTTCCATACGGAACGAAGGCTTCTTGCGGAATAGATATAACACCCAAGACTTTAGCTTGTGAGCGAATCCAGAACCGAACATGACTGTTTGAGACATTTTGGAGCAGACCATCTGGTAAAACGATGGCTATTCGTCCACCGGGTCTTAGCAATTTCAAGCACTTTTCAATAAAAAGGATTTCTGGAGATTGTCCTGATAAGACATTTGAGGTTATTTTCCACTCATCATGGCTGATTATATTCCATCGGCGGGCAAGCAAGTAAGATTTCAGAATTCTCTGGTCTTCAATTTTTCCTTTACTTCCAAAAGGAGGATTAGTAAGCACAATATCAAACGCATTCTTCAATTGCTCATTTTCGAAAAGCGCATTGGCGCAGCTGATTTCCATCCCATCACCGCCCTCAAACGCGAGGCGAATCATCGCCGAAAGGGCAACGTCGGGATTAAATTCAATGCCGCGAAGGCACTTTCGAACATAAGCAGATATGTCAATATCAGGATACTGGCGACATGCATAAGAAATCGTCTGAACAAGAAATCCACCACTGCCACAAGCAGGATCAATGACGGTTTCGTTTGGTTTTGGGGCAATTATCTCAACTGCCAGGCGCACAATTGGGTGGGGAGTAAAAAACTCTCCCCTGTCACCACGTTGATGGCGGTATACAAAGGTCTGAAAAGCTTCCCCTTTAACGTCTCCAGGTGTTTGACTAAGATTGATGTATTGAAGACGTCCTACAATATAAGCCAGCGTCAACGTTTCAAGTTTTAAAGTCTCATCCAAAAAGAAAGAGCCATATCTACTTCGCACGGTATTGAAAAGGTTCCTGATACGTAGTTCAAAATCGCTTGAACAATTTGCAATAACATTTCGATATTCGTCAGAAGTGATACCAAACTGTAATCCGCGTTTTGCGTTGTTTTGCTCGTCATAAAGTTTCATGGTTAGCAGTTTGACGATTTCGTGAAAGATTTTATCTTTGAGTAAACCTTCATTGGCATAAATATAGTTATGACATTCTTCAAAAACGGCGGAAAGATTAGTTGCGGGGCGCAGATCAGAGACTAGCGGCATAATAGCGGGAAGCATACTTTCTTCCGTAAACAGAAGTTGTTGCTCCTTGACCTTTTTGCCGTGAACAATAGATCGTTTATAGTTATTCTTTGGGCAATTTTCACTCATCGTTATCTTCACTTACTACAAAATATCTGTTGTCCACTTGCATATCCTCTTCCTTGACACTATCCTCAGGATTAAGCGTATCGAGAACATCGTTTAAATTTTCATACCAATCCTCTGTTATATTCAGGGTAGTATTTCCCTGTTCATTTGTGAACAAAAAGCCCATTATATAATTCTGCTGAAGATGATTGGGATCGTCTCCAGATGACTCTAAGTTTTGTGGATTTGCATACACAAATTTGTGTTCAGGGTAACGAAGAACAATATCAATGGCTACAACATTGAACTCATCTTTGCGTGGAGTAGATTGCGTTCGTTCACTTGCCCCTGATGTTCCAGAGACAAAGTGTGTTTCCATAACTTTTATTCTTGACATCACATAATTTAAACGCTCTTCAATCAGGCTGTTGATTTCGTCCCGCGTATAGCCGCTCAAGGTGGCGATAGTTCTGGCTTTTTCCGTGTCGCGCTTGGGCTTGTATTTTTTAACCTCTTCATACTCATAGAGAGAGGACAAATACTCGTCTCTAAATTTGGGTAAATGGACATAAATCCAATCTATGACCTGCTGTTCGACATGCCGATTATGATTTATCCACGGAATTTTATCAGCATTGGTGATTAAAAAATTCTTCAGGTTCTCAAAGTTATAAAGTCGGTGCCATTTCTCTGAATTCGATTTGACACCCTTCGATTCAATGACATACCAGTAGGAAGAGTCTGGGGCTCGGAAGTAGAAATCGCCATGATGCCGAGCGTGTTTTCTGCCTTCCCATTTTTCCCGAATGCGTTTTACTTCAAAACCATACTCTTCTTCGAGTTTGGTCTTCAACAATAGTTCGGTAATCGAGCCACTGACATATCCTTGAGCATTCGGGCTTAGTTTTAACGCTTCAAGGAATATTTCCAAATTGGTTTTAAATACTCGTCTAACGAAACGGGTTACCTTTTCAAAGATATTCATGTGGTGTACCTGTAAATCGAATTCTTTTTAACGTATAGGATAATGTTATGTCGTTGATACGACAAACCGCCAAATATGGTTATTAACGCCAAAGTTGCTCTCTCGGCCAGCGCGGTGAAGATCAGTTCCGCTTCGCTCATATGGTCGCGCAGATTCTGCGTTTTCAGTTCTTTGATCGCTTTATGCTGTTTGACGGAAATATCACTCCATTCCTGATGAATAATATTCGTCAGAACAGCGTATTTATCTTTACCCTTAATGTCGTGGTCTTTCCAATAGTCCGTCAGCTTGTTGCGGGTTTCCTGTCCCATCATGCGCTGTTGGATCCATTTTTCGCTTCTTCCGTGTTGTTTCCAGTATTCGCGGGCGCGGTCGAGCGAGCGCGCCGGATCGTTTATATCCTGAATGCGTTCGTAGCCGACTCTGGCCAACCACTGTTTGATCGGCTCGGCTTTGGGGCTTGGAACTGATTGAACAATACGCAGAAGCGTTTCGGGATCGGCAACATCGGCGAGATATGATTTCCCGTCTGCTGCGGGCAATTTCAGTCGGTTACATTTTGTAACCGACTCACTGCCTTCTTTTCTTAGCCTGTTTTTAAGCACTTTCCAGTAATTTCTGGCTGTTTGATAATCCGGTTGCTGAATGAGTGCTGCAATTATATCAACAACCGAAAAATACCACTTTTCAGCCTTTTCATCGTAAATGCGGCGGATTTTGAAATTCTCGAATACCGCCAGCACTGATTCTTTATTCATATTTGCCTGTAGTCTTCATTCCAACTTTAAATTTCTCCCGCATCGCTACTATCTCATTTATCCCAGTCTGAAAAGATAATACAGCACCGCAACCAGCAACGCGCCGGATAGGGTGCAAACCAGATTGACGACGTCGTTGTTGATCCAGCGGTAGCCGGAGATCAGAGTCGTGGCGTGGCCGCCGCAGTGTTGCAGTTTTTCAGTGTTTTTATTACACACCGGGCATTGATACTGGGCCTGAATCGTGCCGCCGATGACCGAATCAATCAGCGCGCCGAGAATGCCGCTGACGACGATTATAGCGAACAACGCCAGCAAAGATTTCTCGATCGGATAAATGCCGCTCAGGGTTAAAATTCCGGCGCCGGCGAACAACCCGGAGGTTCCCAAAACCGTCACACCGCCGGATGTTCCGGCCGTAACGGTCTTGCGGGTGATGATGTGCACCGGCTGGGTTTTTGAGAAAGTGCCGATCTCGGTGCCCCAGGTGTCGGCCGTCGCCGCCGCCAGCGAGCCGAGAAACATCAGGTAAAAAATATCCTGTTCAGTGAAGAAATATAGAATCGCCATGACCAGCGAAATTCCGCCATTGGCGTAAACCTGCATAATGTCACGATTGCTGCCCTTTTCCTGCATGCCGGAAAGCAGCGTCTTGCGGATTTTGCCGATTTTGGAAAGAATCGAGGACAGTACGAAGAAAGTCGCCATCGGGATTACCCAGTTGACGCCGCCGATGGAAAAAACGACCGAGCCGAGGAACATCGCGCCCGCGGCTCCGCCCGGCGTCAGGGCTTTCAGACGATAAGCCGTGTATGCCAGGAAGAATGAAAACAGCACCCAGCCCATCACGGCAATTTGTCCCTGAAAGGTCAGACTCTGCATGACGTCAATCATCAACGCCGCGCTGAGCGGCAGGCTCAGGTTATCCGAACCGGCGTAAGAAATCGACTCACCGAGCGTGGCTACCACGCCAACCGTCACCGCCATTATCAGAAGATTCGCTATGCGCGGAATCGGCGTGCCGTCCATCCAGCGAAAGAGCGGCAGAAATATCATGACAATTACAAAAGTGACCGTGAAAATAGTCAGCGAACCCTGCACCGACTTCGGGTCTTTCCAGAAAATGAATTGGCGCGGTTTTTTCACGGATGTGCCAACCATCGAGGCCAGCGGATCAGCCAACGTCATTACCATCATCCCAAGCATCAGAATCACCGGATCGGAATACCAGTACACCGCGATCAGGATTAAAAAAGTCAGCGGGAAGAAAACCGTGCCGTACGAAACCCGCTCCGTCGTGTGCATGCCTTTCATCTGGCCGGCTTTCAACGCCACGGCGTTCAATACGATAAAAACCGCAGCCAGCGCCGCCGGCTGCAGCGCCGATTTGAAAAATAACGGACTGAAAATCACGAAAAGTCCGACTCCGATATGCACGAACTGGCGGGTCTGCTCGCCGGTCAGATGTGAACGTTTACGCAGAACTTCGCTGAATCCGACCAGCCCCAGAATTAAAGCCAGAAAACAGGCGAAAGTAATCCACTCCGAAGAAAACGGTATGATAACTGGCATTTGTCTATTTCTCCCCATGCAAAAACGGAAGAATTTTAGGCTTTTTATAGTTTATTTCCAAACGCTTTGATGCTTAAATTACTCCGCAATGACCGACTCATCCAACGACCGCGAACAGGCTATCCGCAATATCGGCGCACCACAATTCGTCTGCGCCGCCGCCGGCACCGGCAAAACCAGCGTTTTAGTCGAACGATACCTGGAAATCCTGCTCTCAGAAACCGCCGACAGCGACCAGATCGTGGCGATTACCTTTACGGACAAAGCCGCCGACGAAATGAAAGACCGCTTGCGCGCGAAGCTGATTGAAAATTTCATCAGGAACGATCCGCAAAAAATCACCGATTATCTCGACCGGCTGAATATCGCTCCGATAGCGACAGTGCATAGCTTTTGCGTCCGCCTTCTGCGCGATAATGTCAATGAACTGCCTTTCGATCCGCTTTTTGAAATCTGCGACGAAACCGCCGAAGCCATCCTGCGCGACAACTTCCGGCAAAAATTTTTCGACCGAAAACTGGCCGAACGCAACCCCGGGCTGGCTAATTTGATACGCTATTCCAATCTCGGTGAGATCGCCGAATTGCTCGACCAGATTTACGCCAAGCAAACCGAATGCCGGCCGCTTCTGGAACGTTACTACAATCTCGAAAAAACCGCTTATCTGGAAAAAGTCGAAGACGACTGCCGGAATCACAATCTGCGGCTTCTGACCGAGTTTTTTACAGATCAAACCGTACAAAGCGTTTTACCGCAAATTGCGGCCGCCCGGGCGAAAAAACCCGATGAAACATTGCAACTCGCTTTCGATTGCATCGTTTCAGCGGCCAATGAAGTTCTGAATCTCAAACAAATCCCGGCCGCGCTTTGGGACGGTTCCCTGCGCCGGGCGCTCGACGGACGCAAAAAAGGCGCCGCATCTGTCTGGGGCGACGACCTGGAATTTTACCGTAATTTACAAAACCAATTGCACGCCAGGTTCGAGCCGGTCAAAGACGCTTTTATCAACTTCGATCCGGAGACCGAAGCTGTCCAGTTTGAATATTTGCAAAGTCTGGCGCGTCTGGCGCTGGAATTTCTGAACGACTACGAGACGGAAATGCGTCGCAACGCCCGACTGGATTTCACCGGCATCGAAACCGAAACCGAAAAGCTGCTGGCCAAACGTTCACCCGCAATCGTCCGGTATGTGCGGCATTTCAAACATTTGCTGGTCGATGAATTTCAGGACATTAACCCGATTCAGTACCGCATCATCCGGCTTCTCCAGGAACTCAATCCGGCCCTGATCACTTTCTTCGTCGGCGATGAAAAGCAATCCATCTACCGTTTTCGCGGCGCCGAAGTTGAAATTTTCAATACTCTGCGACGCAGAGCCGACGTTAAACAATTGACCGTCAATTACCGCAGCGCCCGGAATCTGATGGAATTCTTCAATTACTTTTTCACGAAATTTTTGGGCAAGACAATTCCTGCCGAAAAATTTGAGGTGTATTATCCGGTTGCCATCGCCGCACATGATGAATCTGCAGCAGACCGGCCGCTGGCGGAACTGATTTTGCTGGAGGAAGATCCGGAATTCGCCGATCTGCCGCGCGAACAGAAGCCAACTTCCGAAATGCTGGAAGCCCGCGCGATTGCGGCGCGCATCCGGGAATTGCACGGCGCCGCCATCGTCAGGGAAAATAATATGCTCCGACCGGCAACTTACGGCGACATGACCATTCTGCTACGTTCGCGAACTCATCAGGGCCAGATCGAGATGGCTTTGCGTCAGGCGGGGATTCCGTTTTATGTGCTGAAAGGCATCGGCTATTACGATCAACCGGAAGTCATTGATCTGCTCAACTTTTTGTGCCTGCTGTTAAATTGGCACGACGAGGTCGCGCTAACGGGTGTGTTGCGTTCGCCATTGGTTGGACTGAACGATTTTACGCTGACGATTTTAGCCAAGAACGGCGGTCTTTTCGAAGGCGTTAATCAATTTTTGCGCGATCGTAAAACGAATGGTATTTCAGATGAAGAGGTCCGGCGCTTAGACGAATTTTACCGACATTATAAGGAATTAAGTCAACAGGTGGCCCAATTTTCGACGGCGGAAATCCTTAATCAGATCGTCGTGAATACCAATTATTTACCCGTTTTGGCCGGATTGCCGGAAGGCGCTCAGAAAATTGCCAATATTAAAAAGCTGATCGATCTGGTGCTGGAATGGGAAGCGGCGGAAAAGCTCCCGCCGATAGATTTTATCCGGCGAATCAGAATTTACCGAACCAAGGCGGCTCGCGAAGGCGAGGCCAACCTGTCCGCCGCTCGCGGCGACGCTGTGACTCTGATGACCGTGCACGCCGCCAAGGGGCTCGATTGTCAAATAGCGATCCTGCCGTTTCTGGCAGAAAATTTCAATTTCCGGAACGACCGTTTTCTGTTTCATCCCGTCACCGACACAGTCGGTGGCGCGGCCGTGGCGCTCAAGGTCTCCGAAAACGGGCAGAACTGCTTTTACTATGAATTTTTCAGTCAACTCGAACGACGCCGGACATTGGCTGAGGAAAAACGCCTGCTGTACGTCGCCATGACGCGCGCCCGCTCCTATTTGGTCTGTTCGGGGTCTCCGGCACTGAAGGAATCCGGCGCGGCTGATAAATCACTTTGGGATCTGAGCGCCGATATTTTCAACGGCGCCGGCGCCCAGAATCTTTGCGCAGTCAGGCGTTGCACCAAGACCGAAATTATAAATCTACCACTGCCGGAACCCGAAAGTGTTAAACCTGCGAAAGAGCTGAGCGCCGATGAGATTCAGCAGATCCGGACGTTAATTCAACCGGTCAGCCTCGCTCCGACTTTAGAAAAACTGACGGCAACCGCGTTTGCCGAGAAAATCGTCGCAGCCGAAAAGCCGCATTATCCAGCCGCGCGGCTGGATTCCGGTCAGCCGCTCTCGCCTACGGAACGCGGCACGCTGATTCACAAGGCGTTTAGCTGGTGGGATTTTCAGTCGCTGGATTCTTTTCAAACAATGCTGTGCGATTTGCTACGCCCGCACTATTTGACGGCGGCGGAATCGCAAGCGGTTTCAAATGAATTTTCAGCCTGGGCGCGAATGCTGCTGTCGCCCGATAACCGGCTGCAGCCATTAATTAAAAGCGCGAAAACTATCCAGCGCGAAGTCGAGGTCATGGGACTTTTTGGTGAAACCGTGCTGGAAGGTAAAATCGATCTGCTGCTTGAAAACGGCGACGGTTCGCTAAGCATAATTGACTTCAAATCCGACCAGATTGACGCCGAACCCGACCCGGTTTTGATGAAGAAATATGCCACGCAATTGGATTTTTATGCTTTTATTCTCGAACGCTGTGCCGGGCAAAAAGTCCGCGAGCATGCGGTTTATTTCATCCGCACCGGTCTGTTTGCCATTACGCCTATCAGCGCAGCGCACCTGAACGCCACCGCAAAGAACATTCGGGAAATTCTCCAGGTTTCGAAAAACTGATAAAGGAATTAAGCGAACCTCTTGGGGCTTGCATGCGGCTAACCCGGCTCGTCGTCCTTGAGAACGTCTTTGTAAAAGGTATCGACCTGGCGCGAGCCACCCTATGTTTGCTCATTTCCATCCCCCTCCATAATTACCGGGTTGAACATCTTTTCCTTATGGGCGACGATGTATGTGCAAACCATGTCGCCGGTGACATTGTTGGCGGTTTCGAACATATCCAGAATGGGATTGATGCCGGTCGCCAGCGCTACCATGATGGCCGTCTGAGCGCCGTTCAGCCCGAGCGCTTCGAGAATAATGAAGAGCAGCATTAAACTGCCGCCCGGAACGCCGCCGGCGCCGATTGACGCCAAAACGGTCGTTATTACCAATACGATTAAATTCGTCAGAGTCAAGTCGATGCCGAACATGTTGGCGGCCAGCACGGCAAACATCGGCAAATGCACGCAGACGCCATCCATATTGATAGTCGCGCCCAGCGGCAGGGTAAAGCTGGTCAGTTCCGGTTTAACCATCAGCCGCGCTTGCATGGTGTGCAGTGTAACCGGCAAGGTCGCCGCACTGCTACGCGTCATGAAGGCCGTAATAATGGCCTCTTCCATTTTGCGCATAATGCGCACCGGATTTTGACGGGTAATCAAAGCCACCAGTAGCGGGTAAACACCCAGGGTCATCAAGATAATTCCGCCAATTACTCCCAGAGTGATGCTGACGTACGGCCCGACAATATTTTTACCATACAATCCGAAATTGGTCAGCGCCAGGGCGAATACGCCGATGGGTGAATATTCCAGAATCCAGTCGACGAGTTTGAAAATTACATCGCGAGCAGCCATTATAATTGAAATGATTGATTCAAGGCCGGAGCGATTTTCGGCAGTCCGGCCGGATTCCAGCAGCACCCGGATGCCCAGGCCGAAAAGAATCGAAAAGACGATGATCGCCAGGAAATTATTGGTCGAAAGGGCTTCAAACGGATTTTGAAACATGCTCAGCAGCATACCGGTCAGGCTGTGCCTTAAGGTCGGCTGATCACCCGGCAAAGCCGGATTTAATCCGAGATTGCTGATCAGTTTTTCCCAACCGGCCAGATCCGCTTCCGCTCCGGGATTGATGACCAAGGCCAGCGTTGCCCCAACTATGGCAGCCAGAGTTGAGGTTACGAGATACCAGACGATGACTTTCAGGCCGATGCCCCCGAATTTGCGCAGTTCCAGGCTGGCGGCGCCGGTGACGATTGAGAAAAAGATCACCGGAATGACAATCATCTTCAGCATGTTTATCAATAGTGACCCAAACGGAGCAATGAACGGAACGATATCTTCCGCAAGCGTGCGACCGGTTACACCATTAATAATCCATAGCACTCCGCCGATTAATGACCCGGCGGCAAATCCGACCATAATTCGTACAATTAAGGCTGTCCGCAGGTACCGCAAGAAGATTTTCTTTAGCATTTTTCCATGTGTCCTGATTTAGATATAATCTCAATCAATTGTAATTATTCAGGATTCAATTTTCAAGCAGATTTTTTCTCTCCTTCTAAAAATCTTTTTTGGTTTATACCAAGAAATGATAAATTACACCGCTTTTTAGCAGTGGCGAGGTAGCTCAGTCGGTAGAGCAGGGGACTGAAAATCCCTGTGTCGGCGGTTCAATTCCGTCCCTCGCCACCAAACCCTACGATATTAAAATTTCTTCCAACTTTGATCATTCTGATTTTGCTGATTTGGCTCAGTCGGTAGAGTCCGGCAACTGCCGGATGTCGGTGGTTTCCCGATAAGATCGGGATCCCTCGCCATACCTACATCTCTAGTAAAACAATAACTTAGACAGGCTAAGTGCATTCTGGGACATCGGACGGTCAAATACTTTTCAATATTTTTGGTAACAGCGGTTTCATAATAATCACGTAGTGCAATACGAAATTATTGTCAGAACTTCCGAATCCTGGACTGAGGCTGATTTTTATCTGGTTGGGCAGCAATACCTTCCTGTTTTCTTCTATAATTCTTATTCCAAAAAACAGTGAAGTATGTTGACTTTTATAAAATAAAACTGTAAAACCACTGAGTTATTTGTCTTTTGGACTTTCTGCTGAGTGGGCTTTTGCTCTCCGCGTGGCTCAACTCACGAATGGGGGTCGTTGCTTTTTGGCATTGTTTGACTAAGTGTTCGTTTTGACTGTTTAATATAGATTAGGTACGACGATGTATCACTTGTTTCAGACTGTTGACCGAGGGGAATGTTCGGCCAAAAGACATAGCGATGATGATTGGTTTGTGGTGTTGGTTCCAGAAGAGGTTCTGTAACTCGTTTTTTCCCAGAGCCTCATTTATTTTCTTGCTCCGTCGGGGAATGTAGCTGACGGAGCGGAGCGTTGGAATATAAGAAAATTTTAGTAATGGACAGTAAAAAAGCAGATAAATGAAACGATAGGTAAAAACAAACGATATCTAATAAAATGTTTGTCTTTAGAAAAACCTAAAAGTTTCTTTAATGAGAAATATGTTTCTTAATAAAGAAACCTTTTTTCAGGGATGAAGTGATGGTTAAACATATGTTCTTCGGACGCGAAGCGCGTCCGAAGAATGGCCGCGATGAGATAATTGCTCGGCTCCTTGCGCTCCGCGCCGCAGAACCATCGCAATCGAGAAGACAACTTCGTTGCATCTCATCGCGGCCATTATGTGTATAAATGAGGAAAACACATTTTCCAAGCATAAAAGAGAAATATAAACAATTGTGTTTATCCTGCCATATTGGTGGAATATATACAATTGCGTTTACCTATCCTTTATGGGCTATTAAAAAACGAGAGAACCCACAAATAGGACAATAATGATATTACTCGAAATACTACTATTAATAATTGGGTGCGTCATATCAATTCTGACAATCTACAAGAAAAAGATTTCAAAGAAATTAAGTTTCAAAAAAACGCTTTCCATTCTTTACTTAGTGATACTATCAATTTCACTTTTACTTGTTTTTTCAAGACTGATAAATGACAGAAAAACAATCTGATATTATTTGAAACATTAAGTGATATTTCGAACTCCGTTTCAGTTCAATCTGATTCAATCAATGAAATCATTGATAAAACAATCGAATTAAAAATTAAGCTTGACAGTATTAATGATAAAACAGAAAGAGCAATCATACAGCGAGAGCAAAATCAAAAGACATTTATTAAACAAAATGAGTTACTTAAAGAGTCAAACCTATTGACCGAAAAACAGCTTCAGGAAGAAAAACCATTTATCGAAGTATTTACTAATAATGTCAAATTCGAATTAGCAGAGTCAGGTGGTACTCAATTCAATATTACATTTACAAATACAAAGGAAAGAATTGCGTATAACTTCCAACACAGTGAGATTATTGTTTTCAATGATAAAACACACAGTAAATATATTGCTCACATAGCATTACCTAGCGATAACGTAGATAGGATTATTCAAAAAGGACACCCTGTTAGTGCCAAGAAAACTTTATCAACGAAATTTGATGAATTCAAAAAAATCGCAAATAGAGGTTTATTAATGACTTCAATTAAGTTTTACGATGAATTGTTAGATAAGCATTATAATTATGACCTAATATTTGAGATTGAAATTAAAGACGACAATTTTATTATAAATTTAGAAAAACCAAACTTCAAAAAAGACATCACTAATTATCTTAAATTAAATGACTTAAACATTAATAACAGCCCATAACATTTTGTTTATTTCATTACGGTTGCAGCGCGGATTCGTTGTTCGGATTCTCGCACGATTATCCGTTCGTATCCGGACAGATAATCACACGTAAACCGCAACGACAACAAACAGTTTACCGTTAGAATAAAAATAATTATGAAAGCACATAACCATTCGCTGCAGCCAACGCTGGGAGCTGTTCGATAAAAGTGAAGTTTGTGGAGTTTTTGAAAGATTTGAGAATAAATGAAAGGTCAGCGTTTCACCACCCAGCGTGGCTCACGCTTGATCGTTAGGCGCCAACAGGCGAAGAAGGGAGTGAATCATGCCAACGGATATCAGAGTTATTCACGCATCTGACTTCGTCAGAGCAACTGCGGACGGAGAACTTGATTTCGAAGGGAGCAAGAAGGCCTTGACAGGGGTTGCTTTAGCTGCATCCCATCTAGTCAACTACGAAATACTTCTGGATACCCAAAAAACACAGTCACGGATGTCCGTAACGGATCTATGGTATCTGCCGGCTGAACTCAGCAGGCTTGGCGAGGCCTTTCGTCGAAAGACGGCTGTTCTCTGCCCTGTCGAGCATTTTGACAGTGCCGCGTTCTTTGAAACCTGTGCCCAGAACCGGGGCTTCAGAGTCAAAGCTTTCACGTCTTTTGAAGACGCTGTAGGTTGGCTGATGGAAGCTAGCGCCTAACAACGGGTTGCAGCCGACGTTAGGAGATGCGGTTTGTGGAAAATATCAATAAACAATCACACTATTTAAAAAGGAATGATAATTATGCATATGAAACAGAGTAACATTAGCGTGATACTGGTAGCCTTGCTCATTGTAGTTACTTCCTGCAACCTGCTGGATACTGCTGACGAACAGATCATCGATATTTCGGGAAAAGTGACCGAGGATGGCACAGTGGTCAAAGGCGCAATCGCGCTTTTAGTTAAAAGCACGACTGTCGCGGATGGGTTAAGCCTGGCGAATGGCAGCATCACCGACAATGTCGGAAATTATATGATTCTTAATGTCGAGCCCGACAATTATTATGTGCTGGCGATCGATGACCAGAACGATAATGCTCAGTTTGATTCCGGAACCGATAAACTGGGCTTTTACGGTGTTGATCCGTCAAATCAGGATATCCTGCCCGATAAGATTAAGGTAGATGACGAAGATTTGGAGGATATTGACATTGTAGATCTGTACACCTTGTAGTATAGCTTAAACCTCCAATCCGCGATCGAAAATTAGAAGCCCGACTTGTTCGGGCTTTTTTATTATATGGACAAGGAATTGTATTCAGTGTAACAGGTCCGGCATGCCCGCAGGACAGTCAGAGATTCCGTCCCTTGTTATATTTTAAGCGAATTATATATCAGATTTGCCTGCCTGTCAGTGGATCAAAATAATATGCGCGATGCATATCCGCATATACGCAAATCCCAGAGCCGGGTTTGGCGGTCGGGGTTATAGTGCTGCGTGCTACGATATTGGTTTTACCGGTAGACAAATAAACATAGGTTTCGTTGCCCATCGGCTCGCAGAGATCGAGCCGAACACAAATCTCAGCTGATTCAGAATTGGATGGTTGTATTGAGATGTTTTCCGGACGAATGCCTATTACGAGTTCCTTATCAGTAAATGCCCGTATTTTTTCTGCATGAGCAGTTGGTATTGGGATGCTCACCACGCCTACTTCAGCATAAAATCCCTCCCCGTGCCGAATTGTAACCGTAATAAAATTCATTGCAGGCGAACCGATGAATCCGGCTACAAACAGATCGACCGGCGAATTATATACATTCACTGGCGTATCGATCTGGTGTATGATTCCGGACTTCATGACTGCAATCCGGTCGCCCATAGTCATGGCTTCCACCTGATCGTGAGTTACATACACCATGGTCGTTTTCAATTTCTGGTGCAGTTTTTTTATTTCGGTGCGCATTTGTAAGCGTAATTTGGCGTCCAGATTTGAAAGGGGTTCGTCAAATAAAAACACCTGCGGTTTGCGGACGATGGCCCGGCCCAGAGCCACCCGTTGCCGCTGTCCGCCGGAAAGCTGACGCGGTTTACGGTTTAAAAGTTCTTCAATTTCCAGAATAGCGGCGGCTTCATCGACCCGCAGTTTGATTTCAGTTTTGGGATATTTTCGGAGTTTCAGACCAAAGGCCAGATTTTCGAAAACCGTCATGTGCGGATAAAGTGCATAATTCTGGAAAACCATGGCGATGTCGCGATCTTTTGGTGGAATGTCATTCACCCGCTTATCTCCGATGATAATATCGCCGTCCGTGGCACTTTCCAGTCCGGCGATCATGCGCAGAGTGGTTGATTTTCCACAACCCGATGGACCCACCAAAACTAAAAATTCACCATCGTTGATAGTCAGATTCAGATCGTCAATGATCTTCATTCCTCGATCGAATTCTTTGTTTAGACGATTCAGTACAATCTGTGCCATTATTTTCCTTTTGGATTAATTGCTATAATACTTTCTCTGTTGTGCCAACAAACCTTCAATCGTCGATTCCGCCCCGGAATTTCGGTTAACCGTTTTATCTTCATCAATACCATCGAACGTGACCCCGGTTTCCGGCCAGTACATCCGCGTCCGCGCCAGATTATTCCCGCTGAACCAGTTGAATATTCGCTCGGCATATTGCTGATATTTCTTTTCGCCACTCAGATCGGCAAAGCTCTGAATGCCGCTGTAAAGGGCATTGACACCATAAGCAATTTGAGGTAATTGTTTTAGATGGTAACTGCCACCCGGATTCAGTGCAATTTCACGGGGCAGTTTATTTTCGATGTGAAAAGGCACCAAATTTTCAGCCCAGATTTGTACGCTTTTATAAAATGTCGAGTCGCCGGTAATTTTAAATGCCTCTACCAATGCTAAAGGCTGATTGGCGCCCCAGTCATGCCAACTATTTTGCCAGCAAAAATACAAACCATCGAGCGGATGTCCTTCACGTCGAAATTGAAATCCGACCAAACCTTCGGCAATTTTCTGAATTGCCGGCCTCAGTTCAAAATCGCCACTGAGCTGAAGTTTGCAGAGCGCCAGCAACAGCTCACTGTTCATATCCGGCGCCGACTTTATCAACCAACCTGGTACAGGACCGAATTCTCCGGCGATCTTCTGCGGATACTTCGACAGATCTGCATCCATTCGTTGTAAAGTTGTTCTGAGGCATTTGTCAACTTCCTCCAACAGCTCGGCTTCGTCAGGAAATTGCTTTAAAATCAAGTAAGCCGCCGTCAAACCGCGAATTCCACGAGTCGCCCACCAGCCGAAATCAGCCTGACTGTTGACATGCGTGGTATTGATCCGGCCATCGGCTTCAATAAAATTGTACCATAGGCCATCATCGCGACACATATAAAGCAAGAATTTCGTCAACCCGATCGCCGTCGGAAGTAAGGTACGATTTCCGGATGTCAGGATTTCATTTTCCACTACTTCCAGAAAACGTCCGACGTCATCAACACAGCTTATCCCTTCACCCTTAGCTTCTACAGGTTCATAATCGGGATGATCAGCATAAATGGCAATATAGAACAGTTTTTCACCATTTACTTCAACCGAATCCACCAAGCTTAGAGCATGCCTCAAATTAACCGGTAATTTCTCGGAATTATAGCAGGCAGATAATAGCAAACTGAAAATTATAACTGAAAAACCGAACTTTTGCATCTATACCAGCCAATCCTTTTTTTCAAAAACAGCATCGCTCTTCTTGACATATGCGGCGCCGATAACGGTATCGGCTCCGGCATAGATAACAACATATTTATCGTCATTTTCGACTGTCGCGCAGCTGAATATTACATTTGGGACAAATCCTTCTTTTTCCCAAATCATTTCCGGTTCGATGACAGGACGTGACTGACGAGCTAAAACCCGACCTGGATTTTCGTAATCCAGCAGAGTAACTCCGAGCCGATAGGCATTGATTTTATCAACGGCATGATAGAATAGGAGCCACCCTTGGGGATGTCTGACCGGCGGCCCGGCAATTCCAATGCGGGTTGATTGCCAATCATCATTGATCGTTGTCATTATACGGGTATGATTGGTAAAAGTCTTTAAATCCTTAGAAGAAGCGATCCAGATATCGGGATGACGGCGATGGAGAAGAAGATACTCGCCTTTGATCTTTTCCGGAAACAGCGAGGAGTTTTTATTCTCTTCATCCAGCAATACTCCATGACGTTCCCAATTAACCAAGTCACTGCTCGTCGCCAGGCAAATCCGGTAATCACCCGGAAATCGGTTGGCAAAACCCACATAAGTCATATAGAAAGTATCGCCGATTTTAACGACGCGCGGATCTTCCGGGCCGCGGAGTTCCTGGGGCACATCATTTCTCATAATTGGTTCAGAGAGGCGATGCCATTGCAGTAAGTCCTTACTGACGGCATAACCAAAGTTATTAATATAATTCCCGTAATTCTCGTGTCCTCCAATATCAGTCGCCCGGTAAATCATGTGGTACAATCCTTTCTCGTAGACTGCCCCGGTGTTGAAGACCGCAGCGTGTTCCCAGCGATGTTCTGGTACAGGTTTTAGAATCGGTTCCTGCGAGACACGAATCAATTTGATCATTGCTTTATTCCTCTTTTTCTATTTTTTGGTTCTTAATAAACATATTTATTTCTTGGTATCCTGATAAGTTTTCGGTCGCTCCCAGGCGGGTTGCGCTCAGCGCGGCTATGGCGTTAGCCTGTTTTCCAATTTCAAACAATTCAGACTCGCCTATTTCGCCAGGTGAGCGACCCGATTTGATCAGTCCGCTCAGCAATCCGGCGGTGAAGGCATCCCCACAACCGGTCGTATCGACCACTTTTACGTTAAAGCCCGGAATCTTAATCTGGCATCTTGGATTCTTCAAAATACATCCATCTTTACCAAGAGTTATGGCTAATAACCAAGTATGGCGATAAAATAGGTTGGTTAATAATTTCTCGATAGATTCCGTTCCACCAAGCAAGCGAGCTTCTTCCAAATTCACTTTTAGAATCCGGCAATGTGAGGCAATCGATCCTAAAACCTTCCGGGCTTTTTGGGGTGTTTTCCATAATGCCGGCCGATAATTCGGATCGAACGATGTCAGGATATTTTCATGATTGAGTCGGTATATTAATTGGCTGAATAATTCCACTTTCGAAGGCACTGTGAGGGGCAAAGAGCCAAATTGCACGATTCTGGCTCTCTTAAAATATTCCAATGAAAAATCTTCAATCTTCAATGCCGCATCCGCCGGATATTTCTCTGCAAATTCAAAAGTGCGCTCGCCATCAGAGGCAACTGCGACGAATGCCAGCCGCGTTTTATGTTGCGAATCTGCCAATAACGCCTCAGTATTGACGCCATTATCATCTAAATATTTTTTCAGGAATCTTCCAAAGGAGTCCTGACCAATCTTTCCAGCAAAACCAGTGTCACAACCTAACCGCGCCAGCCCGACCGCGACATTGGCCGGCGCTCCACCGGCGAATTTTTTAAACAGGGCGACATCAGCCAATTTCTTTCCGGGTTCCTGAGATATCAGGTCAACCAGCACTTCACCCAGGCAAATTACATCAAATACTTTCATCGTAAATCTATCACGGTCTTTAAACTATTATGCCGTCTCTGATTTTCAAAAGCAACCTGAATATCAGTCAATCCAAACGTTTTTATATCGGTTACATCCAATCTGATGCGTCCGGTCGTAAGTAAATCAACCGCTGATTTAAAAGTGAATGGATTCAAAAACGAGCCGATTATACCTATATCGCGTTTATATATTTCGTAGGGTGCGATAGGTAATTGCTGTCCAGCCGGACTGACGCCAAAAATCACTAACCGACCACCATTTTTAACCAAACGCAAAGCCTGTTCAACCGCGGGAAGTACACCAGCACATTCGATCACTACTTCAGACCCGCCTTGCGTTACGTCCAGCATCGCTTTTATGTTCTGATCGGTAGGAGCAAAAACTAGATCGGCGCCCATTTGCCGACACAGTTCCCGGCGCTCAGCATCCGGCTCAACGACTATAATCTGTCTGGCTGGTGATAACCGCGCCAGTTTCAGCATCAAAATGCCGATCATTCCACCGCCGACAATAATTACGTTTTCGCCCGGTTTGATGGCGGCTTTCTGAAAACCATAAATGGCACAGGAAAGCGGTTCCAGCAGAGCCGCCTGAAGCGGATCGGTTTTTTCGGGCAAGCGAAAACATTGTTTTGCCGGTACGATGCAGTATTCAGCGAATCCGCCGTCAATATCGACGCCGAGTGCTTTCAGGTTTTCGCACAGATTGATCTGGCCACGCCGGCAGTATTGACATTGACCGCAATAAATATTCGGATCAACCGCCACGAAATCACCCAACGCTAGATCAGTAAAATCCGCACCTGCTTCTACTACATATCCGCAGTACTCATGTCCCAAAACAACCGGCGGAGTGGCGTGCGATTGCCCGGCTACGATTTTTATATCGGTGCCGCAGACGCCGCAAACCGCGATTTTTAATAAAACTTCATCGGAAACAATCGGACGGAGTGCTTTTTCAGTCAATCTGAGTTCCGTACCATCGTAAACAGCAGCATGCATAACTCTATCCATCAGTTTTTCAATCCGGTTGTGGCCATACTTTCAATAAAATAACGCTGGAAGAAAGCATACACGATTGCGATGGGAACCGCCAGCAGTGTGGCGGCGGCCAGCTGAGCGCCCAGTTGACCATCCGCCTGCCCACCGACCGCGAAAATCGTCACCATCTGCGGCAGGGTCATCAATTTTTGTAATCTGATCACGATTAGCGGCCAGAGCACGTCATTCCAACTGCCCATGAATGATACAATTCCAACCGTAATGATGACCGGTTTAGAGAGCGGATAAATAATCTTGAACAGAATTCCAAAATCATTACAGCCGTCAATCTTGGCGGCATCAATCAGATCCTGGGGAATATCCATAAAAAATTGCCGAAAGAGCAGAATCCCGAAGGCACTGATCATGCCCGGCACAATTAAGGCCATGTAACTGTCTACCCAGCCGAATTTTACCATCAGGATATACATCGGAATCAGGGTGATTTGAAATGGAATTACCATCGTAAACAGAATTATTCCGAGCAGAAAATCACGCCCGAAAAAACGCAGACGCGACAAAGCATAGCCGACGATCGAGCCGAACAGAATCACTGAAAAAGTAACGCATGCCGAGACAAAAACACTATTCAGAAATGCCCGCCCGATTGGAATTTTCTGGAAAACCGCGGCATAACCGCGCAGGCTGAAATTCGCCGACCAGAGCCCGATCGAACCGATCTCAACCTCCGGCTTAAAAGTTACCGATACCATCCACAGAAACGGATAGGCGAACATCAGACCGCCTAAGATTAACAATATATATATCAAGGTCTTCTTCATCAGTCTTTTCTCTCGACGAGTTTCTTCTGAAGCAATACGACCAAAAGAATTATAAACGCAAAGAAAAAGCCGAGTGTCGCGGCATAGCCCATGTGCCCAAAATAAAACGCCTGGTTATAAATGTAAAGCATCGCCGACAAAGTGCTGTTCATCGGCCCGCCGCCGGTCATAACGAACGGCTCGATAAACAACGAAAAGCCGCCGATCGTTGAAAGGATCACCACCAGAACCATTGTACTGTTCAAAGCCGGTAAAGTTATGTGGAAAAATTGCTGAAACGGCTGAGCTCCATCAATTTCGGCGGCTTCGTACAAATAACGCGGAATGCCTTGCAGACCAACCAGGAAAAGCACAATGTACAATCCGACGTTTTTCCAGGTCGCCATAATTGCGATAGACGGCATAGCCCAGTTGGAATCTATCAGCCACGGTATTTTCGATAATCCTAATTTCATCAGCAGTAAATTCAGGAGCCCGGTTTCATAGGCATAAAGTTGCTGCCACAGAATCGTAATAACGACTCCCGAAACGATCACCGGCAGGAAGAAGAGCGCCCGGAAAAAGCCGCGGCATTTGATTTTCTGATTCAATAAAACTGCCAGAAGCAACGCCACCGCGATTTGCAGCGGAATGTGAATTACGAGAAATACAAGCGTATTGCGGATTGAGACAAAGAACTGAACATCCTGAAAAAGCCGGTAAAAATTGCGCAGTCCAATCCATTGCATCGGCGTGACGATATTCCATTTATGAAAAACCAGGACGAAGGAAAAAATCAGCGGAAAGCCGATGAACAGACAAAAATATATAACGTACGGCAGACTCATCAGGTAACCGGTCTTATCGCGGCGTCTGGTCGTCATTGGGTGTGTTTTCATTGCGGACGGCTCCATTCGATAATGACCTTGGAACGTTTGGCGGCATTGGCAACAGCCTCTGCGGGAGTTTTTTTACCGTAAATTGCACAGGCCTCATATTCCTGTGAGATAGCGTCGAAAATTTCTTTCAACACCGAGGAACCGTCAACTCCACGCGTATAAATTGCCTGCTCGGCGAATTTCCGCATCATCGGATTTTCACGAAAATACTTTTCATAAAGCGGATTGGCGGTCAGATTTTTACGCAAAGGAATCTGACTGCATACTTCCAGAAGTCTCAGATCAGCCTCTTCCGACACCAGAAATTTTGCGAATTCCCAGGCCTCGGCCGGGTGTTTGGTTGTGCTGAAAATCGAAATATTCTTATGGTCTCCGTAGGTATAGACCGGGCCTTGATAATCATCCGGCACCGGAACCTGAAAAACGCCATACTCGAATCCGGGTTTTCTGAATTGCTCTACATGGGTAATATTCCAGGGACCAGTGATTACCGTCGCAAACTTTTCCGCCAGGAAATTATCGCCCTGAAAAGTCGTTCGTGGGAAGTAACCGTCGTGGTAAATATCCTGGAAAAATTGAAAGACTCTAACCGACGCCTCGTTCTCGAAGCAAATCGCTGCACTGTCGAAAAGTGTCTTACCGCCGGAAGCCGCGATGTAATGCGTATAGTAATCGAAAAATCTCTGCCACCAGATCGGCCGGATGTCCTGATAACCCATCCATTGATCCGCGCGGCCATCACCGTCCAAATCCTTGGTTATCGCCCGGGCGGCGGCCAGATACTCACTGTATGTGCGCGGCAGTTTGTGCACACCGGCTTCCCGGAACAGGCGTTTATTATACATAACCATAATCGGATTGGTTTTCCAGGGAATCTGGTAATAATGTCCGCCGGGAGCGCGAAATGACTCCAGTAATTCGACCGGCATCCGCGCTTGCAAATAATCGGCGAATTCCGGAAACTGGTCAAGCCGCACCAATCCACCCGAGGAAGTAAAATCGTCCATCGCGCCCGGCCACATATTCGAGCAAATATCAGGCGTTGTTTTACCGGCAATGGCGGCTAACAGGGCTTCTTCTGACGATTGGCTGGCTGGAATCGGCTGTAATTCAACCTGAATTTTTGGGTGACTCGAATTCCACTTCTTCACCAATTCCGTCGCCAGGTCAATTTCGCTCTGATTCGAAGCGCACCAATAAGTTAATCGGACGGCGCCCTGTTCGGACACAGACGCCGTCCGGTTTTTCTCACAGGAAACATTCACAATCCCAAAAAGGAGAGAAAAGGTGATTGCCGATTTGATACTTACCATATTTCCTGTATTAGAAATAAACCTTCAGTTTTACTTCCGACATCATCGTAAAGTTAATTGTCGTACGGTACAAGTCATTTGTTTTTTCACAGCGCCAATTGCCGGATAATTCCTGACTATTCAATGACACGCTCCTGACAGGCTGTGGACTCATTAAGACCGTTTCGTTGGATTGGTTTGTTAATCCGCTAAGGTCAATAGATAGACACTGATCTTGGTACTGACATTTGTGCAGAATGGCTGTTGTACTCTTGAGATACGGTTTTTCAGGTTGACCGAGCACAAATTCGGCTACCTTAACTACCGGCATTTCAGCCGGAAATACTGCGGAGTTGACCGGCTGTTCATCAAAGGTAATTGACTGCAGGTTTTCTCCGCGGCCTTTTATTTTAATCAATACCGGATTACCATTTATGTAAAGGGTAAATTTACATTGCTTCTGCCCGGCGGTGAGATAGGGATCGAGGCTGATATTCCAGTCGTTTTCCGTGACACCATACAACTGGTAAAGACTGTTCAGATACCAGGCTCCGGCCCACAGAAAATTTGGTTTATCGACGGTTCCGTACTCGGCCGGATTTTCTTTGTTGGCGTTGCGGACTTCATAGTAAGCGGGCTGTCCGTTCGGGCCGTTTAAAATCCCGTCTAATGACATGGTTCGCCCGATAAATTCGGCCGCCGCCGGTTTTTCGCCATTGGCGATCAAAGCCAGGGCGAACCAGGCATTGCCCTGCGGCCAGATACCGCCATTGGCGTAATAATATTCGGCGCCGACCTCATTGCCGACGAACTTGTAGAAATCACCTAACAAGTGAAAATCCATCGGGAAAACATTATAAATCCCAACCTTTTCATCCAGCAATTTGGCTTTGGCGGTCTGCACCAGCCGATCCTGTTTTTCCCGATCCAATAAACCATAGTGGGCGGCCAGCAGTGAGCCAATGTAATAATGACAATCCGGCGAACAGTCGTCGTTATAATTGATCAGGTAGTTCTGCTCGTCGCTCCACAATTTGGTAACCAGCGCCGTCTGCATATTGTCGGCCAATGCTGCATATTCGGTGACTTTTTCGGGATTTTTCCCCAACACCGTCGAGATAAAATTATAATCGCGCAGGGTCTTGATCGCCAGAATAGTCATATACGAACGCGATCCGTAATTATGCCCGATGTCCCACCAATCCGGACGATAAGACCACATCAGATTATCGGCTTCCTTTGTCAGCAGCGCCCGCTCGATGCACACGGTCAGATACGGATAGAGCTTGGCCACAAATTCGGTATCGCCGGAATGGCGCAGATATTTGGCCGCCACCTGCACGAACCAGAAATTATTCCAGTTGTCGGAGCTGGCATATTCAGTAACGTATCTCCCGTCCTTCCAGTAATAGGCATGCGGAATCACTAAATTCTCGTCGGCATGCCGAATGATGTATTCTATATCGCGGCGCACTCGCGGCAAATCATAATTCACCGCCGCAAGGTTGGAGACCTGAACATCATGGGTGAAATAGAAATTATATTCCGCCGGACAGGGCATGGGAACCACTTCGCCATCGAGATAATGTGCATTGGCTTCCATCTCAGCTCGCGCCCAGGCGATGGAATGATCGGTTTGGGCGTTTCCGGTGCGGAGCAGGTTAAAATTGGTCGCCTTTTCCAAAATTGCCGTTTCGTACTTTTGGACTTCCTGCCGGTAATTTTCCAGCAGATAAGCGACTGTCGAACGACCTTCACCCTTATTCGTCGAACCGATTATCTGAACTATTTTCAGAGTGTCACCCGGCGCCATTTCTCGTCGATAAACAAAGCGAGCGTACGGCTTGCCACTTTTCCCCGGAATAATCCCAACCGGCTGTTCACCGGCATTAGCCACGAAAACCTGCGCCATGTGGGCATCAGCATCCAGAAAATTTGTGAAAATCGTCCCGGTTGCAGTATCACTCACCACCTCCGCCTGATCGATTTCCCGGTAAGTGTGGCAGGTTTTGATTGAGGTAAAAAGCCGTGTGTCGAACTCAAATACGGCCGGAGCTTTCTGGCGACTGACAATCTGGTAGGTAACGACCATCGCCGGTTTCTCACCGCAGAAATGATAAGAAACGTCAATATCACGGGCGGATTTCCGGTCAAAAAAGTCAACCGAATAAGGTGTCAGGCTAAATTCAACCGGTTTCCGACCAACGACCTCGGGCTGACCGTCTCCAATTTTTAAGTACCATTCCGCCACAAACGACGTATCGCGTTTCCAATAATCCTGACTGCGATCGATGCTGTTCGCCACCGGGTAGAAAAAACTGATGCGCTGAGGTATCATGTAACTGTGGTGAAATTCCGCTCCGACGAACGGACCGCCGACCTCGATCTTGGCGTCACCTTTGAAATCAACGGCCAGGTCGTTTTGGATTAATCTGTTTTCATGGGAACAGGAGGAGGTTAAGGTCAAGGTTAAGGTCAAGATTGGGATTAAGGGTGAGAAGGAGAAGACTGATTTCCCGGTTATTTTAAACATTTATATACATCCTCACTTTAATTTCACGCACTTCTTCACCGCCGTAAAATCTCCGGCTTGTAATCTAAAAAAGTAAATACTGCTGGCGTAATTCCGGGCATTCCAGACGGCGGTATAATGCCCGGCCGGTTTATTGCCATCGACTAAGGTCTGTACCAGTCGCCCGCTCAGATCGAAAACCTGTAATTTTACCGCAACCGCCTGCGGCAGATCGTATTTGATCGTGGTGACCGGATTGAACGGATTGGGATAATTTTGAGACAGACCAAAAGCGGTTGGCATTTTTTCCGATTCGCGATGGATAGCGCTTGGTTCGGTATAGAGTTTACTGATTTCATCCATCGAAAGAGCATAATCGTATATGCGGACATCGTCAATCACGCCCTTGAAATTGTATTGACTTACCGCAGGCAGACATTGCCCGATCATCAGATCAATGCTGGTCGTTAAAATATCGCCGGAAAAAGTCGTGTGACTGCTCAGTTCGCCATCAACATACAGATCGAGATTAGCACCATCGTATAATCCAACGACGTGATACCACTGATTGACACTGATAGTATTTTCGGAATCCAGGTCTTTGACGCCGGTGGTTGTCTTGATCGTCCAGCGGATTTTCTTGGTTGGAATAATCGAAACCTTCCAACGATTTTCCCAATTGCCGTGCGAGATCGGATAGGATTCGCGATCAGTATATAATGTCGCCGGATGCATCCAGAAACTGACCGTAATGGCATCGGTAAAATTCAGACTGGCGCTGTTTGGCACCCGGATATTGTCGGAGGTGCCGTTGAAATAATAAGCGCAATTCGGATTACCGAAACGGTTGGCAGTAAGATCGGCGCCATTGACGGCGCCGTGATTATTCTGCCCGCTCAGATCGAAAACCTGTAATTTTACCGGAACTGACTGCGGCAGATCGTATTTGATCGTGGTGACCGGATTGAAGGGATTGGGGTAATTTTGGTATAAATAAATCTCTTGAGGGAGAGATATTTCGTTCTCATTTATTCCTATCAATCCACTCAAATCGGCTCGATATAACCTGAGAGTATAATTATCAACACCCCCAACAACATATGCCACTTTATACTCCTTTAGGATGATTAATTTCCCTCGCGAGAAGTCGAGGTTTTCAGCTTGTAATTCCCAATTCGCTCCGGCATCACAAGTCCTCAATATTCTTCCACCACTTGCCAATATCCAACCGTACTTTTCATCCAGAAAGCCAATATCCTCATAATACCCATCTCCATATAATTGCTTTATATCCCAGTGAATTCCACCGTCAATCGTTGAATAAATAAATGCCGTGGAAAATCTAAAATCGGTGCCGACAGCAAAACCTGTTAATGAATCAACAAAATCAACTCCTGATAATATGACAGTAAAAGAATCTTGGTACTGCCAGGTTCTCCCTCCATCAATTGTATTTGCCAAATATCCGGAGTCGGTGGCATATTTATTACCACCGCTGACCATCCAGCCCAAACTATCATTAAAAAAACAGACATCAGTAGGAGCCCTATTATCGAACGTATCATTACTCTTTTCCCAAGAATAGCCACCATCTACTGTTAACCAGCGGTCTTCATTAAAGGCGATTCCATTCAATTTATCAAAGAAATAAATCTTGTATATACGGGAAGAAAGATGTTCATCGGCTATTTTCCTGTTAATCCAAGTCTCACCGCCATCTTCGGAAATCAACACACCGGCAACACTGTCATTATACATGGCTATAAAATAATCCGGCTCCATCGAAAATAGCGAATAGGCTTGAGAAGTATTAACATCTAGTTTTTGCCTATTAATATATTTCACAAACCAGTTAACGCCACCATCTTCGGTGCGATATATTTTCCTAATAAAATCAAATCCACCTGACTCGTTATTCTCAATCAAACAAGTTGACAACCATCCAGTATCTTGATTAGTAAATGTTGTCGCATAACAAGACTTTCTCTCAATTGAATCACCGCCCGCAAAATGCATCTCAACTTCTTCCCAATCTTGAGCCAACAAATTCTGACTAATTAATATGAAAAATAAGATATACATAATTCTTGATATTTTTTGAGAATTATTCATTGTTAGTTCTCATTAAAAGATTTATGGTAATCCCCTTCATTTCAATTTTACGCACTTCTTCACCGCCGTAAAATCTCCGGCATTCAGACGAATGAGATAAATTCCCGAGCTCATGTTTTTAGCATTCCAGATGGTAGTATAATGCCCTGCTGGTTTGTTCTCGTCAACCAGAGTCTGCACCAGTCGCCCGCTCAGATCGAAAACCTGTAATTTTACCGCAACCGTTTGCGGCAGATCGTATTTGATCGTGGTGACCGGATTGAAGGGATTGGGATAATTCTGAGACAGACCAAAAGCGGTCGGCATTTTTTCCAATTCGAGATGGATAGCGCTTGGTTCGGTATAGAGTTTATTGATTTCATCCATCGAAAGAGCATAGTCGTATATGCGGACATTATCAATCACGCCCTTGAAATTGTATTGACTTACCGCCGGCAGACATTGCCCGATCATCAGGTCAATATTGGTCGTCAAAATATCGCCGGAAAAGGTTGTGTGACTGCTTAGTTCACCATTAACATATAGATCGAAATTAGTGCCATCGTATAATCCAACGACATGATACCACTGATCGACATTTACGTTTAAATCGGAATCCAGATCTTTGACTCCGGCAGTGGTTTTGACTGTCCAGCGAATTTTCTTTTGCGGGATAATGGAAACCTTCCAGCGGTTCTCCCAGTTGCCGTGTGAAATCGGGTACGATTCGCGGCTGGTGTAGAGCTCCGTGGCTTTCATCCAGAAACTGACTGTGATCGCCTTGGTGAAGTTCAGGCTGACGCTGTTCGGCACGCGGATATTGTCCGAAGTGCCGTTAAAATAATAGGCAGAGTTCGGATTGCCAAAACGATTGGCGGTCAGATCGGCGCCATTGATAGTTCCGTGATTGTTCTGTCCGCTCAAATCGTCAGCATTCCCGGCAAAAGGATAACATGCCACTGGTACGCCGATTTCGTGACCGGATGTATCGCCGACAACGATCAGAATACTGTCAGAGGTCGCGCCGCCAAACCGATCGCTTACAGTGCATTTTATTGAAAAATAACCCGACGAGTCGGGCGCCTGCCAGACTGCCTGCGCACTGTCACTCTCCAGTATCCCGTATGCGGCCGACCAATTAAATATCAGCGAATCGCCGTCGGGATCTGAGGCAATACAATTTAAAATCGTCGTATCTGTCGGTGCGATGCGGCGCGTGGAAGCGGTCAAACCAGAAATAATCGGCGCCTGATTCTGCGCCGTATAAACCTGGATTTGGACACTATCAACGATCGGCGGATTAATGCCATCACTGACCTGACAATAAATTGTCAAAGTAGTGTCGTTTCCCGGGGTGGTCAATTCAATTACCGAAGAATCGATACCGATTTCCACCACGCCGATTTTCCATGAATAATGCAGGTCATCGGCGTCGCGATCCGTCGCGGTACAGTAAATTTTATAGATTCGTCCCGCTTTGAGGGCGGTCGAATCACTGGCAATCGCCTTGATCCGCGGCGCATAATTGGCAACCGTCTGTCCGGAATGATAATCCACGACAACATCATTGATCAACATTTTTTCTTCTTTGTAACTAATGGTTCCGCCGGCTGGCGCCAGGACTATCAGTAACGCTCCGTCAGCCGGAACGTTAAGGCTGGTTTGCCCTGAAATGCCAGTCGCTATGAAAGATTTGCTAACGGCATCGTAGAGATCGACTGTCTGAGCGCCGGCATTGAATGTGACTGATTTGACTGCATCAAAAGGATTATAAAAAAGGTAACTCGGATAGGCATTTTTCTGGAAATAATCGGTCTTGCGCAGATCGAGTTTTAAGATACCGGCGACGTTGGTCGTATCAATGATTCCGCCGAGAATGCCGACGTGCGACGAACCATAGAGTGCAAAATTGGTTGCGCCCCAGCCGCCAGAAATGGCGTCGCCGGTAGCGAAGGGACTAACCCCGGTATAAGGGGCGTATTCACGCATTGACTCGTGGGCAATGTAACCTTCAGGATCATACTCTTTAGCCCACACTTCTCCATCTTGCAGACTGTCCGGCAGAAACGGTGTATAAAACAGGCGTGAAGCATTCGCCAGATTCAGCATCCATTTGCCGATCGCCCGGGCGAAACGGCTGTCATAGCGCACCATCGGCACCAACGCGCCCGCCATTTCAAAACCATTCATCGCAAAGGCGTAACCGTCATTGAGGGCTTCGCCAACCAATCCATAGCAATCGTAGTCGCCCCATTTGCCGACTGTCACGCCCCACTGTCGGGCATTGTCTTGCGGATCGAAGCACCAGTTCACCATTTTTTCAATATCAAAGTTCATACCGAGTTCGGCATTCATACGGGCCGCGGCGTAAACGCCATAAGGCAATTGCAACTCATAGGATGGATTTTCTGAATATGAATTAAGAAACTCCAGACACCATTCGGCGCCGATACGGTATTTGGGTTCACCGGTTTTTACGTAAGCGTTATACAAAAGCCAGGCGATTGCGCCGGCGGCTTCCGGTTCGGTCACGCCGGAAGTGTACGGCTTCATCGTCGAGAGATACCAGCCGCGATAGTTCATTGAAGGTTTGTGCCAGGGTGAGGCACTGCCGCCCATTGCAACGACCGCTCGCAACCATTGATTAGCCACAGAGGTCAGTTGATAATCGAAATCACCCGTACCGGGATAAAGATCATAAAGCTGATAGAAAAACACATTCGGCATAACGGCGTACCACCAGTCGTCGCCGCTCTGGCTGACATAATTATTCAGGTAAACGTTTTCATCCGGACGCCGGTTGAACCACTCTTCGCAACCCAGCACCCAGTTATGTCCGTTCTGGTTGCTCTTATCGATTCCGACCAGTGTAGCTCCTACAACGGCCGGAATAGCATTAATAGCTTCAGCGTTATCAGGAGAAGGCGTCCCAACGACTGTATGCAGTCCAAAACTGGAATGTGCCGGGTAATTCACGGTATTTTCATTAATCCAGACCAGCGGCAGGTATTGTCCGGTACGATTGAGATCGAAAACCAAACTATCATAGCCAATTGCAACCGCTTTCCAGTTGCGCATTAAATAAGGCGATGGCAGATTGGGCATATGCTCGACCCGGTTAATGGCAATTTGTTGCGCGTTTGCGCCAGTAAGCATACTCAAGACAAGAATTAAACAGCTGAGTGGCAGTTTTTGCATATTTCTACTCCGGATTTTAGCAAATTTCCGGTACAATTCCGGCAGAAAACCAGAATTATGGCTCTTATTTCTTTAAAAATCCAACCGTAAGGTGTATCGGCTGACATTTTTTAGGCGTCCGAAATCGGCAAAAGCATAATCGAATTTGATGTAAGATTGACCAAATAACTTATATCGCAGACCTCCACCCAGCGTCAAGCCTTCTTCAGTGTTAGTTTGACCGATCGCCTGGTAACCGGCGCGAACAAATAACATATCAAGAAGGGCTATTTCGGTTCCGGCATTGATACTTTCACTATTATTTATCGGGTGGAAAGCGTCGGCGGCGATCGTCATACGGATAAATTTGGTCGTAAGCAGATCGTAGGCAATACCGAATTGCATATTCAGGGGCAGAGGCCACTCGTCTGTCATCATTTTTCCCATAATGCGATCATTATTGCCGTCGATACTCGGATCGGCATCATGATAAATGATCAGGTCACTGCCGTCCAGGGACATTGAGTTGCCGAAGTTTGTGATTGTGGCACCGATCCGCAGACTACGAAAATTCGTTTGATAGAATGTACCGATATCAAACGCAATACTGCGGGCTTTTTCATGCCAAATCCGTTCCTCGATGTATTTCCCATTCACTCCGATTGAAAAACGGTCGGTCAGAGCGAAAGAATAGGATACGCCAACCGCGTAGCTGGAGGCGTCGAACATTTCGCCGGTTCCGTTGGGAAAATCGATAGTACGGACCGTCATTTTGGGCACTGACATTGCATTCAAAAAAACACCTGCTGTTCCATAACGACCGAACGGTATGACGGCGCCGAAAAAATTAAAACTTATATCGGCCAACCACTCGATACGTTCAAAGACGGCTTCCGGGCGTGCAATCCGGCTGATGCCGGCTGGATTCCAGTAAAGCGCCGAGACATCATTGGCCACCGCCACAAAGGCGCCACCCATTCCGATCGCGCGCGACCCAACTCCGACTTCCAGGAAGGGCGCCGCAGTCGTACCTACATTAGTTAACCGTCCGGAATCGGCCAGTCCAATCGAACCAACCAGTATAATTAGTATTAATCCTTTTTTGCTAATTGATATCTTCATAATAGCCTCATTCATTGCGTATGAAAGGCCACAAAGTCAATTTTGCGCGCCAAACCTTCATCGGTCGTTCTAACCGCCAGTAGGTTATCACTGTAAATGTTGATTTTCTGGTCTTTGCGCAAATTGGTTTTATAATCGGCTAAATATTTCTCAAGGCGTTCCTGAGAGTCATTCGTATCGGGATTTTGTGCATAGAATTCCCGGCCTAAATGCGCCAGCATTTTACGCATCAACAGGTATTCGCGACGGCTCCTTTCCTCGGTCTTTACAGAAGGTTTACGGTTCAGCTTTTCCTTTTGCCCTTGCTCAGAGAGCGCCCAGTCACGCACGTACATTCCGACGGCATTCTTTAAACTTTCGCGGACCGCCATTTTGCTTTTATAAGAAATTTTTACCGGATTGACTTTATAATTTATTAAAATATCAGCCACGGTCATCTGCCCGGCTGAAAAAGTTGCGATTGGATTATTCAGAAAATCCCGGCTCTTATCCGTAATGGTATTAATTTCGCGGTTGGTTATGAATTGTTCGGGGGTGTTTGTCTCGGTCGGTCGGTTTCGCCAAAATTCTTCAGTTAGTTGATTAAGCGTAGCCGCTTTGATTATGACGTTTTGATTTGCCATGGTTTTTTGAACATAGTCGGAAGCGATTTTTTGTTCTTTACGTCTCGCGATAATCCCCCTGAGGCTCTCGCGGCTGGCCATGAAGTCATTCTCACGGAGTAAAACCTCTCTTTCGGTCTCAACCACCTGAAATACATGGTAGCGCGAACCATCGAAATATGGCTCTGAAAGTTGCTTTAGCGGTAAATGATACAAAATGCCGGCAATCTCATGAGGAACATCACGCCAGCTGATTAAATCTACCCAACCATGTTCCGTCAGGTTTGATTGACGGCCCCCAGTATACATTGGCGTATGCTCAAATTGAGCGATTCCTAACGACACTTGTTCGGCCAGGTCGGGTTGTTCAGTGCTGAAATGGCGTACATATAACCTGATTTTGGAATATTCAAAAGCCCGGCGTTCCTCTTCCTCGGTGACTTTGACCATTTTGCGGACATGCTTCAAATACAGTTCACGGTTAATGGCCAACCTTTTGTACAGTTCTACCGTTTTTTGCAAAAGAGTGTCATTATCCAGGTGTTCTTTTTCGGCCTGATGAGCTAAGATTGTTTTGTCAATCAGCTGCTCCAAAACCATTTGCCGGGCTTGTTCGTTTGGCAAACTGGTTAGCATCCGGGGCGCCATTTCATAAGCAAAGACAAATTCTTCTGCGGTGATGATCCGACCGCCAATCCGGGCAATCGCAGTATCGTTCGGCTCGCGTCCGCAACTGCAAAGCACCAACCAAATGCCGATCATCCCAAACTTCAGCCATAGACGGCTAAATAATTTTTGTAATGCCCTCATTTAATCAGCGCAAACTTTCCGATTTTGGTTCCCACGCCCGGAGCATCCACCTGATAGATATATATCCCGTAAGATATTTCATTGCCCTCTTTAGATAAGATGTCCCAGGGTTCCATTCCGTCGTCGGCCGTGCTGTTATGTTCAATCATATCAATCAAATGCCCGCGCAGATTATAGATGCGGATCGTACATTGACGCGGCAGGTGAAAAAAGTGCAAACGTCGTTCGCCGCGGCCATATTTATAGGTATTGGCCGGTTCCCAGGACGCCGTAACGACATACGGATTCGGCACAACGCAGATGTCATCCATTTCCGATTTGGCCAAGGCGTCACTGGAATCGGCGCCCTGGATCGTAAAGCGAAAAACGTCCCCGGCGCGAAAAGGTTTTTTCATTTTGATTATCAGTTGTTCTCCCGGTTCGGGCGGATCAAGGGTCGTCCAGGTAGTATCCGCATAGGGCACCCCGTCAATCCAGGTTGTATCAATTTCGAACACCGGACTCAGCCGGATCATCCAGGAAGTATATTTTTTTAAGGGAAAACTTTCATCCGGAACGATTAAAGCAATATCGTCGCCGTCAGTATAGGTCAAACTGCTATCGTTATCTATAATTGCATAATCCATCTCGATTGAATCGGTAAGATTATAGACTTCAACATTTGAAGGGCAGGAATAATAGCTCCAGAGCTTAAGCGAATTTTTATAAACATCATTATGAAAAGTAACCAGAAAATCAGCCGGTAAATCCAGATTCATTCTGTATCCCGCAACATCTTCATTATCCGGATTCAGGCGCACTTTCAGGAGATAATCCGAAGAACCCGCACAAAATCCACTATTGCTTTCATCGAATACGATGTCGGTATCATTATATACCGTAGTTACGAAACCATCTATTACTGAGCTTTCGTGGCCGTATGTGCTCACAATTGCCGAATCCAGCACCAGTGTATCGGCGACGACGTTCCGGATTTGATAATAAGGACGAGTTTCGGTATGATACTTGGAATCCTCCAGAAAAGCGATCTCATAAGTTGTCAATCCGGACGGCACTTTATATTTTTCAACGATGTCAATATCTATCGAACCAGTTCCCGGGCCGACATGTTCGACATCACCTTCGAGACCCGGTTCAATATAGCCGGCGCTGGCAGGACGCGGGACAGCTATGCCGCAGTTGACATCCAGAAAAGTTACCTGGCCGAGAGAATTGGTGTTGATTATGCATGAGCATTCCGAGGGTTGAATGCCTTCGACGCCGCTGGTACCGTAATTATACAATCCATAATCATACGAAACGACAGCATAATAATAGGTCTGGCCATTCCTGACATCGGTATCCGTGTAAGAGTGTTTTAAACCAGTATCATCACCGAGGTTAAACTGCACCCCGTAAATCGCCACCGGATGCGGTCCCTTTCTGCCATCCTGCAAATCGAACTGGGCAACTGGTTTACGGTAAGTTGCGTTGCCGTAAGCATCTGTTATGACCTTGCTTTCCAGAAAATCAGGCTCGGTGCCGCGATAGATCATATAACCTTCAAAATCATATTCCTGTAAAAACGGATCGTAGGATTTTTCAGCCAGATCGTCCCAGACCAGAGTCACCTCGTGGTCCCCCGGATATACTTTCAGATGGGGTTTATTGGGTGGTTTGGCAAAGGAATAATCCGAATTGTAGATCTGCTGAACGGTTTTTTTATTTTTAAACAGATCGTCGCGGTCCTCACCGAATAACAAAGCCATCGAGTAGCGCTCGATATTACCTTGCCGCAAGGGAAACGCTCCGGATGAGAAAAACATACTGAGATTATTAGGCTGGAGAATCTGATCCATTGGCAGAGGAGCCTTGGCAAACACATGATAATTTTCTTCATCATTGGTCAGCTCATAAGTATGCGTCGGGAAAATTTCAAATCCGGTCAATCCGATCTGATCGGATTCATCCGGATCGGTAGCGTTATAATTCGGCTCCTGATCTGTGGGAAATCCATCGCCCTCGCCCTCATCGGGAGAAGTGTACTGGGAATCATAAGGCCCAATGCCATCCTTACCCAAATCATCATTCAGAGGCTCGTCGGAATCCCAGACGCCGTTGCCATTCACATCTGTATATGAAGTCCAGTCACAATCTTCATCAGCTGACCAGTGCGCTCTGGGAGGGTAATTATACATTTGAACAAATTTATTCCAATCGGCATCACTGAAACCATAGGGATAGTCGCTGATATAATAACCCGGACCGTCGCTTTCCCGCGCTTCGTCGGTTATACCGTCATTGTCATTATCTTTTAAGTCATTTGAAATACCCGGACTTTCCAGGAAGGCATAACCGGCATATCCGATCGGGTACCAGTTACCAGGTGTTCCGACCGCTCCGGGCGGGCCATAGGCAAAAGCAATATCGAGATCGGTATCGTATTCACCGATATTTTGAACCTCTCCTCCGACGCCGCCAATTCCCCAGTCAATATACTGAGCAAAGTAAGACAGCGGATAGTCATGAGTGGATTCGTTCTTTATGTCATACAGCCAGAAGATGCAATCTTCCGCCAGAACCTGACTCCATTGAAAACCGCGGGCTTTGACAACCAATCCGATCCCACCGCGGGTAGTATCCTGTTCATCACAGTAAAAATTCCACTTTGTATTCGGCTCTTTGTCAGGATTATCATCAAAGACAAAGACGGTTTCCAGATCGGCGTTCAGGACTCCCTTGCCAAAATAACCGTTCCAGTAGCCGTTCCAACTCAGATCTTTGTCAGGCCAGTAGTCCGGCCAGGTATTTGGATCGTTGCTCATAGCTGGTGAAGTATTGTACTGCTCGTCCATATTAAACCAGAAAGGCTGGGGTTCAAAACCCCAGGGAATCCCTTCGGGTGAAGTATCCACAAATTCACGATATTGCGTTTCCATCGGATAAATGGTTTCGCCTTCCCGATTCTGGGTCTGAACCGATACTATCAGCGTAATGTCATCCAGATAATGTCGTTCGGCGCTCGGCCAGCATCCGGAAGGTTCATCCGGATAATCCCCGACTTCACAATAATTCCAGAATAAAGTGGAAACCAGATTCCCATTCATTAAACCGCGGCGCCGATAAAGGCGATGGCCGCGCAGGCTGACGGGAGTTTGCGCGAAGGCTAATTCATCCAGAAAGGCGACGATCATCATTAACAATACAAGTGAAAATATTTTTTTACGCAGATTTGATATCTTCATTTTGAATTTACCTTTTCTGATCGAAGCTGATTGAGCAGCCAATGATTATATGGCGGGGTTCGTCATAATAATTGGGCTGAATATTCCATTCTTCCTGAGTTCCATATCCGCGGTAATTTTCATAGATGGCATCATAATTATAATCCGCCGAACCGCTGGAGGAATAAACTTCCAGATTATTCAATCTGTCAAATAGATTTGTGATTTTAATAAACGGACTGACCATCATATTTTTCATCTGAAAATCTTTAGACAGATTCAGATCAAAGGTCATCGTCAGGGGCTTGCGTTCACCATTCAGAATCCGGTTATTATAATGTAGTGACTCGCGCGTATAGGGAGTGCCGCTGCCAATCTTTCCGATCAGACAGACATGAAATCCCTGCTGAGTGGTTGTGGCGGTCAGATTCAAAGAATGGGTCTGATCCCAGTTAAGCGGCTGGCGTTTTTTCTCGGATTCTATCGGCGGGTCCGACTCCTGGTTCTTGGATTCGTCCAGAGGATCGGAGGCATTTCCGGTGGCAGATTGATAGGTATAATCAACTGAGAATCCGACTCCGCCCGGTTTTTCGCGCATCTCCAATGCCAGTGTTACCCCTTTGACATTGGCATAGTCACGATTGATATAACGCCAGAATTTCCCACCGTAAATATCGGTTAAGGTTATCTGGCCGATCAGATCACGAATATCCTTATTATATCCGGTCACATCAATAGTCAGGTCACTGGTTATGGCCTGTTTCAAACCGATCTCGTAGCTAACGGTTTTCTCCGGTTTTAACTCGGCATTGCCCATGACGTTAAAACCATTGCTGGGTGGTTCGCTGCCTTCCAACTGTACCAGCGAAACTTCAAAATCAGGATTGACGTACAGATATTCATAATTCGGGATTTGGAAAAAATGGCCATACGAGAAGTGAATAACTCCCTGATCGGAAATCGGATAAGCAATTCCGATCCGGGGACTGAACTGACTGGAAGATTCCGCCTTGAGTTTCGTAGCTCCGACCGTGTTGTAAAACTGGGTCGGCACAACGCCATCCGGTTTAAAAAAATCATAACGCAAGCCCAGGTTGATAATCATTTCCCCAAATTCAATTTTGTCCTGAAGGTAAGCGGCGATCTCATACGGAATGTGCTCATAGGAATTATTATAGCAGGAAGAATCTGAAGGTATTCGGATAATATCATTTTCATCAAAGTAAATCTGATATTCATGTAATTTCAAGTGGACTTTTTTCAGACTTACTCCCAGGCCAACATTCTGGTGCTTAGTCATCTGACTTCGCAGATCGGCTTTGACAATTTCCGTCCGATTGTCCCGAAAATGATGCCACATGCGCATACCGCCAGTGGAATAACCATTGGAATTGGTGGCGTTCAGGTAATCAATCGGAACATAACGCGAATCGTATTTATCTTTATAAACATATTGTTCATAGGACGTTAAAAAGTTCGAATAATTCGCTGTCAGAAAAGTGTTTTGATTAAACATATGGGTGTACTGCAGTGAATTCTGATAACTTGAAGTTCCATAATGGTAATTACCGTCAGGGTTATATTTGAATAACCGGTCATAATTGCGGTGCTTCTCATTTTCATAGAAACCGGTGTAGTTAATTTTATCCATTTGAAAAAGCTTCAGGCTAATTTTTCCCTGAAGAGTTTGCAACGCGGAAGAATTCATTGAAACAAAGGCGCTGTCGCCAGTAGATTGAATTGTTTGCTGAGTTGGGTCATCTGAAAAATAAGAAAAATCCCCCGGACGAAAAACCCGGCGCCCATACATCCAACCATCATTATAGTAGGAACGCCCTAAAAGCGAAAAAGAAAGTTTTTTACCGGCAAAGGGAATGGGGCCGCTGATATTGAACTGAAGATTGGTATTGGCAAGAGGATTAACATTGTCAATATTCATAAATTGTTTAGTGTGTGAGCTGAGGTGATCGCCGCAGAATAAGGTTAATTTACCGGCATAATATTCCTGCCCCTCTTTGGTCACAATATTGACGATACCAGACATCGCCTGGCCGTATTCGGCGTTAAATGTGCCGCTGATAACTTCAACCTCCTGAATCATTTCGCTTTCGACGTCGAACAGGCTTTCGCCGCCGTACGCATCGTTCATCGGGACGCCGTCAACGATATACATGACCTCTCCGGCCCGACCGCCGCGGAAATGTCCCTGAACAACTCCGGCCTGGAGTTCGACAATCTCGCTCAGATTCTGAACCTGGAGCTGGCCAATCTGCTCCGAGCTGACTCTGAACGACGTCGAGGTAACATCTTTTTTAACAACCGGCATCTCGGCGATTACAATTACTTCTTCACCCTCTAAGATAGTCGAATTCATCTCAAAATTTATCGCAGTTGTCAGATCAACAGAGACCTGAACGTTCTTTTGAATCATGGTTTGATAACCGATGATACTGGCTTTTAAGGAGTATTCGCCGGGTAATACGTTTAAAATCGAGAAATATCCCTCCAGGTCAGTAGCGGCTCCCTGTGAAGTGCCTTCCAGTACCACGTTAACACCGATCAGGGGATCGCCCGAAGATTTGTCAGAAATCCGTCCGCTTATTTTCCCGGTTGTGCCCGCTTCCAGAAGCGAAAACAATACCAACAAACTTATAATTAATAAAAATGGAATTCGCTTCATAAAAACCTTCCCATTTTACGAATTAAAATCCTCCGAAGGCCGGGATAAGCCCTCGGAGGATTTTGACAATAAATATTACCGCACGAGAACCATTTTGCGGGTGACTCTTTGTCCGTTTGTCGTTAAGACGCCGATATAAATACCGGTCGGAACATTGACCCCAAAATCGTTTCGGGCATCCCAGGTCATTACATGGGTTCCAGCATTTTGAGCTGTATTGGTAAGTTCACGGACCTTCTGCCCCAGTACATTGTAAATCGTTAGATTCACCTTACCGGATTGCGGGATAGAATATACTATTCTTGTTTCCGGGTTGAATGGATTCGGATAGTTTTCCATCACCGCATATCTGGCAGGAACATTATTTCCCGGTCCTTTATCGGTAATAATACCCGAACCCGGAGCGACTATCATTTTCTCGACGCTGAAGTCATCGAAGAAGACTTTACCAACCACGGCGTCATTGAATCGCGCCCGAACCGATATACCGGTCGCTGCCTCTTCACCTGTCGGAGCCTGTTCAGCTACCACATAATGAGTCCAGCCGGTGCTAGCATCTCTCTGATCTACATACACAAACTTGTCACCACCCGGCAACTTATCCCAGGCAGTCTCAATATTCGCATCTCCATGAAAAAAGTAACACAAATTTACTCTCTCATTGAAATACTCCTTCGTGATGTAGGTCGGCTCATATTCCGAAGAATCGATCACATTCTCCGTCTTAACCCATACTCCGATCCGGTACCATTCACCAGCTTCCACCGGATACGGCTTCGAATAATATACCAACTCACTCAATGACGAACAGGTGTCCGGCTGTTCCATCACTACCGAGTATGCACCCGTATGCGCATCTGCATTGGTCACTACCGCATAACTACCATTGCCCGCATACCAGTCCATCCAGCCGTTCACATCTTCTGCTCCACCATTGAATACGCCCATCGTCCAGGTGTCTGTCGTATTGCAGTCTACATTATCAAAATATACAGTCCCTGTCGCGTCTTTGCCCATGATCAACTTGACTACAACCGAAGCCGGGGCCTCTGTCAATACCGCCACTCCGGTCAGATCCGACCAATCTTTATCGGCCACACTCTGATCTACCCAGACCGTCTCAGTCGCTAACTCTCCTCCAGATGCATTCTTAAACTCATAAATGACGCCTATCTTGGCATCATCGTTGGCCGGACTCGTGTTCACTCCAACAGTCTTATAATGACCCACCAAAGCGTATGTCCCGGCCGCCGCATTATTCCAGTACAAGGTCGCATTGTTGTCCGACTCCCAACCGATTACATCCGTACTCGCGGCGCTCTTGGTGATTACAAACGAGTGAAATCCAGCAAACTTCTCAGCAGAGGAAACATTCACCGCTCCCCCAAAGGTCCCATTCAATGGACTCCAAAATGCCGGACTCTGATCCTCAAAACTCGCATTACCAATCAAATTATCACCACTGACGATAATTTTCTCGACGCTGAAGTCATCGAAGAAGACTTTACCAACCACGGCGTCATTGAATCGCGCCCGAACCGATATACCGGTCGCTGCCTCTTCACCTGTCGGAGCCTGTTCAGCTACCACATAATGAGTCCAGCCGGTGCTAGCATCTCTCTGATCTACATACACAAACTTGTCACCACCCGGCAACTTATCCCAGGCAGTCTCAATATTCGCATCTCCATGAAAAAAGTAACACAAATTTACTCTCTCATTGAAATACTCCTTCGTGATGTAGGTCGGCTCATATTCCGAAGAATCGATCACATTCTCCGTCTTAACCCATACTCCGATCCGGTACCATTCACCAGCTTCCACCGGATACGGCTTCGAATAATATACCAACTCACTCAATGACGAACAGGTGTCCGGCTGTTCCATCACTACCGAGTATGCACCCGTATGCGCATCTGCATTGGTCACTACCGCATAACTACCATTGCCCGCATACCAGTCCATCCAGCCGTTCACATCTTCTGCTCCACCATTGAATACGCCCATCGTCCAGGTGTCTGTCGTATTGCAGTCTACATTATCAAAATATACAGTCCCTGTCGCGTCTTTGCCCATGATCAACTTGACTACAACCGAAGCCGGGGCCTCTGTCAATACCGCCACTCCGGTCAGATCCGACCAATCTTTATCGGCCACACTCTGATCTACCCAGACCGTCTCAGTCGCTAACTCTCCTCCAGATGCATTCTTAAACTCATAAATGACGCCTATCTTGGCATCATCGTTGGCCGGACTCGTGTTCACTCCAACAGTCTTATAATGACCCACCAAAGCGTATGTCCCGGCCGCCGCATTATTCCAGTACAAGGTCGCATTGTTGTCCGACTCCCAACCGATTACATCCGTACTCGCGGCGCTCTTGGTGATTACAAACGAGTGAAATCCAGCAAACTTCTCAGCAGAGGAAACATTCACCGCTCCCCCAAAGGTCCCATTCAATGGACTCCAAAATGCCGGACTCTGATCCTCAAAACTCGCATTACCAATCAAATTATCTGCAAGTGCTAAGCTTGAAAAAATCAGTCCGACTGTTAAGATTAACAAACAGGTCTTTTTCATTTTGCCTCCTATGTTCTTGTTTCTTTTATTAAAGTCACCTGACACCTTAAAGTCACTTAATACTTAAATATGCTACTTCCTTGCGCGGCAAGGTCAGTTGAAATACACTTTCACTTTTCTTGATAATTGGTATTGATGATTTCACTGAGGCAGCTGATTCCCGCAAACTTATCAAGCCGGTCTGTTCGCTCCAGGAATGATTCAGGATTATCACACGTAGCTCATTGCCATTTTTCCAAACTCCGGATTCCAGCCCATCGCTCTCTATTAAAATTTCCGGCTGTGGCCGATTCAAATGTGCAATCATTCGAAATATCCGGCCAATGTTTCTTTTAATCGTCTCATCATTGATTTTTAATGAAATCACCTCCAGCGGATAAGGTGTGAAATAGACCTTGCCTTTATCTATCCGGTTCTCAAGTAAAAAAGGCATTCCGAATTGATCCGTCATAAGAATTTTAGCCGTTGTACTAATTATCGGACAATAACCATATGCCGGTTGATCATTGAATAACGGTAGAGTAAAGCGTTCACCTTGTCGAAAGTCGCCCCAGTCATAACTGACCGTAATTTCCAGATTGTCTGTTTCCCGGAAATCCGGCACCCCGAATTTGCAATCGGTCTGGACTCCGCATAATCTATCCCAATCCGTTACCCAACTATCATTAGCAAAACTACAATATACTACTCCGCCACCACGAATATATTCTTCAAGAGCGGTGCGGGTAAACTTGGTCATGAATTTCAAGCGAGGTAAAAATAGTACCGGAACGGATTGTAAGCTCAACTCATGGGTTAGAGAGCCTGCATTTTCGAGTTCCTGAGCCGGTTCGACTATCATGCTTATATCCAGATTGGCGCGCTTTAATAAAGAAAAACACTCCAGATAAAAATCATATACGCTTTCGACTTCCGGCTTGAACTGATACGGATAATCGTAATAATAATTGGATGGAATAAATAGTCCGATATTGGATTCTATCTGCTTAAAACCGCCAATATTCAAGTCAGTGTAAATTTTATGGAAACGTTCAAATTCATAAGCGGCCGGTTTTAGCGATTTATCGGTTCTTATAATTCCAAAACGCTCTTCGAAAAGATGATGAGAGTATGGCCGTTTGTCCTTAAAATCAAAGTCGTTCAGACACCAGTTGATCATCCCCCGGGCACCATTAATCAATGCGCTAAAGAAAACCGTGCGATAATAATTGGCCTGATTTTCTTCGGAACACAGGGTAGTCGAAGTCCCAAATTCCTCGACAATAACCGGCTTATTCCATACTTTGGCCATTTGGAGGCGATAAGCTGCAGTGAAGGTGTGATGCCAGGGGCTCATGCCGCGTGGGTAAAAATGCAGACCGACAAAATCCTGAATCGGATTCAGTTTCCGCAAGTGAAATCCGGTCTGCTCGCCGATTATTTCTGGCGCCCAGGCGCCATCACCGACGCTGACCGGTCGTTCCGGATCAATTGCCCGAACAGTTTGGATGATTTCCGCAACCCATTCAGCTACTATCGCCGGATCCTGTCTGCCGATGAAATTCGGCAACTCGTTGGACAACAACCAACCCAGAACATATTTAAAACCTTTCCCGGTTTGAACGACAGTGGCAATATAAGATTTAGTCAATTCGATGATAGACCGGTCTTTAATCAGTTCGGAACCCCTGAGCCATGGCATTCCCCAATCTTCACCGGACATATGTCCGACAATAAAAGTCGGAAAAGTGCCGAGTTTGTTCTCTTCACATATTTTTAGAAAATATTGAAAACGTTCCAGGGCAATGGTTTGTACGGAGCCGTCTGTATTCAAAAAATCTGGCATAAATAAAAAAGGCCGGCAACAATTCATTCCCAGCCCTTTCATCCTGATAATATCGTCTGTCAATTCATCGGGATTCCATTCGGTCCACATATTTATAGCCGACGAAGACGGCCAATAATTTGTCCCGAGTAGAAACATTTTATTCTTTTCACGATCCCTGAATAAATCAGATTCTTTCACCTGATTGTTCTGCCTTATATTTCCGCTTCACTGACCCCGGTACTTTCACGTTTTACAAGCGTCGTCGTGATAACACGCGTCTGGGGCGGATCCAGCGGATGCTCGATCACTTCATTCAGTAAATTAAAAGCCTCTTTTCCCAATACCAATTTTGGAACCCCAACAGTTGTCAATTTCGGGCTGCAATAAGATGAGTTGGGAATATCGTCAAACCCCACTACGGCAATATCATCCGGTATTTTCAGCTGCCGTTTTTGGATTTCTTTTATGACTCCTATAGCGGTCGAATCATTGCAGCAAAAAATCGCGTCCGGGAATGGATCATTTTTCAACAAACTGGTCACTCCCTTTTCACCGATTGAAGGTGATGTTTCCGTGTTTTCGACATATGTGTACTTTGCAATTTGATCGCTGTCCATCACCCCTAACGTTTCCAGGCATTCTTTATAACCCCGATAACGCTCTTTTATAGATGAATGGAAAAACGTTCCACCTACAAAGCCGATACGTTTGCGACCGGATTCGACCAAATGTTGAACTGCTGAGTAAGCCCCATTATAATTGTCAATCTGGACACAGTTATAATGTTTACCCGGAATACTATAGTCAATCAATACAAAAGGAATGCGCTCGGCATCCAAATATTCTACCAGATTGTGCGGCACCCGTCCGGCCAGCGCCACCCCGTCAACGTCATTATATTTCAGGAAACGAGGCAGGTCTGTCTTTGGATCGAACTTATCTTTGACTGTCGTCAGTAAAATATAACTATCACTTTTACGCGCCGCGTATTCCATTCCGAGAAAAACCTGACTGTAGAACATTTCCACTTCGTAAAAATGACTTTCCCATATAATGAAGCCAATATTGCCATTCGTACGGGTAGCCAATTTCCGGGCGGAGCGCGAAGGTTTATAGTTTAGATCTTTCATCGTATCTATGATTTTCTGGCGCGTCTCTGGTTTTACATAGCCCTTATTGTTTAAAACCAAAGAAATAGTCGAGATCGAAACTTCGGCCTTTTTAGCAATATCTTTTATGGTGCTCATATCTTCTCATAATTATTATCGAAACGTTTGAATATAAAACCTTAGAATTAAAAAGTCAACCAAAATTTTAGGCTTTGGTTTCATTTCTTAAAATGAATGGCGGTAGACTTCTATTTTATTCGAAGATAGTTTTTATGCGGACTGCTGCTATATAATAAAAAACGGCAGCCTATCTCTTATGACAAGCTGCCGTTAAGAGAGATCAGGATGGGTTACTTGATTATCATCATTTTCTTCGTTTTGGTAAAATCACCGGCCTTTATCTGATAGAAGTAGAGACCGGTAGACAAATTTCTGGCATTAAAAATAACATTATGTTTGCCTACATCTTGTCTTTCCTGAACCAGACGGGCAACCTCTTTACCCAATAAATCGAACACAACAATATTCACATCTGAAGGTTTAGCAAGCGAATATGAAATATGCGTCGTTGGGTTAAACGGATTGGGATAATTTTGATTAAGTTCGTATGTATAGATCAAATTGGACTTGTCTTTATCAATTCCAACCACGAACGTTGAATCGTCAATCCAGGTGTATGACCAGTATTGTGGACCTTTCCATGATGTATCATCATTTTCTTGTGAGTACGAAAGCAATCCTTGACGGGAACCGGTTTCATCGGAATCGCAAACTTCTATGTCTATTGCTATTTTCATTCCAAGAGCCGGTTGGAATCTGGTATCAGTTGCCTGTAATCCCAGTAAAATATCATCAAACGGGATCTTGGCTTCGATGATATAATAACCTTCTCCAGAATTCAGGAAACAGTAGTTCTCATCGCCATTTGTATATAACGTGTCTGCACCAGTTCCTGCATTGACGTTGCGTAAATAGTCAGATAGCAAATTAAACCGATAATCAGGTTCTTCACCTCTTTCGGTAGACATATGTTTTCGTACCTGATCATATAATCCTAAATACAAGAAAACAACGTCGTTTTTATAATAAGAAGCCGTTGAACTATAACAGTAAACGTCATCAATCACTTTAATCGAAACATACAGATTATTGTCATCAACCCCCAGATAACCGGTTAAGGTCAAATCAGCGTCATCGGTAAACACACCGGATGCAACGTGAGCCGTCCTTGGAGTAAGCACGAAAGGCTGCACTCCCAGAGTATCCCATTCAGAGATAACACCATCTGCTGTGAAATTAATCGGGACAATGGTAGAAATAGTGGCCACTCCTTTTGCAGTGTTTGTAAATTCGGAGGAAAAACCCGGCAAACTAACATTGTCAACCGTATCCGTCGCAGTCACGGCATAATAATAAGTTACATCCTTATTCTCATAGGGATTGAGTAAATAATGGACATAGTTCTGTGTTCCCTTAGCAATTCCATCCATTAAAAGTTCAACACCTGCATCACTTACATTAGTAAACGGCTCGGTGCTCGCATATAATGAATAGGTCTCACCGATCTCACTGGCGACATCAGTCCAAGTAATTTCATTTGTATAATCGTCCGTTCCACTGGTCGCCGTCACAGAACCAGGTGCATCTGGCCCAGTAATATCACTGAAACCCAAATTAATTAGACGAATATCATCAAATCCATACGAAACAACAACATCAGTATCCAAACTATCAGAAGCCGATTTCTTGACAACGAGTGATGGCTGCATATAAGCGGTTCCAACAGGCATCACCTGGGTGTTTGCATAATCTTTCCAGTCCCGGGTTACTCCTTCCTGTCTGACTTCGTAATTCATAAAGGTCGAAAGGCTCGAATTTTTTGCTGCCATCTTCAAAAAAACGTAATCACCAAGTGAATCGGGAGATGTGTTTTTGATAAAAGCTCTCCAGCTCCAGATTTCACCAGGTGCAGTTGGAATCGGATCGAGATAAATGAGATAATATGTGTTACCGGAATCAACCGATGCTTCGACCCAATAATCACCATAATGCGCCAGAGAATCTTGATGGAGTGTAAAACTGGTCTGAGCGGCTTTACCATAAATAATCCAACCATCCGGCGCCCCGTTGGCATCCGTATCGCCATCCTCAAAGCCCGTGTTCACGGTCAGTTCTTGAACCAATTCCAGTCGGACATCATCAAAGGCATAGGACGCTTCGGCCGTATAGTCATCTCCATTGACAACCAATACAGCTTGAAGGTAATAGGTGTTCTCCGGCATCGTATATTCAACCGAATAATCTTTCCAATAAGTAGTTACTTCCTGAAATACCTCTACAGCGGACATCGTACTGCTGGCAGAATTTTTTGCAGATATCTTCAATGCACAGAAATTACCACCTGGATCGGAAGACGAAACGTCCTTAATAAAGGCACTCAACTTCCAAACTTCACCGGGATTAGCCCGGATTGTCTTATAATAGAGTAGGTAGTAATTGCCTTCGATACTCGTCACTTTAGCGTAATAATCGCCCCTTAACGCTGAATACTTATCCTTTACTACTTCCATAGACCCTTTTGTCTGACCGCCACCGAGCCATCCATCCGGAATATTGTTACTGTCTGCGTCACCTTCTTCAAAACCGGGATTTTCAAACCAGTTTAATTCTTTCGTTAATTCGGGTTTTTCATAAACGAGCTCGAGGTTGGCATCATCAATACCATATGAAGCCGTATCCACATCAGCCACCCCACGAATGACAAACACTACCTGAATAAATGCTGTACCTTCTGGCATTGTCTTAATACTCGAAAATTCTTTCCATTCAGTGGTAACTCCCTCCTGATATTCCTGCCAATATTTGAAGGTGGAACCTCCGCTACTCTTAGCCGAAATTTTTAAAGCAGCATAACTGCCAGTTAAAGCAGTCGGCGATACATCCTTAATGAAAGCACTAAATTTGTAGGCGTTACCAGGCTCAACAGGATAGGCAGCCTGATACACTAACATCTGCGCGCCTGCTAGACTGGTCATCTTTGCATAATACCTTCCGCTATACGCTCCGACAGAGTCATCAACTACTGTATAACTTGTTCCCGTTGGGGTATAAACTATCCAGCTAGAATCGTCATCAACATCTTCAAATCCTGGATTAGCTAACATGTTTTGCGCCATTAACATAAATGGAGCAAAACAAATAACCACTAATAGTAACAAATACTTCTTCATATTAACCTCCTAAAGTGTTTATTTTGCATTTAGAAACCGATTCTGATTTGAACTGATTTTTTCTAATTAAAAATATATTAAAATTTAAAAACATTTATTACAATTCTTATAATATGTATTCCCATACCTTAAAATGCTCATGCATACCAAACCGTGGTATTCACGCCAAATTTCAAAGCAAATCCAATAAAGCCGGCTTGTTTTTCCAAACAATAACTTATTTCTTTCATATAGTCTTCATATATAATTCAACTTTTGTAATAAATATAGATATTATCACGCCAAATGTCAAGCAATTTTATTTATGTTGTAATAAGTATTTTCCATCAGTATTGTTATGCCCTTTTTGACATTAGGTGTTTTTCACTGAAGCAAGATATAATTCGGTTTAAGGGAATATCATTTTCAACGAACTAAAAGCATTTTTTTAATCGATGAATAATCATTGGTTTTTATCTGATAAAAGTAAAGACCGGAAGGAAAATTCGCCGCATTCCAGAAAACTTCGTTTAATCCCTGCGGTTTTAAGCCATCCACGAGCGTGACTACTTCTTGTCCTAATACATTATATATTGAAATAGTTATTTGCATTGCCATTGGTAAAACATATTTGATCGTTGTGCCAACACGAAAAGGGTTTTCGACATTTTGCAATAAAGAAATTTCGTAGTCCGAAGCGATTTCATTTTTTAATGCTACTGATGTTGATAAAGTAGTGTAATAGCGATAGGCATGGATTGCAATTCCAGAGAAGGCTAGCGAATCTCCATAGGCTAAGATCACCTCGCTTAATTGTGATTCCATATAATCAACCCCCTCTTCAAAGAAGGATACCGTTTCCGGCGAAACCTGCTTAGTCTCAACTCCGATCCAAATCCGTTTATTCAATGAAGTGGCGTTGTTGATTTCATTGGATGCATCTCTAATTATTACCGAAGATTTCTCGTTGTAATCCATAATAGCTACATAGTCTACAACTGATTGTAACCGGTTTAATCCATCGTTCCCTACATAATTTTCGTACCATCGTGGGATAGCAATGCCAAAATATATTTCAGCGTTGGAACTATCTATAATTTTGTTGCAACTGTCCATATAATCAACATACAGAGCCCATACACTATCCATATCTATATCCCAATAGGGAGGATGGTATCCGCCACTTGACTTCAAAAGGTAAGGCTCAACATCAAACTGTACACCCTGCAACATTTCTTCTGGAGATGTCGCTGTAGCATTGAATTCAATAAATTTCTTTAATCTTTCAAAACCGATGCTCTGGTTATAGGTTGCCCAACTCGGGTCTCCATCCAAATATTCGACAGTAATCCCTCTAGCAGTTGCATCAGATAAAAAATTTCTTAATTGAGAATGGTTATTATACAGCGCCTCTTTACAATTCAAGAATAAAACCGATATTCGGTTTTCTGGATTGCCATGCGGACTGGAACAAAAGTCATAAAGGGTCTTTCGTTTATCCCCCACATCATTGATTATATCGTTAATTACATTTTCTGAATTCCACACCCACATTGCTCTACCACGGGGCAATTCAGATGCAGAAACATGATTTGTAATCAATCCATTAAATACTGTAATTAAACATATTAAGCCTATTTTCACCGTAACACAGTTTTTCAATCGAACACCATTATCGTATCATCTGCTAATTATATTGTGGACCGTTTTAATTATGTTTGTGTCTAACAACAAGCCAACCGGAGCCAGAATACAACTAAAAAGGCCCGCCATAAACAAGCCAAAGCCTGTGCCAGCACTGACTTTTTCCCAGCCAGCACCTCCGGTCAATCTATATATCATCCCGGCAGAAAATAGCAAACCGATGAGGGCTGTTATACGAAATACAGTATCATAAAATTCATAATGGATTTCCCACACAGAATTACCATTGATTTTGTTATTTTTCTGGAAATTAATCATTCTTTTTGAGCAATTTCGACAACTTCATCAGGTGATTTATCATTTTTCTGATAACGAACAATAATATTGCCTGTTGTTTCCAGCCCTTCACCTTGCAAGGTCTTTTTATCATCTAGCGGCAACAGAACAACGACCTGTCCGCCGGTAACCGTTGTTTTCAGCAGATACCCACCTTCGATTGCCGTCACCTCAGCTTCTTGCGGGACGATCTGATTCTTTTCATGAAGTCTGTAAGTAGTAATAAACTGCTGTTCACTTGACTTTTCATTAGTGGCAGCCACCAGATGCCAATCTCTTACGGTTATTTGCGGCCATGGGTTTGGATCGTACTGATCTGTTTGAGATAATTTCAGCTTTTCCGGAACCATAATATTAATGTCACAAATCACATTATCACTTATCGCTTTTATATTCTGCTGGTCTGGCATATGAAATTTGTTTATCGCATGCAGACGATACTCAAAGGTTGATGGTTCGGGAGCCTCCAAACGGTCATAAATTATGAACAGCTCAGGTTTAATGAATATCACCGACCGGGTAAAACGATTCAAGAATTGCCGCTCATTGTCACCTTCCTGAGTCCGATAAGCTGAACCGGCTTCACCCACAACGTAATCAATGGTCGGGGTAGTTTTAAACGCAATGATTTTCCCCTTGGAAAACGGAGAGTGGCGTACTTGTCCCTTACCATTTACTGTGATATTATTTTGGGATTGTGTGTCCCATACCCAGTTGTCGTGATGTGGGCATCCATACATATAATAATGACCGGTTCGTATTAACATGCGTTGACCATACGCCCAAATTGCAAAGGTGTTATTAGATTCGATACCATGAGATTGAGTTCCCATAGGACTTGATTTAAAAATCAACTGGACATTGTCTTTAGCATCCAATAAAGTCGTATTCAAACAGGCCAGGCCGATTCCCTTAAATAATCTTGAACTCGGTAACTCCACCGGAGGTTTGGATTCGACCGTTTTAGGCAATGGTTGCGCCAGTGCCAGATACCCCGATTCTTCCACCGGTCCGCCCATTTTTTCCACATACCATTGCCAGTGTGAATTACCTGATTCGGCGGCCAAACGACTCATTAGAGGAACAGCATTAACAGCTTGTTCCCTTAAAAATGTTCCTTCGCCAAACAACGGAACAATATTGGTTTCCCTGACCCGTATAGAACCGTCGCCAAATTCGGCTGCATCACGACCGGGAGGCATTAAATACATGGCGTAATACCCGGTTTCCTGTGAAAAGAACGGCTTCTTAAAAATATCAACGTTCATTGCCGAGCGAATAGCAAGCGCCCACCACTTAAACCGCCCCATATAACTATGCCAGTAACTAAATCCTTCGTGCCAACCGCCCTGATCGTCAGACCAAATCGGATAAACATTGTAGGTGACATTCATTGCGAACCAAAGCCAGTCCTCAGCCCCTTCGACTTCGCCCATGAATGCAAGCGCCATTTCTCCCAGAAAATGCCAGGCTCGAGCGTTATGACTGACATAGGCATCCCATAGCTGACGTGGAAATAAATGCTCGTACATCTGTTTGCCACGCACAGCCGCGACATTCCGACAAATATTCCTTTCCTTTTCGCTCAATAAGTCGTAAACATAGGTATATGCCCTCGAAAAGTGATAGATATACGGCATGCCGGCTTCATCATTGTAACGATAACCTGAAGCTCCGTAAGGATCCCATTCAGCGGCCTTAAGTAAGATTTCTTTAGCCAATTCACCGTATTGCTTATTGCCACTGATCTGATAGGCAAATCCAAGCGTAGCGGCTCCATCAAGAGTTTCAATCACATATAAACGATTACCCCACCACTGACGAGTCCAATCGTAACCGTAGCGTACCATTCCTTCTGGATATTTTAGGGGTTCTGCACCCGATGGTGGATTGTTTAATAAAGCCTCACAACGCTTAATAAGCAAATCATATTCGGCTTTTTGAGTAGTTTTAACGGCTTCCCGAATTTTGGGTAAATCTTCCGGTCTGACGAATAATCGGGGATGAATCTTGGAAATTCGATTGATTAATTCTTCCCGGCCTGGCATTGGCAAGGCAACGGCATCAACGGCAATTGAAAAAGTACGCGGAACACTCCATTTGGTTTTTGTTCCGGTGCTGTCAACACCCCGATAACGCCACGTATAGGTTCCCGCAGGGAAAACTCTTGCCGGACAATGAACATTCATATCAATATTCGCCGTGCGATATTCGATTTTTTGCATATTTAGACCGCGACCGACCTCCAGCTCCCAGGATACTATCTCCTTTTGTGGACGCCAGGAAAACGAGGGCGGGTTCACATTACTAATAGCGCCTTCTGCGGGTCTAAATCCCCACTCCTTTTCATTGGCCGGTCGTTCATCAAGCTCACGCCCCCCGGATGAACATCCCATTAGGGTTAAACAGAAATTCACTATTAATACCGTAGACAATAATTTCTTCATTTTTATAATCCTATTCGGTTCGAGCCAATTATTTTCATTTTTTCAAGGATATGGAAGTAGTTTTACTTTAATAGCATAAATTTTCTGATGCCAGTAAAATTTTCTGCCAACAATTTATAGATATATATCCCGCTGGACAATTCGCCGCAATGCAAATTATAAGTATATTCACCCGGCGAATGAATTCCTGAAACACAGGTCATAATCTCTTCTCCCAGGATATTATATACCTTCAGATTGACATGCACCGAGCTGGTGACCTGATACCGGATATTCGTGTCGCTATTGAACGGATTGGGATAGTTCTGATACAGTTTGAAATTGTTCGGAACCGATGATTTATCCAATTTTTTTTCAATAGCATTGTAATAAGAATTAATCGAATTGTAGAATACGTCCGCGATTTTCCGATTGCCTGAGCTATTCGGGTGAACATAATCGGTCAGTAGATCATAAATACGGTCCATGCCCGAGTAATTATCAACAAAGGAAATATTATGACCGCGTGAACGATAAACGTTTACAATGCTATCCAGGGCATGATTAAAAGTAACAATTCGTGTGTTCGTGATTGATGAATAAACTGGCGGGATGCTCGAAACAATCAGACGGGCACTGGTTGTTTTCAATATTTTCTTGATCAGAGTATCAGCTCTGACCGGGGCAGTCGTTACATTGTAGTAAAAATAGATGTCGTTGGTCCCAATCATCAGCAAAATGACATCTGCCGGATAATTCGTTATTAATTCTTCAATAGTAAAATCCGGAAACGATGAACTGGAAGAAGAATTGATGAGTTCATGAATTTTTATACCGCCCCAGCCATCATGCTCCAGATCGTTTTCCAAACTATCGGCCATAGCAGCGTAGTTCGCCCACTCAGCTTGAGAGTCGGGCGCGTGCGGGCAGGAACCGACAAAGTCAACCTCAACGTTCATTTCATTCTTCAGCCTTTTCCTAAGGTAAAAACGATAGGTATCGCCCGACTTCCCACGGGTGATCGAATCCCCCAGGGGGTGAATCCGTATCGTATCCGCACAAGCGCTTTTTAGATTACTATCGTCACCGGAATAACCGATTGACGCGATAAGTAAAAGTCCGAGACAGTATTTCTTTAACATATTTTCCTCTCTATTCTTTCATAATAGATTATCATCATCTGGCTGATTGCATCATTCAATCGCCATAATCAATTTTTCGATCGGTTTGATTATCAATAATTCTACCTCTCCCCGGGGAGCCGCAGCAGATTTCAGGAGCTTCATCTGCGTGTCAACCCACTCCTGACCGGGACTATTTCCTTGCTTTAGATAATCAAGTGCTTTCAAACCTGCGCCTGCACATTGTGCCAGATTTCTCGACAATGGCTCGATTTCTTTCAGTATTGGCGAACCATTGATCACCGGTAACAAACGTTCATGATTGGTTTGCCAGAGAGTCAGCCATTTGGTGATGGTTGTTGCCAATGAACTATCATTCGCCTGTGCGGCCAGAAATTCGTTCACCAGGCGCTCGAATCTTCTGGGCGTCGGCGGATCGGGACGGGCGGCATCCACCACTCTTGTCAACGGATAGTAGGACTTGAAAACATGCGGATGATCGCGGGAATAGGTATACATCGGTTCTACTACATCCACCAATGCACGGAGCGCTTCAACATTCTTATTATTGGCCAGACGACGCAACATCATTTCATAGTTTTTTTCATGAGTTAATCCCAGCTCTTCCATCTGAATACTAATCTTTTCAAGACGTCGGAACATATCCTCAACATCCGTGACATTGACTGGTGACCAAAGCCGTTCGGCAATTGCGGCCGTTCGGGGCCAAATCCGCGAATCAATCGTCTCCGGCCCAACAAACTCAGCCCACATAGTCGCTTCGCCGCCCAGGATCAACCGAGCCACAGCCTCCGTCAATACCGAGTCTGCCGGTATCGGATCATTCTGATAATGGTAAACAGTGGGTTGAATCAAATCAATATAAAATCCATGCGACAATAAGCAACGATAACCATTGCGGGCCGATTCGTATAACGATTCTCGACCTTTCCAGGACTGAATAACGTATTTTTTCCCCAAATCCGGCTGTTCATCGGTATACCAGCCAACCATTGTTTTACCCAGTTTATCCAATATTTTTTCCAAATTGGCATTGAAATAATTTTGCAGAGAGTGATTGTTGGTGAGTCCGTTATCTACCATGAATTGTTGAATTTGAGGATTATTATCCCATTGATGACCATTATTCTCATCACCGCCGATATGCCAGTATTCATCGGGAAAAAGAGTTGCCATTTCCCTGAAAAACTTTTCCAGAAATTTATAGGTCTGCTTGTTGGTCGGATCGAAGGTCGGATCGAAAATTCCCCAATTTCTCTCGATTTGATAAGGGCCTGGCGCGCTAGCCAGTTCCGGATAACCGACTAACCAGCTGGTCGCATGACCGGGCAAATCAAACTCCGGCACCACCCGGATGCCGCGAGAATCGGCGTATTTTACGATATCTTTGATTTGTTCCTGAGTGTAATACAAACCGTCTGACCCCATTTCGTGCAGTTTTGGAAAGGCTTTGCACTCGATCCGAAATCCCTGATCTTCCGTCAGATGCCAGTGCAGAACATTCATCTTCACGGCTGCCATGCCATCTATATTTCTTTTTACAACTTCCACCGGCATAAAATGACGACAGGCATCAATCATTAAACCGCGCCAGGGAAAGCGGGGCGTATCTTCGATTTTTACAGCTGGTAAGTAATATCCTTCATCGTCGGAGGCAATCAGCTGCAAAAAGGTTTCGAGACCGCGTAAAACCCCGATGTCGGTATTGCCCACAAGTTCAATTTTATCCTGCGTGACCTGTAAAGTATAGGATTCGTCCTCATTAAGAACCGGGCGGCCAATTCGTCTGACTATTATTCGTAAACTAACTGTCTTATTGTCGGCATTCAGGATCGGAAATCCCTGGCTGAAAAATAACCCTGTCCGGCCACTTAAACGCCTTAACATCCGAACTGAACCGTCAGCCGAGCGACCGGCTGTTACGCCATTTATTCCGATTGTAAACTCCGGGTCCAATCTGAATTTCCCCTCCAGGGTCATGATTCTGGCTGGAACCGGCATAAGATTCAATGATGTGTCGTCCTGACCGCCGAGCAATCCTGTAAGCGTCAAAGATATTATCACCATCATTGTCAAGGCATTGTTTTTTAAATTCATACTAATTCTCTTCGGTTTTCAGGTTTAATTGGGAAGCCGATTTAAAATCTAGATACAGTGTAGCGCTGGGATGAGTTCTCAAAATAGTAGCAGGACAATGCGGACCAATTTCAGCATTTAAAGTTCGGTAGACAGCCCTGGCCTTGGTCGGTCCCGGAACAACGATAAACAGATGTTTTCCGGAGAAAAGCATGGGCACAGTCAAGGTAATGGCTTGCCTGGGAACTTCTGCAAGTGCCGTAAAGCAACCATCATTGACCTGTTGCTGCCGACAGACCTCATCCAGATCGACAATCTTTACACTGCGCGGATCATAAAAATCAGCCACCGGCGGATCGTTAAAGGCGATGTGGCCGTTTTCTCCAATCCCCATACAGATAAGGTCAACCGGCGCTTCATGCAAAAGGGTCGTATAACGTTCACATTCCGCCTGAGGATTATCCGATGAAGGATTGAGGTAATGAACCCGTCCAAAAGGAACCCTTCCGAAGATTCTTCCTTTCAGATAATTACCAAAACGCTGCGGAGCCAGAGCGTCCAGTCCGATGTACTCATCCATATGAAAAGCGGTAATTTTCCGCCAGTCAATTCCGCCTAATGCTACCAGATTATCCAGAAGTTCATTTTGGGATGGTGCAGCGGCGAAGATCATTCTGATTCTTTCCTGGTTTGTTAAGAGAGACTTGATTTTATCTGCAACCGTCAGCGCCGCCGCCCGTCCCATCAAATCCCGGTCCTGATATATCTCAATGTTCAATTGATCAACTTTCATTTCCTGATAATTCCAGCTCGTTAAAAAGGTTCAATCAGATTTTGATAAAAACCTTACGTTTATAAAATATTAGCATTATGCCATACCACAGCAGGATATACAACATCGCCCAGATTAAAGAGCCGGTGAGATTCCCAAACCATGGAGACAGCGCTTTTTTGTACAGCCAGGATCGCAAATGATACGTCATCCCATTGTTAGTTGTGAAGGTCAGCATCCCGATCAGCCTGGCAACCAAGATTGATAAGACATAGACCGTTATGGCGTTCGTTCCAAACACCAGAAAAGGCTGGAATCCCTTTTTATATCTCTTTATATCTACCAGAAAGTAAAGTATTGCAAACACTATCAAGGCCAAACCGGTTGTCAATAAAACATAAGATGCAGTCCATAAATGCTTATTGATCGGCATCCATATCGCCCAGATTTTTCCCATTCCTGACGATACAATTCCCAATCCAAGCAGCGCCAGTGTCTTGGTGCGAATATCTTTTTTCATCCTAATAAACTGAGCTGTTAGCACGCCGCACAGGGTTGTAACCAAAGAGGTAAGCGTACTGACAAGGCCTTCCGGTTCACCGATCTTTTCGTATGATCCCATCAATCCCTGAAGAAAAAAACGATCAAAATAGGTCGCAAAATTCGCATTTTTTTCAAAATACCCGGCTCCGACCCCCGGGACCGGAATCCACGTCATCAGCGCCCAGTATAAAAGCATCAGAGCGACTGTCCAGATTATCTGACCACGCAATTTTGTGTGCAGAAAAATTACCGAAGTTATCAAATAGCAGAGCGCAATGCGTTGCAGTACTCCCATAAGACGGAAATTATTCAGGTCGAATTTTGGGAAACTGTTCAAAAACATACCCAGGGCAAAAAGGATTGCCGTTCGTTTTAGTATTTTCAAATACAACGACCGGGTAGGTGCGCCCTGCTCAATCACCCGTGATAAGGCCAGAACAATTGACATCCCGACAATGAACAGGAAAAAGGGGAAAATAAGATCAGCAAATGTACATCCATTCCAACTGGCATGACGAAGTACTGGAAAAATGTATTTCCAACTTCCCGGATTAATAACCAGAATCATACCGGCCATTGTCATACCCCGGAAGACATCAACCGAAACCAATCGCTCTCCGGATTTTTTTATTGTTTGTTCGATATTCTTATCTCCCATGTTATTTCCCCGAAAAAAACTCCCGGACAGCGACTAAATCACAGGAATACCCCTGGTAATTACGGTGTCTACAGTAAGATGATACCTCGAACGTTGCCTGACAATATCCGCAATGACGACATCGGCTGTTTTCCCAGTTTCCAGACTTCCGGTGGTTTCATTGTGGTTGTTATCAAAACCCAATATCCTGGCCGGATTGGAACTGCACATCATAGCCGTTTTAAGCAGAGCCTCTTCAAAAGGCAGTTTCTCATGCTCCGCGTACCAGATTCCCCTGACTGGTTCGGTCAGCCAGTTCAATAAATTAGTAAAGGCCTTATCCATAGTCAGTTTACTGCCGAACAGAGCATTTTCTCGCCCAGCAACCTGCAAATACTCTCCATTATCTCCGACTTTGCCTTTTATTCCGGCGACCTCAAAATCGGTCAATCCCGGCATTTGAGCGGCAAACATGCTGTCAGTAATAGCCGCCACCCTATCAAATCCTTTCCTCCTGATCGTATCCCGGACATAGGCTTTGTCAACATGGTAACCATCAACGATTATTTCGACCGACATTTTATCTGAACGTAATACAGTTTCAACGGCTCCGCCTCCGTCAAACGATTTACTGGAAGACCCTGTAGGACCGTTTAAGAAATGGACAGCCAGCTTTAAGCCGCTCTCAATAGCTTTTCCATATTGCCGACCGGTTGCTCCTGTGTGGCCAGCGGCGCAAATAATATTCCTCGCGGTCAAATATCTTATTAGGTTAATCCCGGCCGAACCCCATTCCGGAACAACGTTAACGATCTTGATATTTCCACCACTGGCTTTCTGCAAATCGTCAAACAATCCGATATTAGGTTCGTTAAAATATTCAGGATTGTGAGCGCCCCGGAAATCAGCCAGTTTCATGAACGTCCCTTCAATAAAGAGACCCTTTAGCACGAACCGCCATGGCTGCTCTTTTTCTGAGCCTTTATATTTCTTAATAAGCTGAAATACTTTTTTTAATTGATCTAAAGGAGCAGCCAGGCTGGTCAGCAACACTCCAGTCGCTCCTGTTTTTACGTAATTATATAATGCCCGGTCAAGACTATTAAGATATATAGTTTCATCCGAATTAAATTTTCCTGAGGTAAGATCGTAAACACCATTGGTTAAATCAAAGCCAGCTATTCCATTGGTATGAATATCTATAAAACCGGGAAGAATAAATTTACCCTGCGCGTCAATAATTTTTCCCGGACGTTTCAGAGAAGAACCAGGCCCAATGTAAGTGATCAAGTGGCCTTCTATTTCCAGATTGCCGGAAATCAACGAATTTGGCGTTACAATTTTCCCGTTTTCAATTCGGATAGTGTCCATCGCAACTTTCTATGTATTAATTAATCCTTTAACCTTGCAAATATTTCTTCGACATTAGCTTGTTCGGCGCTCGTTTGTTTGATGATGAGTCCTTCCAAAAAGAAAACCGAGAAGGAAACCAGTAGTTCCAGACCGGTATAAAGCGCAAAGGGGGTTTCATCTCCTGTTATAGCCTTATAGCCGTATTTCACAGTAACGAAAGTTATAAATCCTGACGCCCAGGAAGCGATTGCGCCCCGCCAGGTGGTTTTCTTATAAATCATCCCAAACAATAAAGGTATCGAAACCGGCCCCAAAATGGCTGCGTACCACTCAACCATGGCAGTAAAGGCGTTTTCCATATGAATTGTGATCAGAGCGGCCGCGATTGTCAGAAAACCCAGGATAATTGTAGAAATCATACCGACGCGTAAAAGCAGGTGGTCTGTAGATTGAGGCTTGATAGTCCGGTGAAAAATATCTTTGGTAAAAACCGCCGCGAGAGAATTTAAATCGGTCGCAATCATTGACATGGTGGCGGCAAAAATGGCACTGACAAACAAACCGAGCATACCGGGTGAGACCTGGCTGAGAAATTTCTGCGCCATTAAAACATAGGCATGTTCCGGATTGGCGATCTCTCCGATGACGAGACGGGCAGACCAGATCGGAATATATATGGCTATCGGGTAAATGAGATATAACAAGCCCGACAGGATAGCGGCCTTCCTCGCATCCCGTGGTTTGCCGATAGAATAAAACCTCTGAGCCAGCCCCCATGTACCACCGTTGTAACTAAGGATAATGACAATCAGATAAACAAATACAAACCAGGGAGAAATAGTGTCACTGAATAAAGAACGGTGTCCGGCTGGAAGCTGATCCCACATCGAATTCCAGCCCCCAACTGCTTTCAGCACCAAAGGCACCAAAATCAAAGAAACTCCAAACTGAATGATAAATTGGGCAAAGTCCGTAAGCATAGTGGCCCACAAACCGCCCAGCAATAAATAAAAAATAGTGACCAGACCGCACACAATTATCACGGCTTCCATCGGGAATCCGGTGACGACGTGAACGATAACTGAAAGGGAGTATAATTTGACGCCCTCATCAATAAATTTTATACCGATCCCGCTCCAGGCAAATACCTGGCGAGTCGGTAAATTAAAACGCTTTTCCAAATACTCGACAGGCGTTATGACCTTAAGTTTTACCCATTTGGGAGCCCACACTTTGGCGCCAATGATCATCGCTATGAATAACGGCACTGCAAAAAATGTCCAAATCGAAAATCCACTCGCGTAGGCAATCGTAGCGTGGCCTACGAATGCAAAAGCGCTGTAACCCGACATATGATGAGAGATCGCCGCCATCCACCAGGGCACATTCCGCCCGCCGGCAAAGTAATCTTCGACATTCCTGACCTTCTTCTTGGCGTACAAACCAAGGGCAGCCATCAAGACAGCATAAATCAGGATTACGAAATAATCGGCATTCTGGAGTAACATTATTTTCCCCTTTCACAATAATCAGGCTCGTCATCACGGAAGTAAAACCGGGTAATGGTATCAATAATCAACAGGTTCTTAACGTCATTCATGATTACAATTCTGAAAATAATTAATAAGTGCATCGTAAATCAGCCCGGCATTCTGCGCAGCTGCCATTTTCATCATCCAGGTCTCCGCCCAGGCTTGATATTCAAGTTTCAGGGATTTAAGCAAGTCAACCATTTCAGCACTCGACCGCGTAGATTGATTATCGGCAGTCCTCACAATTTCATTGGCAACTACAGCCTGCCAATATTGAAAATAGGCCGCCCGAGACCAGGCATTCAACATATCAAAACCGCCCTCAGTATCCGGGATAAAATCGTATAATAGACCGGTACCGGACTGGATATTCCCGAGGGCTTTCAAAATGTTGACTTTATTTCTTTCCCAGGTTTCACCATTGTTTCTGGTTTTCCAGCTTTCGACAAGATTCAGAAGATAACCCTCGGGCGCCGGATGGGAATCCTTCATACCGGTCCAGCCGATGCCCGTCGATCTCTCCGCTGCGAAGGAAAATGGCGTCCCGATTAATGCAATCGCATTGAAAAAGACTGTATCCTGAACTCCCAGTAAAATTTCGGCGGCTTTATTCAAAAGATCAGGTCGGGACATCTGTGGATTCTGTATACTAAGCGGTCCCAGATAAAGCCATGGATGCTGAGTTTCAAAGTTCGGGATTCTGACCGCCCAGCTAGTCACACAGGTTCCCAGCAGATCGCACTGAGCTGCTTTCCGGGCGGCACCGATGATGTTCTTGGTATGTAAATCATGCTGTCCGGCGAAAACGCCATCTCCATAACATCTTGATGAACTGCAAAGAATTACATCGTATCCGGCATTTTTTAAAAAATCACTTGTATAAAATGGACGAATATTTCCCAGGCTATCCATCATTTCCGGGAATTGCCCGATAATCTCCGCCGTGATCTTCTCTCTCGGAACCCGGGAGCCAAGGCTCCAAACCATTACACTTATCGGTGAATCTACCCCATCCCAATAATTCCAGTCCCAGAAAATAAATTCTTTGGGTGCAACCGAAATTTCCGCGGGGCTCTTGAGCATCATATCGCTCCAGATTCCCGGACGAATTCCTTTCTTCAGTAGTGGTTTGGCAATGTCGCGGATATGCTCGGTATACAGTTTATTGGCGCCGACTTGCGCTACCCGGGCTGAACATTTCGGGCAGGTGCCAAACCTGTACGCTTCGTCGCCGCCCAGATGAAAATAGCGGACCTCACCAAATAAATCCAAATATTCCGCAATCCAAGCCTTGAGGAATTTCCGCACTTTCGGGTTACTGGTACAATAGCAGTCGCAACGAGCCGAATCTTCTCTGAAAGTCAAATATTTTTCATGCCGCAATACATACTCTGCGTGTCCGATAGTCTGTAGTAGCGGAATCGGTTCAAGTCCCAGGTTTCGGCTGTACTCCAGCAAAGTGCGAAATATCTCCTTGGTAAATGCATCTGGATTAACACACTCAGGGCAAGTCTCCCATTGGATTTTATCTTCGACTTCCCAAAGGACGGCATTATAACCCATCTCCGCAGCATTCCTTAGCCATTTCCTGATATAATCTTCCCTTAAAGAAACCGAGTTCAGATCAATATGAAAAACGATCAAATGTGTCGTGGAAGTTTGTCCCTGCCCTATCGCCAAACACATCATCAATGAAAAGAAAAAAAATACAATAACTCTTTTCATTCATCCAACCTTTAATTAACTAAACTCATCTTAATTCAATAACCTTTCCTGTCTGGATGCTTTGGTGAATTGATTCGACAATTCTGACTACTTCATAACCTTCCTCGCCGGAAGGATAGCGCCCCTTTAAATCCGCCAGACTGGCTCCGTTGGACAGGAACCTGACATTTTCGGCAAAATGCTGAATACTCTTGATTCCGTATCCGGCGTACTGTTTCGAGCCATCCTGTTGTTCAATCGTGTAAATGAAACCCGAATTGTGTGTTTTCATTATCGGCTCGGAAGTAAAACATGAATCCATACCACGATCCTGCGAATCCACTTCAATAATCCCTTCAGAACCGATCAGTCTGAATCCCTGGTTGGTAATTGATGGAAATTGGGTTGGTAGAATCCAGGACATGTGGTAAGTAATAACCGCGTCATTAGAATAGGTCACAATAGCCTGAATACTGTCAAAGGTGTCAATGCCCATTTTGGTTAATTTCTCTTTTTGACCGGTGGCATAAACAATCTTGGCGTCGCTCTTCATCAACCAGCCGATTAAATCGATAAAATTTGAGCCGAGAAACCATCCCGGCGAGGAGTGTGGCGCCCATTGCGGAAACCAGTCCTGAGGCACCGAAATCTTGTTTTCCATATAGCAATAGCCATAAAGGAATTTCCCGAATTTGTTTAACTCGGTAAGTTGCTTTATTTCCATATGAAAAGGATCATAACGCTTATGGTAATCTACCTGAAGCAAGAGACCTTTTTGCCTTGCAAGTTCAACTATTCTCAGGCTTCTGTCACTGAATATATCCATCGGTTTTTCAACAAAAACATGCAATCCGTGATCGAGGGCGTATAGCGCAATATCACCATGCAAATGATCAGGTGTGGCTATTGATACAGCCGTCAAATCTCCCCGATCAATCATTTCCCGGTAATCGGTATAGGCACTAATATGAAATTCTTCTTCATACTTGCGGCACTTTTCCGGATTTACATCCGATAAGGCTACTAATCGGGTGTGGTCGAATTCTTCCAGTTGCCGAAATGAGATCAAATGATTGATTCCAAAACGACCTGTTCCTATAACTCCTATTCGTACGCAATTATCCATATTTTTTCTGATCTTCCAGTATAATAATTTCTGTAATACCCCTGTTAATCTCCACTTAATGGGTCTGAATGGTATTCTCGGCAACCTGTCGGGGAAGCACAGAAAAAAAGTGCTCGGTCACCGGAACCGTCACGCCGATAATACCTGCATTGCTACCGATTTTGGAGAAAACAATTTCGGCCGCTTTTCTTGGAATTTCCAATGCCCTTCTCTGGACAACATTCATAATCGGCGCGAGAATAATATCCTTAGCATAGCAAACCTCACCACCGATAATTATTTTCTTGGGATTGAGCAGGTTAATCAGGGTTACAATCCCTTCACCCAGGTTTCTTCCCATCTCATCAAGCAAACTAAAGGCCAGTTTGTCTCCCTGAAAAGCCGATTCGCAAATCAATTTGAAATCAATTTTCTCTGGATCGCCCTGGGCTAAAGTTGATAGTCTGGACACTACCTGCCGTTTAAGCATCTCTTTAGCCTGGATGACAATAGCCGTAGTACTGGCGAGAGTTTCGAGACAGCCGACATTACCACATGTGCACAGCGGTCCATTCTCATTAACGGTTATATGGCCCAGTTCGCCCGCGCTTCCGGTAGCTCCTTTATACAGACGTCCGTCCAGAATAATGCCCATTCCCAGCCCGCTGCCAACATTGATGGCCAGGATATTATCAACGCCGTTCTTTTCACTGTATTGTTGTTCGGCGAGCGCAGCTGCATTGGCGACGTTTTCGATATAACAATAGTACCCGAATTCCTTCTCAACTATTTCCTTTAAGGCTAAATCCCCCCAGTCCACCAAATGCGGAAAGGGGGTAGACATGCCGGTTTGTGGATTGACTAAGCCAGCCACGGCAATGCCGATGCCGATAACCTTCTTTTTTGAATTGACCAAAATGTCAAGTTCGGTACGGATAGAATCAAGAAACTTGGCAATCAGCGATTCCTTCCCGAGTTTTATATCAAAAGCCGTCGCATGCTGACTGATAATTTTAGCCTTCAGATCAACAATTATTGTAGTTACTTTTTTATGTGACAATTCACAGCCGATCACAAAGCCATAATCCGGGTTTATCTGGTAAATAGCAGAGCGCCGCCCGCCATTGGATTCTGCCTTCCCGGTCTCAGTGATCAATCCGATCGAGAGTAGGTCCATGGTAATGGAATTCACTTTTGCGAAACTCAGACCGGTTTTAAGCATAATCTCTTTCTTGGTAATCGGCGCATCCTGATAAATACTGCGCATAACAAGATTAATATTATGCTGTTTCAAGCTCGTCTGACTCCCCCCCTTGACGACAACAATTTTTGATTTCATCAATTATTTCTCCATTTGACGCTATATTTTAACGGAGATTTTAAGTATATCAAAATTTACCCCCTAAAAATCAACCCCGGCTGTTATCTGCATCGGAGAAACGAAGCGGTCGGCTGGCATCATCAGATAACTTATATCGCACCGCAGGACTAATCCGCTCCTGAGCGGATAACGCAGACCGCCGCCGAATGTAAAATCACCTTCGTCGTAGTTGTAGCGATAACCGCTTCGCAGCTTGAACATTCCCAGGTAATCGTATTCAAGGCCAACATTTATCCTCTCGGAATAATCACGCGGATGAAGGGCATCTACCGCCAACAATAGCTGGCTTCGCGAAGGATTATTGATTAAATCGAGCAGGTCCATGGAAACGCCGATCTTGAATATCAGCGGCGGACTGAATGACTCATAATGATATTTAATATCCGGAGAAAAATTCTGAATCGTCATCGAGAATGCAAGACTCTTAAAATCAGTGTGATACCGGGTTCCGAGATCAAAACTCAGGGTTCCGATCTGATTGTCCACCGAGACTTCATCGCCATCGGTTGTAACGATTATGTTGGATCCATAATATTCATAGAGATAACGGATTTGCCCGCCGATACTAAACTGGCTGGAAATTTTACGGGCATATGCCAAGCCAAAGGCCAGATCGATAGGTTGAAATGTTCCTTCATCCACATAGCCCTGTTCTGAAGATTCCTCAATGGTATGACCGACGGAAGTTCCCAGCAATTCTCCGTAATCAACCCACTCGGCGCTCAAAGCCACCGCTCCCCAGTTACCCAGATCCATTCCATAAGCCACTGCATCCATAGCTATATCAGCTATCCAAGAATTGTGGCTAAAAAAGACACTCCTGCCTTTTATCTCTGCTAATCCGGCCGGATTCCAAAAGACGGCCTGGATGCCATTGGTTAATGATATACCGGCTTCCCCGCGTCCAACCATTTGGGCATCAATTCCGACTTTGAGATATTGCATCCCGCTCTGGGCAACTTTTTTCATCCCGGAGGCACTTTCTAAAAAGCAAAACATTAAAACGGTCAGCCCGATCACCGCTTTCTCAATGTGTATATTGTATCTGTTCATCTAATTACCACAAATTTAATTGTTTCATTCCCCAAATCTGACTCAATGCTGGCAATATACAATCCGCTGACGATATATTGCTGGGAATCAGAGATCAAATACCAGGGTTCAGATCCTAATCCATTGTTATGGTCTATCACCTTGACAAGATCGCCGGCCACTGTATAAATGCGAATTTTACATTGACTGGGTAATCCGACAAAAAGAATCTTATTATTCTCAATACTGCTTGCATTATTTGGATCACCATAGTTAAGTGAGCGGATATTGTAAGGGTTGGGCACCACCCGCAGATTCTTTTTAATATCAGCATAAGAATCTTCTGGTTCTAAGGAGCTGGAAGCTTCCAGATAAGCTGAGGAGGTCATGCGCGAACTTTCAAGGGATATTCCCGGGTTAAGAAAATTTTGTGATCCGTCATCATACGCCGCTACTGCATAATAATAACTAAATCCCATGACCAAATTAGAATCATCAAAACTATAAGTTAGAGGTACGCCGGTCGTGCCTCCGCATTCAAATATTTTCTCCCAGGGATTTTCCGGAGTTATGGCTGCCCGGTATATCCGATAACCGGCAAAATCCAAAACTCCGGTATCAGGATCCTTAACACTCTCCGAGCTTGCCGACCATTTAATAGTCACCTTTCCTACTCCTGAGGTAATCAGCAGGGAATCCGGTGGCGGCGGTGGATCAGGTATATTGTAGCGATTAGCAAAGGCAATTTTTGCGGCATTGAACGCTGTGAAAACCGAATCCTTACCGGTGGCGATTATGCTTTCATATTCTTGCTGACTGATTTCTCCTGACAATAGTTTTAAGCCAAGTTCCTCAGCCTGAAAACGCGATATACCGGCTATTATCTGTACAAAAACGATCCGGACATCTTCGTTGACCGGCATTGTGTACGGGCCACAGGCAAGAAGATGATTTCCTGCGCCATATCCACTGGTATCCTTCTTCTCGCCTAACGACATTTTCTGATACTGAGCGCTGGCGCTTGACTCAAGGGCTGATGCTACCTGAATAGTTTTAGGTTGCGCAGGATCGTCAGAAGACCCTGACTCCAGATCGTCAGCTGCCTGCCTGTCAACATGTAAAATACCTACCGCATAGTATCCGGGATTTTGCGGTTCTGCCGTTATTAGATCCGGCTCGTAAGTTCCATATCCATCCGGCCCGTCCCAAACATAAAGAATTCGGGCTGAATCGGCACTGATGTCACCGTTAATCCAATCTTCATAATCCACGCCGTAATAAGCAAAATAGTCATCCTGGTCTTTGCCACCATACCTGGGTTTGATATCGGTGGAAAAACTGAGTCCCAGCCAAACATCTTCCAGCGTACTTTTCAATTCCCTAGTCAAAGCGTCGCTGTCAATATTTCCGGTGTTCGTAAAAGTATAATCATAAATAATGTAATCCAGATTACCCTGGCTGGTGTAGGCGTAGGTCTTAAGCTGAACGGTTATACCAAGAGTAGTTGTCCAGACACTGGTAATCTGTTCATCGCAGGCCAAAGAAGACACGACTTTGGCCGAACCAAAGTTTTCTCCCTGAACATTCACGCCGTCGGAAATTTTAACGCTTGGGTAGGCGTATTTTATGCTCTTTTGGAGACTCATCGGAGTAATATCACTGGAATTTTTGTAAAAATTGCCACAGGCGACATGCGCATAATCAGGAACCGAATCACCAACACCAGTAAAATTCTTTACACCCAGCCATACGCCCCAGGATTCCTGGTAATTCTTGCGACCACTGGATGTATAATATCTTGACTCAAACGGCCAGGTTGCCTGCAGGACACCACTCACCCGATAAAGCAGAGCCCCATCCTCCGGAACTTCGACAGCAATATGATTAATATGGTGTTCCAGACTGGTCTGACCTAATAATGCTGAATAACTGCAAAATAATAAACCAAGCTGTAAACCTAATATGCAGGATCGTTTCATAATACTTCCATCTTATAAATTAACATGAATGCCAACATAGAACCGACGCGGATTCAGGAACAGCAGCTGAGTCGGAAAATATTTGGAATCCGGCAGTTTGATATAACTCTTTTTATAATCACCCGGCCGATCGCCTTCTTCCAACGAGTTCATATACTCCGTATACAATTTCAAATTGGGTAACAGATAGGATCGTAAATATGGCGTCATCTCTTTCCGGTTAAATACATTTGTCACTTCCAGATATAACTGCGTTGATACATTACCTATCTTAAATACTTTAGATAAACGGGTATTCGTATTGATATGCGGCCGCCAATGATAATTGTAAACCACACCCGGGAGATTTTCCGGATTCCAGGTTATATATTTACCGTCTCGATATTCATGGGTTATGTTCCAGTTCCAATCATTCAGCATTTTATATCTACAGAAATTAAACGGTGTTTTAAAAGTCATATTTATTAAAATATTGAAGTTCGGATAGGCATATTGAGTGTGGGAACTCTCGACGGGAGTTTTTTCGGAGGATTCATATACAATCGAATAACCGACATTGCCCGATGAACGAACCAGATAATCATAACTAATACTGCCGACGAAATAGGAGCCGATGGCTTTTTCAAGCAGGATTTCCAAGCCCCGTATATCTTCGTAATTATCATTATTGTAGCTGTAATAACTTGTTCCCAGATCATTTACATACGTGACCGACTTGATTTGATCGGTAATGTCACGATAAAAACCCGAAAAATGCAACAGATAAGCCCGACCGACCTGCTGGTCAAAACCCAGCTCGTAGGCAATTGTTTTTTGTGGTTTCAGATTGGAATTGGGTATATAATCATAATAACCGCTTTCCCGCTGCCGCATAACATATAATTGATTAACGCTGGGTTCATCATAAAAATGGCCATAGTTAAAAAACAACTTGCTTCTGTCGCTTATTGGATGTGAAATGCCCAAACGGGGACTGATCCGGTAATAGGGCTTGATGTTCGCCGTTGGCGCATAAAGAATACTATCAACTGTATATAGAGTCGAAAAATGATCGGTATAATATGTTCCGCTGCGATCCGTATAATCAAAACGCAATCCAAGATTGGCGATCATATTACTGAACTCAATTTTATCCTGGGCATAAATCGCGATCGTTATGGGTTCACGATCGAAAGAATTCATTTTGACCATTGGCGGCGAATATTGTACCAGCCCGGTTAACAGATGCATCTTGTCATAGTTTATTTCAAAACCCAGTTTAATTTGATTTTTATTGGTAACCTGACTTACGAAATCATAGCGAACATTATAGACCTCTTCCCGGGAAAAGTCTCTTTCCTTTCCATGACCGCCGAGTATATATGAAAAACCGGTCGAATCTATTCCCAAATCACTTTCGCGCCCCCCAAAATCGCCGACTGTTTCCGCCCGAACCCATCCGCCCATACCAGCCGAATCAAATTCATAATCTCCTACCACCAGGGCGGCGGTACTATCTCGCTCAGGGGCATGATTAACATAAGACCGGCGCAAATTATAAGAAAACTTAAAATCATAAAAGGTCTTGGACGTCAGGATATGAGAAATATTTAAACCCAGTTGATTACGGTATCTATCCGCAATTGAGCGCATAGCATCATAATACTTCGTAAGTGGATATTGCATGCTGAACACCGCTTGCTCTGTGGTTGCCACTGAAACATGAGAAGTATTATAGGTTGTAGATGATAAATTTTCCTGGTAATTCCCCTGAATGTTGATCTTCATTGATTCAATCGGACGAAGGGTAATCTTCCAAAACCAGTTAATATCTTCGAAATGATCCCGGGACAGTGGCACAGAGAACATATTATATTCATAACGCAAGCTATTAAAAAAATTAATATTTTTTGACAATATCGGCCCCCCGAAGCTGCCGTCAATGATATAATCAGGTTTATGGCCGTATTTACGCGGACGATGCTGATATTTCCAGACTTCCTGGGCCTGTTCAGGAGTAAATCCATAGGTATTAACTTCACTGGACGCAGCCCATTTTTCCCAGTAACTATCCGGGTTGCCAACATCCAAAACTCCGTCCGCTCCGACTAATGCTGCTTCTGTACCGTACATCTGCCACTCCGGAGCCGTGTCAGTGTCATATATTGAAGGGCCGAAATGCTTTCTACCCGTACTACTTCTCTTTAAATCAATATTAAAGTGATAATCACTACTCCCTTCTTTGGTGACCACATTAATGATACCAGAACGAATATTACCATATTCGGCATTGAAGCCCCCAGTAAGTATTTCTGAGGCCTGCAAGGCGCTAAGATTAAAATTAGTCGTTGAACCGCTGTTAATGGACTCTGAAATGTTCATACCATCAACGAAAATACCAACTCCCGTGCCACCCCTAATTGATAACTCGTTACCGATTTCCTCTTTAGCATCAGAAGTCACCACATGAAAAATGGTTCCCGGTTGCAGATTTAATATGTTATTGAAGTTGCTGACTGACACCTTTTCAATATCGTCCAGATAAATATCTCTTTTACTTGAAGATATATCAAGGGAAACGACATTCCTTTTGGCAATGACTACAACACTGTCGCCAGACTGCAAAGACGTCTGCTGCATCTGAAAGGGAATCTGTATAGTACGATCAATTACAACTTGCACATCTCTTTGTATTACTTCCTGATAACCGATATAGGAGGCTTTCAATGAATAGCGACCAGGTGGTACACCGATTATAATATATACCCCATCCGCATCCGTCGAGGCTCCGAAAGATGTCCCTTCTACTATTATATTAACCCCTAGGAGAGGGCTGTTGGTCCTGGCGTCAGAGACCACCCCGTTTATTTTACCGGTATTGCCAGCTCGCAAACTACCTATAGCCAATAAAATAAGCCCACTAATTATATACGATGACAATCTGCGACAGGTTTTCGAATTTAAAAGCACTTCATTTTTTAGTTTATCTATTTTCATACTAATAATCCTTGTGTAATATGGATCATTCTTTAACTCCCTTTTAGTGGCGTCATTCAATCAATGTCAATTCACATGCAATTTTTGGGAACATTTTTCAATGTAATGGGGAATTTCTGTTAATTAGTCGTTGGCACATCTGCTGTTTTAACAGAAATCCCCATTACATTTTTTCATAATCACAGTCTATAATTGAGCAAAGTATGTTTCGTACTTTCAAAACGCAAACCAGCGTGTATATCACCGTTATTTCAGAAGTATCATCTTTTTCTTTTGTACGAACATGCTGGAACCATAGGCATCTTTTACCTGCAGGGAATAGATATATATACCACTCGCAAGGCCTGAGGCATCTAATGTTACCCGATATGTTCCAAGGGATTGATGAGAATTAACCAACGTTTTCACATGCTGACCCAATAAATTGTAGATCGAGAGAATAACAAAACCAGGCTGACCAATTGTATATTCCAAGGTCGTGACCGGATTAAAAGGATTAGGATGGTTTTGTTTCAGACTAAATTCAGCTGGAAATCGCTTAGGCTGATCAGTGATTATTCCCGAATAAATGATATTATCATCAAACTCATCAACCCCTTCAATTTTATCAATAATAAATGAATAAGTATTGTCTATGACTTTCGGATTACGGACATAAAAACGCACCTGATCTATATTAACCAAGTCTCCATAAAGCTGCTCGGTTGTTCCGATATCGGTTGACCAAACGGGATTATCTGGATTATTACCCAAATACCTAAACCCTTTTATGGTATCGGCCTTAAATTGAACCGCCCAGTGCTTCCATTCGGTATTATCCAGAGCTATTTGGTAACTTTCCCACATCTCATTGCCGTTTTGCAAACGAAATGTCAGATAATTTTCACTACCGTCGCCTTTTATCCAGAATTGAACGCCCTTTTCCTGTTCTGAAAAGTCAAGAGCCGGCAGAATATTTCTTTTTCTCACGGCAGTATAACCATTAATGCCGTTATAACTAACCTTCATGGCTTGAACACCTGAAGCTGCAGTTTCATTAGTCAATTCCAAAGATGTACTACCGAGTCCAAATTGATTCCAGCTCAACTTTAAGTCATCAGAATCCGTATAGCTTTCGAAGTCGTCCACTGCAATTGGAGCATTCGGAGGCAACTCACTGACTGCATATATCGCATCGAGCTCCAGAGAGCGATAAATTCCATCAATGGCAGGACTTCTGATATCAAACCGAATTTCATTCACTTTAGTCAAACTAACCATCAACTCGTCTACCGTTCCAATGATCGGGCCCCAGTAAGTAGAATCCGGACTATTACCACACCAGCGGAATCCTTTATTTTCATCTACAATAAAGGGTACTGTAGCCCAGTGCCAGGTGGTATCTTGGAGAGGAATGCCATAAGAAACCCAGTAATTATTTTCTGTATCGGTAAAGCGGAAAACAAATTTATTGTCTGTTCCATCACCCTTTATTAAAAATTGAATGCCACCATCCTTTGTCGAAGAAATATCTAAATTGGCAATTACTCCCGCTCGCGTTCTGAATGCCATTCCCCATGTCGTGGTTTCATCTGCGTTGTACAACCAATAAGCATTTCGGTAACCTTCAGGAGATTTTTCATTCTGACGTAATTCATAATCCCGAGTGGGATAACCAAAAGCCTGCCAGGCGGTCTTGTATATATCTGTATTTGGATAGCTTTCAAAATCTTCCAGACATACCTGGATTGGTGCACTCGGTGGAAAAAAATCCACAGCCTTGAATTCATCCAAATAGATTGCGTGATCACCGGTGGCAGCGACATCCGTATTATCCAGGTATATTTGAAATTTACCAATATGCGACAGACAATTTTCCAAGTCAACTTCAGTCCCCGCTACCGATCCGGTAGTAGAGATCAAATGAAATCCATTTGTCTCAGTAGCATCCAGTTCAAAGGGAATTCGTATAATATGCCAGGTTGAATCTTTTAGAGAGACTAATTGAGAACCCCAGACCGCTTCAGTATTATCACTAAATAGTTGATAACACCGAAACTGAATTTTATTGTTCGTCCCGTCGCCTTTTAGATAAAACTGCAATCCGGCTTCCGCTTCAGTTATATTTAATGGGAAAAAGGTTGCGTCAGTCGGAATGCGTTCAATTATTCCATTGCCAGAACCATTATAAATGTATTTTAGATATTTTGTACCCGGAGCAATCAATCCAGTCGCATCAGTTTCTAAATCCATACTTTTAGATATATCGCCCGATATTTGCCAGGCTCCTGTTAAATCGGCAGTATTCTCATAACTGTTGAATGTCTCAATCACTACATTGCTGGCATAAGCACGGGATAAGCCATAAACTAAAAAAATTATTACTACTACTAACAACGGAACATATTTCTTTACACACATACAACCTCCTGAATATTTTTTTCAACTTTTATTTTGTTACAACAAAACAACAACCCACCTAAAGTTCAAAACCAGATTTCCCCTGTTCCTAGTTGGTATCTCTGATTTGAAATGTCCGCTCGTAACTAATTTTTACCTTTCTCTATTTCTTGTAATAATGTAAACAACCCTAAAAGCAATGTCAAGGATAATTTTCGATAGACAATTTTATTTGATTACTGAAAGGTGGGAAAAATACTTTCTATACATCTTATAATATTCTCTTCATAGGGGTCGAACTTAAATAAAGTTGCTATTTATTACTGTGTTTAATAGAATTATGGTTCTATTTCAATTATGCAAACTCTAATTTGGATTATCTCTAACAGTATGCTTTATATCGCGGGATTTTTAAAACATTACTGTTGGTAAAGAGAATAAATATATATAATTGTCTGACTCCTTCGGGGAGGTTTTTCTGTCAGACTCAGTATAAATATTTATCAGACAGAAACTGTATAATACCTCCACCCCTCATGTCATAAAAATAAAAGCAACGGATCAGAACCAACCCTTAAGCGCGACTTTAAGGCGGCTCTATTCCGTTGCGGTAGAAGTAAACTCCGGTTAACTACTGATTATGGATTCCTCCCTGTCAGAAAGCGGTTTCGATTCCCAAAAAGAAGCTCCGCGGTCGGGAAGGCCCATAAACATAGGCCGGATCTCTGTTCACGCCGCGATCCAAATCTTCTTGATAAGCATCGAATAAATTTCTCACACCGGTATGCAGCTTAATATACAAGCCATTATCACAAGGTATTTTCCAGCTAAGTCCCAGGTCCGCCTGAAAATATTGCTGGCTCTCAACAAGCAACAAGTCCGGTTCATCCTGACCTTCCACTACAACCTCATGCGGCACATCTGCTGCCCCGAAGTAATCTCCATGCAAGTAAACAGCGATGCGGTTACTTAAATCAAGTGACAAGCGTAGATTTCCAGTCAGATTGGGAGTTCTTAAGAAATTATTCGTTCCAAAATCTTCGTGTGGACTATCATACTGACTTCTTTTATAGGTTACACCGCCCCTGAGTTCAAAACCCTGCAGAGGTCTTATACCAAGATCAACCTCTATCCCTTTGATCTCGGCACCGTCACTGTTGATTCTTTCCCAGTATTCAATACTGCCTGCTTTTTCAACGAATTGCTCGGTGAATGATTCTGTCAACCGGGTATAGAAAGCGGTTAATGATAACATCGTTGGAATGGTATTGAGATAGCCCAAGTATTCCAATCCACTGCTGAAGGAATGACTACGCTCTTCCCTGAGATTTTCTGAATTGCGTATAACCCGCTGATCACCTTCCAGACCGCCCAGATGCAGGTCCTCATCATAGGTTTGCGGCGGTTTAAAACCGGTCGTGTAGGCTGTCCGTAAGGCGACTGCTTTGCCAATCTTAATTTTAGTATTGACACGTGGGCTGTAAATCCAATGTTTTAATTCTGAGTGTTTATCCAAACGAACTCCGGCGACGATTTCAACCTGCTCGGAACTTCCCAAATGCAGATCATCCTGAAGAAACACGCCCCAGTTCGTATAGTTTTCATCTATATAATAAACTGTCTCGGCGGCGGTTTTATCTTCAAGTTGATCACAGCTATATTGCAGGCCGGATGTTAAAAGGTGACTTGATACTCGGTAATTCGCCTGAAAACCGGCAATATGCAAAGGATTATCAGTTCTCCCGTAGAAAGAAAGGGCTTCAAGGGTATCCTGGAGGGTATTACCGCCTCCATAGTAAGATTCACGGTTCTCCAGCGAAAAGGAATAGAAAAAACGATAATCGAAGAGCGCCACTGGACGGTGCGACCAACGCAGGGTACCACCCGAGCGCCAATGCTCAATCCATTCGGCAATATCAGCCTCATGCGGCGGTAATTCAAATTTATTTCCTCCTCGCCGTTCTTCGTGAACGCGATGAAAAGAGGCTAATAGCTCCGCATTATTAAAAGGCTGGTAATACCACTTGAATCCCATGAATTCGTTGTAGGTTTCCCTCCGTTCGCTGAATCCATCACCATTCCAATTATTGTGATCAATTCATGAAATGAGATGAAAACTTAAGTCCCCGATTTTATTTTTTTTCCCATCCCGGCTACTGTCCCCCAATACTGATCGAGACTATGATCGGCGACCTAAAAGCGACTATATTTTAAGATTGAAACCTACCATAAAGTCTCAACTTTAAATAAACCGGGGTATGTAGAAAGCATGCTCAGAATCATTAGCGGTTGCTTATAAAAATTCCTGCGAAAAAATATCATTCGCAGGCTCTCTCATTTTTTAATGATCACAGAGATTGACGCCGCTTTCCAGTTTACCGGCAAGATAAATTTTGACGATCTCATCCGGATTGGGAATCGTGACGCCATAATAAACGTTAATACAGTTTTGATGAAACAGACTCTGGGCGCGGTTACCCAAACCGCCGGCGATAACGACATTGACTCCTAACTCGTGCAGCCAGCGCGGAAAAACTCCCGGCTCATGGGCCGGCGGGGTATGGCGTTCCGAGTTAATGACTTTGTCATTATCTACTTCATAAACAATAAATTCTTCACAGTGTCCAAAGTGCGAGGAGAGAACCCCGTTCGTAAGAGGAATTGCTATTTTCATTTTTTTCTCATCTCTAATTATTCTATTTTACTATTTGCTTACAGATCCTGCTCGGGAGATTCACGCCGATTGCTAAGCAGGCTTTCGACTTTTTCCAGTAAATTTCCGGGACTGACGGGTTTATCGAGGAAAACCTCCACCGGCAGGTAGTCTTTATCCGGCGCGAAACGATAGGATACCTGTTTACGCTCATGGATACAAGATAAAATGATGATCGGCAATTCAGTTAACTGCAGATCTTCGCGTATCTTCCGGGCTAGTTCAAAGCCTTCGAACTCCGATGGCATCATGACATCCAATACCACTAAATCCGGCGGCTGGGTTTTAATTATCTTCAACCCTTCTTCCGGCTTGGAAGCGGTTTGAACGGTGTAACCGTTTTTTTCGAAAAACAGGGTCATGACCTCCAGGAAATCGAGATCATCATCAATAAACAGCAGACGACTCATGCGGACTCCTTTATTTTTACCATTTTACTGATGGCAGCTTCGGCCGCATTGACAAGACCGTAGGCGATCGGCGAGGCCGTGATCAGCGGATGGGTTCCCGACTGAAACATGGCAATCTGTTCTGCCGTCATCCGATTCTGCACACAGGCTGAAATGGCATTCATGATTTCGCCGGTGCTGGCGTCACCGCGTACCTGTCCTCCCAGTAAAACGCCCGAATTCTCCTCAAAAACCAATTTGATCTTGATCTTTGCGGCACCGGGGAGTTTTCCAGGATGACGATTGATGCTGTCGTTCACGGCACTGATGACATTGTAACCGTGAGCCCGGGCCATTTTCTCTGTCAATCCGGCAGTACCCAAAGCCAGAGCGCCGACCGCTGTGCCCCAAACGCCGATCGTTCCCGGAGTTTCCCGCTTAATGCCAAACAGATTGGCGCCCGCCACCCGAGCCTCTAAGGTGGCGATTGATGCGAGTCGCAGGGCTGATGATTTTCCTCCGAAGAAAGATACTTTCTCAGCGCAATCACCGCAGGCGAAAATATCCGGATCGCTGGTCCGCATCGCCCGGTCCACTACGATTCCTCCGGTCAGGCCGATCCGCAATCCGATTTTCTTCGCCAAATCCACATTGGCGACCGCTCCGATTCCCAGCACCACCAATTCGGCCGGTATTTTAACACCCGAAGAAAGAGTCACGCTCTCCACCTGATTTCCGCCATCAATGGAAACCACTTTGGAGCCGGTATGGATTTTCACGCCCCGCGAACGCAGATTCTCTTCCATTTCAATGCAAAATTCCTCGTCGTATGACTGCGACAGACAATGCCCTTCAATCTCGATTATACTGACATTCTCTACGCCCGATTTCTTGATCTCGTCGCTGATTTCAATACCGATAAATCCGCCCCCAATGACCACCACATTCTTTACCTTTTTCAGATGTTCCTGTAATTCGGTCAAATAGGGAATGTCCTTCAAAACAGCATACACGCCCTTCTTGTCATATCCCGGAATCGGCGGCATCGCCGGATAACTGCCGGTTCCCAGAATCAGTTTCTGATAACCAAATGACTCTGTGTTTGTTTCAACGACTTTTTTAGTCCGGTCAACATTGACCACTTCTCCGATTTGCAAATCTATTTTCATACTTTCATAGGCAGTGTCCGGAATCAGATTCTCATTAGGGCCGGCCAAAGATCCAAAAATGTAGGGGATTCCGCAGGGAATCAATACCTTCTCTTCCTTACGGATAACTAACACGGACTTATTGGGATAATGCCGGCGCACCGTCTGAGCGGCAGTCAACCCGGCGGCACTGCCGCCAATTACAATCACATCATAATTCTTCATAACATACCTTTCTGCTATTTTTTAATAATTAATTATGGTTCATCACGGATTTGTATGGGTGATTAGTTGATACTTTTGATTTTGTT
>CAZNUN010000008.1:23072-132949 GCA_964576275.1 uncultured bacterium | reverse complement strand
GGATGTCTCTTTTTCAACTCATTTCTTGACTACCCACACTTTTACGTGATGAACCGAGAAAACTTCTTCTCGCTGTAAATTTTAAAAGAACCGTTGGTGGTCGTGCCGGAAAGTTTATAGCTAATCCCGGAGGCTTCTTCGGCGGCGTCGATTGTGACCGCGGCGCCATTGACGTCTACCGAAACGCCTTCGAAAGCCAGAGGATTGAGCACGGAAGCGGATGAACCATTATAATTAATATAAACCGTATCGATGCTTTCACCGAACGAGATACTGTCAATTTGAGCCATTGCATATTGAATAACCGTGTCTCCGGCGTCAAAATTGAGAAAGGCGCTGTCGCTGCTGATAGTCACTCCCCTGATTTCGGAGATTAAAGCCCCGTCCGTGACGTTGTCAGATGCATGGATAAATACCATATCCTGGGCATGCAGAGTAGTGCTTAATGCCAAGCAGGTTAACAAAGTCATTTTGATATTCATATTTAAAACCGGCGGCGTAGAAGTATTAATATCACTCTGAGACAGACGAATAATTGCTGAAAATAACCGTGATTTTTATAAGCCCCAAACGCTCCGCCACTAATTCCTCCATCATTTTACATGCCTGATTAGACAAACGAAAAAACAATTGATTAAAATAAAAATAAATTTGTCCCGTCAAGCATCTCGACAAGCCTGTAAAACGAATAGAAACGTCGTGGTTTATTCGACAGCGCACCAATTATTCATTTGAGATAAAGATCGGGATCAATCGCGTGAAAATATTTCAGTTCATTGGTAAAACCGGTTCGTTCGATGCTTTTGACTTCAAAAAGCGCCAGATAATATTCCGGAAAATGCTGATAGGCGACCTTTATGCTCTGAACAAATTTCTTCCTGGAATCGGCATTCGCCAGCATTTTAGTTCTTTCCAGTCGGCCGCCGTATCCAAAGCCGACGATGAACATGATATTTTCTTCCGAGAATCCCGGAATTTTTATCAGTAATGAATAATCCACATTGAATTTATCTTTTTGTTCGTAAGGGGCTTCAATGCGCAGAAAGGTGTTTATCGTGTCGCCTTTATCGTTCAGAATAAATAATCTTTCATCGGGATGATATTGATAGCGGAACGGCAGTTTGGCGATCATTTTATCCAGCACACGCAGATTTTTAAATTCGCCGATATAGATCAGGTTATTGTTCCGAACCTGGCCCAAAGTCAGTTCGGAAGACATTTTGAGATTGATATTGGTCTGAAACTGGTAGATAATCGGCCAAATATCCATCAAATTCTGTTCGCCGCCAAAAGGGACACCGGTAATTTCCGAAGTCCATAAATTGGCCGTGGGATGTTGCACCAGAAAATCGTAGAGATCGTTTTTCGAGTCAATTTTCCAGTCGCGAATCTGACGGTAGCGCCGGTATTCGGGACAATACTCATCCAGCATGAAGTCGTCACCCAACACGATTGAAACAGGGTAATCGTTCCCGAAAAACGAGCTCCAGACCGGATCGTCGTTCGCCACTGTCGTCCCGGGAATCATTTCCGGCGTTCGATGTTCGACCCGCAATAACCGCAGAAGCAGAAAAATATTGAAGCCGATCAGCACGGTTAGCAATATGATTTCCCAGCGCTGAAAAGTCTTGAGGATCGAGTTAAAGATTTGTTTTTCCCATCCCAGGCCGGACACGAATTCGATCTCGTAATGACCTTTGGGAATCACTAACCTGATTTTTTCGTTTTTGCCTATGCCTTTGTAGTAGTTTTCGAGTTTCCCGCGCAGAGTATGAATATGATAGCGAACGGTAGAATCTTTATTCGAATTAAAATCACTGCTCTTGCCGAAAACATCAATGGCGATCGTGCTTTCCTTTGGGATTTTTTCCGCTAAGGACGCCTTCACGAGATAAGTAAGCAACTCCTGATAGATGGCCGAATCCTTGAATTCCTTACTGGTAAGGATTCCCTGAAAAGCCGCCTGTTTTTCTTTCTCCGTAAAGTTATTAACTCCGTTTCGCATCTTTCAATGATTTAAACTATCGAAACAGTTAAAAAAAAACAAGAGTGTATTATGCCATAAAAAATATCCTTAAAACGAAAGTTCAACTCATCAGCGGTTTTGTATATTTAAATACATTCTCAATATTGCAGTTACGGTCGGACCTTTATCCCGGCGGAAACCTGAACAAACCCGGAGGTAACGGTTTTATAACGGTTTTTCAATTGATAAATACTTCCGGTTTTTTAATATTACAACCAGTTAGAAAAAGTACGGCAATTGAGACGCGAATTTGAGGAACCGACCAAGCGGTGAATTTTACTCAAACTAAAAAAAGACCTGTCACTTCTCTGATCGTCATCGCGATTTTTGGATTAATGCTATCCCAAAGATGTGAAAAATCTACCGATAAGTCAGAACAGGATGAGAATGTCCTGGCGACGGTGGGCGAACGTAAAATCACGGTCGCCGCGTTCTCTGAAAGGTATCGTCAAGTCCGCCAGAAGTTCAATTTCCCGGATAACGGCGAAAGCCGCATTAAAATTTTACAGGCTTTAGTTGAGGAAGAGTTGCTGATCGGCGAAGCGATCTCCCGCGGATATGATGACGATGGCCGGGGGCGTCACGAAACCGAAAGACTCCATATCCAGTTCCTGTTGGACGCCTATCTCGACACGGTCGTACTGCAGAATATTGCGATCAGCGAAGAGGAACTGAAAGTTCTGTTTCAGCGGCTGAATACGAAAGTCAAAGCCCGCCATCTTTACGCGGCTTCCCGCAGGGAAGCGGATTCTGTCTATGCTCTTTTAAACAATGGCGAGAGTTTTGAAAATCTGGCTAAGGAACGGTTCGCCGATCCGCGTTTGCGGGACAACGGCGGTTCGCTGGGATATTTCACGGTAGATGAAATGGACCCGGCTTTCGAGGAAGCCGCTTTTACTCTCAGGATTGGAGAAATATCCCACCCGGTTCGCACCGTTCAGGGTTACAGCATTCTGCAAGTCCAGGATCGGATTACGCGCCCTCTGCTGACCGAAACCGAATTCGCCAAGAGTCGCCGCGAGTTGGAGCGCTATTGGCGGCATCGCCAAAAAAAGGCCGCTATGGCCGATTATAGCGCCTCTCTGCGTCAATCTCTCGGGATTTCCTTCGAGCAGGAAGCAGTCTCTGAATTATTGCGAGTTATTCACCAAACCCCATTCCCGGCCGACGCGGATGATTTTTCCTTTCTGATCGTCGAAAAACCGTTAGGGCGGCGGGTGATCGTTCATTCCAAACTCGGCGACTGGGATGTCAATACCGTTTTACAGTCCGCCCGGTTTACAGACTCCACCCAACGCCGCTGGATTCGCAATCCGGAAAACCTGGAAGACTTCATCGCCGGTCTGGTCATCCGGGCAGAAATTCTGCGCCGGTCAGAAAAACTGAGGTTGGACGAGAAACCCGAATTCCAACAGCGTATCCGCCGCGCAAAAGAAGATTATTTATTGGAACGCATGAATCGTGACATTGCCGCTGAGACCGTCGTTCCGGAAGATACGCTCCGGGCATATTTCCAGGCCAACCGCGGCTCGTACATTATTCCACCCAAGGTTCATCTGCGCGAGATCATTCTTGACGATAAAATGACCGCTCAGAAGGTTCTTGAGCATCTGCAGACCGGAGCCGTATTCGAAGATTTGGGACAGCAATATTCCACCCGCAGTCCCATCAATGGTTATCCCGGCGATATTGGCGCCTTTACTTACCAGGAACTGGAGCCGCATGGCGACGTCATCTTTTCGCTGGAAATCGGCGACTGGACCGGGCCGATCATGTTCGGCTCGCAGTTCGGTTTCTACAAGTGCGTCGGGAAGACACCGCGCCTGGTGCAAAGCTATGCCGAAGCCCGCCCGGCGATTGAAAAGGCATTCCTGCCAATCTACAAGGAGCAAACCAAACAACATCTGCTCGCCGCTATTCGCCAAAAAACCAAAGTCGTAATTTTTTCAAACCGGTTGCGCGCCATTTAACCCCGTCATTTGATATGGATAAAACCATGAAAGCACTCTTAAAATCCTTGTTACTTTTGATAATTCTTAACCTGCTGCCGGGATTGGACACGTCCGCTCTCGCTCAGACGAGCGGCAAGATCGTCGGCCAAATAAACGATGCCAAGACCGGCGAAGCTCTGCCCGGAGCGAACGTATTGATTGAAGGAACGGGCATCGGAGCGGCCAGTGACGCGAACGGTCATTACATCATCATGCAGGTTCCGCCCGGCAAATATACGCTGATAGCCAGTTATCTGGGTTACAAGAAAATGCTGATAAAAAATGTCGAAGCTCTCACCGGTTTGACGACCAGGATTGATTTTGCCATGCAAACTGAAATATTACTGGGTGAAGAGGTGGTTATTACGGCCGAGCGGCCGCTGGTGCGCAAGGATTTGACTTCTTCCGAGGCACATGTATCGGCGGAAAATATCGAGACATTGCCGGTGCGCAGTATGGACGATATTTTGGACATCCAGGCCGGGATAGTCCGGGATGCCGAAAACAATATCCACATCCGCGGCGGCCGCTCTTCGGAAATTGCCTATATGGTCAATGGCATCAACATTACCGACGACTATTATCGCAGTCAGGCTCTGACATTGGCCCAGGAATCAATTCAGGAATTACAGGTCATCAGCGGCACCTTTAACGCCGAATACGGCAACGCCATGAGCGGTGTAATCAATATTGTCACCAAAACCGGCGGCGAGAAATTAGCCGGGAAAATCGAAGCCTGGTCCGGAGATTATTTAAGCAATCACACCGACATTTTCTGGAATATTGACGACCTTAATCCGCTGGCCGAACATTATTTTCAGGCGACCCTGAGCGGCCCGGTTATCAAAAACAAACTCAATTTTTTTGCCACTGGCGGGAAAACCGCCAATGAGGGCTGGCTTTACGGGCCTGAAGCCTACCTGCCGCAGGGCCGAACGGTTCTTGGAGACAGCTCGGCGGTTGCTATGAATTCAACTGAACGTTTGAACGCCCAGTTAGCCCTGGAATGGAAGATCGCCTTGCCGCTGACCCTGAAAATTGACTACCTGACCAGCCGCAGTCAGCAGGATTATTATGATCATAAATATCGGCTAAATCCGCTCGGTAAACGGCATTACTACCAGAATGGTTCGGCGATTATCGGAAAATTGCGACATGTTTTGAACAGCCGCAGTTTCTACGAAACGATTTTCTCGTTCAAGGACAATGACAATGATTCCTATCTCTATGAGAACCCATACGATTCGCGCTATGTGCATCCCGACTCCCTTACCGCCGGCAGTTATGCTTTTTACAAGGCCGGCACGGATTCGTATCGTTCTTTTCGTTCAACGCGGAGCTATATCGGGAAATTCGATTTCACTTCACAGATTACGCCGAGTCACCAGATTAAAACCGGCGTCGAACTCAAAAAAGACATCGTTGATTTCGAGTATCTTACTCTGGTGGCCGCCACCGATGTCAACGGGCTCGAAATTGAACCTTATGAGCCTTATATCGAGGATATTTACTCCACCAATCATATCAAATTCACCCGCCAACCGGACACCTATGCCCTTTACATCCAAGATAAAATTGAATACGAGCATGTGACTATCAATGTCGGTTTGCGTTACGATTATTTCAATTCCAACGGCAACGTGCCAGCCGACGCCGAAGATCCTAATGTTTATAATCCCCAGAAACTTATCCACATTTACAAGGACCTGGATGGCGACGGGGTCATCTCCATTGACGAGCAACAGGAATCAAATGAATATACCCTGGCGGAGCGACAGTCTTTCTGGTACCAGGGCGCTTCCCCGAAAACCCAGCTCAGCCCGCGTTTCGGCATCGCCTATCCGATTACCGATAAAGGCGTAATCCATTTTTCGTATGGCCTCTTCCAGCAGATTCCCGAATACAGTCATCTATACGAAAATGACGAGATGAAAATGAGTCAGGGGCAGGGAATCTGGGGACCGTTCGGCAATCCCGACCTGAAGCCACAGCGAACGACGATGTATGAATTAGGCCTACAGCAACAAATCGCGGAAAACATCGGCCTCGACGTCACCGGTTATTACCGCGACATCCGGGACTGGGTTTCCACCAGCGCTCAGATATCCACCTATGTTTCCGGGGTAAGTTACACCAAAATGGTCAATAAGGATTACGCCAATGTCAGAGGCGTGACCCTGGCTGTTACCCGGCGTCTGGCAAATCATTTTGCGTTTGACCTGGACTATACCTTTCAGGTGGTCAAGGGAACAAATTCCAGCCCGGAAGATGAATACGACGCCATCAATTCCGGCGCGGAACCGAAAAAACAACTCTCCTACCTGGACTGGGATCAAAGACATTCGTTCAATTTTAATCTCCTGGTCGGCGGGCCGCAACTCGGCTGTAATCTGATCACCCGCTACTATTCCGGACAACCCTATACCCCCGAAATCACTTCGGGAACTCAGGTCGGGCAGAATGTCATCGCCGAACTGCCCACCAATCTGCGCCGCAAACCCGATCAGTTCACGGTTGATCTGAACCTGTTCAAATCCTTCGTCCTAGGCAACGCCGCCTGTGAAGTTTTCCTGCGGGTTTATAATCTGTTCGACGCCAAGAATCCGATCTGGGTATTTGAGGACAGCGGCCAAGCCGATTATACGATCTACGAACAGCAGGAAAACGAGGCCGAGCCGGGCTGGTTCGTCCGCCCCGATTTTTATTCCGAACCGCGCAGTGTTCAAATAGGATTCAAATGGTCATTTTAATGGAAAAGGATCAGTTGCATGACAATAAATAAAACCGGTTTGATTTCAAGAACCATGATAATCGCCGCCGCATTCCTAGTGGACAATTTACTATCCGGCGCGCATGTCCCTTCCGATCACCGCGGAGATGTCAATTACCGGGCATTTTCCAACATTGATGGCAATAACATACGCGCTTCGGTTTTCAACACCGGCTACAGCGGCGCGCCCCGCGAAGAAGCGGAGTCCGTCAACTACGAATGGCCCAAAAACACCGGCCGCATCTATATCTCCATCGTGGGAATCTGGCTGGGCGGCGAAGTTTTAAACGCAGATAATGACACGACCTATATCACCGACGTTTTTGCCTGGCGCACCAATCCCTCCGGCGATACCTGGTGCATGGAACCGGTTCCCGGCTACCAGAATCCCGAACTGGATGAGTTGCAGGTCGCTAAAAGCTCCGATCCCGACACCTGGCCGCCCGCTTCCCAGAATGGCTGGCGCGATAAATGGAGCGACGCTAACGATCCCGGCTGGATCGGCTCCTGGAACGGCTTTTTCGGCAAGGACATTTTCAATGCCGACCAGGAACTCTATTATCAATGTTCGGATGATCTGTACGATCGCTTTAATTATTATCCCGACACAACCGATTACACCCGCAAAGGCATGGGCATGCTGATGGACGTCCGCACTTTCGCCTGGTCGCAGGTGTTGATCAGCGATATTGTGTTTTTTATTCACGACATAAAAAACGACGGCACTGAACGGGTTCCTAAAATGTCCTTCCTAATTTATTTGGCGGATTATGTGGGCGGCGACGGACAGGACGATGAGCCGTACATTGACCTCCAGGCCAGTATCGCATTTATGACGGATAGCGACCGCCAGGGAACCTCCGCTTTCAGCGGCGAAAATGTCGGCGTCGCGGCCATTAAATACCTGGAGACGCCCGGCAACCAGGTGGATGGCATTGATAACGACGGGGACTCCGACTCATATCCGGAACTGCAGGCTGAAATCAGCGGCGACACCGAAGAACTGATGCCCAGCTTCGACGACGACGATTTTGAGCCACGCACACTGGCGCCCGGTGATAAAATCGTCCTGATTGACGCCGCCACTTACAATCGCCGGATCGTGGTCTATCCCCAGGACGGCGGCACGGTCGTCAGTATGGGACGGGAATTTTTTCTGCCGGCTGAAGGCGTCACGCTGAAAGAGGACACTGTCGCCGATTTAATTGACGACGATCTGGATGGATTGATTGACGAACGTTACACCATTCACCGCTGGCGCTATGACGAAATCTCCGGAACGGAAGGCCCGGTGCGCTATATCAATTATTTAGCCTTTGAGATCGGCGACACGCTTAAACGCGGTTTTATCTCACCCGGCGTCAATACTTCCCAGACCTATTCCACAGTCGCTCCCATGATTGATGAATCGCGGGACGATTTGTTCGATAACGACCGGGACTGGAACCTTTCCAACGATGATTTCGGGATGGACGGCACCAAGGGTTCCGGGGATGCCGGCGAGGGTGACGGCCTGCCTACCAGCGGCTCCAACACGGATTTCCAGGGCGAAACCAACATAGACAAAACCGATGTTTCCGAAACCGATCTGATCGGTCTGACCACCGCGGTTCAGATTCCGGTGGGTGATGTAAACTACAACACCACCCCGGACAAATATATCTGGGAGTTTTTTATGACGCCGGGCCATTTTGAGATCCCCCGGCCGACCGGCGAATATGACACTTTTGTCTCTTCCGGGTTTTTCCCGCTGGACCCCGGCGACCGGCAAAGGATGGCGATTGCGGTCGCCATCGCCGGCGGCGGACAGACGCTGAATGACGACATCAGCAGTGTCACCGATAAACTGACGGAAGCCCGCACCGCCTACGAAGCCGATTACCAGTTCGCCAAAGCCCCGACTCAGGTGACCCTGACCGCCGTTCCCGGCGATGGCAAAGTGACTCTGTACTGGGACGACATCGCGGAGTATTCGATTGACTCCTATATTGAAAATATTGGCGGCCCGTCGCATGACTTTGAGGGCTATCGCATCTACCGCTCCACAGACGCTTCCTTTTCCGACGCCAAAGTCATTACCGACGGGTCCGGAACCCTTACCCTGTACAAACCGATCGCCCAGTTCGATCTGGATGATGGTTATTCCGGCTACGATCCGATCGGTTACAACGGCGTCATGTTTTACCTCGGAGACGATACGGGATTGCGGCATTCTTACACCGATACAAATATCACTAATGGCCAGCGCTATTTTTATGCCGTGACCGCCTATGACTTCGGATATGCGGCGGTGGGCATCGCCCCTTCGGAAACCCCGATCAGCGTGGATGTGGATTTGCAGGGCGACATCACGACCGGACCTAACGTGGCGGTCATCCGGCCAACCGCCGAAGCCGCCGGTTATCTGCCTCCCGAAATCGAAAGTTTCGAACATGTCGCGGGCAGTGCCACCAGTGAAATTACCATTTCGGTTGTTGATCCGGACGCCATTCAGGACGGTCATCTCTATGAAATTACCTTTGAAGACACGCTGAAATCAGGTGAAGAAAACGACACTCTCACTACAAAAAATTTCACAATAACCGACGTGACCCTGAATGCCGTCATCCTGGAAAAATGCACTGATTTCAACACCGGCGATGAAATCCCGATTTTTGACGGAATCCAACTAACCATGCTGAATGAGGACGCAGTGGCTTTGAACGAAACAACTTCCGGCTGGAGCCGGAATGAAATATTCCCATTTGTATTCTCCAAAGTGGCTTTTATCGGAGTTCAGGGACAAAGTTACCCGAACGATTACCGGCTGATAATCGGAGAGGCCGGGCTTGGCGCCTCAAAGGATACCACCATCGGCTTTTACCATCTGCCGGCTCAGGATGTCAATTTCAAAGTCTGGAATATTTCGGAGGATGAAGAGGTCGAATTCGCCTTTGCCGAACTGGATGGCAATGACGGGTGTTTCAGCATTGACACGACCGACGGCGACAATACGGACATTATCATGCTGTTGGAAGAAAACGCATCCGGCCAACTCGTTTACACTTGGCAGATTTATCTTAATTTGACGGAATCGGGAGAAAATCCCCGCAATGGCGACACCCTGAACATTTACCTGAACAAACCTTTCCTGTCTTCTGACAAGTATCAATTTAAAGTCAAAGCCAGTTCCATTTCCAAGAGCGCGGCCAAGCAGGAACTCGACGATATTCGCGTCGTCCCGAACCCTTACGTCGTGACAGCTTCCTGGGAGAATAAAAACACTTACAACAGTGGTCGCGGCCCCCGTGAAATTCACTTCATTAACCTGCCGACCAAATGCACTATCCGGATTTTCAATGTTTACGGTACGCTGGTGGATAAGATCGAGCATGAAGCGCTCAACGAAAACGGCACCGAAATCTGGGACGTACTGAGCAAGGAAAACCTCGATATTTCCTATGGAATTTATATCTACCATATCGAGGCTCCCGGAGTTGGTGAGAAAACCGGAACATTCACAATCATTAAATGAGGATCAGTCCGGTATGAAAAGGAATACTCATAAGAAAATCTTTATCGCGGTTTGCACCCTGCTGACACTTTACCGGGGAAATGCGGCTCTGGCTCAAAACGTCACGAAAGTCGGCACGGCGGCCGCCACATTTTTGAAGATTCCCGTTGGCGCCAAAGCGATTGCCATGGGCAGTGCTTTTACGGCAGTTGCCGACGACGGCTCGGCCACCTTCTGGAATCCGGGAAATATTACCGCAATCCGGCGTTCCCTGTTAATGGTTCACTATTCTTCCTGGCTCCCGGGACTGGAGTACGGTTTCATTAGTTGCACACTGCCGCTGAACAAAAACGGCGTTTTTGGCATCAATGTCATATCTCTCGGAACAGACGAGATGGAGGTCACGACGGTAGCCGATCCGATGGGCACGGGCGAAAGTTATACCGCCGGCAGTAATGCGGTTGGTTTTTCTTACGGCCGGAGTCTGACCGATCGCTTTTCAATCGGAACGACCCTGAAGATCGTTCAGGAGCGCATCTATCATTGTTCGGCGACAGGTATCGCCTGCGACATCGGAACAATGTTCGTCACGCCTTTCCGGGATATTCGCCTGGGAGTCAGCGTCAGCAATGTCGGCACCGACCTGCGTATGAATGGCGAAGACTTAAACACCTATGCTGACATTGCTCCCTCCCAGGATGGCAATAACGACGAAATCGTCAGCCAGCTGAAAACCGGTTCTTACAGTCTGCCTGTCGTTCTGCGGATTGGGCTGGCGTGGGACTGGCGGTTGTCACAAAGCGCGAAGCTGACTTTAGCCTGCGATGGAGTCAATCCGAGTGATGACGCCCAGAGCCTGGATTTAGGGTTCAATCTGAATCTATTCCGGGGAATCGCTTCGCTCAGAGGCGGTTTTAATGAATTATTTCTTAAGGACCGGGAAAAGGGACTGACTCTCGGCGCCGGTCTGGCGATTCCGGTGGTCAAAGATTTGCCGATGGTAATATCCTATGCTTTTCAGGAATTCAAACACCTGGGCCCGGTCAGTCATTATACTATAGAAATCGCTTTTTAACATATCAGATCGGAGAATCGTTTTTAATAATAACAAAAAGGAGGATTGACATGTATTTTCGCAATTTAAAACTGAGGATTTTGTTGCCGGTTCTACTGCTGGCCTTATGTTTGCCGGTTTTCGGGCAGACGACAGTCAACGTGACCATGCTGTTGAACACGGCCACCAATCCGGACACGTTAATGGAGCATCATTACGCGGATGTGCGCGGGGAATGCACGGGCGTTAATACACCGGGCATTACCTGGGACAACGGCACTGGCATTGTGATGCAAAATATCGGCGGTGATTATTGGAAGGCGACTTTCCAGATGACCGCCGGTGATACGTTAAGGTATAAGTTCTGGACCGGATTTGACAACAGCACGAACACGCTCTACAACTGGGGCTGGGAAGGCGCGTTTAATCCGGCCAACGCTGAGCTTGGCGGAGACACCCGCTCCTTTATCGCCGGCACTCAGGACACTACGCTGGCGCTTCAATTCTATCACGGAGCGGATGGAACCCGCGATCAGTTCTGGCGTCCCTATGAGGCCAAAGCCGACACTTTCGCCGTTTATTTCCGGGTGAATATGGCCGCTCTGATGGAAACCGGGGACTTCGATCCGGAGAATGGCGACGTGGCTCAGGTTCAGGGCGGGACGCCGCTCGATCCGGATGATGGATGGAATACTCCGGTGGTTTTAACCCAGGAAGCCGGTAACGAATCTTTCTTTGCGGGAGTCGGCTACATAGCCAAAAGCGCCGTGACCGGCGACGTATGGCAGAATTTTAAATTCACTTATCTGAAAAGCGGCACCGAATACTGGGAAAGCATCAGCAACCGCTATTTCCAGTATTATGGAACCAACGACACCACGATTTTCTGGTCATATTTTAATAACGAACCGCCCTCCGGTGGCAACCTGGTGGAAGCCACTCTGATCTGGCAGGTAAAAACCGACGGACTCGAAAAACTCGGATTTTTCGATCGCACTCTGGGCGAATCAATTGTCATTGACGGCGCCAAAGCCTGGGCCAGCGACTTGGACGACGCCATTCAGATGGAATATATGCCATTGCTGAAAATGTGGGTCGGCCAGGAAACCTTCATCAAGGCTCCGGGCGCTCAATTGGAATATAAACCGGTCATTCGCTGGGACGATTCCCGGATTGATTCGACCAGCGCGAATTATCTGCCGGGATTGGATCTGGATTCGCCGGTTCAGTACTGGGAGGAAAGCGCCACCACTGGCGCCGGCAACCGTTTTTACGATTATACCGATCAGACCACCCAGTATATTCCCGGCGATTTCGGCTTTGAATATCAATACTTCAATGGTCTTCCGGCGGAAGCTGTCCTCGAAACCCCAATCACGGTGACCTTCAATATTGATATGACTCCGGCTACCAACGAGACCGACAATCCGAGCAACCCGCTTTTCGTACCCGGCACGGATTCCTGCGAAATCAGCTTTTACGGCTGTCTGACCTCGCTGAGTCAGGGATTCGGGTTGTATGACAGCACTCTGACAATTCCGCTGAAAGATCCCGAAGGCGATCTGGTTTATACCGGTTCCTATGCGCTTCAGGCGCCGACAACCTATGCGGCCGGCTATGTCATCAATTATTCGACTTCGGACGGGGCGGTTATTACTAACGGCGGCGGATTCACTGCAGGGCGGATGTACTATCAGTTTATCCGTCCTTCGGCTATCGGCTCCGACGGCACGGTTACCTGGCCTTCGGAATTTACTTTCCCGACGATGACATGGGCAACCAGCGATCTGACGGTCGAGGAGCCGCCGGACCTGTTCACCCCGACTGCCATCGAAGAGCCGGATGATCTGTCCATCATCAAAGCCTTTAACCTGGCGCAGAATTACCCGAATCCTTTCAATCCGGTCACTTCAATGCAATATGATGTTCCGCGTACGGCGATTATCAATATCAGTGTTTACAATCTGCTCGGACAGATGGTGACAACCCTGGTGAACAAACAACAGTATCAGGGGCGTTACACGGTTCAATGGAACAGCCAGGACCGGTTCGGCAACCTGATGCCTTCCGGAATATACTTTATCAAAATGACAGCCGGGAATTATCAATCCACCCGTAAACTGACCCTGGTTCGCTAAATCTGATTAAGAATGACCTATGGAGACGAAGACGCGCGTTGCGGCGTGTCTTTGTCTCCGGGTTAAAAAAATGATTATATTTTAAGAGCCATGAAAAAACACCTGCGCTTTTCGTTATTTATCCTGCTTCCCTTCCTGCCAATCCAGGCCGGAGCTCTGGAAAACGACTCCACATCTTTTATCAAAGGGGCGGACGTATCTTTCATTCCGCAGATCGAAGATTCGGGAGGAATCTACAAGGAAAATGGCGTGCAGACCGATCCGCTGGCGATTTTTAAAAACCATGACTTCAATTATATCCGCCTGAAAATCTGGCATACGCCCGCCGAAGATTATAACAATCTGGAAAAAATATTAAGCATGGCCCAGCGGATCAAAGCCGCCGGGATGAAGTTCCTGCTGGATTTTCATTATTCCGACACCTGGGCTGATCCGGGAAAACAAACCAAACCAGCGACCTGGCAGGATTTGTCATTCTCCGTTCTGAAGGACAGCGTTTATCAGTACACGCATGATGTTATCAAAGCCCTGGACGCTCAAGACACCCGACCGGATATGGTTCAGATCGGCAATGAAATCACGGTCGGAATGCTCTGGAACGACGGCCGGGTGGGCGGCAGTTACGACACCGACGCACAATGGACTCAATTCGCCGAACTGCTAAAGGCCGGCATTCAGGGCGTGCGCGAAAGCTGCGACGGCGGCGATTCCGTAAAGATTATGATCCACATTGATCGCGGCGGCGATAATACCGACAGTCGGTGGTTCTTCGATAATCTGCTGGCAAAAGACGTGGATTTCGATATTATCGGCCTCTCCTTCTATCCCTGGTGGCACGGAACTCTGGCCAATCTCGAGAGCAACCTTAACGACCTGGCAATACGTTACGATAAAAACCTTGTCGTCGCCGAAACCGCTTATCCCTGGACTCTGGAATGGGCTGACACCGTGGATAATATCGTCGGCAGTAGCGCCGACTTGCTTTCGGGCTATCCGGCCACGGTCGCCGGGCAGAAAGACTTCCTGCGCGACCTCATGGATATAATCGAGACAGTTCCGAATGGAAAAGGTTATGGGCTTTTTTACTGGGCGCCGGAATATATTTCGGCAGACCCGATCGGTTCGCCCTGGGAAAACAACGCCCTGTTTGACTTCGGGGGCAATGTCCTGGAGTCAATGGACATTTTTATTGACAAGGAACCCGCCCCGGATTCGGTTATGGTCACAGTGCACATGAATACGGCCACGTTGACGGACACACTGGGAGAAAATCATATCGCCCAGATCCGCGGCGAAATCCATGGCTATTCATACGACGTTTTACCCGATGGACGGCAGATCACCTGGGACGCGGAATCGGAACTGATTATGCAAAATCAGGGCGGCGATTACTGGACGATCTCCTTCCCCATGTATCCGGGCGACACTCTGTTCTTTAAATTTTGGACAGGCTTCACGCTGAGTAAACCGACTTTCCAACGCGTAGGCTGGGAAGGGCCGGTGCAGGCTTATGGCCTCAACGACAATCACCGCGTGATTATCGCCGGAAACCGCGACACCACCATCGCGATGCAATATTTCAATTCCACCGGCTCGACTAAAGCTCAATACTGGCGGCCTTTCGTCACCAAAAACGATACTCTGGCAGTTTACTTCCGGGTCAATATGGGACCGGCGGTGACTTCCGGACAATTCAATCCCGACGCCGAAGGACCGGTCACCGTGCGCGGCGACGCCATCAATTCCGGACGCAGTCTTTCCTGGGAGGAATCCCTCTTAATTCTCGAACGGGAAGAATACAGCGTCAATAACGAATCGTTCTGGTCGGGAACGGCCTACATCCCGAAATCCGCCGTCATTCCCGGCAACTCCCTGGAATACAAGTTTTTTATCGAAAACGGCGGCGGTGCAGAAGACGGTTTGGTCAACCGTCGTCTGCTCTACACCGAATCGCTTTCTCAGATCAGATCCGATACGACCTTGCGCTGGGTCTATTTCAACCCTGCCGGTTCGGGAATTACTGAGAACACCGGACAACATCCAATCCTTTTTCAACTGGAACAAAACTATCCCAACCCATTCAATAATCAAACCCGGATTACCTACCGGCTGAATCAACCGTGCAACGTCAGCCTGGATATATTTGACCTCCACGGCCGCTGTGTAGCAACGCTTCTCCACGGGCATCAGGCCGCCGGTCAATATAATCTGGAATGGCAACCGGATAATGCCGTGAATTTGTCTTCCGGCATTTATCTCATCCGTCTGAAAACCGATTTCGGAGAAAAAAAGCGAAAAGCCCTTTTACTGAAGTAATCCGAAATGAGATTTATCCGTAAAAACAGGCTGTACGAAATCCTGACCGGCGTGATCATGGCAAATCTCTGCTGGCTGGGATTCGGCTGTGATAAATACAATGCGCCGGTCCGTCAAAAACTGGATTTTAATGGCGGCTGGCTCTTTTACCGTGGTGAAATCGCCGGAGACAGTGCCCGGTTGATTGACTTTGATACGCACAACTGGCAGACGGTACACCTGCCCCATTCAGCTAAAATCATGCCGCTGCGTCAGCCCTGGCGACCAGATTTCGAAGGCATTACCTGGTATCGTAAAACATTCAAAATTCCCCGAAAGTATAGCGGCTCGCAGCTTTTTCTCGAATTTGAAGGCGCTGACCAAAAGGCTGAGGTCTGGCTGAATGGGGTCCTGATTGCCACGCATCAAAGTCCGTATCTCCCATTCATGGTTGACATCAGCGATCAGGTAAAATTCGGCGATGCAAATAATATTCTAACGGTTAAAGTCACCAATTTTGTAGATAATGACATTCCGGGTTACGGAGCCTGGTACAGTTTCGGCGGGCTTTACCGGGATGTTTATCTGCACATCACCGACCGACTGCACATCAGCGATCCGGTTTACGTTGGGAAACCGGCGGACGGTGGGGTTTTCATCCGTTATTCCCGGGTTGATAGTTCCGCAGCAGTCATAGAAATTCGTACTAACATCGTGAATGATTATAATGAAGTCCGCAATTGCCGGATCGTCAACAATCTGCTGGACGCCGAAGGCCACCGGGTGGCTTCCGACGTAACAACTCAGAAAATTGCCGCCAATAGCGATCGCTCCGTCGACCAGCAGATAATTGTAGCGAATCCTCAACTCTGGCATCCCGATCATCCTTATCTCTACACGCTGCGCAGCGATATTTATTACGGCGGCAAACTGACTGACCGAGTCTTTACTCGTACCGGCATTCGGCACATTGAATTCGATTCGGATGGCTTTCGCATCAACGGCGAAAAAATGGTATTCAGGGGAACCAATCACGTGCAGGAATACCCCTATGTTTCCTGGGCGCTGCCCAACGCCGCCCAGCGTCGGGAAGTCCGGCGTCTGAAAGCCGCCGGATTCCAATACGTACGCTCCTCGCACAATCCCCACGATCCGGCTTTCTTGGACGCCTGCGATGAAATTGGTCTCCTGGTCATGGATTGTACGCCCGGATTTCAGTATATCGGCGGCGAGCGTTTCCGCGAAAATTCCTTCCAAAACATGCGCGACATGATCCGCCGCGACCGCAATCACCCGTCCGTCATTTTGTGGGAATTGTCATTGAACGAAACCGAATTCGATGCGGATTTCGCCCGGAAAGCCGTGCAAATCGGTCACGCGGAATATCCCGGCGATCAATGTTTCGTCGCCGGCTGGAAATTTCCCGAAATATACGATGTTTTCATCCGGGCGTCGCAACACGGCGCCCGCGACTATTCCGGAAAAACACCCTTGGTGATCAGCGAGTACGGTCACTGGGATTATAACCGGCCGGACGGCAACAGCAGTGACGTCGAGCGCCAGAAAGGCGAACGCGCCATGCTGAACCAGGCCTGCAATCACCATGAATCCCTAAATCTCAACCGCGCACTACCCTTTCTATGCGGGGATGGACTCTGGGTCGCCACCGATTTTCAGTATTTTCCGTCCGGCGTCATGGATTATTTCCGACTGCCCAAATTTTCATATTATTTTTTCCAGAGTCAGCGCAATCCTGAACTGATTTTCAAAGACGTCAATTCCGGGCCGATGGTATTTATTGCCAATTACTGGACGGCCGAATCACCTGACACAATAACCGTTTTCAGCAATTGTGAACGGGTGGATTTATTCCTGAACGGGCGCTTAGCCGGTTCTCAAGTTCCGGACCGCGACATTCTGACGAAAAACCTGTCGCATCCGCCCTTCACTTTCACCAACATCCCGTGGGAACGCGGTGAGATCAAGGCCATTGGTTACATTCATGAACAGGCTGTGACTTCTCACCGGCGGTTAACGCCGGGTGAACCTACCGGTCTTAGTCTCTCATCAGACCTGGCAGATGGCGAAATCATCGAAGGCAATGACCTGGTGTTTATTTATGCTTCGGTAGTGGATGCCAATGGTACAACTGTGCCGGCCGAACCGCGCCGGATTACCTTCCGGGTGAAAGAGCCCGGTGTTTTATTGAGCCCGGATACAATCACGACCGAAGCCGGAGTGGCCACGGCGTTGTTGCGTATTTACACTAAAAAGAAAACCGTTATCGGAATCACCGCTGAATCGGAAGGTCTGGCGGGTGCCGGACTGTCATTAACCTGTACCGGAGATAAAAGCCGGTCCAATTATTAAGAAAGTTGTTCGGATGAATTTGTTTAAAAAATGGATTGAATTGTCTGCCCTTGGATCGTTACTGTTATTACAAATCTGTGCGCGTCAGCCGGAAACGGCGTTTCAACGCGACACGGATTTTAACGCTGAATGGAAATTTCTACGCTGTGAAACACCGGCTGATACGGTCACCAGTTTTCGTCTGCCGGATTTCAACGATGAAACCTGGGAATCGGTAGCCCTCCCGCACACTGCCCAACTCGAGCCGCTGGTAGTCAATGACCAATGGCAGGGCATCTGCTGGTATCGCAAACATTTCACGCTTCCGGAAAACGCCCGCGGCCGCAAGATATTTATCGAATTTGAAGGCGCGATGCAAGTTGCCGAAATTTGGATTAACGGCATCCGCAAAACCACGCATTACGGCGGCTACCTGCCATTTAGCGTGGATATTTCCGATGAGGTGACTTTTGGCGCGGACAATGTACTGACCGTTAGATTGGACAACCGCGACAATCCGCAGGTGCCGCCCGGCAAACCATTCGCGGAACTGGATTTCTGCTATTTCAGCGGACTCTACCGCAATGTCAAATTGCATATCCTCAACCCGCTGCACATTTCCGACGCCGTTTACTCCGGCAAAATCGCGGGCGGCGGGGTCTTCGTTCGGTTTCCGGTAGTGAATAGCGAACGAGCCGAACTGCAGGTTCAAACTCACTTAGTCAATGACGATATTACTACCCGGTCTTGCCGGCTCGTCAGCCGTTTGTGTAATCACAAAGGGCATCTCGTAACCGAAAGCATCAGCAATGTCATGACCGTTGCCGCTGCTGACAGTCACATAATACAAACAATGGTGGTTACTGTCCCGCAACTATGGTCTCCCGAAAATCCCTACCTTTACGAATTGCATTCGTTGATAATGGAGCAGGAGCAGGTTACTGATGAAGTCGTAACCAGCATTGGCATCCGGCGCTTTGACATTGATGCAAAAGAAGGTTTCAGACTGAATGGAAGTCCCTGCTATCTGCGCGGTACTAATTATCACCAGGAATTGCCTTACGTCGGCTATGCTTTGAGCGATCCGGCCCATTACCGGGATGCCCGCCTGATCAAAGATGCCGGGTTTAACTTCGTGCGGTTGTCGCATTATCCGCATGCCGAAGCCTTCATGGAGGCCTGCGACGAGCTCGGCATTATCGTGATGGATGCCATTCCCGGCTGGCAGTTTTTCGGGGATGAACTTTTCCAGGAACGCAGCCGGCAGGATTGCCGGGACATGATCCGCCGCGACCGCAACCATGCATCGGTGGCATTCTGGGAAGTTTCCCTGAATGAATCCGCGATGACGGTTGAATTCATGAACGCTACTCAAAAGCTGGCCCACGAGGAATTTCCCGGAGACCAATGTCTGACCTGCGGCTGGCAGGATACGGTCTATGACATCTTTATCCCGGCGCGTCAGCACTCCACTCCGCCTTGCTACTGGAATTCCTATACAAGCAACCGGGCTTTATTGATTGCGGAATACGGCGACTGGGAATATTATGCACAGAATGCCGGCTTCAATCAGGCGGACTTTGCCAACCTGACGCCCGAGGAACGGAATACCCGCCAGCGGCGCGGGTTCGGGCAGAAACGACTCATGCAGCAAGTTCTGAACTATCAGGAAGCCCTCAACAGTAATCTGGCTGGACCAGCTATCGGTTGCGCCAACTGGCTTCTGATCGATTATAACCGTGGCTATGCCGATGACATTGAGTCCTCGGGGCTGCTGGATGTTTTCCGAGTGCCGAAATTCGCCTTCCATTTCTATAAAAGTCAGGAGCCGCCGCATCATTCCCGCGAAAATGCGGTTCTGTTCATTGCCGATTACTGGATGGAAAATGCCGATCACTGCGTGAAAGTTTTCAGCAATTGCGATCAAGTGGAGCTCTCTCTCAATGGCAAACGGCTGGGAATTCAGTCGCCGGATACCAACCGCTATTCCACCAATCTGGCTCACCCGCCTTTTACTTTTACGGTTGAGCAATATGAACCGGGAACGCTGACCGCCCGCGGTTTTATCGACGGCAAAGTAGTTGCACAACAGGAGCGGCGTACCCCCGGCGAACCTCATAAAATGCAAATTTCCACTAATTGTGGTGATATCTTGCCAGCAGCCGGCCGGAAAGACGTTTTCATTGTCCACGCCACGATTCAGGACCGGAATGGTACGCCGGTGCCGACCGCAACCCAACCGGTAACGTTTAAACTAAGCGGTCCGGGACGGTTGATCGGTATAAATCCGATCGACGCTGAAGCCGGGATTGCGGCGATTGTCGTGGAATCATCGGGAACCGCCGGTAAACTCGAAATCAGCGCCGAATCCAAAGGTTTGTTGCCAGGCAAACCGGTCAGGATCGATATAAAATAGTGAAATTGTAAAAACGCTGGTTGGCGTTAAGGCTGCGCCCCAGTTTTAGTAATCACCATGTCTTCCAGCTTTTCATCGAAGATATCTTTGCGGATGGTAAAGTTATAATAGCCGTCTTTCTGCCGAACGGATTGATTATCCATTGAAAAGCCTTTGACATATTTGGCCGTCAGGGTATTTGTAAAAAGATTGTAGACCGATATTTCTTCCGCGTTAGCGGAAATCAGGTACTTTTCGCCCTGATACTCAACTCCGGGTAATAATTCCGCAAACAGATTACTGCGATAGTTCCGGAATTGGTCGGGTGTCCAGAATCCAATCCTGTCCTTTAACTTTATCAAATATGTCTCTTTACCAGCGCGTATAATCGCGTCTTCGCCGGAATAAATCGCCTTAGGGAAATCCTTCTCTTTAAAGCCGCTAATCCCAATCGGATTGGAAACACTCATCCTTTTCAGGAATACTTGCCAGTCCCGGCCGGATGGCAGATTATTCGAATTGATTTGCAGCCGGTCAATTTCTGAAGCAGCGGCTGTGTAATTCGTATACAGATCTAGGTATTTTTCAATGCCAATGGTTTCAATCAGGAATTGCGTGTACAAACCGGCCACCGGATAGGATACCGAGGCGTCATACTGATTAAAACCGGCTTTATTCAGCAGCGAATCGTAATCCAGAAATTGGCTCTTAACCATAAATAATCCCATTTCCAGGATCGCCGCCGGCTCTTTCCCGCCCCGTCCGCCATAGGCGACGGCAAATCCTTCCTGAAAAAGTGGCAGCGTGTACAAACTGAGCGATTTCAATTTGTAATTCATCAGCAGATGGGCGATCTCATGGTAATGGCAGTTATAGGCGGAAATGATGTAATCATTCGCCAGGTCATACATGCCGCGGGCCGAATATCCGGTCAGCCTTACCATCCCGGAATTGTCCCGGCACAGGAAATAATGAATTTTCGCATTTTGTAAATGCTGCTTTTCGGCCTCGGTGCATTTCAGCGTAATCAGCAGCTGCTCCACAAAAGCATCCAGCCGGTTAATAGCATAGGCATTGGTCAAAGAAGAATCTTCGGTATGAAATACGAAATACCGGCTGGTCAGGGTCGGCCATTTACGGGCATAATAACCCGGCCGGGAAATCATCTTAAAGTTGTGAAACAAGTATTCGTAGTTTAATCCGGCATCGGGAATCATTATGGTCAGCCGCGAATAATCCGCCTCCAGCGAATCGATTTAATAGGTGAATTTCAACCGGCGGCTCAGAAGGTTTTTTTTAATCTCCGGATCAATGCCGTTTGCGATAAAGGCTTTGTACCGAGCGTCGGTATAATTAATGCCCAGTCGGGTAACCATCTTTTGCTCGGAGTTATCCACGAGTAATGGTAAATCCGCAGCGTTGGTAATCAGGGCATTGATAAAGTTCGCAGCCACTTTTTCCGTAAGGTTTTTGGGATATAAGCCGGTCAGCGGCAGGCAGACGAGTAAAACATTGATGATCTTATTTACCATCATTGCCATCCTCCGGTCCATACCCGACTTCGTACAACCTGCCCGCCTGCCTTCCCTAAGTTCATAAGTCATAACAATCTCAACCAATCCCTTCACCTGTTTAGCGCCAATCATCATTCAATTCCGCACAACTGGGCAATATTATTTAATTGTTACCGAAAATCAAATGGAATTATGCCGGTGTGGCCGGCCTTGCCCGACAACCGCCTCATAGTCTCCCAAATCGGGGCTGCGGGGTCTGTACAATAAAGTGTGTCGGGGGCAGGGACGCGCCCATAATTTTCATTGACAAAAGTCTTTTTATTGACTAATATCAGGTGGTTTTACGGAAATATTCTCAAAAGTAAACCGAAGGATTATGTATGAGACGCTATTCCGGTCAGATGTGGGGTCAGCGCTACCTCGGGGATAAAAGCAAATTGGTCGCCCACGATCTCGGACACGAAAAACCCGAATGTAAAATCGATGCGATCATCGCCACCGGTAAGGAGATGCCCTTCAATAGCCTCTTCTCCGTTCGCGATGCTGATTACGACTACTGCGAGCACTGCATCGGGGACATAACGAGATAAAATATATGATGGAGTAAAAATGATGGGATTAAGAGAAAAAATATCAATAGACTTTATATTACTCCTGGCATTTGGGACACTCTTTATTTTTAATTGCGCTTCTGATACCAGACAAGAGGTTTTTACCCTCCGACCCGGCGACCTGTTGTTCCAGGATTTGGACGGCAGTCCTTTTTGCGAGGCCGTCGAGAAGGTTACGCAGGGTTATAATGGCGCGCAGCTTACGCACGTCGGAATCGTTATCAGTAGTTCTGCTGACAGCGTCATCGTTCTGGAAGCGGTTTCAGAGGGTGTGGTTGAGACGCCGCTGGCAACTTTTCTGAGTCGTAGTCAGAATCAGAACGGCAAGCCTAAAGTTATCGTCGGCAGATTGCGGCCGCGCTACCGGTGTCTGATCGAACCGGCGCTGGCTGCCGCTCTCGCGTTCAAAGGCAAGCCTTATGATGACGTATTCGACATCCAAAACGATGCCTATTACTGTTCCGAGCTGGTTTATGTCTGTTTCAGGGAAGCCAATGACGGCCAGCCGCTTTTCGAATTACAACCGATGACTTTCATCGACCCCGACACGAAAGCGACCTTCCCGGCCTGGCAAGATTATTTCAATGAACTTCAGGTCGCTGTTCCCGAAGGCCGGCCGGGACTCAATCCGGGTTCGGTTTCCCGCTCACAAGCTTTGCGGATCGTGTATGTTTACGGATTCCCGGACGGCTGGAAAACGCAGAATTAAAGTTATTATAGTTGACTGAAAGCAATAAAAAAATCCCGCCGTTACAGACGGGATTTTTATGTGCCGAAGACCGGACTTGAACCGGTACGTTCCTAGGGAACGAGGGATTTTAAGTCCCTTGCGTCTACCAATTCCGCCACTTCGGCCAGAAATATTTTAAAAAGCAACCAACCGAACGAGAGATTTTAAGTCTCTTGCGTCTACTTCCGCAGGAACTCCCACGGAGCAATTCCGCCACTTCGGCTGAGAAATAAGCGAGGCGACGACCGGATTCGAACCGGTGCATAACGGTTTTGCAGACCGCTCCCTTAGCCACTTGGGTACGTCGCCAATCAGAAAAAGCGGTGAAAATTAGATTTTATTACTCAAAAAAACAAACCCTTTTAATTTGTCTGCCGCCAAAATAAAAGAGGGCGAAAGCTCGCCCTCTTTGGACATATATCTGGATGCAATTACTTTTTATCATCCACGATTTCAAAATCGGCGTCCTGGATATTTTCTTCGGTTTTCCCGGCCGGTTCTGATTTCGGCTGCTCATAGGTCTGTTCGGCATTCGGCGGCGGAGGCGGCGGCGTTTCGGTACGTACGCGCTCGTACATCTTGGATGAGATTTCCGACCAGACATTATTCAGAGCTTCGATGGCATCCTTCATGGTCTTGACATTGCCGCTACTCTGGGCCTTCTTCAAATCTTCAAGAGCATTATTGAGTTTACCTTTTTCTTCCGGCTGCAATTTTTCGCCATATTCTTTCATGTTCTTATCAGTTTGATAGATCAGAGCATCGGCCTGATTGCGAGTATCGATTTCCTCTTTGCGGCGGCGATCGTCTTCTTCGTGCATCTTGGCGTCATTGACCATGCGTTCTTTTTCAGCATCGCTCAAGCCGCTGGAGGTTTGGATACGGACACTTTGTTCTTTGCCGGTTGCCTTATCCTTGGCGGAAACATTGAGGATACCATTGGCATCGATATCGAAGGTGACTTCGATCTGCGGAATACCGCGCGGTGCCGGTGGAATTCCGTCCAAGTGGAAGCGGCCGATACTTTTATTGTCGGCTGCCATGGCGCGCTCGCCCTGCAGGACGTGGATTTCAACGGTCGTCTGGCTGTCAGCCGCAGTCGAAAAAATTTCGCTCTTGCGGGTCGGGATGGTGGTGTTGCGTTCGATCAATCGGGTCGCAACGCCGCCGAGAGTTTCGATACCCAGCGAGAGAGGGGTAACGTCCAATAATAGAATATCGTGAACTTCGCCACCCAACACGCCGCCCTGAATGGCCGCCCCAATGGCTACGACTTCATCCGGATTGACGCTTTTATTCGGTTCTTTAGCAAACATTTCCTTGACCAGCTGCTGAACTTTCGGGATGCGGGTCGAACCACCGACGAGAATGACCTCATCGATATTTTGAGGCGTCAGACCGGCGTCTCTCAAGGCCTGTTCACAGGGTTTGCGGGTTCTTTCGATCAGATCTTCAACCAGAGTCTCGAATTTGGCGCGAGATAATTTTTCCAGTAAATGGATCGGACCGGCGGCCCCGGCTGTAATATAAGGCAGATTTATTTCGGTCTCCAGGTTGGAAGACAATTCGATTTTGGCTTTTTCGGCGGCTTCTTTCAGACGTTGCATCGCCATTGGATCCTTTTTCAGGTCGATTCCCTCTTTGGTTTTAAATTCGTCAATCAGCCATTCGATCAGCCGCTGATCAAAATCATCACCGCCGAGGTGGGTATCGCCGTTGGTGGATTTGACTTCGAAGACACCGTCGCCGATTTCCAGAATGGAAATATCGAAAGTGCCGCCTCCCAGATCGTAGACTGCGATTTTTTCATCTTTTTTCTTGTCCAGACCATAAGCCAGGGCGGCCGCGGTTGGTTCGTTGATAATTCTTTTTACTTCGAGGCCGGCGATCTTTCCGGCGTCCTTGGTCGCCTGACGCTGGGCATCGTTGAAGTAAGCCGGAACCGTAATGACGGCTTCGGTGATTTTCTCGCCGAGTTTTTCTTCGGCGGTTTGTTTCATTTTCTGCAGAACCATGGCGCTGATTTCGGGCGGCGAATAATCCCGGTCGGCAATGCGCACGCGGGCGTCGCCGTTCGGTCCCTCGATTACTTTAAAAGGAACTTCTTCCCTCTCGCGTTGGATTTCGCGATATAGCCGTCCCATAAAGCGTTTAATCGAATAAACCGCGCGGTCATGGTTTGTGACGATCTGGCGTTTAGCGGTATCGCCGACAACCCGTTCACCGTCCTTTTTGAATACTACAACCGACGGAGTAACAGAGCGTCCTTCCGAATTTTCCAGAACGCGCGGCTTGCCGCCTTCCATCACGGCTACGCAGGAATTTGTGGTTCCTAAGTCGATTCCAATAATTTTTCCCATATTTATCTCCTATTGTTTTAGAGAATCATTTTTCAAATTTCAATGGAATAGTGACAAACGCCGTGCCAAAAAACGATTAGGACTAAACGTCAGATTATCGGAGGGATTTTATTTTTAACCGGTAAAAGCCTGAAATTATGGCTTAGTTAATTATTGACCGGTTCGTTGGTGATTGTGCTGGGCGAGAGCCTGAACTCGACCTCCGGTTGTACGAATTTGATCTTATTTTCGATGACTTCCGTGACGATTTTCACTCCCCGGCGCAGACTGCCTTTCAGAATCAATTCCGAGATCGGGTCTTCGATCATAGTCTGGATCGCCCGCCGCAGCGGCCGGGCACCGAATTCAGGTTTGAAACCCTGTTCCAGAATCAATTCTTTAGCGGTGGCGCTCAATTCCAGAGTTGTGCCGGAGGCTGCCAAATTGCGGTAAATATCGTTCATTTGCAAATCGATAATCGCCAAAACGTCATTGCGGGTCAGCGGTTTGAAAACGATCGGATCGTCAATCCGGTTGAGAAATTCAGGATTGAACAATTGACGGATTTCTTCCATGATGCGTTTGCGCATGGTTTCGTACTCGCTGACCGGATCGGTCTTTGAAAATCCGAAAGCCGCATTCTGCATCAGACGCGAGCCGGCATTAGAGGTCATGATGATGATCGTGTTTTTAAAATCAACCCGCCGGCCGTAACTATCCGTCAGTACGCCATCGTCGAATATTTGCAATAAAATGTTGAAAACGTCGCGATGAGCTTTCTCGATTTCGTCGAATAGGACCAGCGAGTAGGGTTGGCGGCGGACTTTTTCAGTCAGTTCGCCCCCTTCTTCATAGCCGACGTATCCGGGCGGGGCACCGATCAGACGCGACACGGCGAATTTTTCCATGTATTCCGACATATCGATTTTTATAAGCGCATCCGTACCGGGGAACAGGAAGCGCGCTAAAACCTTGGCAAATTCGGTCTTGCCTACGCCGGTCGGCCCAAGGAACAGAAACGAACCGATCGGCCGGCGCGGATCTTTCAGGCCAGCCCTTGCGCGGCGAATGGCGCTGCTGACCACCTTGATGACCTCGTCCTGGCCGATGATCGTATTTTTCAGTTCGGTTTCCATCGCCAGGAGTTTCTGATTCTCCGATTCGGCGATGCGGTTCACCGGGATACCGGTCATCATGGCGACGACATCGGCGATATCTTCCGCTGAGACCGTGATGCTGGGCAGATTATCACTTTTTTCCCACGACTGCTGGAATTCGGCGATTTCGTTCTTCAGGCGCCGCTCGTCGTCGCGGTAATTGGCGGCTTTTTCGAATTGCTGTTCCTTGACGGCGATTTCTTTTTGGTGGCGGACATCCTCCAGTTTCTTTTCCGCCTGAAGAATTTCCTCCGGGATGACAATCTCGCGTAGATGCACCCGCGAACCGGCTTCATCCATTACATCGATGGCTTTGTCAGGTAAAAATTTATCAGTGATATAGCGATCACTGAGTTCGACGGCCGCCCAGAGAGCATCGTCGGTATAGCGGACGTGATGATGAATTTCATAGCGTTCGCGCAATCCTTTCAGAATCGCCAGGGACTCTTCTTTGGTCGGTGGATTAATGATAACTTTCTGGAAACGGCGTTCCAGAGCTCCGTCCTTCTCGATGAATTTACGGTATTCGTCCAGCGTAGTCGCGCCGATGCATTGCAGTTCGCCGCGTGCCAGAGCTGGTTTGAACATATTCGAGGCGTCGAGCGAACCGGAAGCGCCGCCTGCTCCGACGATAGTATGCAGTTCGTCAATAAAGAGGATGACATCGCGGGCTTGTTCGAGTTCCTGCATGATGGTTTTCATGCGTTCCTCGAATTGGCCGCGGTATTTCGTTCCGGCGACGATTGCGGCCAGATCGAGATCTATGATTCGTTTATTGGCTAAAAGACGCGGGACTTTCCGGGCAATGATGCGCAGCGCCAGTCCCTCGGCAATAGCGGTTTTACCGACCCCGGGTTCGCCGATCAGGACGGGATTGTTTTTCTTGCGGCGTGAGAGTATCTGAGCGACACGTTCGATCTCATTATCGCGCCCGATGACTGGATCGAGCTGATTGTTGCGGGCTTTTTCGGTAATGTCGCGTGAGAAATGATCGAGCGCTGGCGTGCGGGAGGTCTTACGCTCCGGCTTGGCCGACTTGGGAGCTTCTTCCGGAGAGCCGGAAATTTCTCCCCGGAAACTGTAATAATCAACCCCGAAACTGTTTAAAATATCGCAGGAGGTTCCCTCTTTCTCCTTCAATATCGAAAGCGTAATATGCTCATCGCCGACGACCTCCGCGCCGAGTTCCTTGGCCTCCGTGTAGGTACTACGCAGAATCCGTTCCACCTGTTTGGTAAACGGAATCCGCCCAATGGTCAGGGTTCCGCCGATAGTACGCAGAGAATCGTTGACCATACTGTGAAGCTGTTTAATGTCCACATCGAGGTTTATCAGAGTATCGACCGTGACGCTTTTTTCCATATTAAGCACCGCCCAGAGAATATGCTCCGAACCAATGTAATTATGATTCAGGCGGGTGGCTTCCTCGCGGGCGGTTTTGATGACAATCTGGATCGCTTTCGAAAAATTCTCTTTCATTACTCTCTCAAAATAACATCTGAAGTTAAAACTGCCGGACTGGTAATTCAAACATTCTTTTTTAATTTTGAAAGTTAGGTCGAATTGACCGGAGTATTTTCGTTCTTAAATATAGGATTAGAATTTAAAAAACCGGTTTAGCGACCGAGCTCTTTCAGAACCGAACCTTTGCTGAATTCGAGTATTCGGTGCGACCGGCCGGCGATGTCCTGATTATGGGTGGCGATGATGAAGGTGCGCCGGTAATCCCGGTTCAATTCCAGGATAAGATCGAGCAGCAGTTCGCTGTTCCCGGAGTCTAAGTTGCCGGTCGGCTCATCCGCCAGAACGACTAACGGATTGTTGACCAATGCCCGGGCTATGGCTACCCGCTGACGTTCACCGCCCGAGAGCATCGCCGGACGATGAGTAATGCGATCCGCCAATCCGACCCGCGTCAGCATTTCATGCGCCAGGCGCTCGGCCAGACGAGAATCGTGCTGATAGATTAACGACGGAATCATGACATTTTCGAGCGCGGTGAACTCCGGCAGAAGATGATGAAACTGAAAGACGAAACCGATGCTTCTATTGCGGAAACGGGCAATTTCCGCATCGGGTAGCGCAAATGGATTGCGCCCCTCATATGTGATGGTGCCGGCGTCAGGATGATCGAGAGTTCCCAGCAAATTTAGCAAGGTCGATTTGCCGATCCCAGACGGACCGACAATCGCCACCACTTCACCTTCCCGAATTTCAAAGCTGACGTCTTTCAGAACGGTGATTTCCAAGCCGTCGTTCCAAAACGACTTCGTCAAATTTCTAACAGTTAAAATTGTCCGACTGGTTTCATTTTTCATATTGAATCGCCTCCAAGGGCATGAGTTTACCAACCCGCCAACTCGGGTAAATCGTTCCGCAATAAATAAATATTAATCCGGCGCCGACGATCATCAGCAAATCGGTCAGTTGCACCTTCACCGGCAGGTACGGGATGAAGTAAACCGAAGGCAGCGGCAATAGGTGATAATGTTGTTGAATCAGACAAAGTACCAGCGCCAAGCCGACACCACAAGCCAGTCCGATGATACCGATCAGAAAACCCAGGCGCAGGAAAATCCGGCGGATTTGAGACTGATTCAAACCCAGGGCTTGCAGCATGCCGATCTCGCGGATTTTCTCCATGATCAGCATCACCAAAGCACTGGTCAGATTCAGGATAGCAACCAAAATAATGAAACTGAGCGCCAGAAAACTGCCGTATTTCTCTAATTTCATGGCGCCGAACAATGTGCGATGCAGGTCTTCCCAGCTGAGAATTTCGTAGCGGGAACCGAGCTGTACGGTCAGCCGCTGTTTGACTTTTGCGACGAATTTATAATTCTCCAGCCGGATGTCAATGCCGCTGAAAGCAGCGCCCATCTCGAAAATCTTTTGTCCTTCCGCCAGCTCGATGAAAGCCATGTTCTCGTCATAATCGAATAGATCCAGCCTGAAGACGCCGGTTACGGCAAACCGGCCCACCACCGGAATATTCAGGCCGGTGCCAATGCCGAGCGGATTGATGATATTCAGGGTATCGCCCGGATATACTCCCAGTTTGTCGGCCAACTGATAACCGACCACGATTCCCGGCAGATCACTCGTGGCGGAGATGAAATTGGCGCCGCCGCGGATAATGGCGGACTCGCCCGACAGCTGCCTCTCTAGCGCGGCACTTTCGAGGGCTTTAATCCTTACCACGGCTTCCATTTGCGACGAGGACAGGATCGATTTTTTCAGAACAAACGGATAAATATCCGCTATGCGAACGTCGCTCAGGGTCTTTTGGATCTGCCCGACATCCGCGGCCGATAATCCGGTTCCTGTAACTCTGAGATGCGATTCCAGATCGATTACCCGGTTGGTAATTTCGGCTTCGAAACCATTTAAAACACTCAAAGCGACCAGCATGGCAAAACCGCCCAGGGCAATTCCGACCACAGAAACATACGAAGTAAACGAGATCAGGCCGGTTCTTTTCTTGGAGCGGAAATAACGCAGGGCGATCCAGGTTAGGAAATTTCTATTCATATCTGGTCGCCTCGCTCGGAGTCAATTTGACCGCTTTATAAGACGGATAAAGGGTCGCCAGAATTGCAAAAGCAATCGCAATCAGGCCGATCACCACAAAATTCCAAACATTCAGTAATATCGGCAATGAGTTCATAAAGTAAACGTCGGCTGGGATTGATATTAAACTGAACCGGTTCTGCAGGTATGCCAGCAACAGGCTCAGACTGAAACCCAGCAGTGTACCCCCAACTCCGATCCAGAGTCCCTCGTAAAAAAAGATGCGCTGCACCTGTTTGTTATTCAAGCCGATGCTCTTCAGGATGCCGATGTCGCGGTTTTTTTCGATGACGATCATCATCAGAGAACTGACGATGTTGAAAACCGCCACGACCGCGATCAATCCGAAAATCAGCAGAATGGGAATGCGTTGAATCCGCAGCCATTCGAACAGATTGGCGTGCAGGTCGTTCCAGCTGAGCGCATTGTAGGGATAACCCAGGGTGGTGTTGATATAATCGGTGACTTTCTCCACCAGATTATTATCCTTGAGCCGGATTTGATAGCCGGAAAATCGATCGCCATAATTAAACAACTTCTGCGCCGCTTTCAAACTCGTATATATGAAAACGTCGTCGTAATCGGCGATGCCGGAATCATACAGACCGGTGATGGTAAACGCCGCCAATCGCGGCCGTTTGACAAAGCCGACATCCGGCTGCAGGATGAACAGGTAGACTTTATCGCCGAGACCGGCGCCGAGTTGTTTCGCCAGTTTTTCCCCGAGCAGGATGCCATCGCGGCCGTCCGGCAGATCGAACCGCAGTTCGCCCTTTTTGATGAAACGTTCGACCGCCAGTGTCCGGCGGAGGTCTTCTTCGGCAATTCCCTCGACGATGATGCCGTCGGTTTCCTGCCGGTTGCGGATCATGGCCGCGCCATGAATGTACGGCACGAAACACCCGACTTCCGGCATTCGCTCCAGTTCCTTGCGGATTGCGATCGTCGAGTCCATGGAGTCCTGATACATCAGCCGCAGACGAATATGTGAATCGAATCCCAGGAGTTTGGTTCTGATTTCCTGCTCGAATCCATTCAATATCGAAATCGTTAGTATGAGAACCGCCACACCGACCGCCAGGCCGATCGTGGCGATTATGCTGATGAATGAAATATACCCGATCTTATGATGACCAAAGAGATGACGCCGGGCGATGAAAAAGGGTACGCTCATCGCTCTCGGTTCTCAGGTGCGCATCTGCGGAAACAGGATAACGTCTTTGATGGAAATTTGATTCGTAAACAGCATCACGACGCGATCAATCCCGATTCCGACGCCGCCGGTGGGCGGCATGCCATATTCCATTGCCGTGACAAAGTCCTCGTCCATCGTTTGAGCTTCCTCGTCGCCCAATTCACGCAGGCGACTCTGTTGTTCGAGACGTTCACGTTGGTCGATCGGATCGTTCAATTCACTGAAAGCGTTGGCGAATTCGCGGCCGGCGATATAAAGCTCGAAGCGCTCGACGATGTCGCCCGAACCGTCGCGTTTGCACTTGGCCAGCGGTGAAATCACCTTCGGATAATCAATTACAAAAGTCGGTTGGACCAGGTTCGGTTCGACCAAATTATCGAACAGCAGCTCAATGAAATCACCGTAAGTGTCATCCGGTTTCGGTTCCAGATTTTTCTTCAGGCAAAGGGTTTTCAATTCCGCTTCCGAAAATTTCGCAACATCTTCACCGGCATATTCGCGGATCAGATCAAACATCCTGCGCCGTGCAAAAGGCTGACTGAAATCAATCGAAAAATCGCCGAACGGGAACACATCCTTCCCGAGTTTTGAGCAGATATAGTGAAAATATTTTTCGACGAAATCCATCATATAATTATAATCAACGTAGGTCTGATAAAATTCCAGCAGGGTGAATTCCGGATTGTGACTGCGGTCGAGCCCCTCGTTACGAAAATTTTTCCCGATCTCGTAAACTTTCTCAAAACCACCGATTATCAGACGTTTCAGGTAAAGTTCGACGGCAATGCGCAGGTAAAAATCGCGTTCGAGCGAATTGTAATAGGTCTTGAAAGGACGGGCATTGGCGCCGCCGTAGATCGGTTGGAGGATCGGGGTATCGACTTCCAGGAAGCCGTGTTCATTGAGGAAATCGCGTGTCCACTGGATAATTTTCGAGCGGGTTTTAAAAACCTCGCGCACTTCCGGATTGACCATCAGATCCAGATAGCGCTGACGGTAGCGTTGCTCTTTATCAGTAAATGCGTCGAAAACCTGACCGTCTTTCTCCTTGACAATCGGAATCGGGCGGATGTTTTTAGCCAGCAGGCGCAGCGCTTCGACTAATATCGTGATCTCGCCGGTGCGGGTGCGAAAGACCTTTCCGGACACTCCGATAATATCGCCGATATCCAGCAGACCGAACAGCTCATAGCCGGCTTTACCGACGCTGTTCTCCTGAACGTAAATCTGGATGCGGCCGCTTTCATCCTGAATGTGGCAAAAACTGGTGCGCCCCATTTTGCGTATTGCCATGATCCGTCCGGCAGTACGCACGACGACTTTTTCGGTAATGGCGTCGAACTGCTCCGTAATTTCAGCTGCCGTATGGGTACCGTCGAATTCATATTCATACGCCCGGTAATTCAGCGCGCGGATGGCCTGCAATTTTTCACGGCGGATAGCGAGTAACTCGTTCAGGGATCGGCCGGGACTTTGCTCTTCTTTATTCACTTTTAGATTCTTTCATTTTTTTACATTAAACAACAAATACTGGCGGAGGAATTCATCGATTTCGCCATCCATTACGGCTTGAATATTTCCGGTCTCATATTTGGTGCGATGGTCTTTGACGAGCGTGTAAGGCTGAAAAACATAGGAACGAATCTGATTGCCCCATGAAATATCTTTTTTGTTTTTCTCGATTTCCGCTCTTTCCTTTTCTTTTTCTTCTTTTTTCAATTGGTAAAGGCGGGCGCGCAAAATTTTCATTGCGCCGTCTTTATTCTTGAATTGCGAACGCTCGTTTTGACATTGCACGACGATTCCGGAAGGAATGTGAGTGATGCGCACCGCCGAGCTGGTTTTATTGACGTGTTGTCCGCCGGCTCCGCTGGCCCGGTAAGTATCTATGCGCAGGTCGTCGGGATTGATCTCGACGGTGATGTCGTCTTCTATTTCCGGGTAAACGAAAACCGAGGCGAATGAAGTATGCCGGCGGTGATTGGCATCGAATGGCGAAATCCGCACCAAGCGGTGGATACCGGCTTCGGCTTTCAGATAACCGTAAGCATACGGACCTTTGACTTCGATGCTGACTTCCTTAATGCCGGCCTCTTCGCCGTCCAGAATGCTGATCACTTCCGACTGCATGCCGGCGCGTTCCATCCAGCGCAGATACATACGCATCAGGATTTGCGCCCAGTCCTGGGACTCGGTGCCGCCGGCGCCCGGATGAATGGTCATAATGGCATTGCGACCGTCATCCGGTTCGCTGAGCATGGTCTCCAGTTCGACCTGATCGACCTTATGATTCAGTTCGGCAATAATTTTTTCGATTTCCGGCAGGATGGTTTCATCCTGTTCCTCGGCCGCCAGCGCCATAAAATCCTTCACCTCGGAGTACTGTTTAACGAGTTTCTCGAAAGTGTCGATTTCGGTTTCCAGGCGGCGGATTTGCTGCAGAATCGGCTGAGCCTTCTGCGGATCAGCCCAGAAGTCGGCGGCAGTCGTTTTTTCGCGCTCCGAATCTAACTGGATTTTCTTCGAATCAACGTCAAAGATACCTCCGTAGTTCGTCGATTCGGGGCGCCATATTTTCTAATTCAGTTTGCAGGTCGCTTATCATAAAACCACTTATCTATTTCTTAACCATTGAAATGGCGGGTTTCATGGACGAAAAATCCTTGTAACTGGACAGAACGATATAAGTCCGCGTCTGTAAAACACCCGGCCAGGACTGAATTTTAGAAAGTAACTTTTCGAGCGCGGAGGTGTTGTCCGTCTGAACTTTAAGCAGGTGCGAACCCTCGCCGGTGATGCTGTGACATTCAATAATGTCGCTTTCCTCACGGGCGTGACGTACGAATTCATCATATGCATTCGACGGTGATGTCATCACGAACACGAAGGCCGTAACGTCTTTGCCGATCGCGGCGCTGTTGATCTTGGCATGGTAGCCTTCGACGATGCCTTTCTTCTCTAATTTCCGCATTCTCTCGCTGACGGCCGGAATGGTCAGTCCAACCTTATCGGCGATCTTATTACGCTGGATGCGGCCTTCCTTCTGCAAAATGTCCAATATCTGAACGTCAATACTGTCAATCATAATATTCTCCTATAATTTCCTTTTTTTGTCATTGGTTTCTGGCTATTTCTCTATAATAATAAATCATAGTCATCACCGATAGTAAATTCAAAAGTTGTTGGGTCCATGAAAGCGACGTCAGAATTGAATTTAACGGTTTAACCGGCATGATGATCGTATCACTCGGCTTGATTTCAGGAATATCTGCTGAATTCCCGGTATTCAAAAATTGTTTAATGTTCACCATGGTTACATAATCCTCACCACTCTCCGGAGAATTATGAATGACTCTGACTTTGGAAAGGTTGGCGCGCGTGGTCGGGCCACCGGCGGCGGAAATCAGTTCGATCAGGTCGGTGCCGATGGGTACATCATACAATCCCGGTTTAGTGACTTCGCCCCAGATTTTAACGGTCATTAGCAAAGCATCCGAACCAGCTGAGAGAATGTACTTTGAGGCATTCTGACGGTCGGCTAATCTGCCGGACTTGGACATAATCGTCTGGCTTTCCTGAGCAAACAGGTTGAGACTTAATAGAATTAATAATAGAAAAGCAGATGCTTTTTTCACAGAAACTCCTTTACTATTCAATGATAAAATATTTCCACTCCGACTCCGAGCCGGCGATTTCAACGTTATTGCGATCGACATCTGCGATGGCATCGATTCGCCAACGGTAATCAATTCCCGGAGTCAGTTCGGCCTGAGCCTGGTAAAAAACCGTGCCATTGCCAAAATGTAAAACCTGGGATTCGCCGGTATAGTTTTGACGGGTGACGGCAGCTAACCAGATGGTTGTATTCGGACTGAATTGTGCAACCCGGATAACATATTCGGATGCCAAGCTATTCAGATCGCGCCATACGAAATCCGGCTTGTTGGAAGTGATCGTCCCGGTTGGCGACAACAGATTGACTTTGGGTATCAATTCATATTCGAGCGTATCGGATCGCGGGCTGAAATTATTGGCTAAGTCAACGACCCGTAAAAAGTAAAAATATTTAGTCCCAATACTTATATCTTCATCGGCATAATTAGATATTGAACCGGCGCTCGCGCCCGCATTAACTTCATCTAAAAAGGCAAAGTCATTTTTATCACTACCCGTCGCCCGGTAAATCCGATAAGAAGCCAGATCGTCTTCGCTGCCGGTCCGCCATTCTAAAACGATTGCGTTACTGGAAGGATCGGCGTCTATCCCGGCTTCCGTCGTATCGTACGGCGAGGTTTTTCCGACCCATTCCGGTCGGGCGGGCGGTTCGGGATCCTCGATATTTTTACCGCAGTTCGTAAAAACCAACATGATTATTAAGTACAAAAACCGTGAGCTTTTCATGAAATCCGCTTTCAGATGCCAATTCCCAGACCGACTCGGTGGGTTGCTCCAAGGTCGTGATTGTAAAAAGAATAATCCAGATTAATTGTCTTCATCATCGCTTTAAAATTTAAACCTAATCCGAGACTAATACCAGATTTTTTTAAGCCGGTACGTAAAGCCAGACGATTTGCATAAACTATCTCTAATCCATAGCTGCTTTTATCGTGGTAGCGGTAATGTTTTTCGGCTGTGAAGTTAATCAGCAGTTTCAAGGGGTTGATCGGTTGTTCCAATCCAAACGAAAGCGCCGGGTAAAGGGCGATACAATCCTGGCTTTGAGTGTTCCAGTAAATAGTCGTCCCGGTGATATCTTTGAGAGCCAGACCGACGCTCAGCATTCCCAGATGGTAAATATCGAACAGTTCCTCGCCACTGACCCTCAACCGCCCGCCAATATCTATTCCAAGGCCAAAACCTTCCATGTTGTAATATTTCTTATGGATCAGTTTAACGTTTATCCCGATTGGGAATTCCATTTTGAATTTGGAATAGCGCCAGCCGAGATCGACTATGGTGGATTTGTAGCGCGCCAGCGAGATAAAGACGGCGTTCTCGACATCATTGAAAGTTGCCACGTTACTGTTATAAACACTGATGACCGAATCCCGGCGCTCAGCCTTATCGGAAATCACATCAACCAAATCGGGATAAATCGGGATGTCGTCCACTCCAAAACGAACCCAGCTGCAGGCTGCCGCATAATGTTCTCCGATCGGCAGTGCCAGTCCGAAATAATTATGATCCGCCAATCCGAACTGGGAAGCGTACATCAGTCCTACCCGGACTTGCCGGATGTACCCGATTCCGGCCGGATTACTCATGAAAGCCGTTTCCGAAAAATCGAGCGCCCCGATGGAATTTGCCATAGCGGCAGCCCGTCCGCTGACGCCCAGTTCCAGAAAAGCGTCGGCATATTCACCCGCCCACAGTCCGATTGCGCATAATAAACTCAGGCTTAATATTTTCAGAGCCGACTTCATCTGGCTTTGGCAATTTTTCCAATTTTTGTTACGGTTCCACGGCTGGATTTGGCCGTTATTTTATAAAAATATACGCCGTTAGCAACGTAATTTTTGTCTTCATCCAATCCGTCCCAGGTGACTTCATGATAGCCGCCCTCGTTCAGATCCAGTCCCGATTCGTACACATTATCTGAATCGAGAACCCGGATCAAGCGCCCGGAAAGAGTATATATTTTTATCTTCAGAGAGTTCACCCGCTGAGTCAATTCATAAATGAAAGTCGTCTTCGATCTGAATGGATTAGGATAATTACCATAAACAATCAACTGCAGTTCAGCGCTAACTGTGAAATCAACCGTCTCGGTCGTACCGTTGCCCGCCGCATCTTTCAGAACCACCGTCATTGAATGGTTCCCGGTGGACAACGTCGGACGAAACTGTACCGCTAAATAATGCCCGTCCGAGACCGTATCCGGCGCGCTCAGTTCGCTGAACGCGATTTCTTGATTGTCAATCAGTACCTGAATACCAGCGGCATCAAAGCGGACTCCGTTGTCATCTTCACCGATTATCGAGATGCTCGGTTTATCTGAAACGTATGAGTTCTGGAAAAACATCTGTCCTTCCAGGTTTAATTCTATTGTCGGTGGATCGGTGTCGCTGTTCGTAATCAGGCTGAAAGTCCCAGGAATGGCGATCTCGACGGTTAAGACGGAATCGCTCAGATTGCCATTTTCTTCGTACCAGATTCCCGTCGATGAATTCCACTTCCCGATTTGGACATCGGACAGATTGGCCACCTCACAAGCCGTTAAATCGATGCCGAGAAGCACCGGAATATCAGCAAGATTGGCCGGATCGCCCCAGGCGGCCTGCAAACCAAAGGTTCTATATTCAGATGACGGGGAAACCAGGCTGAATTTGGGCTGTCCGGAAATTGACAGGGTGCTATCGACCTGCAAAATCACCACCGACGAATCGGTCACGTCGGCCGGAGCGACTGCGACTTTAAAAAGGCCGGCGATCCGGATTGTATCGGATGTAATTCCATCGTAAGTGCTCCCTATTCCAGGCAGAACTGCAAAAGTATTTATCACCAGCGTTCCGGTCAGGATATTGTTCGTCTCGCTCAGTTCGGTAATTTCATTGTTGACATCAACCGAAATTCTAAATTGAACCGTATCCTTCCCCAACAGGCCCGGAAATTTTACGACCGTCGGCTGATTCGGTAACAACGCTGCGGTTCGCAACCCAAATGTTTCCGTGGTCTGACCGACGATTCGTTCGGCCTTGATGGCAGCGTTTAAAGTATCATCACCGCTATTATGTACTGTAACGGACAATTCCGGAAAACTTTCGCCACCTTGTGCAATTTTCACAGGGTATAAATCCGGCATTGGCCGGATCAGAAAAGAATAGGCCTGACTGACCGTGCGTTTATTTTCCGAATCCAGGACTACAAATCGCACCGCGATCAATTTACCCGGCGTTCCTACCGAAAAGGATTGGGTTGTCTGCCACTTGGTCGCTACTGATGGAACAGCCGTCAGCGGAATTGTTACTAACGCTAAGTCATTCTGGAAACTGACAATGTGCTCAATTCCATTTTCATCGAGAAACTCATAAGCGCTGACCGTGTCAATCTCGCAGAAAATTGATTTGATATCGGACAATTCGGTATAAATACTCAGCGTTATCGGAGCATTGGCGGCCGGTTTCTCCGGAGTTTGCTTGAAGCCATAGAAAGTCAGCGCTCCAATGTCGAATAAAGTGGCGCCATGCGCGTCGCTCGTGGCATTGCTGTTTTTCAAATAATAATTAATGAAAGTACTGCCGGCGCTGATCGTGTCCGGCAGGACAATCTGCTGATTGAAATCCGCCGATGAAAATTGGACATTCAACGGTTCTGGATAAATGGTATATTTACTCGAATCGTACAGCTGAATAAAGATTTCTCCGGATGAATACGGCAAGGTCCCGGACAGCCTCAGAGTATCGCCGGGCACAGGATTAGTTTTATCAACATCAAGCAACAGCGAGTTGACCGGAAAAGGTAAGACCACGGTCGGATCGCCGATCAGATTGTAGGCGTACAGCATTGAAGATTTCAAATAATCGAAATTTCCCTTATCGGCCTGATAGCGGATTTTGGCGGTTTGAATCGCCTTGCCAACTGTCATGCCGGGTTCAAAAACGACGTCATAGAACGGCTTGGCCAACAGATAATCGTTTTTGATCCAACCAACGCTCGAAGCGCCCCACATGCCGATTGCGCCGCCGTTTTCGGCCAGAAGCAACCACTCCCCCAGCCCGGTCACATTCGTGAAATCACCGGTAAAACAGGTCATACTCGTTAAAAACGGCAATTTCTCAAAATTATTCAAATATTCGATATGACTTGTATTGAACAGGGAACGATCAGCCCAGACAGCGCCGCCGCCATGTCCCATGAAATTGCCTAAAACGACGCCGCTATTAAACAAATTTATCAGCGTTTCCGAGCCGCCGAAAAACGGCGATCCAACTGACAGCGGATTAATATAGATGCGATTGGCACAGAATTCTTTACCGATCTGGCGCTGGATCATATTTTCGGATTGATTTTTGAAAACATCCTCATACCCGGCGATGAAAAGCAACTCGTTATTCCATTGACCGAGAAGTTTATTTTTTGTGTAATTAATGCGTTTATCAATTAATAATTGCAACTCTTCCGGAGTCGAACAGGGCCAGCGTCCGATGGCAAAATCCGGGATCTCGTCATCGTCCACCAACGCATACCAATAATCACAGGCACAGGCTCCATATTTATATGTTTGAAAGAAAAACGATGGTATCGAGCGCTCTTCCTTCAAACCGGCGTCGCCGATTAGGAGAATGTACTCCGGAACAGGATTCCAGTTACTGATAACGAATTGCAGAAATTTTTTTACGGCAAATGGCGTCACGATTCCGTCACTGAACTCATTGTAGATATCTTCAATGCCGACTACCTGAGCCGCCAGACTGTTTTCAGCATAGAAATCGGTCAATTCGGTGAGGCTGTTAATCCATTCCTGACGTGTTATGATCACAATATTTGCACCTCTACCGCCGGAACTCAAATCGCTGAGAGTATCCAGTTTGACGTTCAGTGGAATTTTCAGCGCTTCGCCGCAGGCCGCCCAATACAGCGTCGTATCGTCGGCGACATAATCCTGGAGGGTAATCCGATAGGAATTACTACTTCTCACATATTCCGAGGAAAAATCGCGCAGTTTACTCTTCCCGACTTTATAGATAGAAATATCCGGCGAACTGAATTCACTCACTTTAAAAGTATACAGTTCATTGGGAGAACCTTCCGGTCTGGTAAAATCAATCTCATCCCGGCTGGCTTCATATAAACGGTAATACTTCACTTTCAGATAATCCAGGGCGACTTTATCGTATTTATTGGTTGGATCGTCACCGGCTACGGCTATCTGTAAAATATTAGTGCCATCCTTAAGGTAATTATTGCGCAGAACCTGATTGGCCGGGCTTTGAATATTATAAGCTTTCTGGCCATTCCAGGCTCCGCTGGCCACCTGCTTGCTATTGATATAATAAGTCACCTGATGGTCGCCGGCATTATAAGTCAGGCCTTGCATTGCCAGATCGGCAGAAAAATTTTCTGTCTGATTGGGATTCGGTTTTTTCAGATTAAAGAAATAATCTTCGGTCGTGCCTCCATTAATGCCGGAGTCGAAAAACCAATGATCATGGACATAGCTTGGCTGGTCGTTATCCATTTGACCGAGACGATCAAAAGATGCATTGACTTCTAAATGGGCAGTGTATAAATATTCAGTGGGAACGATGGTATTGTCTTCGGTAACGCTGGCCTGTACGGATTCCTCAGCATAGCGCAGGCCGAACCCTTCGCCCCATGTCAGCCAGTAAACATTCTTATCGGTAAACGGATCGTATTCGTATTCCGCGACGCTGTTGCGATTGCGCTTACCAAAAAACTCGATATAATCGTCGCTGTTGAAAATCCCATCTGATTCACCATAAACATAGATTGGGATTTCAACGCCTTGATTAAACAGGGAAAATGTGCGGGGATCAATCTTTTTCAGATTAACGCCACTATCGCTCAATGCCCTACAGGTGATGCGGTAAATTCCATCCTCATCCACCACCAGTTTCGCGAATACCTTACCGGCGGGAACAGATGCGGCGGTTTTTAACAAGCCCGTTTTCTTCGTCGCAATCCGGCGGACTTCTCCCGGTCCCAAATCCAAATTATTCAGAAGAGAACCTTCGTGGCTGTCTGTGATGGTTTCTGGGCGTGTTCCTGAATTAATCCGCACCTGAACGGTCAAATTCCGGCAACTTTTCAGTCGCTGACCATCATCGAACAACTGGCAGGGATAAATACTGACACTGCTGAGTGGAATGCCTTTCAGATAACCGAGAAATTCAACTTCAACCAATTGAGGCGGATAGCTGCTATATTTCATAGATTCCGGCAATATTTCCGGAGCGGCCGGCGAATCGCCATCCTTACAAACATCCTGAAAAACCTCAGCGGGATAAACCAACTGCGTTCCCGGACGATGATCGGAATTTAATTGATAGGTTATCTCTTCCGGCAGAGCATTGAAAAGTTTCCGGTAAACGGGTAAGACCGGGTAACCGGAGCGACCGGCATTTTCCAGACCATCGATTGCGATAGAACTAAAACGTTTCTCACCTCCGGTGATGGATATTACCGGTTCAGGTAAATCTGCCTGCCATTCCCAGGTTGTGGCATTAATCCATTTTTCTTTAATAACTGCGGTTGTGCCATCGGCCAGGAGAGGACGATAACCAATCCCGCCCAACAAAGCCCAAAATAACAGGATTTTAAATAATAAAGGTAGGTTTTCCCTCAGTCTTTTAATAATGACAATCACCGAATACCTGAATCGAATTTCGTTTAACTTTTCGAATTACCGGTAAAGAATAATTTATTCAAAAGCGCGCGCAATGTGTCCTCATCAACACTGCGGTAAAACATGCCCTGATAGGAAACGGCAATTTTCTGGGTCTCTTCCGAAACGACGACTACGACGGCATCGGATTCCTCGCTGATTCCCAGCGCCGCCCGGTGGCGGGTTCCCATTTGCGGGTCAAGATCGGGGCTTTCCGAAAGCGGCAGGATACAGCCAGCCGCTTCAATAATGTCATTCTGGATTAAAACCGCTCCATCGTGTAAAGGCGAACCTGGATTGAAAATCGAAACCAGCAGACTGGCCGAGACCTCGGCATTGATTATGGTAGCCCGATCCTTGATAGGCTTGAGACCGACTTCCCGGCCGAGCACAAACAAGCCGCCCCACTTGCGCCGGACCAATTCCCGCGAAGATTCGATCACCGCCTCGATTGTTTTGGATTTCGACTCACTTAAAAAGCGCCTGATGAACCGGCTCTGCCCCAGGTAAATCAGTATCCGACGTAATTCCGGTTGAAAAATAATCACGAAGGCGATCACCCAGACAGTCTGCAAATGACTCATTATCCACGATAGAGTCTGAAGGTTCAGCGTCCGTGCAAAAAATGAGACCAGCAAAATTATAGCCAGACCGATCAACATCTGAGAGGCACGCGAGCCCTTGAAAAACTGGTAAAGTTTCAATATGATGGCATAGACGACAATTATATCGATAACATCCCAGAGCGTTACACTCAAGAACTTGATCGTGAATAAGGTCATTTATTTCCTCCCCACAATGGCATCGGCAATTCGAACCGCCCGGACGGCGGCCTGGACGTCATGCACCCGAACAATAGCGGCTCCGTTCAGCACCGCCGCCGTTACGGCCGCCAGCGTACCTTCCAGTCGCTCTTCCGGAGGTAAACCAAGCAGATAACCGATGAACGATTTGCGCGATGGACCAACCAGTACGGGAAACCCGAGCGACCGGAATTCTCTTAGAAAACGCATTATCCGGTAATTATCATCCGGCGTCTTCCCAAAACCAATGCCCGGATCAATGATAATCTTTGACTCCTCGACGCCAGCCTCCCGGGCACGCATAGCCGATTGCCGCAGGTAGGTCAGAATTTCATCAATCAGATTGTCGTAATGCGGATTAACCTGCATATTTTTCGGCGTCCCTTTAATATGCATAACAATTACAGTCGCGGCATGACGGGCGATTGTCTCAGCCATTTCCGCGTCGAAGTTCAGCCCGCTGATATCATTGATAACCGCGGCGCCCGCGTTTAAAGCCCAGTCAGCCACGGCGGATTTGTAAGTATCAATCGAAACCGGGATTTTCAAATGCGGTAAAAGCTGCTCCATAACCGGACGCAGACGCTCGATTTCTTTTTCTGCCGGGACAGGATCCGCACCGGGACGAGTAGATTCCGCTCCGAGATCAATCAGGTCGGCACCATCGCGTTCCATTTGAATCGCCGCCGCAACCGCCTTCTCAACATCCGCGTGTTTTCCGCCGTCATAAAATGAGTCTGGAGTGACATTCAGGATACCCATGACTAAAGTTTTTTCGTCCAAAGGATAACTCTGTTTGCCGATCTGAAAACACCGTTCGCCGCTCTGACGTCTGAAATACTCCTCGATTTCCATACCCAGTTCGGCTAATCCGAAATATTGCTGTCTGAGACTTGTTATCAGGCGTTCATACTGACGACTGTTTCCCATCAGCAACACGGGAGTTACCGGTGCTTTACCGGTGGCGACCTCCCGGGATACGGCGCATTCTCCGCCGATTGAAAGCATCTGCTGCTTCAAAATATTGGCCGCCGCAAACGGGAGCGGATCAGTTTTCAGGACAAGAAAATCGCCCTTAGCTGCCATTATGTCAATACCTGACGGATCGACCGCAATCGCTTTCATTTCATCAATCAGGTGATCTTTTTCGTCGTTATTAAGCCGTCTGATCAGGAGCGGATACCTCTTCTTTTTTAGGTTTTCGGCGTTCGCGCTTTCGTTTAGGTTTTTCAGCCGGAGATGCTTCGGCGGTGTGATCGCCGACCAGCAAATTGATAGAAATACCTTTGGCGCTGCCGATTATTTTAGCGATTTCCGTTCCATCCAGCACTTCTTTTTCAAGCAGCGCTTCGGCTAATTTATTCAGCAGGTCGAGGTTTTTACTGAGAATGTCGGCAGCCTGCTTTTCGGCATTTTCAACGATTTCCCGCACTTCCTGGTCTATCAGACGGGCGGTCTCCTCGCTGAAATCGCGATGCGTGGCAATTTCCCGCCCGAGGAAGATTTCTTCGTTCTTCTTACCAAATGTCAGCGGCCCGAGCTTTTCACTCATACCCCATTCGCAAACCATTTTCCGCGCCAGTTCGGTCGCCCGCTCGATGTCGTTTCCGGCGCCGGTGGTCAGTTCATTGAAAATGATCTTTTCGGCTGCCCGGCCGCCCAGCAGGATGCTCAGCTGACCGGTGATATACGAACGCGAATAGTTATGCCGTTCGTCCATCGGTAATTGATGCGTGATGCCGAGCGCCCTTCCACGCGGCACGATAGTGACTTTGTGTATCGGGTCGGCTTCCGGGATATTGACCGCCACCAGAACGTGACCGGATTCATGGTAAGCCGTCAGTTTGCGTTCCCGGTCGGAAATATGCAGACTCTTGCGTTCGACGCCCATCATGACCTTGTCTTTGGCTTCTTCGAAATCCGCCATTTCGACCGCCTTTTTGTTCTTGCGGGCGGCCAGCAAGGCGGCTTCATTGACCAGATTGGCAAGATCGGCGCCTACCAGGCCGGGAGTTCCCTTGGCCAAAGTTGATAAATCTACATCTTCGCCCAAAGGTATTTTCTTGATATGCACCTTTAAAATGCCCTCGCGCCCGACTAAATCCGGCACATCGACGACAATCTGGCGGTCGAAACGTCCGGGCCGCAGCAAGGCCGAATCGAGTACATCCGGACGGTTAGTGGCTGCCAGAATAATAATGTTGGTGTTCTCGTCGAAACCGTCCATTTCGACGAGCAATTGGTTCAGGGTCTGCTCGCGTTCGTCATGACCGCCGCCCAGTCCGGCGCCGCGATGCCGGCCAACGGCGTCAATTTCATCAATAAAAATAATGCAGGGAGCGCTGCGCTTGCCCTGCTCGAAAAGATCGCGTACCCGCGATGCTCCCACCCCGACGAACATTTCCACGAAATCGGCGCCGCTGATGCTGAAAAACGGCACGCCGGCTTCACCGGCTACGGCCTTGGCGAGCAGGGTTTTCCCGGTTCCGGGCGGACCGAGCAGCAGAGCACCTTTTGGAATTTTACCGCCCAATCGGGAAAATTTGGCGGGCGATTTCAGAAATTCGATAATCTCCTGTAACTCTTCCTTGGCCTCGTTACAACCGGCGACGTCATTAAAACTGATTTTCGGTCGGTCGCTGGTCCAGAGACGGGCTTTACTCTTGCCAAATCCGAAAACGCCTTTGTTGTTCTGTCCCTGCATCCGCCTTAAAAAGAACAGGGTGAGCAGTACGAGAAATGCAAACGGCAGAACATTGACCAGAAAGTTGGTCCACTTCGTGTTTCTTTCCTTGAAATCATATTTGATACCGGCCGCGTCCCAGGATTTCAGCATTTCACTGTCCACAAAGCGCAGATTCACCAGAAATTTCTCAACCTCGACCGATCGTCCACCAATCGTCAGCGGGACTTTCTTTGCCAAGGTCCCATGAAATTCATTTTCGATAATGATGGCTGAGCCGATCAAATCCTGGGAAAGCAGATCCTTGTACTGCGTGTACGATATGATGACCTCTTCCTGCCCGCCGCGCCCCAGAATCTGCATCAGCATAATCGAACTGACGATAATGATGATCCACATCAGCGAAGTTCGCGAGGCTTTTTTCCAGTGAAATTCTTCCTTGTTGACTTTCGGCGCATTCGCTCCGTTTTTTTTGGTCTTGCGGCTCCTGTTATCGCCGGGCGATGGGTTCTCTCCACCGTTCTTTATATTTTTATTCTCATCCATTTTCAAAATCCTTTTTGCTACTTAAAAGCGTAAACCGATTTAAGGTTGCGTAGTTTTTGGGCTAAATCCAGACCATATCCGACTACAAATTTATTGGGAATCCGGAATCCCAGAAAATCGATTGGAAAATCGATTTTGGTATATTCTTTCATCAAAAAGGCCGCAAAGCGCACCGAACTCGGATTGCTTTCCTCGAGACGACGCTTCAGGAATTTGATCGACAGGCCGGAATCAATTATATCCTCAACAATAATTACATCCCGCCCGGTAATATCACAACTGATGTCCTTTAATAACAGCACCGTTCCCGAAGATTTGGTCTGATCGGCATAGGATGAAATCTTGATGAAATCAACTTCGCCGTCAATTGTCAACTTGCGGAACAAATCCGAAAAAAAGATAAAACTGCCATTTAACACACCAATAAAAATCGGCACTTTGCCTTTGTACATCGCGGATATTTCCGCGCCCAGTTCAGTCACGCGCCGGTCTATTTCCTCGGCGGAGATCAGTTCTTCAAGTTCCTGCCCGGTGTATTTTCCAAAACCGGAATCCAGTATCATCGTTTTCGTCATATTCGTTTGTCCTTATAGATAATTTTTAAAGCCGTTTTAGTCGTTGAAGTGATCTTGAATTCATCCGCCGGCGTTAGCCCGCAGATCCATACGATCCGATCGCCGCTGATTAAAAGTGGGATTTGGCTTTTCCGCAAACGGGGAATTTTTAAATCAATAAAAATGTCACTCAGCTTGCGGCTTTGGCTCATGCCCAGCGGCGTCAGACGGTCACCCGCCTGCCAGTGGCGCAACCGGAGACGATCTCCCAGCTTATCGAGATCGAAATACTCCACAGCCGAATGGCGCGCCGGACGTCGATATTGACCGGCTTCCAGCGGTTCACTCGTCAGCATAAAAAATTCATTGTCAATCGTTTGTCCAGGCCAATAATCTGTCTCCGGCCAATCCGCATTGACCGTTCGCTGAAGGATCAGACGCTCGCGATCATTCATGACCAGGATTCCGCCATCAATCGCGTAACTGCGTCCGGTGCTGCCTGTATTGATCATGTTAATCAGAGTATTCATTTGTCTATGGCTGAGTGGTTGTATCTTGTCTGTCAATCTTTGCAGACACTGCCAGATTATCTCCTTTTCAATCCCGATAAAATAGGTTTTAAGGCCAGATTTATCAAGCACAATTTGCGCGGAATCTGTAACGATCGTCAAATCCGGCAAAGCTGCCAGCGCGGATTCAACGATCACCTGCCGCGCTTCGGCCATATTTTCACCTAAATTAGTCAATGTTCTTACGATGTTGGAATTCAAATCGCGTTTTATCTCCGGTAAAAGCCGGTTACGGACGATATTCCGCTCGCAATCTGACAGCGAATTCGTATGATCTTCGACAAAAGGCAACTGCCTCAGACGCGCGTATGTGTACAATTCGGCTTTCGTGGCAAACAACAGCGGTCGGATGACATTTTCCCTTTGATAGTTAATTCCGGATAATCCCTGCAGGCCGCTGCCTTTTAACAGTCGGAGTAAAATTGTTTCAGCCTGGTCGTCCAAAGTATGAGCGGTAGCGATCACGGAGTCGGTATAGCGACCGGCAATTCTATTAAAAAAGGCATAGCGCAGTTCACGTCCGGCCATTTCCAGCGAGATTTTTTCCGCTCGGGCAAAGCTGCGAACATCGGCAGTATCGCGGAAAAAATCCAACGATCGCTCCTGACAAAATTTCCGCACGAGTTCCTCATCGCGATCGGCTTCGGCGCCGCGCAACTGGTGATTGAAATGCACTACGGTAATTTCAATCCGGTGACGCTGACGGTATGTCAGGAGCAAATCCAGCATTGCCATGGAGTCCACTCCCCCGGAAACGGCTGCAACTACCATCTGGACGTTATCGAGCAAACCATTTTTCTTGATAAACTCGCTGAATCTTCGTGGCAGATTGAGGTTTTTCACTTGGAACCGTTAGGTCTAAGATAAGGATTATGGCGGAGTTCATGGGCAATGGTAGTCTGCATGCCGTGCCCGGGATAGACCAAGGTTTCGGGCGGCAGCATCCTCAATTTCGACAGACTTTTTTCCATTTGCGGCCAGGAACCGCCCGGCAGATCGACCCGTCCGATCGAATTCCGGAAAAGCGTGTCACCGGAAAAAAGTCGCCCATCAATCAGATAACAGACGCTGCCGGGAGTGTGGCCGGGGGTCGTAATGACTTTTATCTGAAAGGGCGCGACTTCGGGGATGTTTTCATTCTCGATAAAGGTTACCGGTTCCGGCAGACGGTTGACCGGAATGCCCAGCATTTGGCCGAAAGAAATTGCCGCCCTGAAAGTGGCCGATTCGGCGGAATGCAGATAAAACGGGATCTGGTAATATTCCTGAAGATCGGCGGCGGCGGCCAGATGATCGGGATGTCCATGCGTGTTCAATATCGCCAGCGGTCTGATCGCCGACGCCGTAATTTTAGCAATGATTTCCGACGCCTGGTCGCCTGGATCGACAATCAATCCCTGACGAGTCTGCGGATCGCCGACCAGCCAGACATTCTCGGCATACAGCCGCGTAATAATTTGTTCGGTTATCATTTCTATATCATTTCTTCATCAAATTTCTGATAACGACCATCTTTGATATTTTGTATACCCTTTGCCCTCCCGGCGCATCCTTCGGTCAATCATTCCGGGTTATTTCAGATTTCCCCAAAGATCAGTTCGTTCAGATTTAGCAATTTATCACGATAGGAACGCGGGTAAAAAAACCAAACCGCGGCAGCGATCGAACTGAGTATCGAATTGCCGTCCTGCGGTGAAAAACAGAATCCCATGATCTCGCTGTCGCCTTTAACATTCAGGCTCGGGACCGAGACCACCGATTGATTGATGATCCGGCCCAGAAATCCCATGTCGCGGGCGAAGGCAAAAACCAGGGCGGACTGGATTTTATTGGTCAGGGCGATCAATGGATTGCTCTCGAGCTTATTTATGACGGTCGGTAGAGTAATGGGGCGTTTTAGTTTCAGATCGAAATGCACCATGTGAAGATACTGGGAATTGACTTTTAAAGCCGATGAAAACAAATCGAGTTCTGTTCCTATAGTGCGAAATAAGGAAGCGGCGTCGTAAGCCTGATAGGTTCCGAACATCTCGTCATTGTACAGACTGATCTGCGGAGCCGGGATAAAATTTTTCGTCTCGCTGATGTCGCTGTCACGGCGGATACAAACGAACCGCCCCCAATCAAGATGATTTTCGCCGCTCTCATCGAATGCCAATGTTTTGACAAGGGCGGCGATGTTATGGGCATTACAGGATACGATTCGCACGAAACGGGTCTCACCGGGATTCAGGGCTGAATCATTAATTCCGTAGGCATAATCGAGCCCAAAACCGGCCGCGCGTGACTGAGCGATGAAAAATTTCGGTTCGCCAGTCAAACGCGAATATATTTCCGCCTTATTTTTCAGTGGTTCGTCATCCGGCGAACAATCAATGATCACGGCAGCACGTTCAATCGCTTCCGCGGCGGAATAGTCGATTTTACACCCTACACTGATAAATTCATCTGCAACGTCATCTCGGACACATAATTTCGCCCCGCGCGCCGCCAGACCGTTCAGAAAAGCCTTGTTTTCCAGGGCTTTCAGGTTCGGTTGAAACGAAATCTCCTCGATCCCCAATTGCTCCCGGCGGCCTAACAATACTCCGATGAGCGGAGCGCCCACCGTTCCGGTGCCAATGATATGCACGATTTTTCGCGCCATTTATATTTTCTCCTGCTGAATTACTTTCAATCTTCCGGCATAAAATAGCGACGTAAATTAACACTTATTTGTCATGATAAAAAATCGCTTAGGGTGAAATTTTATAGATTCGCCCGAACGGTAATCCTGCCGATCAAAAATGAACAGCCTGACAAGACTGTTTTACGATTGACTGTATGAATAATTAATTAGTGAAATTATCGGCGAAATTAAAAAAATATTTGCCTTTTTAAAAATTGCTATTTAACATCAAACCGTTCTTTCTAATTGGGCTAAGAAGAATTGATATTCACTCCGTTTATCGGTTCTTCAACTGAGTGTAGTTTTTCCCGCAGACGCGGGAAGTGGCTTTTTCTCAGAGTTTTTGGTTTGTTCGGAAGTTTGATATAAATGGTTTTTTCGAAGGGATGGAATGAGTCGAAAATCAGCCCTGAAGGTAGGAGAAGCCGGCGGAAATGCGGCCGGAGAAAATGTCTGTATTGCTAGCGCAAATCCTGCGAAAGGAGAGGTACAACCTATTCCTGCAGGAAATGCCAAAATCCAAGCGCCAAATTCCAAAGAAGCACCAATAACCAAATCTCAAACTCTCCCAATCCCGAATCGTTTCGGACATTGGTATTTGAAATTTATTTGGTATTTGGTGCTTGGAGCCTGGTATTTAATTCCCGGCATCCAGACATTTATATTCACTAATAATCAGAAGAAAGGAAATATGCTATGCCCGTCTTGAAAGCAGAAGCCCGGAGTTAATGATTGCGCATTTTCTCCGGGCCGAACAATCGTAATCTCCGAAGAGATTACACTCATTCCGCAATGATTTTAATGAAGTTTCTTTGAAATTAAAAGAGAATGAAGAACAAAATGAAAAAGTTATCTGTATTTTTAACAATCCTTGGGTTTCTTTTCTTAATTATTAGTTGTGAAACCGATAATCTGCCGACCAATACTGAAAAATCATCTGCTATTGAACTGTTCGAGAATGATGTCGATAAAATCGAAATTAGTGAAAGTGATATAGCGCTTCTAAATAACTACGCTCTTGAAAAGTCATCCGACGACGAGCGGCGCGATGCAGTCGTCGATGAGGTGTTATTAAAATATTTTGCGATGGCAGTGGCAAAATCGCTAAAACATCCGGAAATATGTCAGACTCTGAAGAAAAAGATTGGAGAAAAGTTCGATGGTGACTATGATGTTTTATGGGAACAGATCAAGAAAAATCAGATTTCCGGTCAGGAATTGAGAGAAATGGTTAATAGCCGTTTTAGTGGAAGAACAAGACAAGTTCTTACTTTAGAAATGATTGAAACCGTGCCACTGCTCCAGATTTCCCTGCCGGTGAATTTCGATGACTGGGATGGCGAATCGACGATACTGGTAGCTTATACTCCTCTAACTACTGATGATATGGAATGGGAAGAGATAACTGCCTATGATGCGGATCTGAAAGAATATATTCTGGACGCTAATACGGAACCTGATTATCCGGTGATAGTGGTGGGGATAAATGAAAGAAGTGATCCCGATACGCATCTACCTTATCATACCTCCAAGAATTATAATGCTATTGGAAAATCAGCGGATATTTTATCTGATGATCCTCCTCTTCCACCAACTGAACATAAAATACAAGTGTGTGATTTCTGTTTATATGATGATCACGAGCCATGGATAAGTGGGTCTCCAGAAATTTATGTCAAAGCTCGGTATCCATGGGATGATGGAACTTGGAAAAGAACTGATTTCCCAAGTGTAAATGATGAGAAACTTTATGAGGAAGAAGACTATAGTTGGCTTCCGAAAACAATATATACCGAAGATTCTTTCAGTGATTTTGTCAGGGTTCAGGTATGGGAGGATGATACTAGTGACGACGATTTAATTGAAAATTCCTGGCATCTTGGTTGTCCGGGATGTGGTGATTCTTATTATTATTTTGATCCGGTATATACCACAAAAACCTGGTATTATGGTCATTCTCGTGATGCTGATTTAACTTTGAAACACAAACTTCCGTTTTCGATTCCTTGATGACTTGATTAAAAAAGGACTGGCTGTCTATTAAGATAGCCAGTCCTGAATATTTTGAAGGTATGAAGATTAAATCGGTATTAAAAATATTTCAATTACTGTTAATGGTGAGCTCGATATTTGCAGGTGAAAAAAAACATGCTACCATTTTTGGAACAGTTACAGATTCCATAATAGGCGAACCTATTAAAACTGCTCAAATCATTATATTGAACAGTGATTATGGGACTATCACGGATGAAAATGGTTATTATCAACTAACGATACCAAAAGGTGAATATTGCATTCAATTCCAGATGGCGGGCTATCGGAGTGATACTGTGACGGTCAATCTTCTTTCTAAAAAATCGATTGAATGTAACATATCATTGAGAATGTTACCATACCATGGTGAAAAAGTTATAATTGTTGAGTCGATGCCTGATCTTTTTAAGAGTATCATGGATTTGGATGAAGATATTACGAATCTCTCATCATCGCCTGCACTCGGAGAAATAGATGTATTAAAAGTCGTCCAATCTTTTCCCGGAATCGTTATCGTTAGTGATTATTCGAATACAATCTATGTGAGAGGCAGTCCGCCGGATCAGACACAAATCTGCTTCGATGATGTTCCGATATTAAATCCATATCACCTTGGTAATATTTTCAGCGTTTTCAATGCCGAGGGTGCCCGAACAGTGGAATTTTCCCCGGGTATCAGGGATGCTCAATATGGCAGTTATCTGGGTGGAAAAATAAACATCATTCCTAAAACCGGCGCAGACATTCACAAATACAAAACAAAGTTATCAGCCGGGCTGTTATCATCGGGAGTTACTTTTGGTCGGGAATTCGGCAAAATAAAAATTTTTTTCGCTGGCAGACGTAACTATTATGACAAACTCTGGAAAGCAATGGGAGACGATCCGGAATATTACTTTTACGACATGCAGGGCAGCATTGTTTTTCCGATTAGTAATAATCAATCTATTTCTATCAACGCATTTTACTCACGAGATGTATTATGTGATGTTCTTAGCTATGATGAAGAAAAAGTTGAAGGCTTAATCCAGCCAAAATGGGGCAATCGAATATTGAGTTTTAAATGGCAAGATCACCCAAACCGAAATCTGTTAATAAAGTCGCATATATACTATTCTTCAAACACGCTATATTCAAACACATTGCATAACGACATTGAAAATCAAATGAACGATCTGGCTTGTAGAGTCAACATTTTCAGAATGGGTCAAAATCACAACTTCCGGACAGGTTTGGAATACAAATACCTTCAGTACGAATATGACTGGCATATTGATGAATATTCGGAATTGTACGATTTGGTTCGACCGCCCCAAAAGATATTCTTTGATAATGCACCCGCAGATTATCAATATGAGAAAAATGGCTGGCAATTCAGTTTCTATATTCAAGACGAATACAAAATCGACATTTTAACTTCCTTTATTGCGGGAGTTCGCTCCACATGGTTTCACCTCAGTAAGGATTTTTGTCTGGAGCCGGGATTCCAATTAAAACGGACACTGACACAAAATATCGCCATAACCGCTTCTTACAGTCAACATGTTCAAAATTATTACACACTAAAGAATCAGCTAACCGCCAGTCTCTTTGCTCCTTTTACGATTACGTTTCCCATTACGAAAGGAGAAAAGCCACTCTTATCAAAATACTTTAGTTGTGGATTGGATTGGAGACTAACTGGAACTACCCTATTTAAGATCGAGGGTTATCATAAACTGATGAAAAATATCCCTGCATTATCCGATATTTATCCTTACAAAATTATCACTCAAAAACAGACGGCTTCCGGGCTTGATATTTGGCTGGAAGAAACCGGATGGAAAAATCTGAATCTATCCGCCAATTATTCTTTGAGTTTTGCTGACATTATTCAGGGCAACAAGAAATATTTCACGGATTATGACCGCAGGCATAATTTAAAAATCGTATTAAAATATCCTTGGGGAAAGGGCTGGGATGTCGAAATAGCGGGTTATTATTTAAGTGGTTTACCCTACACCCCGGTAGTGGGAAAATATCCCGACATTGGCGGTCGGGAAGTAACCGAAGAACTAATTGTCAATCTGGATTATCGAAGCGGGTACGGCGGCTGGAGTTTCGTTCGAGGCGAGAAAAATTCTTCAAGATTTTCTCCATATCACAGAGTTGATATAGGTGCATCCAAAACCTGGTCATTTAAGAAATCGCAACTATGTTTCAAATTCCAAGTTATTAATGTGTATAACCGGAAAAATCCGCTATTTTATACTTACGAAGATGAAGATACAACTGAACCAAGTATTGTAACGCAATTTAATACACCGGTCATTCCATCCTTTCAAGTCAATTTTGAATTTTGACGATGGTAAAAATATGAAGAAAACACCATTTATTAATCTAATTTTATCACTGTTATTTCTGCTTCATTGTGATAATCCGACCGAATCGGTTTTTCAGAAAGAACTTAGCATAAAAGCATTTATAAGTCCTTGCTGGGATCAACAAGAGGTTTACATTTATTATTCAACGGACAATGTTAATGAAGATTTAGAACCTGCAGATGTATTCGTCAATAATGCCGAAATTACAATTACCAGCGGAGGACAATCGGTTAAATTGTTCTACGTTGAAGATTTTTATAAATCGCCCAGGTATATTGATTATGAAAAAAAATTGAATGTAATTCCTGGAGAACGCTATACATTGATAATTAAGACTGATATTGGAGAAATTACCGGTGAAACCGAGATACCTGAAGTCGTGAACATCATCGAACCAATAGACGGCGCCATCCTGCAAGACAAAACACCTTTGCGAATTAAATGGGACAAAAAATCGACACTACCCCCTTATAAAATTATTATCTATGAACCGCCAATTAAGACTTCATCGCATCAATCTATCCGATATAAAAAAAATTTTTATTCTTATGAAGACTATATTGAAATCGACAGCACCTACATTCGCTATGAACTCTCACACTCTTTCAACTTCGATTACGTTGAAAATTATAGGCGATACACCATCCATGTAATCGCCGTAGATGAAAACTATAAAAATTACTATTTAAATGCCGGAACGTCGTGTGGAATCAGAGGTGGATATGGATTTTTCGGATCATCCACTGTTGATTCGGTTGATTTCTTTGTGATTGAATGATTACTTTATAAATAAGGGAGATTTTAAAATGAAAAGTAAGCGGATTCTTCAATTATGGGCTATTTTTACGATTCTAGTGACTCTGCATAGTTCAACCAATGCCCAGGAAAAAGGGCGAATAGGTTTGACTGTCAAAGCCCAGATAATTCCACAAATTGGTATTTCTTATGGAGTATCCGATAGAATTCGAACACGGTTTTCAATGTATCTGGAATTTAGTGATGGTGGTTTTATTTATTCCACAGTGTCAAGTCTGAGTTTTCAGGTCAAATTAACTTCGGATGAGTCTTTATCAACTTATATTGGTCCGGATATTACCTATCATGGCTTTATTGATGAGTTATTTCTGGGAATAATCCTCGGCGTTGAATATAAAGTTCATAAGAAATTGAGCCTTTTTGGGGAGTTTGGACCAAGTTTAAGGGTAGGTGATGGAATAGAGGAAATTAGTTTTCTGAACACTGGTGTAGGAATTAAGTATTACTTCAAATAGGCTATGACGATGATTGGAAAAAATAAAGTAGGTCGAATTGCCAAATCGCCCTACAAGATTATTCATTTTATCTGGATTTTCTTATTCTGGAACATAATCTGTTCGACATATCTCTTTGCCGCCAGTCTTTCCGGCACTGTCAAGGTTGCTGAGTCGCTGGAACCATTATCGGGCGTGAATGTCTTTCTGGCAAATACCAACCTGGGAAGCAGTTCCGATCCCAACGGTTATTTTTCGATTACCGGGATTGAACCGGGCCAATATCAACTGGTTGCCAGCCACATTGGATATGGAGTTTATCAGGAGTTCATCGAAATCAATGCCGGAGACAATCGTTTTATCGATATTCGTTTGCAGGCTTTGCCGGTTTTGATCGATACGGTTTCGGTATTCGGAGAGCGGCGCTTCAGGCGGGAACTCGAAAGCGATCTGCTGAATATCAGTTCTATCGAATTGAATCTGGCGCCGAAGCTCGGCGAACCCGATCTGTTCCGGGTCATCGAAACTTATCCGGGCGTGACAACCGTAAATGACTACAACATAGGATTACACATCCGGGGCGGTAACTCCGATCAAAACTTGATCCTGCTGGACGGCATGCCGATTTATAACCCCTTTCACCTGGTAGGAATTTTTTCTACTTTTGACGAATCGGCGATTCAGTCTGTCAATGTTTCTAAAAGCGGGATAGATCCGGTCTATGGAAATCGGCTCAGTTCGGTTATCGACGTCAATGTCCGGGACGGAACTTCTGCCGAACATGCCGGTTATGTCAATCTCAGTTTCCTGAGTTCGAAAGTCCGGGCGGAAGGGCCGTTGCCGTTCGGTAGTTATCTTTTCACAATCCGGCGAACTTATGCCGATTTGTTTGTCAACACTGTAACGAAAATCCTATCATCCGATATAAAACTGCCGTATTATTTCATCGATGGAATGGGAAAAATCGTCATTAAACCCGGTAACCGGAATCGCCTGGAAATCACCACCTATATCGGAAAAGATGTTTACGATATGCGCGTGATCGATGGAGATGACAGTTCGGGGGTTTATAACTGGCAGAATATGGCGCTTGGTTTTAATTATTCCAATGTCATCAATCCGCAAATGGTTTTTTATCTGCACGGCAGTGTCAGCCGGTTCCGGGCCGAATGGGTTCCCGCAGATACAGGGAAATCTGAAATGATCGATAATATCTTTACCGGTAAGACGATTAACGCTCACTTCCGGTATGAAAATGCTATTATTGGACAGATCAAGGCCGGGGCCGAATTCTGCGCCAATGATTACCACCTGAAGACCAAGGGATTCAGCTATCAGCCGATCTATTTCGAGAAAAACCAATCCCTCGAAAATTCAGCCTTTTTCAGCATTAATCGCCAGTTGGGAGCGCTGTTCAATATTGGCGGCGATCTGCGCATGACGCATTTTTCAATTCAGGATACAATAACATTCGCGCCGCAATTATCCCTGGGCTGGAAAATCACTCCATCTCACGAAATTCAACTGCATTGGGGAAAATATCACCAGGATTTGATGACCATCGGCACGGAAGAAATCATCCTGTCGATGTTCGACGCCTGGGTGACGGTCCCGGAAAATCTGCCGGTTATGGCGGCAGAGCAACTGGCTTTTAGTTATCGGTGGCAAATCCATCGCAATCTCGCCCTGGATTTGGCGTTATATCAAAAACGTTTTAATCATATTGTGGAATATAATACCACCAAGTATTCGCCCATCGATCCGGATTTCGTGGACGGCACCGGCCTAGCCAATGGCCTGGAGATCCTGCTGAAAGGAAATGTCGGGAAAATGCAGGGCTGGCTGTCGTATTCATATTCGCAGGTTGAAAAAACGGTCAATGGCATTACCTATCCGCCCAAATACGATCGTCCGCATGACCTCGATCTGGTTCTGAATTATCAACTCACCAAAAAGTGGTCAGTAGGCAGTCGTTTTGTCTATCACTCCGGAACGCCGTTTACCCAGATCATCGGGTATATGCGGCAACCGCTCTATGAGGATTTTCTGACAGGCGGTTATCCCTGGGAAATTGAAGTCTATGGAGAGCGGAACGCCTGGCGTTATCCGGATTATCACCGGCTGGATATTAACTTTATCAAAAAATACAGCTGGAGATCGCACCCGATGGAATTTTATATTGATTTAGCCAATATTTATGCCCGTCTGAATGTCCTGGCCTATGCCGAACATGATGATATCTGGATTCAGATGCCGCCGCTGGCGACAATCGGGTTAAGGGGGAAGTTATGGTAAAACGCGGATTATTTTTCGTAATTTTTCTACTGCCTTTATTATGGCGCTGTCCCGCCGGACCACCAACCGGGCCAGATACTGATATTAGTAAGAATTTATCTGTGAATTGCTTAATCAGTCCTTTTGAAGATTCTTTGAAAGTATTTGTCTCGAAGTGGAATGAATTAAGTGAGTATGAGTATGAGAATGAGTATTCATATTCTGATTATAAAAAATACCCTGATTATTGGAGTGTTTCAGGAGCGACAGTAAAAATTGCAGTCAATGGAAATTACTTACCTGTTATGGAAGATTCCGTTAAAGAGTATGAATCTACTTGGGATTTTTGTACTCACTACTACTACTACCAATTTCCAAATGTGGATGTGTATCCGGGACAGCATTGGGAATTATCGGCCTATTATCCGGATTACGACAGTCTCTATGCGGAAACGGTGGTGCCGGATTCCGTGGAGTTTATAGATTTACCAGATACAATCAGGAACGCTTCTGAAGACTTAAACTTTTCATGGACTCAGGCAGATGGAGCCAAGGGATATTTACCATTACTATCTTTTGTAGCGATTAATGATACTGGAAAATATTGGAGTTTACAGATACATTCAGATTTTACTGATGAAGGCGATGGAGTATACTCATCTTCCTCCGGTTATCCCCGTCAAGATACATCGACCGGGTATAAAATAAATACTATGTTAAAAGAGATTAAATTTTGTTATGATGAAGATAAATATAAAATCGGTGATCTGAGCCAGTTCACTTCCTTTTATTTGAGATTTTACGTTTACTCATTGAACGAAGCTCTGTATAATATTCAGCGCTGGGAAGTTCAGCCCGATGAACTGAGCGGATTCAATGCTCCGCTTCAGGTTTATTCCAATGTCGAAAATGGCAGTGGCATTTTGGGCGCCTTCTGGCGAACAGCCAGCCGAAAAATCATTATCGATCGGGATTTTCTGATTAATGAGTGTCGATAAAGAGATAACCTTCATGGAGGACGTTCAATAAGTAGCAGCGCGGTATATCGTGCCGATTCCGTAGGGGCAATTCCCCGCGATGCGGGATCAATGACATGAATTGCCCGGGAAAGGAAATCATCATCGACTTGAAAAGAATAAAGCGTCGTTCCATCCGTTTGCAGGGATTTGATTATTCCCGGGCGGGGGCGTATTTCGTGACGATTTGCACCCACGACCGGCAGCCGTTATTGGGTGAGATTGTAGATGGTGAAATGGTATTGAATGAAATGGGCAGGATTGTTGAAGAGGAAATAAAAAGAACCGAATCGATAAGAGAATATATCGCCATCGATAAACATGTCATAATGCCAAACCATGTCCATATAATATTTTTTATTAATGATGATCGTAGGGGCACGGCGGGCCGTGCCCAAATTGGAAAAATGATAAATGATTGCCGTGTCCGTGATAATACCAATGAAAATGCAATGGGCACAGCTCGCTGTGCCCCTACTACGGTAGAACGTTTTCAAAGACCAGTCGCGATGTCTATTCCTACAATTGTTCGATCGTTTAAATCAGCCGTTACCAAACGTATCAATGTCCTGCGCCATACACCCGGCAATTCCGTCTGGCAACGCAATTATTACGAACATGTTATCCGCAATGAACAGGAATTGAACAGAATTCGACGGTATATCATCAACAATCCGCCCCAATGGGAATATGACCGTGAGAACCACAACGAAATACCGATTTATGAAAAGAAGAAATTCTGGGAAAGGTTTCTGAATGAATTTTAAGAATAAATGTAGGGGCACGGCGAGCCGTGCCCAAATTGGAAAACCGATAAATGATTACCGCGGCCCAGCGGGCTGCGCCCATACATGATCTTCCGCCTATTCTGTCTGCTCTCCAACCTCGACAGACCGACCGGCAGCCAAGTCATTTAATAATGTACGTTGAGATTAATACCCGGAATCAGTTTGTTGGAAACCGGGATGAAAGTTGGTGCTAAAGAAATGTTCAGGTTGTCCGACTCCTTAGCTTGGATTTCCGACGGCACATCTAAAATGCGGCGGGTCAACAGCATGCCGCCCCAGCTGCCACCTACGGCGAGCAGGTCCATGATCCGGCCATTTTTGACTTCAAAAATAACGCCCATTCCGGCAGCAAAAAGCCCCCCGGCAATTTCACCGGTTGCCATCAGAATCGCCTGACCGGTCGTAAAATCCAGATTTCGGATATAGCGATCCATCAGAATCATGCCCGCGTATGATCCTACGGTGCGGGCAATGAGACCGTCGATATGGTTGGCGTCCTGATCGGTATCCCGCGTGATTAAATCCCAGATCATTAAACCATTAAACAAACCGAAATACCGGCCGTTAGTCAGCATCAGACCGTCACCGAAAGTATATTGCCGGTCAGCGTAAAACCGCCGCTCAATCGCCATACCCAGCGGATGACCGAGGACGCTGATAAATAACTTACGCCGTTGCCAGTGCTCATATTTATCGTTATAACGCGCCATGTCCCGGTCATATTCTTCATATTCCAGTTCATAATCCGGTTCCTTCGGTTGCGGATCTATCATCATATACAGATTGTTAATCCCACTGTAACCCAGTTCACCCCATTGCGTAAGCGCCCAGGACTGGCCGAGACTTGGTTGCCATTTCCGATAGAACCGGTCGGTTATAATCATCCCGGCCGGAACCCCTAACATCATTCCTCCTAACAGCAGTTTTGTTTCTCCGGGAAACGCCATCCAGCCCAAGCCGGCGGCCGTGTGCAAACCGATCACCGAGCCGTACCTCAGCATCTGGGCGCGGGCATGCGAAATATCCATGTTCTTGGTAAACTGGTAAGTCAGATAAAAGCTGGTGCCGAGCGACAGCATTTCTCCACCAAGATACCATTTTGGATCCTCGACGTCCAGCAAATACGGAATTCCCCAGCCGTACAATCCTACTCCATATACGATATTTTGCATCACTAAAGGCCAACGCCCGGACTGATCGCGCATATGCGGAGCCAATTGAACAGTCTCCTGTCGAATCCGAAGAACTGTCTCATCGGAGATGTTCAGCGATTTCTGGAGATTCTTCAAGAGATTACTCTCATCCGGGCTGATCTCGCGGTCTTTGAACGCCGACTGATAAGCCTGGCGATAGATATCAATTGTGCTCGTGGAATCGGTCTGAGCGAACACCGAACTGAGTAAAATTAATCCAACCAAAACAGGAAAAAATCGGGAGTAATTTTGTACCGGCATATTTACCTCCTTTTAGTCAAGGAATTGCCATTCTACTCCGAAAATTTTTAAACGATTGCGGTAATTCATACCGGAAATGGTCGAAAAAGCCCGTCCTTCCGCATTGTAAATCGCATAAAATATATGAAAGTCGCCAATGTTTCCGCCAATCCTGACCGCCAGATTCAGCCGGTTATTGGTAAAATAATCCGCCCCGACTACGCCGACACCGCGCAATTCCTCAAACCAAGCCAGACGGGAATTCGAATCCCAGTAAGTCATTTCTCCGGCGGCGTACAACTTCAGATTTCCCCTGAACAAATCAAGCTCCTGCCGGATTTGCCCCCAGCCCTGCAACCACACGCCATCCTCATTATCCGAAAGCAGACTGCGCACAGTCAGACGCATGCGCCACGGTAAAATCAAACTGGCATTCGCAGTCAAATAAACCGCATCCAGTTTCTGACGCTTATAGGTAATCGTCGTATCGTCTATGACCGATTTATAAGGAGTATAAAAATCCGAATTGACCTGGCTGAGCGCCAATCCCAATTTTATAAACCGCCCCGAATAGCCAAAATCCACTGAAGCGACTGCATACTCAAAACCATCAGCCGTAATGGGCTGATTGGCGGCAAAATTCATTTTGTAGATCATAGGGTAAAGCGCGTAAGATGAGAGCAACTGTACTCCGAGCCGGCTAACCGGATTCATCTCATAGCGCAAAGACATTTCACCGTCGAAATGCGAACCGTTCGCTCCCAGGATAATCTTCCAGTCCCTTTTCGCCCGGGTCGCCGAAAGTCCTATTCCTCCTGCGATCTGATTCTGCCGCAAATAAAAACCATTGCGCAGAGAGACCGATCTGGTCAGCGGATTACCAATCAGAGCCAAACGCCAGCGCCCGAAATATTTGGCGTAGTAAAACGCCATTTCCGTTTGACCGGCGACGCCCTTGAAACTGAAATCGGTGTCCTCTACGAATTGACCGTAAACGAAGTTGGTTTGTTGCAGACCGATAAAAGTCGTATCGGTGACGGTAGATTTTGCAGCGCTTCCGCCGATACAAGCCATATATTCCTTTACATTTCCTTCCAGAAAAGGCAAAAGGTAAATCGAAGTGGAACTGGGCGAGGTCTGAATGAAACCCGGGAGATATTTATAATAGGCGCCGTTGAAATTGAGTTGCCAGTTTCCGCGAACGGTTTGTAAGTCCAGCCGGTAGATTTGCGAAATGCTTTCGCCGGTCAAGGCAGTTTTGGCTCCGAGAATGCCGTAATAACTGTCATAGCCGAGGTTCTCGCCAATGAAACGCCAGACTACCGTGGTATCCACCATTCTGCCACCCAGCAACAGGCTGAAATTTTTATAGCCATAATCACCACGGTAATAATCGAACCGGGAGGTGACTTTTTGGCTGGATACAAAACGTGGAATGATTTTCACGCCTACCAAACCCAGGATAAACCGGTCAAAGCGCGGATTAAACCAGGTCAGCGGCGTCTGGCCGTACACCGGATCGCACATCTGCAATCCGCCGATGCTGATTTTCAATGCGGTTGATGGTAAACCAAAAACCTGGAGGGCGCCTTTGACACCCCAGTCATCGTAAGGCAGATAAGTGTAATTACTGCCCATTAAAATTTGATCGCCGAGGCCATAAACTCCGATTTCTGGTGCCGGAACGACCGTCGCACTGGTCGCTACCGTATCGGAAATCTCCGGCTGGGCTGCGCCGACCGCCAGCATTACTCCGCATACAATAGCACATATCCGGGATAGTTTCATATCAGCGATCATTTTCTCGGAAATACGGCACCGCCCGCACTACCCGCAGCGCGGTAACCGGAACCAGCAGCACGAAAATGGTCAGATTAACGAGTATATGAATTAAACTGAACGCCAGACCGGCGGCCAAGGTAGTCAGCACTCCCTGCATATTAAACCCAGCCGACAACGGATAAGCCAGCGAAACGCAGATATCATAGAACAATGTCAGTAGCCCACCAATAAGAGCGATGACGACAAAATTCAGCGCGCGTGGTTGCCAGCTCAGGATAAATTTGCGGCTCAGACCACCGACGCCGCCCACGATCATCATTGCCAGAACCTGCGCGATCAGCATCGGCGGAAAGATCAGCCCGGAACCAAGCGGGTTCAGCGCCGAAAAAAGAAATTCTCCGATTCCGCCGACGACCAAACCGGATTTCCAGCCCATCAATACCCCCGCCAGGAAAATCAGAGCCGTTACCAACTCAATATTCGGGATAAAAGCCAGTGCGTAACCGACTCCAACGATCAGGGCGATGAAAATAGCCGAATGGGTGATCTTTCTGATGCGTGTATTCATTTCATTTTTCCTTAAAAACCTATCGTCAATTTACACAGCAGAGTGCAGAATTCACTCATTTTTCAGTTCAGTACCACCCGAGATATTCGTCCCTTTATATAAAGCCCGTCTGAAATAGCCGCCTTTCGCCGTCCAGTTGCCTTCGGAAAGATCGGCCTCGATATCGCCTTTCATTTGGTTCAGACGAGTATCAAGCTCATCGATATAGTAAACCGCCATGGCTTCCGGAAACTGTGGCTCGCGTGGTGACTGAAATTCATATTTACCCTGATGCGACAGGATGATATGCTCGAGTTTCAACCGCAAAATTTCCGGGAAACCTGCGATCGCCTGACAATGTTCGTGAACGATGTCGCGTCCCAGAACCAGATGACCGATAAAATTCCCGGCGTCGGTATAAGCCGTCGCAATGCCGCTGTTCAGTTCTACCAGTTTGCCGACATCGTGCAACAGCACACCGCTCAGGACGAGGTCGCGGTCGAGATCCGGATAGGCGCCACAAATTCCATCGGCGACCGTACTCATCGTATATAAATGCTCCAGCAGTCCGCCGCGAAAAGCATGATGCAGCATCATCGAACCTGGATGCGTGCGTAACTGTTCAGCATATTTCTCGTAAATCCCTGCCACGACCTGTTTCAAATATGGATTTGCCAGAGAACCGATCCGGTTTTGAATATCCTGCCACATGGTTTCAATATCTTTATGCGTGCTAAGTAAAAGATCACCGACATCGTAACCTTCCGCACGATCGCGCTCGGGAATTACACGCCGGATTTTTTCGATCTTGATCTGCAATTCGTTGTTGAAAGTGGTGACGACTCCCTGGACTTTGACGGCGTCGCCTCTATCAAATTCGGCGGATAATTTTTCAGCGTCGTCCCAGATTTTGGCGTTGATTTTACCGCTGGAGTCTACCAAAATCAGGTCTATATAGAGTTTGTCGTCTTTCGTGTGCCGGACAGTTTTGTTAAAAACCCCGAAATAGGAGATAACGTTGGCGTTTTCTTTCAGATTGCTGATAAATATTTTACTCATTTTTCCCTCTTATATTTTCTTTAATTAAAGCTTGACGCCGACCCAAAGTCAAGGATTATTTTCATAAAAAAAGGCTTCCGTTACCGAAAGCCTTTTTGTGCTTATTTAAGCCAATCAATCAGAGTGGAAAAGTTTGCTCCTTGCATACAATATCCAAAGTTTCCAGCTCGTCCAGGACCGGATTATACACTTCCGGCATAACCGGCCCCAGCACTCCAGTCAGATTGATCTTGTTTTCGAGGATCAACCGGGTGGCAATCGCAGCCGGCAGGCTGACGGTACGCGCCATCGATGAGTCGCCGCCGGGAATTCCGAAATCGACCATGGTCGAGGTGATCTTTTCTTTCTTTCCCGGATATTCAGCCATGAATTCATGATACAGAACGAGCATATCGCGTTCCTCTGCGGCGTAAGGCATTTTCGCCAGAAAACGAGCTGTCATGACATCCAGTAGAGTCGGATCGGTCTCCGGCAGGGTTTCATCGCTCAACAAGCCCAGCCATTCCAGATTGGAAAGAACTTTATCGTTGGCATCGGCCCCCAGAAAACGCTTTAAAGCCGAGCGTGTGTTTTCATCTGGTTTGGCGTCGATCAATTTGCGGGTCAGACTGTCAAAGGTCAATCCGGCCAGGTCGGTTCGTTTTTCATCGCTGAGGACGCCGAGTTTGGCGATGCAGTATAGCGTATCGCACCAGCCGATATTGCGAATCGTTCCGCGAAACATAGTATGCACATCTTTCAGCCCGTAAGTCTCGATATACGGTAAAGAATTCCGGTTCGGATACGTTTCAAAATTCATACCTTCGACGGTCAACGGCCAGTGATTTTTAAATAATTGCTTACCGGGAATCTCGACAGTTTTACCGTTTTCCAGATATTTAGCATCGTTGCGTCCGGCCATCAACACTCCGCGCGGACTCCAACTGAATTTGTAACCATACGGATTAGTATTGGCTTCCGGAGCCGGCAGTCCGCCGCAGTATGACTTGAAACTCACGACCCTGCCGCCCTTCTTTTCGACGGCGTGTATGATGCGCATGGCCGACATATGATCAATGCCCGGATCGACACCGATTTCATTCAGAATCAAAATACCGGCGGCTTTGGCCTGATCTTCCAGGGCTTTCATAGCCGGACTGATATAGGAAGTCGTCACCATGTGTTTTTTATACTCGATACACAGGTTGGCGACCTTGACATGATGAATATACGGCAACAGACTGATCGCCAGATCGCACTTGCTGACCAGGCGGCGCAATTCATCGACGTTTTCGACATTGAGCGCTATAGCCTTCCCGCGCGGATGGCCTTCGATCAGGTGTTCGGCTTTACTGACCGTCCGGGTAGCGACAGTGATTTCAAATTCGGGAACATCCAGTAAATAGCGGGTCAATGGCCGCGAAACCAAGCCTGCCCCCAGTAATAAAATTTTCTTCATAAACTCTCCTTATTGATTTGCGTAAAATTCATCTGTTTTAAAATCAAAGATTCTCGATATATTTGGACATATAGATAAAATCAGGGGTGAATTCTCCGGCGTACAACAGTGTTGCGCGCTTCAGTTCCGGCGGCAGATTTACGGTTTCAAACGGCTTTGAAAAATCGGCTTTACTCAGCTGCGCGATAAAATTAATCAGGACATCGCCGAACATCGCCGAGGAGTCGCGCGGCAATTCACAGGGTAAATTATCGACAGCTAATACGACCGGACCGCGTCCAGCGACGCCGGAAGTGATTTTCTCAGTTAAAGGATCATAGACATAAACCGGATCGCCGGGTGTCGTAGCCGCCAGATTGCATTCGATCGAACCATTTATATCGCAGGTAATGTCACCGATGACCTTCAGAAATCGCGGCTGCCCGGTTTTGTAAGCTTTTCGCAGATATTTTCGCGTCACTAATTTCGGACAGCGTGCGTCCCAGTAAATCGCATTTACTAGAACGCTCAGATATGGAATATATTCTTCAAATCGCGATTCGTACTTTTCAGGATGCGAAAAATAATCCTGAAGATCAAAACGATCCGTTGGATTCTTGGGGCGAAACATATCGGCTTCGGTAAAGACGACCTTGTATAAACGATTGGCTGAAAAGTTATCCTGCCGAGAAATTTCTGTCAGATTTTGCGGTTTGACCTCCTCGAAAGGCAGCAAATCGAAAATTTCCTGCGCTCCGCGGGAAACATTGCCATACCCGGCAAAGCCGAAAACCAGAGGCGTCGCAGCACCGGGAATCCCTCGGGCTCTGATTTTCTTACCAACGATGGTCAGGGCTTTTTTAGCACTTTCCAGATCGGCATAATGCAAAGCGCGTTTCACTTCGGAGAATTGAGTCGTAAAACCTTCCAGTTCCAGACGCTGGCCGAGCGCCCAAAGCGTATCCAGCATCCCGGCGATTCCGGCAAATCTTCCGAAAAACACCAGGCGCTTGCCCTTCTCGTCGACAATCCTTTCATAATCGATCAGCGTAGTCCGCAAATCCACCAGTCGTTTCAGCATCGGCATATTGTAGCGCTGACCTTTGATCGTGTGAGAGAAAAACAGGTATTTTTTATTCGGGAGCAATAATTCCACTGGAATTTCTTTGACCGCCAGGATAACGTCGCAAGTGCTGAGATCGGGATTGATTTCCGCCCCCGCCGCCCGGTAATCTTCATCCCGGAAAGCCCGGATTGGTGATGGCTGAACGATGAATTTTACGAAATAATTGTCCATCAGTGTTTTGACATGCGCCGGGGTTAAAGGTGTGCGCGCTTCCCATTCATTTTTATCTTCTTGCCGGATTCCGAAAATCATCACAAATCTCCGTTGTTAACTTAATAAATTTAAGTTTTTCATCGGAGAAAGGGAAGTAATTCTTGCTGAGTGCTTTCAAAATACAATTACAATTTCTGATAATTCCAATTTGGCAATCCGCTAAATGTTCTAAATTTAGCGTTAGTATGACAATCGTTAATTAACCAGATCAAAGGGCTGACTGATGACCGGTCAAAATATAATCCGACGAATTTTACAGGGCGCCTTGATTGCCATCCCGGCTTTATCCGCCTGGTCGGCAACCTATGGCGGCCGGGTTTCCGATTTCCACACCGATGCTCCCATTCGCAACGTTCGGATCACGATCTGCGATACCGAATCGGGCTCCTGCGATTCAACCTTTACCGACGGCAATGGCGACTGGAGCCTGTCCTTTCCAAACAAGATGAAAAGTGACGAGTTTAACTTGCCGGATGAATTCCGCGTTCTGCAGAATTACCCCAATCCATTTAATCCGGTGACAAATCTGCCCTTTTATTTACCAAGTGACGGCGCGATTGAGATCACGGTCACCAATCTGCTGGGTCAGACAATCGATCGCTGTCACAAATATCTCCCCGCAGGTTCTTATTCGACAACCTGGAAAAGCCAAGGAAGCGCTGGAGTTTACTTTTATACTATTCGAACCGGTCAAAAACAAATCACGCGTAAAATGATCCAACTGGACGGCAGTCTAACCGGCGGGTTAGGCGATATCAGCCCAACCGACGACCAAGCCCGGTTCTTATCCAAACCGAACGTCTCCGATCTGCGGATCGTCAGCTCGAAATTCGGCTACCATTCCGATACGCTGATTACGACTTCCGAGCATACCTATTTTACAACCTTTCTGCAATCTGTGCATTCCTATGTCCGCGTTGCCGACATGCACAACGATATTTCCGAGCAAATGGCTAAATCTGCCTATGCCAATTATCACCTTGCAGACCGTCATTCATATTTACATACCGATATTCCCCGCCTCCAGGATGGCGGATTGGACATCCAGGTTTTCGCCATCTGGGACAGCGCTTCAAACGGCGCTTATCAGACGGCCATCAATCAATATAACCGCCTTACCGCCGAGTTTACTGCCAATCCAGAAACAATTCAACATATCAGAAATTATACCGCCCTGGACAGTGCGGTAAATGATGATCGAATCGCCGGAATAATCTTCCTGGAAGGTGGTCATTATATTGAAAACGATGTCGATAAATTAAAATATTTCTACGATCTGGGCGTGCGCGGCATGACCATCACCTGGAATAACAGCACGTCCTGGGCTGTTTCCGCCAAAGATGAAGCCCGCGGAACCCGCGCCGGTGGCTTGAATGCCTTCGGACGGAAAGTAATAGCCGCGATGGACTCACTCGGCATGATAATTGACGTCTCACATGTCGGCATCCAGACCATTTCCGATATCCTGGCAACCTCCAAAAATCCGATCATAGCGTCCCATTCAAATGCCCGGGCGCTCTGTAACCATTACCGCAATTTGAGCGACGATCAGATACGGGCAATTGCCGCCGGAGGAGGATTGATCGGCGCCTGCTTCTACCCTTACTTTTTAAACGGTTCAAGCAATGCCTCTCTGAATGACGTCATCAACCATATCAATTATATCGTTAACCTGGTTGGCGTTGATTATGTCGGCATCGGTTCGGATTTTGACGGGATCGAAGTCTGGCCGGGTGATCTACAGGATGTATCCTATTTTCCGAGATTGACCGGCGCTTTGCTGAATGAAGGCTATACTGAGGAAGAAATCGCCAAGATCATGGGAGGTAATTTTCTGCGTATTTTCAGGCAGGTGTGTGGAGACAATCCTAATATTTAACTACTAAAAATCCGATGAATAATTATCCCTTAGGCGAATCCGCCAAACCAAATCAACCACCGGTCAGACTGGCCTGGAAGTTTGCGATCTTTACCGGATTGCTGGTAATTTTCGTCACCCTGGCGATCACTTATCCTGTTTACTGGCAAACCCGCCAGGCGCTTGAAAACCAATTAACCAGACAATTGGAACAAAATATCCAGTTGATCTGTTCTCACGCCGATCCGAATCTCGTCAATCTGTTAGCTTCATATCCGGCGCTAAACTCCGTCCGCGATTCTTTACAGCGTTGGTTAAATGGTCAGGCTGAAATTTTCGACGCCCAGGCCTTGTATTTGATTGCTCCTCATAAAGGCTTGCTGGCAGTTGCCGGAAATTCCGAAAGCGCCATACTATCATCCCGACTGCATACTCATGAAATCTCATCCGCCGCCGCTGGCCAAATCATAACCTCGCCGCTCTTTGTTGATCGGAACGGACAATTCTATAAATCGGTTTTTTCTGAGGTACTGCGGAATCCCGAACAAACGGTAATCCTCGGACTGGATGCCAGCGCCGAATTTTTAGGAATTACCGCCAAATTACGCCGTCAGATTTTCAGCCTTACGGCGGTCGTTTTGATCATCAGCATCGGGATGGTTATGGTTCTGGCGCGCACGCTGACCCGGCCGCTCGAAAACCTGACTGACTACGCTATGGCTATCGGTCAGGGACGCAGCGATCTTTCAGTTCCTAATCCCCGCCGGGACGAAATCGGCTTTCTGGGCCAGACAATGCAGAAAATGCACGCCGAGCTGAGTCAGCGCGAGAAACAAAACAAACAATTTTTAGCATCGGTCGCCCATGAAATCCGTAATCCACTGGGCGGCATGAAAATCAATTCCGAACTATTGCTCGAAGAAACCGGCGAAGCAACCCCCGCCGCCAAATATGCGGCGGCAATTGCCCGCGAAGTTGACCGACTGGCGCTGATCGTCGAATCTTTCCTATCCTATGCCCGGCCTATGGAAGCCAATCTGATCACTTGCGAACTAAGCGATCTTTTAAATGAAGTCAGCCTTGAATTAAAACGCGATTTCCCGGAAGCCGCAATCAATATCAGCGGCCGGGCGCAGGTCAAAGCCAACCCTGGAAAACTCCGTTCCTGTCTGGCTAATCTGATCCGCAACGGCCTCGAAGCCAACCGACTGACACCGCAGGTCAAGGTCGAGATCGTCAATCATACAGATCATATCGCTATCCACTTCCGCAACAGTGGATCGCCGATTTCCCCGGAAATCCGGTCTCAAATTTTTGAGGCTTTTTTCAGCACCAAAGCGGACGGCGTCGGTCTGGGATTATCGATCGCTAAATCTCTCGTCGAACAACATGGCGGGCGTCTCTATTTAGATCACTCGGATCAAAGCGGCACGGAATTTGTCCTAATTCTCCCGGAGAAAATATGAATCCACTGCCAGTTAACTATCGCATCCTAATCGTCGAAGACAACCAATCCATGCGTGAAGGTCTGCGGGATTCGCTCGTCAAAGAAGGTTACGCAGTCTCAACGGTCAGTGACGGTCAACAAGCCTGGGAAACGATCCAGAATAAATCCTTTGAATTAATCATCACCGATATAAAAATGCCGGGAATGGACGGGCTGGCTCTTATGAAAAAAATCAAAGAGGTGCAGCCTGCCACCACAATAGTTCTGATAACCGCCTTTGCCACGGTTGACCTGGCGGTGAACGCCATGAAATGCGGCGCCGAAGATTTTATCACTAAGCCCTTCGCGCTGGCCGAACTGCGCCGCAAAGTTGAGATTCTCTACCACCGTTGGCTGAACCAACAGAAACCCCTTAACCAAGAATCCGATCTTCCCGTATTGATCGGCGACTCGCCCGCCATCCGGCAAATCCGCCAGATAATCGCTAAAATCGCTCCGAGCGACAGCCCGGTGCTGATTACTGGTGAAAGCGGTGTCGGTAAAGAACTGGTAGCTCGCCTGATTCATCAGGCAAGTCAACAGCATAAAGGTCCGTTTCTGGCAGTCAATTGCGGTGCGCTGACCGAAACAATCCTGGAAAGCGAACTCTTCGGGCATGAAAAAGGCGCTTTCACCGGTGCACATAAAACGCACGCCGGAAAATTCGAACAGAGTCACGGCGGCACGCTGTTTCTTGATGAGATCGGCGATATGTCCGCCGGTTTACAGGTTAAACTTCTGCGCGTTCTGCAGACCAAACAATTCCAGCGGGTCGGCGGAGAAAAATTCATCCATAGCAATTTCCGTCTGATCTGCGCTACCAATAAAAACCTGGAACAACAGATCAAGGACGGCCAGTTTCGTTCCGATTTGTACTATCGTATAAATGTCATTCCGTTGTCAATTCCACCCTTGCGGGAACGTCGGTCAGATATTCCACTCCTTATTGATAATTTGCTGAAACTTAAAGCCACCCGACAGGGACGTAAGACGCCGCAAATCGAATCCGGCGTCATTGACCGCCTTACCGCCTACTCCTGGCCGGGCAACGTGCGCGAACTGGAAAATTTCATCGAGCGGGCGCTGGTTTTCGTAGAAGAGGATATTTTCTCGGAAACACTGTTCGACTTTAGTGATTTACCAGAAAAATCATCCACTCCCTCAGGCGCAGAAAAAACGCCGGATCGCGATTTTTCCACTCACATCGGGCGGATTGAACGCGAAATGATCGTTAAGGCTATGCACGACCAGCATGGCGTTAAACAGCGCGCCGCCGAACAGCTGAAAATCAAGCCCGGTACTCTCTATTATAAAATCGAAAAGTATAGCATTAAACCGGAAGAATATGAATAAACATCTATGCCTTGTGACCATTGCGCTCATCTTTCTGCTGACGATTAAGCTGAATGCGACCTCTACTGACAGCCTTGCTTATTACCGAGTCCAGTACGCTCAAACCCTGAGTAAATATCATGAATTGACTTTGTCTTACAGTCAACTCGAAAAAGATATCGCCGCGCTCGATGCCCAAATTTTACGACTCGGCTCGGCGGAAAACGCCAACTGGAATACAAACAGAAAAATCTCCCGTCTAACCGCCCGCAAAGCCGAAGTCAGCTCCAAAATGACTGACATCAGAACAAAATTAGTTACCCAAAAAACTTCCGTAGATCTAATTTTCAATAAATATTACACCCTCATTTCAACACGCATCGAATCCATCCTGCAGCGGTACGATCACACCGCCGATCCGCGCCAACGACAAAATCTCACCCGCGAACTGATTGAGTTAATCGAGCAACGAGGACAAATTATCGCCAGCCGACCGCCAACGCCGAACGAACCGGTTTTATCCAATAAATACGAAAACGTCATCGCCCTGTTAACCAAATACAAACACAGCGCCGCGATCCGCACCGATGTCATCCGAATTCTCGACGATAAAATCCGGCAGATAGATATGATTATCACCGCCGCCATTGCCGAAAGAGACCTGCGTCAGAGGCTGAACCAGCTGAATCTGGAAATGACCGGCTTCAGCGGAGAAGCAGTTAACCGGGAAATCGCTCTGCAAAATAACGATCGCGATCAGACCGACGGGACAACCTGGACAGAACCCACATATAACAACGGAGGAAAAGACGCCTTATCCCAGACGGATAATGCCGCTCTTCCCATCACTACTCAAATATCAACGACGGCGGATTACCTGTCGCTTTTTCAAAAAATTCCAACCAACAACCTGCCATCGTATATAGCCCAAATGGACTCGCTCCGCAACTATTACCAGAAACAACTACAGGAAATCAACGGAATTAAGTAAATTTCCGCTGAATGTTATCAATCAGTGGTCGCCAACGCCTAATTATTCATTTCGGGATTTTTCTGAACCTCGCCGCCGGCATTCAGGGAGGACAAAACCTGTCTGGCTATTTCAAGATTGAAGGCGGTATGGAAACGAACATCTTTGAGTCCGATTCCATTTCCAGAAACAGTGTGGTAATGCCGGTTATAGCGAACCTGAGCTACCGGCTGAACAAACAACGTCTGAATGTATCTATTAACTCAACCGGCGGTTTTCTGGCTTACGATCGTCACGCGGAAAATAAAGCCACATTAAACCTGATCGCCCAGGCTAATTATAATCTCAGCCGGTCGCTCTTCATTACGTCGGCGGTCAGTACTTTTCAAAAGTGGTGGCTGTATGATGATTTTTTCTACAATAACAGCGACGGCAGGATCGGCGCTGGCTGGAATTTTCAACACTGGACAACCATCTTCAGCATCCTAACCGCCGAAAATTCATATCACCATAAAAAATGCCTCACCAATCGTCATCTTGGCGGATCAGCCGAACTCCGGCGTCAGATCAATCCGGGTCTGGTATTCTCAGCACAAGGCGGCTGGATCGGAATTGATTATCCCTTCAGAAATGTCCTGGCTGAAGACAATTCCGTACTGGATACATTGGGCCTCCAGCGGGATAGCTATGTCTTCGGTCAGATCGGTTTTGAACGGCGGCGCCGGGCGCTTCACGGTCTGCGTCTGAGACTCGTTGAAGTCACTTCCAACAATCAATTCTCCGAATATCTCGGCGCCAGTTTGAATTATTACCTTTCCGGAAAGATCGGGCCGTGTTATTATCAGATCGTCGCCGATGTTTTCCTGAAAAAATACCGGGCGGATTTACGTCAGTACTTCCTCTATTACAATCCCGACCCGGAGCAAAATGTCCAAAACCAATTGCTTTTCGGATGGGAATGGCCGTTCTGGAAAAACCTGGCTCTCACCGGCCGCGCGGCTTTCATGCGCAACGAGACCCATTACTGTGGATTATATTACGATAAATGGTTTGGCAGTCTCGGTCTGATCTATCGCGGCGACTGATTCAGCTTCTCTCAATTTTTCGGCGTTAGTCTCAGAAATCTGAGAGTTTGTCTATCCCGGACAGGTTTTCTCCGTCGGAAGATTTTGGAATGCTATTTGTCATAGATGAATTGTCGTTTTTAAGTATTGCGGAAATAAATGATGAGGTTTCTATGACAAACAGAAAAATTATTGTTCTGACAGTGCTTCCACTTCTTTTTTTGAGCCGCTGTCCTGAGAAAATCACCGGCGGTGATAAACCAGAGCCGATCCGCGAGCTGAGCGCCATAGAAAAGAAGGTGACGGAAGCCGATAATAATTTCGGTCTGAAGTTATTCCGGCAAATCGTTTCCTCCGAGACCGATAAAAATATCTTCATTTCGCCACTGAGTGTTTCGATGGCACTCGGTATGGCTTATAACGGCGCGGACGGCGAGACCCGCAGTGAAATGCACTCCATGCTGGAATATGGCGATCTGACTGCCGAGGAAATCAATCAGTCCTATCAGAGTCTGATTGATCTGCTTGCGACCGCCGACCCGGATGTCACTTTCGAGATCGCCAACTCTATCTGGTATCGCAGCGGATTTTCGGTATTGAATGATTTCTTAGTAATCAATACCACTTATTTCGACGCTGAGGTTCAGGAGTTGGACTTCAATCGCAGTGACGCGGCTGACGTAATCAATGCCTGGGTAAACGAAAAAACTCATGAGAAAATCCCAACGATCGTCGATCCGCCGATTGATCCTTATACTGTCATGTTCCTGATCAATGCCATTTACTTCAAAGGCACCTGGACGTATGAGTTCGATGATGAAAACACCCAGGAAACGTCATTCTACCGGAAAGACGGCAGTCAGACAAATTGTGAAATGATGAGGCATAAAGCCACTCATGGTTATTTTGCGAATGACCAGATCCAGATCGCCGACCTGACTTACTGTGAAATCGGCTTCAGTATGACTGTCATTCTACCAAACTCCGGAGTGGATGTCGATTCTGTTGCGGCAGCAATGACTGCTGGCAATTGGATGGATTGGATAAACGGTCTGACCGAAACCGAAGTCAATATTTTCTTACCGAAATTTAAAGTCGAATATAATATCGGTTTGATCCCAACATTAAAAGCGCTGGGTATGCAAAAAGCCTTTTCACCATCCGAAGCGAATTTCGATAAAATCAATCCGGATTACGATCTATTTATCAGTAACATAAAACATAAGACTTTCGTGGATGTCAATGAAGAAGGTACTGAGGCCGCCGCCGTAACGTCTATATCTTTTGAAATAACATCCATTGGTACAGAGGAAGTTTACTTTATTGTCGATCGGCCGTTTATCTTTTTTCTACGTGAGAAAAATACCGGCACGATCCTGTTCATCGGAAAAATCATGAATCCAGTTGCTGAGTAAAAAGGAGAAAAAGATGGAAAAATCCTCACGAAATATATACCTGTCATTCATATTAATGACATTGATAACAAGCTGTTCGGACGTCACGGGGCCGATCTCCGATGGTATTCCACAATTACCAAGAAACCTTAGCAAATCCGAACAGTCTCTGATCGAATCGAGTAACTCATTCGGATTCGATCTGTTCAAAGTATTATCGGAAGAGGTCGGCGATAGCAATCTGTTTATATCACCAGTTTCGGTTTCGATGGCTTTAGGAATGACCGCGAACGGCGCGGCGGGCACTACTCTTGAGGCAATACATTCAACGCTTCGTTTCGAAAATCTTATCGAAGATGAAATCAACCAATCATATCAAAGCCTGATCAATTTACTGAGGTCGCTTGATGCGCAAGTCAAATTCCGGATCGCAAACTCGATTTGGTACCGGAACGAATTCTCGGTCTTGCCGGCATTTATCGCAACGAACCAGACGTATTTCGATGCAGTTGTTCGGGGACTTGATTTCAATCAGGACGCCGCCGTTGATACAATGAATGCCTGGATATCAGAACAAACCGAAGGACTCATTAAACAACTCATTGGGAAACCGATCAATCCCAACACGGTTATGTTTCTGCTCAACGCCATTTATTTCAAGGGCACCTGGACCTATCAGTTCAATGAAGAACACACAAAGGAGGCTCCGTTTTATCTTAATAATGACGAAACAGTGAACTGCCAGATGATGTCGCTCCGTAGTGACTTCGACTATGCTGAGACTGACGAACTTCAGATAATCGACCTGCCGTATAACGATGGATTTTTTGCCATGACGGTACTCCTGCCGGGATCCAGCGACGATTTAGACTCGTTGATAAGCGGCTTGACCGATGAAAAATGGAATAATCTGAGCGCAGACTTATCCACGACAAACGTCAGTCTTTATTTGCCGAGATTCAAACTCGAGTGGTTCCGGGTGCTAAATGATCCGCTGACAGAACTCGGTATGGGAATCGCATTTAACGATCAGGCTGATTTCAGCCGTATCAATCAAGATGGCGATGAATTGTATATCAGCGAAGTCAGACATAAATCGTTTATTGAAGTTGACGAAGAAGGCACCGAAGCCGCCGCGGCGGCATCCGTCGAGGTTACATACAAATCGGTCTCGGCTGACACGGAAGATATTACGGTAATGCGCGTTGATCGTCCCTTTATTTTGGCGATCCGCGAGCGGGCTTCCGGCACGATCCTGTTCATCGGAAAAATCATGAATCCAGTTGCATAAAGGAGCAAATATGAAAAATGAAAAAATATATGATTTGATGATTATTCTGATTCTGCTAACCGGAATTGCTTTGGCAACAGTTCCCGATCCGGTCACGCGCCAACCTTCAGTTCCTTATCTGATGGAACCGATCGGATTCCGCACTATGCAGATGGCGATTTTCGCGCCGGAAGTCAGTGGCATGGTTCCGGACAAGTTCAGCGATCTGAACTGGAATCCGGCCTATATACTGCGCGAAAAACAGAAGACTGTTTACATTGACTTCAATCTGGAAAGCAGTGTCACGTCCTCGCTCAATCCGCTGTCGTCCGGGATTCTGACAGACAGTTATTATCTTTCGCCATCGTGGTACAGTCAGACCAGCGTTCAGGACATCAATATCGCGCCGCTTTACAATCTGGCTCTGATTCTGCCATTGAATAAACGCATGGGTCTGGGGATTGTCAACCGTTCAGTCTTCGACTATGGTCCTTACCGGAATTCAACCTGGTGGAGAAGCGGTGGCTGGATGGAAGATGCAATCGCTACCAATTCCTACGCCTCTTATGCTGAACTTGAACCGCAACGTCTCGAAACGGAGGAAAACCAACAGATCGTCCTCGCCAATCAATCCGAATTCACTCTCGGCTACCGGTTGTCTGAAAAAACCGACCTCGGTTTCCACATCGGCCATTATATTTTTCACCGCGACGGCTATCTGTACAATTCGCAATGGGCGACCTATCCACATTCGTCTTATGGAATTCTGAACGACGAAGATATGAAAATCAACGGCCGGCATTTTGACCTGGGCGCCGGGATTCTAAACCATCCCGACGATAAAACGACTTACGGTTTCTTCGCCGGAGTGTTTTTCGGTTCCGGCAAGGAATCCGAAATTTCACAGGACACTTCGGATTCGTTCTCGGAAACGGCGACCAATACGGCTTACTACAACATCAGCGAACACACTATGAACAGCAATTACATGTATAAAACTTCCGGAGTGAAGCCATACCTGACGCTGACATTCGAGAAAAAAATGAATTCAAATCTCATTTTGCGCTCCTTCTTTTCTTTTTCGAGTAAAAATCAGGATATCACCACCCGATACGCTACTGACGATACCACTTTCAGCGACCGGACTTATGACTACTGGATTGCCACTAATACCTACGAATTCCGGCGTTGCACCGAAAACAGCGCCGCTGAATTCAACCTGGAAGGTTCCGGTGACGAGACGATCAGCCAGTGGAAATTTCTGACTTCATTGATCTACGCGCTGGAAAATGACTGGACGCTGTTCGGAGGATTACAGATTTCCCGGCAATGGTCGCAGGCCGATTTCGAGGAAAGTTCGGATTATTACTCCAATTCGTTCACGGAATATTCACTTTACAGCGCCGGGACATACCGATACCTCGACACATACACTAAACAATATTCCTATTCAACTGAAACCAATGCCTGGAATCTCATGGTGCCAATCGGCGTAAAAGCTCATCTGGCTAAGGGCTTCTTTGCCTTACTCGGCACCGATATAAGTCTCAGTCTGGTCGAGGATAACAGTCATGGCGATCTGCTCTATCCCAACATTGTCGATCGTTATTGGGTAAATGGGGTTTTAACCGTTGATGACCCGGAAACCAATCGCTACGAAAAATACGATTCTAATCCGCCGAAAACTTTTACCCGCACGAACACCGTTCGCTTCGGCATGATTTACGAACATCCGTCCGGCGCCAAATTGTTCATCCGATCGAATGGTGATATCATGAATACCAACGGCTGGACGCTGGGTTTCGAGATGAATTGGTAATGTTGATTATTAATAAATTTGCCTATAAATTTTAATTGGACAAAAAGGAGGCGAAAAATGAAGCGTTTTAACGAATTTTTCAAACTCGTTCTATGCTTCGCTCTTTGTTTTTCCGGGTTGCAGGCTCAGTTCCAGATGATTGCCAACATTTCCGAAGATGTTCAAACCGACTTTGGAACTTACCAGCCATATCCTGCCGATTTTACTCCCAACGTACCGCTTTTTACCGTCGAACCCGATTTCAGTAACGTTGAAAATTTTTCTTACTTCTATGGATTCAGTGCGGTGGACTCAGCGCTATTACTTCAAAACCACTTCACGGTCCGGAGAAGTCAGTTCAAGCAGTTATATGATATTTACAACGACTGCACCTGGGAAGGCACGCCGCTTTTTGTAACTACCGACGCGGTTCTGCACATTTATCATGTTCTTTATGATAAGATTCTGGCCGAAATCGAAATTCAAAAATTCGTACCGGCTCTGGAACTTTTAATCCAGACTTTGATTGACGCCACCCAACCGCAATATGATACAGCAACCGAACCGGAAATTAAAGAGACGTTACGGCGCAATCTAGCATTTCTGTGCGTATCGCAGAAATTATTGAAAGGCAATGATTTTATCGTTCCAGAACCGGTTGCGGCGCTTGTGGATTCGGAATTGACTTTAATCGCCAATCATGACGGATTTAACACTCCGCCCATCTTAGGTCCATTCAATTTACTGGATTATTGTCAATTCATCCCGCGCGGACATTACACCACGAATGACACGCTGACGGCTTACTTCAAAGCCATGATGTGGCAAGGCTGGACGATTTTCACCATGGAGCCGGAAAATTTCGGTGACTTGGCGAGGAGACACACCCTCCAGGCGCTGTTGCTTACTCAAATGCTCTATAATCTGGAAGCAGATGGGACTTCTCTGTTGGATTTATGGAAAATGATCTATGAACCCACTGTCTTTTTCGTCGGCAAAACCGATGATCCCAATATTACAGATTATAAATCTATCGCCGAACAGATTTACGGTACCAATTTTCTATCGCTTACCGCCGATAGCCTTGCCAATTCGGCTTTGCTTGACGCCTTTATGACGGAAGCTCAAAAATTGCCGGAATCGAAAATACCGAACTGGATTTACGGCTCTTTTACTACCTACAAAGGATTCAGGCTGATGGGTCAGCGTTTCATTCCCGATTCATATATGTTCGCGCATCTTATCGACCCTGAAGTCGGTCAGCGTCTTTTCCCCAAAGGATTGGATATAATGACGATTCTCGGCTCGGATCGGGCTTACGATTTGCTGGATTCGCTTTATAACGAGACAGCCTGTCCGAATTATCCTGAAAAAATTACCGAATTCAAGACCGAATTCGCGTCTATTTCACCTGCCGAATGGGCACAAAATTTATACTGGAACTGGCTCTATTGCCTGATGCCATTACTATATGAAAAAGGCGAAGGCTACCCGTTTTTCATGCAGACTATCGCCTGGATGGACAAAGAACTCCTGACAGCTCTGGCTTCCTGGGCGGAATTACGGCACGATACGATTCTCTACGCCAAGCAAAGCATGACGCCCTGCTGTATCACTCCCGGACCGCCGAAAAGTTACGTGGAACCTAATCCGCATCTTTACGCCCGGCTGGCAAGCCTGACGCGCTATACAATGGACGGACTGCTTACAAGGGACATATTAACTGAAAAATTTCAAGATAAACTTGTGCTTTTTGAATCTCTCCTGCTTTTCTTACGGGATGTTTCGATCAAGGAACTGGAGAATACACCACTTACAGATGAGGAATACTCCAACATTTATTGCTTTGGCAAAGTCATGCAAAAATTGGTCTCCGAAGGTGAGGATCCCTGGCACTATGACAGCGATGACATGGCGGTCGTCGCCGATGTGCATACCGACTCCAATTCGGATCAGTGTCTGGAGGAAGGCGTCGGTTATCCTCTGGAAATCAATGTCATCATCAATGAAGGCGGTACGCTTCGCCTAACGCGCGGGGCGATCTTCTCATATTATGAATTCATTCAGCCAATCGCCAATCGTCTGACCGACGAAGCCTGGCGTGAGATGTTAGCATGTGAAACGCCGCCGACTCTGCCGCAATGGTATGATGGGATAATGGACATGAAGGCCAGTCAGCCGTTTTTTATGGAAAATTCACCGGATAATCTCTATCATGGCGAATTTCAGATCATCGAGAAACCTGATGATTCTCAAAAACCTAAAACTTTTCAAGTCAGACAGAATTTTCCCAATCCCTTCAATCCGCTGACGACCATTGAGTTTGAATTGCCACAGAATTCCCACGTCAGGCTCGAGATTTACAATCTACTCGGACAAAAAATTGCGACTCTCGCGGACAATCACCAGCCAACCGGTCGTTATCACCTGATCTGGAACGGCCGAGACTCGCATGGCAACAACGTCGCCAGCGGGATTTACTTCTACAAATTAACTGCCGGCGATTATGTTCAGGTAAAAAAGATGGTGTTGGCGAGGTAAAAATTTCGTCATAATATTTAAGTTAGATAACAAGAGATTAGAGATATGAACTACAGAACAATCTTTCTCCTTATAACCTTTTTAGGATTAATCAACTGTGGCTTTTTTGACGATAACAGTGATTTATTACCTATTGAAGGAAGAATATTATTTAAAGTATCTGAAGATTATGAACAATCAGATTTAGAAAGCGATCCCGAAATATATTTATTTTTAGAAACAGAAAAAATATACGGTTGTTGTAATTATTGTATTTACACGGATTGTGAAATTACAAATAATAAAATAGAAATAGATATTTTGGGGATAATTATACCAAATGTTTGTTTGACTGCTTTGGGTCCGGCCGGGTCAAGAATTCATTTGCCATTGTCTGATAAAACCTACTCATTAAAACTGATTGGAGATAATTTTATTGATAACTATAGTATCTATGTGACAGATTCATCAATATCGGTATCTGACGATTCTACTAATAGTACAAAACCTATCATATCTTTATTCTGGCGTTATCCTCAAAATTCATTCGTTTATCTGTTTGGGAGTACTTTTAGAGATTCGTCATTGGCAAGTATATTTTTGGATACTTTAAAGCAAGTACTAAATATTGATGAATTTGAATTCCCTCAATATGGAGAGATACCATATCCAAAAGAACCTCAAGGTCATTATTGGGATATGCCTGCCCGATATTTTTATTACAATTCTGAAGATGACTTTAAAAATATTGAGGATATTTTGAGAGACTTTAAAGGGAATTACATAAAGGATAAAGAAGGAATATCTATTACAATTCAAAATTGGCGTGGTAAAAAATATTATAGTTGGCTTATATAATCGAAATATTAACAGCAACTAACTTATGAGGCTAATAATTACATGAAAATTTATAGGTCTGGGAAGTTTTCTTAAATATCTAAATATTTTTGATTTTGGTTTCGCTATAATTGAGTCCTTTCCAATATACATCGGATAAATCATTTTAAAACTTCATGTTTAAAATTAAGGCATATCAGAAGTACATGTAAAATCTTCAATATTTCTAATTGCCTTCTATTGTTAATAAAATTTACTTTAATATTTCCCATATTGTTAATTAAACTCAGATAGATTTTATGTTCAAGCTGATTCTAAAAATTCTCTTGTTCATCATTTTAACTCCGTTGGTGATTTTCTTCGGTATGTATATCGCGGCGCCGGACGGCTCGGAATTTATCCGAAAAAATCCGACGACCACCGCCCTGATCCGGCAGCGCACCGCCGAATATCAGAAAGCCAATAAGAATGTCAGTATCAAGTGGCAGTGGATGCCAATCAGTAAAATTTCACCGAATATCATCCACGCCGTGATCCTGGCCGAGGATGCCCGTTTTTATGAGCACAATGGTTTTGACGTCGAAGCTATAAAATTCGCACTGGAGAAAAACAGACAGCGCCAGAGATACGCAATCGGCGGTTCGACAATTACCCAGCAACTGGCGAAAAACCTCTATCTCACAACTAAAAAATCCATACCACGCAAAGTCAGAGAGCTGATCATTGCATTCAAGATGGATCGCCGTCTTTCCAAACGGCGTATCCTTGAGATATATCTTAACGTGATCGAATTCGGACGCGGAATTTACGGGGTGGAAGCCGCCTCGCAACATTATTTCAGTAAATCAGCAGCGAATCTGAGTATTGGCGAAGCTAGCCGTTTAATCGCAATATTACCCAGCCCGCGACGGCATTCTCCTCTCGACGGTTCCAAGTTTACTGAACGCCGCCAGAAAAGACTCCTGACCTGGCTTTTTAAAACCGGCCACCTCGACTCAACCAGTTACTCGCACCTGTCCGGCGATAGCGCCGTCATGCAGATAGAAATCACCGATACCGCCGGTTTCAACAAGTTCCTGCAGGAAATCAAAGAAGATTCAACAAATGCGCTGATTTTTCAGTCGCACCCGTTCTTAGATACAGTATCACAAACTACTGACAGCCTTCAGTAACCAGATTTTCATCAATTCTATTCATTTATATAAAAAAAATATGAGTATTTTAATACAAATAATATAACGAGTAATACGATATTTCAATGCTTGTAAAATATTTTCCTTTCATTATCAAAAAAATCCTTTATAATTTTAATGCCGAATTTCGTCTGGGTAGACGGGGTTTTTGCAAAATGATATTTTAGGAGAAAGAAATGAAAAAACTAATGGCCATCCTGATGGTTGCCAGTTTGGCTCTACTGGTAGTTAATTGCCAGAAAAAAGCCAAAGTGGAAGAGACACCGGCTCCGGTTGATACCACGGTCGTCGTCGACACTGTCAAAGCATAAACTGACAGTAAATACCAGCTGAATTAAACAAAAGTCCCGATTGATCGGGACTTTTTGTTTTCCATATTCTATATGAGAAACTAAAAACTATATCTCAACTTCAAATAAACATTATCATTGTTAGCATACATACCAAAAATCGTATCCGCATCGCCGCTCAGAAAATCCGCTCCGGCCGTCACGGTAAAGTTGTCCGCGTAATTCCAGTCAACGCTCAAACGTAATAAAGACGATTTATCTTCAAAATTATTCAACAGGAAAAACAGCGGCGAAACCGTCTCATTAACAAAATGTCCCCGTAGCATCAACGTTCCGATCATTACATTTTCATCGTTTTGGATTCCCTCTTCAAAATCCAGAATTCGTTCATTGATTGCCTGAATCGACAGGTCGAGAGACGATGATAACTGATAATCGGCACCAAGCATTAACTGTGTGAAGGGCTTTGCGATGATCATTCCATCCGATAAATAGGTTTGATTCTCGGTGTTGAAGTGACGCTCCGGATAGTATCCGCCTTCACCCCGAAAAACGAATGCGCCCCACGGCCTGGAAAAATTCAAGCCGAAAAAACTCTGCCAGGGATGTGTCGGCGTCAGATTCATACTTATTCCAGATGTAGTCAGAAACATTTGGGTAAAGTAAACCGGCCGGTCTTCCCGGCTTCGCAGGTAAATCAGGGCCAGGTCGGTTCCAAAAATAAAGGTATTGAATTTGAAACCGTATTCGGCATTTTTTAGGGACGGTTTTACATCTGAATCACCTTGATAATTTATTGGAACAGTCATAGTTCCTTCACTGTAACTGGATGCTGGATCAGGGACATCGATGGAATCCGGCCGCTCATATCCCCAGTCACCCTCAAATAACAAATTGATCGGTTTGAATTCCGGGATGAACAGCATTTCCAGGGAATGATTGCCGCGATGCAATTTGGCATTCAGCATGGTTGTGGCCATGCGAATATCGTCAAACTCCTGCAACAGGAAATAGGACAAATCCAGCGGGTTCACGATATCATTAATGAAATAACCGTCGGTTTTTCCCCACACGACCTGCTGCTTGCCGATGCGTAAATCCAGCCAGTTGCTGTAAATATCAAGGTAAACCTCCCGCAGATTGGGAATGGTCGTAGTGCTGTCGGTAATGTCATTGGTAATGTCCAGCGAGGCATAAGCCGCCACATTATCTCCGGAAAGTTCGGCATTCAGGCGCAGGCGGTTGCGAATCAGCATCGCGTCCGTTGCCTCACGCGCTCTGAACATATCCTGATTCAAGACAAAACCACGTAAAGTCACCTGGCCTTGTAACGGCTTATTCAGGCACATCAGAAGCAGTAAGGCCATTCCGATTACTACCCGTTTCATTTGATGCCTCCGCGCTCCAGGGCTGTGGTAGTAAATATCTGGTCGTCGATTGGTTCGTTGATTTTAGCTTCTAGAATTTTCAGAATAGTCTTATGATTTTCGGCAAAATTCGTCATCTCCAGATTAAACTGCAGCCAGACTCCCGAAACATTGCGGATGTCCGTGGCCTGCATGGTTTTCAGGAGCTGGCCTTTACGATCGTAAAACTCAACTTTCAAATGAACCCATTTATCAGCGATTACCCAGCCGATTTTCTTACTGTATAAATCATTCTTATCAACAGGAACCGACTCGATTTTGTAACATTTTACTCCGTCAATCGTTTCCTCGCCCAGCAATTTATGGGTGTCCTGATCGATGCCGCGGCCACCCATATCATCGTAGGTAAAATCGGTTCCCATGAAGTATTCGTTCTTGCTCTCGCCCGCGATCCGGCGGACTTTTTTCAAAGCCGGCAGGTAAAGCCAGCGATCGTCGTCTTTCTTGATGTCAGTGTATGAAATCATCAGTAAGCCGGTTCCGCGGATGTCTGCCGGATATTCGAAAAACACCAGAATTTTATCGTCGATGCCGTTGGGATCGTTGACCGATTTGGTATATTGAAGGACATCCCGCTCACGGGTTTTATTTTGCTTATTAACTAAAATCATTTTCGATTTAACCACCCGGGCTTTGACCTCTTGTTGTTTTTCGACTTTCAACATAATGTCACGCCCGGACATCTGCGCCCAACCTGGATTAGCAAAAAGCACAATAAGCGCTAACATTAATAACAACGAAAAATATCTTTTCATTCAAACCTCCTTTTGGCCTTGAAGAAGCCTTTCTCTTTTAATCTCATATAAACCGGCATTAATATCGGAGTCAGAATGACTCCCAGAAAAAACGCCTCCGTAAAATTTCTGCGCTGGCGGAACTCCACAACGCCGGCAATTTGCAGACAGATTATAACATAAACGACTAGAATAATGCCCAGATTGTCCAGGCAAAATTCTCCGAAATTCACTCCCACTCCGGCTTTCAAACCGGCAGTGCTTAGCCAGTGAACCAGCCAGACAATCGCCTCGTAAAGCCAATAAATCACAATCCCGCCTGAGACAATTAGAATTGAACGGGCGATATTTTTATCTCGACGCTCAGAGGTCATCATTTACTCCTTTTTCCAAAAATAAAACCCGGTTTGGTCAATATCAGCAAAGACGGCAGAATCGTTAGCGCTCCGAATAAACAGCCGACGATCGAAAACACAATTAAAAAACCAAAGAAGAAAATCGGCTCGAATCCGGAAAGCATCAATACCGTAAAACCGATTATAACCGCAACCGCGTTATAAACAATTCCTTTTCCGCTTGTGGTCATTGTTCGGATAGCGGCTTGTTCCGCATCTCCGTCTTTCCTAGCTTCCAGGCGAAAACGAAAGATAAAATGAATCGTGTAATCAATGCCAATGCCAATCATGATGCTGGAAATCAGGGCGGTGGCCATATTCAGCGTGATGCCAACATAACCCATCACTCCAAACAGGCATACCACCGCCGCGCTGAGTGGAACGATGGAAATCAGTCCGGCAACCGTGGAACGGAAGGCAATCGCCACAATGATAAAAACCGCGACAATCGAAAGCGCCAGACTGCGAATTTGTCCATCTACAACCAATTTCGATAAAACCCCGATCAGCGGCGCCATCCCGGAAACCGACGGGAAATTTTCCGTTCCCATGTTATTAGCGATAAAATCTTGTGTGTCGGTATAGAGTTTATAAGAGGTCTTCGAGCTGGAGTCATTCACCCGCGCCAGAATTTGCGCCTGGGTATAGTCGTAATCCACAAAGCGGTCCAGATCTTTCGTATCGCCGGTCAAAGAATACAGAAAAAGATACTGGGCGACCTCTTCGGTAGTCGCCGGGATGATATTATACTGGACGCTGTCGCCGTGAAAGGCCTGGTTCATACGTTTTAGCATGTCCACAATCGAATTGGCGCGCGTCACAGCCGGCTGGCTCTCCAGAAACGTGCACAGACTTTCGATCTTGCGCAGAAATTCCGGATCTTTAATATCGCCGGTCGCCAGGATAGAAATCGTCGAACTCCCGCCGAAATTCCGGTCGATGACATCGTTGCTCTGGCGGATTTCAGCCGATTTCTTCCAGTATGCAATCGGATTGGTATCCACGATAATGCGGGTCATTCCAGTTGACACACCGATAATTCCCAGCAGGCAGGCAATCAAGAACGGTTTGCGAAAACGAATGAAAAAGCGCCCCCAGCCTTGCATAAACCGACTGGTGCGTTCATGCGAACTGGCAGCTTTCAGAGTCGCCGGAAAATCGAGCAGTTTCAGCGCCGCCGGAATGAAGGTCAGGCTGTAGATATAGGCCATCGTCGTTCCACAGGCACACAACAATCCGAGATTTTTCGCCGGCGGTAAAATATGCGACCGCAGACTGAGGAATCCGACCAGCGTCGTAAATCCGGACAACAGCACCGGCGTCGTCAGATAGGACAAAATCAGCCGGATAAGATTGTCCTTATCGGCTTTGGGATTATTGAAATACTCCACGAAATATTGGGTGATAACCTGAATGCTATAACTGTTCGCAATTGCGATCAGCATCACCGGAATCAGCATCTCGACCACAGTCATCTTCACTCCGACCATGACCATTAGCCCGATCGTGAACACGATTGACATTATCACAACGGTAAAAGGTAAAAAGGCGCCCGTCCAGCTGTGGAAAGTAAAAACCAACAGCAGAATCATCAGAGTTATCCCGTACGGAAAAAGTTTTTTAACATCCGAAGTCATCGTGGCGGACACTTCCCGACGGGTTAAAGGCAACCCGGCCATATGTATCTTTTCGGGACCCTCATATTTATGCTTAAGCGCCATGAAGGTGTCATATATTTCATTGTCGGTGTTCTTATGTCCGGCGACATCCAGATATGCAATAATCCCGGCTTTTTGGAAATCCTCCGAAACTAATGTCCCGTAGATCATGCGATTATCAGCGATGCGCTTTTTGAGGGAATCAATCTGGCTGACCGTCGTCGGCAAATCCTCAATCATTTCGTGAACTTCAAAGCCATCGGCAGTACCTACGACGTCCGGGACATTCGTAATCGAAACCACCTGATCAACCGTCGCCAGCGTTTCGATTTCGGCCGTCATGGCTTCAATTTTCTCCAGCGTCGCCAACGAGAAGATATTCTCTGATGTAATCGAAACCACGACCAGATCGTTGCCGCCAAACGTATCTTCCATCTCTTTCATGGAATTTATGATCTCGAAATCCTGCGGCATCAGGGCTTTGACATCCGGCTCCAGCTGGATGCGTGGAATACTCCAGCCCATCAGTAATGTTAGCAGGATACACGCGGCGATGATCGTGCGCGGGTATTTCAGGTCGAATTCGATAATTTTCTTAATCATTCAGCATCCGAAAAATTAAAGGTGAATTTTTTATCCATAATTCCATTCATGATTATATCTACAAATATCTGAATCATGTCGGCAATTGAATAGGGCGCGTTAATAAACAGCTCCGGCTGAAACGTGTTTTCCAGCATCCTAACAATAAAATCAGCGGTGAATTTCAGATTGAATTTCTTGCGCAACAGACCTAATTCGTCCGCTTTCTGAAAAGAGTCTAATATGCGGTTGATTACTTCCTGTTCGAATTCCTCGATCTCCTTCCACACTCGCGGAAAAAATAATTTGACATCCAGAACTGTCTTTGGATTGATCTGCGAAACATGCCGGAAAAGCACTTTCATTAATTCATAGAAACATTGCAATGGGTTCTTTTTATCTAATTGCACCGCCCGGGTTTCAGTAAAGAGTTCGCGATAAATGTCAAACAGAACATACTCGATAAATTGATCTTTGGTGGCAAATTCTTTGTAAATGGTTTTCTTGGCGATGTGCAGGTCGGCAGTTAGTTGATCGAGATTCAGTCCATGTGTGCCGTTGGCCAGGATAAATTGGCGGGCGTAGGCGACGGCTGGTGTCAATTTTTTATTTTCATCTTTCATACCTTGGAAACTCATTTCGTTTTTTTCGTTTCCAATCTAAACGAATAAATATTCAAAGTCAATAAAAATATTTTAGCAACTTTAACATTGGCTTCTCCTCGCCTCCCGTCGGAAAATCATCTTGTTTTCTCTGAATAATTTTTGTTTGAAAAATAAAAAAAATGACGTATAATAGCGCGTTTTTTTACAGATTTCAAAACGATGCCTCATATCGGTTTGAACTGTGTGTCGTGATTAACTCATTAATGGAGGGTTTATGCGAAATGGCAGAAACAAAGTATGGCTATGGACCCCACTTAATGCTGGATTTAAATGACTGTGAACCAGCGGTTTTAGACAGTCTCGAAGCTTGCTTCAAACTTTTAAACGAACTCCCCCCCAAAATCGGCATGACCAAAATTACCCAGCCTTATGTATTCCGGTACGAAGGACGCTTCCCCGGCGACGAAGGTATTACAGGCGTCGTGATCATTGCCGAAAGTCACATTTCCGTGCATACATATCCCAGTAAAAAATTTGCATTTGTTGACCTTTTCTCCTGTCGGGCATTCGACGTGGATATGGCGCGGGATCTTATCATAGAATATTTTAAAAGCCAGTCTCCCAAATGGTATCTTAGAGAGCGTGGCGAAGATTTCCCGCAACACCCTTAGTCTGACATAAAAAAAATGCCGACTGCCTTTTCACCCGGAGCCTTCGGCGCGCTCGCGTCGGAATATTCTCAGTATCCATCTTCACGGATAGCCATTTTGCCAATTCCTTACGACGGAACCGCCACCTGGCAAAAAGGGGCTGACAACGGCCCGGCGGCTTTACTGGCTGCTTCCGCCAACATGGAACTCTACGACATCGAGACCGGCTTGGAAGTTTACCGGCAGGGTATCACCACTTTACCGCCGGTTGACTGCCCGGAGAAACCCGAAGACCTGGCGCAAATCGTCGCGGCTAAAACCGCACAGCTGCTGAACGACGGCAAATTCGTCGTCAGCCTCGGCGGCGAACATTCCATCTCGATCGGACTGGCGCAGGCGCATGCCAAACATTTTCCGAATCTGTCGGTTCTGCAGCTGGACGCCCACTCCGACCTGCGCGACGAGTACGAACACAGCCGGTACAATCATGCCTGCGTCATGGCCCGCATCCGCGAATTCTGTCCGATCATGCAGGTCGGCATTCGCAGTATGGACCTCGGCGAACTGCCGCGTCTGGATAAATCGCGGGTTATTTTCGCGCACGAGTATCACAATTCACCGGAAATCTTCGATAAAATCTGCGCCAATCTGACGGAAAATGTGTACCTGACCGTCGACCTGGATGTCTTCGATCCGGCGATTATGCCCTCGACCGGCACGCCCGAACCGGGCGGTCTGGGCTGGTATGACGTCATCAACGTCATATCGCATGTTATTCAAAAAAAGCGTATCGTCGGCATGGATGTCAACGAGCTATTGCCCAATCCGTCCGACAAAGCCCCCGATTTTCTGGCGGCTAAACTCATTTACCGAACTTTAAGTATGATTTATGCAAAGGAGTCAACTAAATGAAAAAGAACGATTATCTGCAAAAGGTGGTCGAACATATTGATATAAAAACATTCGACGCGCGTCCGATCCTGCGGGCTTATGAAAAAATGGCCTTTCAGGCGCGCAATCTGGCCGTCGCGGCCGATATTTACGACCGGATGCTGAAAGACGAAAAGTGCAAGGTTATCCTGACCCTGGCCGGTTCATTGTTCAGCGCCGGACTGAAAGACGTCGTGGCCGATATGGTCGAAAACAATATGGTGGACGCCATCGTATCAACCGGCGCTCTGATGGTCGACCAGGATTTCTTCGAAGCCCTCGGTTTCAAGCATTACGTCGGCACACCGTTCAGCGACGACAGTGAACTGCGCGACCTGGCGATCGACCGTATCTACGATACCTACATCGACGAAGACGAACTGCGCGTCTGCGATATGACGGTCGCCGAAATCGCCAATTCTCTGCCGCCGCGTCCTTTCTCATCGCGCGAATTTATCTGGGAAATGGGCAAATATCTCGACAAAGTCGGTATTAAAACCGAGAAATCGATTATCTATTCGGCCTATAAAAAAGGCGTGCCGATTTTCGTGCCGGCGTTCTCCGATTGTTCGGCTGGATTCGGCCTGATCCATCACCAGTGGAATCGCAAAGACGCGATGGTCACCATTGATTCCGCCCGGGATTTTCTGGAACTTACCAAAGTCAAAATCGCCGCGGAAGAGACCGGCATTTTGATGATTGGCGGCGGCGTCCCGAAAAATTTCACTCAGGACGTAGTCGTGGCTACCGACGTGCTGGAAATTGAAAAACCGATGCACAAATACGCCGTACAGTTGACTGTAGCCGACGAACGTGACGGCGGTCTCTCCGGCTCGACTCTCAAGGAGGCCAGTTCCTGGGGCAAAGTCGATACCAAGTACGAACAAATGGTTTACGGTGAAGCCACTCTGACCATGCCGCTCTTAGTCAGTTATGCTTATCATCAGGGCCACTGGAAAAACCGTCCCGCGGCTCGCTTTAGCGACTTATTCGTGTAAATAATTATCTGCCAAAACCAACATAAAATCCCCGAAGTCGTTCGGGGATTTTTCATTTAAAAGAATTATCAGATACGTTTTCTATTTCACTGCGCCGGTCGTAATTAGGTGCATTCTGCCATCAACAGCCGAAACTAACAATTCCTTGGCGTTCAGCGGTGTAATATCGTTCACGGCTGCCCAGCCGAGGCGGTAATGCCAGAGAACTTCGCCAGTTTGAGCATCGAGCGCATGCACAAATCCATTCTTATCGCCGAAGAATAGTCGCCCGGCATATTCGACCGGCCGGGACGGATCGATTTCATAACCGTAACCGGCTGATACCACCCATTTATACCGCGGTGCATCCGCTTCAGCATCGAGTGCAATCACAGTATCCTGCATAGTCTTGGCGAAAATCATACGCCCGTCTTGGGAAATCCCCAGTGATTCGCGCACTTTATAACGATTCAAGCGCCAAAGCGTCCGGCCGCTGTCAGCCTGAATGCAGGTCATGTAGCGATCCGGCGCCACAATAAAAATTTTATCCTTGTAAGCCGCCGGGTAACAGGCCGCCGGAGAAAGATTAATCTGCGCCGAGCCATCGCGCCATTCCCAGTCAATTTTACCGGTCGCGGCTCGCAGAGCATACAAACGATTCGCCCAGGTTCCGAAGATCAGCCGGCCGTTATACAGGCGCGGCTGGGTTTCGACTAATCCAATGATACCGTTAGTCTGCCAAATCATTTTACCGGTCTTCAATGCGAGAGCGCGGAAAATTCCATCGGCCCCGCCGATATAAACTATATCACGGTCAATAGTTGGTGTACTGAGTACCGGCGCTGCGCATTTCACATGCCAGACCGGCGAACCGTTTTTCAGACTCAGGCAATATATAACCGAATCGCAACCTGCGATAACTACACGGTCACCGGCCATCACAGCCGTTCCCAGCAGCGGCGCTTCGGTCTGAAATCGCCATAACTTCTTTCCGTCTTTGACCGATAAGGCATAACAACTGCCATCTTTCGCACCGACTACCACAATTTTACCATCGGTCGCCGTCGCCGCCGTCACAGTCGCGCCGGCATCGAAGGTCCATTGGACTTTTACGAAAGGATATTTTTCATTTTGACTGTAATCCGGCTGGGATTCGACGGCTCCGGTATTTTTATAAAGCCGATCCTGAATTGCAACGGTCGCCCAGACTTTGTCAGCAGTCCCGGCAGATAAACGTTCGCTGAAACGGATCGAATCGTCATCAACCTCAACGAGCGTATAACCGCCGGTTCCCGACCGGGCGCGCAGAGTCGAGCGGCTCATGATTTGCGGCAGACCGTCGGCATCGGAAATCCGGTTGGCGTGACCGTGTCCGCACAGTAGGGCTTGGACATTGTACCCTTCAATTAACCGGAAGAAGTCGAAATAATTGCTGACGGAATTGTCCATAGGATAGTGCGTTACGAAAACCAGGCGCTGATTTTTGTCCGGCAAATTCTGCAGGGTCGAGTCGAGCCAACTCAGTTCTTCCCGGGCAATATAACCGTCGCCCATTTTCAACAACGGCCCCTGATGAAATCCGATAAAACGCAAACCCTGAAACTCGAAATTAAAATGATCTGTTCCAAACAGTTTCCGGTACCGTTCACCGCCCGAATCGGTCCATTTCAGATCGTGATTACCTGGAATTACATAATGCGGAAAGTTTAATTCATCCAAAAGCATCTTGGCCTGATTAAGGTTGACGCCGAAATCCTGTTCGGTAACATCACCGGAAATAATTACAAACCGGATGTCCGGTTGCCGGTTGACATCTGCGACAGCCGCCTGCAAGTCTTCCGCAGCCGTCGAGGAACCGATATGAGTGTCGGTAAACCAGGCGAACTTAAATTCAGCCCCGGATGATACAGTTATCAGAGCAGTTAAAATTATTACCACGATTAAGGTTTTTCTCATTTCACGCATGTCCATTTCCTTCTCACATTTGACTGAACGTATTAAAACAAACCGAAAAATGCAATTCAGAAATTCAGTTCGGTCAATTAAATTCAAACGGCAGTAATAAGATGTTCAACAATGGAATGAGAATGACAAAATCCGAATCTCAAATCAAAACCTGTTTGGATCTGACGCGGGCACACTTTGTGCCGTCCGCTGACATCCGGCCGCTCTTCCATGCAACGTTGTTTGTATATATTATCTCGATTTATCTTGACGTTGCCTTTTAAGAAAGGAACAAACCATTGAGATCGTTGAGAATGTGGAGATATTTTAAAATTTAAACGTATTAAATTTCTCCGCGTCCTCTGCGATAAAAATAAGGGGGAAGATATGCGAAAACTGGTACTTTGTACAATGAGTTTGATTCTGCTGGCCGGGCTAAACGCCTGCCGGCGCGATTTGTCCGAATACGATAAGCTGCTCGCACCACAGATCAGCATTAAACCGGACCAGAATATGCTGGTCATTGAATCGAAAGGCGATCCGAACCAGGCCGGTGCGGTCATGAAGAATTTATTCAAGAGTTTTTTCGCTCTGAAAAAGCAGCACAAGAACATCCAGCCGGCCGCGCCACGCGCCCGCTGGCTGGCGGATTTCAACCAATCCAAGGAACAGTGGATTGGACTGTGGGCTTTGCCTCTGCCTGACGACGTCACAGACCTGACCGCATTAAAGGAAGTTCCGGCCGGGTTAAAGATTGAGGTTTGGCAATATGGCGCTGTGGCGGAAATTTTGCATATCGGGCCGTACAGTACCGAGTCGCCGACTATCCAGAAACTGATGGATTACATTACGGCCCAGGGTTATACCATCATCGGACCGCACGAAGAGGAATATCTGAAAGATCCCGGTATGTTCGGCAAGGGCAATCCCGAGAAATATAAAACCATTATCCGCTATCAGGTCGCGAAAAAGATGTAACGTAGAGACACGGCCTGCCGTGTCTTGGTTTCCTGCAAACGAACTCAGGTTACTTCGGAACGAGCCAGAATTAGATCATAAGTCACTCAGGTTCGTTCCAAGCGGGCCTAACCTTTCGAATAACGAGGAATTCGGAGTAAAACGTAAAGTTATCGGAGTTCCAGACTGCCTTCACCGAGTTCCGAACTAGGAAATCTTTACGAATAACGAGGATTAGCGAGCAAATCGTAAACTTTAGGCCGTTCCGAACACGGTTAGAGCTGTTCGTCGAATAAAATGACGGGATCGGTCAGGTTTTACGGGTGCGGATGAGATCCAGCACGCCGTTTAGGAAAGTCAGCGGATGCACCGGATTGCCGGGCAGGTAAAGATCGACAGGATGTTTCTCCAGGAAACTGCGATCCAGCGCCGGACTGTCCGCCAAGATGCCGCCGCTGATGGCATCCGTTCCGGCTAAAATAACGATGCGCGGTTCGGGAATTGCCTGGTAGCAAATCTCCAGCGCCTCGGCCATATTTTTCGTAATCGGGCCGGTGATCACGATACCATCGGCATGGCGCGGCGACGCCACGAACTCGATGCCGTATCGCCCGACGTCGAAATTCACGTTACCGCTGGCATTCAGCTCCAGCTCACAACTATTATCGCCGCCTGCTGAAACCTGCCTAAGTTTCAGCGAGCCGCGGAAATATTTAAAAATCTCTTTCCGCACCAATACCGGATCGATTTGCAGCGGCTGGTCGTCACCGGCTGAAATGATTAGCCGGCGACGGTCATTAGTGGCCAGTTTATAGTCTTTGGTAAAACCGACCTTGTGCGGGAATGCCAGGGCGCATTCGCCGCAGAATGTACATTTGCCAAGATCAATGCTGACCGGAGAGACACCGATGGCCTGAACCGGGCAAACCGCCGCCAAAGCGGATTCGTCAACGTCCGCCAGGCCGATCAGCGGCCGGCCGCGGAATATTCCCGGTACTTCGGCCTCGGTCGGTTGCGGTATGTACTGTTTGCCCTGATGAATTAAAATGCTGAGTGTTTTAAACATGATCGACCTGGTTACAAATCGTGTCCGCAATAAGACAGATTGAAACTTTTATTGCAAATTGGGAAATCGGAAATCTCATTATTCCGCACGGCCAGGGCCAGCGCCAGCCAGTTGTGCAACGAGGGATCGGTTATTTTGTAATGAATAAGCTGGCCGTCCTCACCGGTAACGGCGCAATGGCAGATCTCGCCCCGCCACCCCTCCGTCAGGGAAATCGCCAGGGCGTCCGGCTGCGGCTTACCCATTTCTCGAAGCGGCTGAACATCCGGTATTTCCTGCATTAATTTTCGGATATAACCGAGCGACTGCCCGATCTCTTCCTTCCGGACCTGGACGCGCGAATAAACATCCCCATGGTGCTTGACGACCGGTCGGTGTCCCAGTTCCCCGTACAAATCGAACGGGTGACTAATCCGAACATCGCGGACTAATCCGCTGGCACGGGCGGTCATGCCCACTGCGCCGATTGCGGCCGCCTGTTGAGTCGTGACAATTCCAGTCTTCTCGAAGCGGGCCAGAATAGTCGGCAGATGAAAGGCTTTGTCGGCTATTTCCAGGAAATCGGCTTCATAAGCACTTAGAATGTCATTAAGTTTTCCGGCCAGTTCCGTCGTGAAAGAAAAATTGGTTTTACCGGCGCGAATCAGGCTTTTGGCCAGCCGGTTGCCACACCACTGCTGGAAGAAATTAATCAACGGGGTGCGCAAACGCCCCAGGACGGCATTGCCGAGCTGATAGCCGATGTCGGTGCAGAGGGCGGCGAGATCGCCGGTATGAATCGCAATCCGTTCGAGTTCGAGCGCCAGCGTCCGGGCAAATTGCAAATCCCGGCCAACCGTGAAACCGCACAGGCTTTCCCAGAGATTTACGAAAGCCAGCGTATGCCCGACGACCGTATCACCGGCGATGTTTTCCGCGAGGGTCGCACGTTCGAGCAGACCCTTCTTCTCCGTAAACAGGCGCTCGATTCCGCGGTGCTGGAAACCCAGCTGAATTTCGAGGTGCAGAATCTGTTCTCCATTGCAGATAAAACGAAAGTGTCCCGGTTCGATGATTCCGGCATGAATGGGGCCGACGCCCACCTCGTGCAGTTCTTCGCTGTCGATCCGGTAAAACGGGTAGTCGGGAATATTTTTATTTGTGGGTGCGTTTTGTGGAAAACGGACCGGTTTCAACCAGGGATGATCGCTGTAGCGAATGCCGAAATTTTCATACAATTCTCTCTCAAAAATATGCAAAGCCGGGCGCTGAGCCGTAAGCGACGGATATTCGTCTTTCGGGTTAATCACAGTTGATAAAATCCGGATTATCCCATTGCGGTCGTCGGCAATACCGCAAATCAAACGCAAAGATTTGCCGAATGGATAACCAAACAGAGCTACACAGTGATTATTTTCATCGCCGAGCAAATCCACATTCCGGCGCCGAAAAAAATCATAATCCAATACCGGAATGGCAGAGAGAGCGATGCTGGCGTGGTTTTTTATTTCTACAAATTCCATAATATCATGGGACGATGTTAATAGCCGCATTAATCAGAGCGACCATCTGCGGCGGCGGATTCAGACCGAGATAGATCACTAATCCCAGCAGGACATACTGTGAAATGGTGTGAACGGGATTGAGCGTTTCGGACTGGACTTCGATCGATTGATCCGGTTCGGAAAAGATCAGCTGCGTGAAATTTTTCCCGAGCGCCCAGACCGCGAATGTGAGCAGTAAAAGCAAAATGGCCAGTATCACGAACATCCGGCCGGCGAACATAGCCTCGACCAGCAGAAACTCACTGATAAACATCCCGGACGGTGGAATGCCTGCAATACAGATAAAACACAACAGCATGACTATTGCGCCCGCCGGGTAAGCCTTGAAATAGCCGCCCGTTTTCCGGATGATGTAAGACCTAAACAACTGATGCACCTGCTGAATCTGGTAAAACATACTGGCTTTGGTAAATGAATGCAAGATCAGATGCAGGATCGCGGCGTAATAGGCCAGGCCGCCCACTCCCAGTCCGATGGCGACCAGTCCCATATTCTCCAGGCTGGAATACGCGAACATTCGTTTGAAATGCCTGACGCTGACCAAATAAACCACCGCCACGAACACAGATAACATCCCAACGATCAGCAGAACATGTTTGGCCCAAGTAAAAGAAGAAGTCGGAGCGATGACCGCATACATCCGGAAAATACCTGCGAAACCGACATTCATCAGCGTCGTGGAGATAAACGCGCTTACCGGAGGCGGCGCGACAGTATGAGCGTCAATCGTGACGGTGTGCATCGGGAAAATACCCATCTTGGCGCTGTACCCGATCAGGATCAAAAGAAAGGCTATCTTCAGCCAGAATGCATTAAAAGCCGGAGCATGGGCGACCAGTGAAGTGTAAAACAGATTAACCGTTCCGGCTTCTTCGGCTGCGATGCCCAGAAACAGAATACCGGTAAATGTCAAAGTCAGCGCCACCGAGCAAACGAACAGGTATTTCCAGGCGGCTTCGATCGATTCGGCGCTGCGCTCATGGTAAATCATGACCGTGGCGGCAAAGGTCGTGATTTCCACGAAAATCCAGGTTACGGCGATGTGGCTGGCCAGAAAAGCGCCGGTCTGCGCCATGATCAGCAGGCAGAGGCCGGTGTAATATATCGACTGGGCTCGTTCGGGAGTGAAATGCAAGCGGTGATGATGCTGCAAATAAAAGATACTGTGATATGAAGATGTCGTTGAAAGGATGCTCAGCACCATCAGCATAATAACCGCCAGCGCATCGGCTTTGAAAAAACCGGTCTCGAAATTAAGATGTAAATAAGCGTAAACCGTAAGACTCCATTGCAGGAGATTGAACAGGCTCAGCAGAACAATATAACCCTTAATTTTTCGGCTGACGGACAAGCCGGCAATGATTAAAAGCGCTATACCGAAATAAAATCCAAGCACCATCTTAATCTCTTATCTGGCTGAGATATTCATTATTGGCCTCTTGAAACACGTCGCCGATCTTATTAACGAAAATACCCATTACCAGAATGCCGATGAACAGATCGATCAGAATACCGGTATTGACCATCATGGGCATTTCATTCCCGATCGCCAGTGAAAGAATAAAGACCCCGTTCTCCGTGACCACATAACCCATCATGTGTGTGATCAGTTTTTTACGGGAAATGATGATATACAATCCCGTGAATAAAGTGGACAGCGCTACGATAAAAAATAATGTATTGCCGGTCAGTCCCTCGATTTGCTGGACGATTATAAAGGACGCCAGAACAATTGCTGAAACAATTAATAGCGAAATGAAATATGGCACGTAAGGTTCGGTTTCCCGTGTCATCCGGTTTTTCTTGATGACGTAATCCAGAAAAATCGGCAGAACGATCGTTTTGAACACAAGCGTTTCAAGCAGGATGAAAACCAGGTTGAGAATGGTAACCTCACGCAATTGGATAAAAGCCAGCACAAAGAGCAAAAAACCCTGGAACGCGAGAATCCTGGCAAAACCACGCAGACGATTCGAAATTGAAATATTCAACAATGAAATGGCAAATAATATGAGGATAATGGCTTTCATTTAACTGAACCGCCCTGTGATGAATAAAACCAGCAGGAATAATAACAATGCCCATGAGGTCAGCAAAAAAATGAACTGTGGATTTCTGCCCATCCGCAACCGGGCGGTAAACGACTCTACGCCGCCAACTATTACCGCCAATACAAAGCCGGCTCCGAGAAATATCAGAATTTCCGGCACGACCGGCAGCATACCGGTGAACAAATTGGCAATCAGAGCAGAGTACATCGCAAACTTCAGGTTGGTTGTGTACTGAATCAGCCCCAGGTCGAATCCGCTGTAATCCAAAACCATCACCTCATGAATCATGGTGAGTTCCAGATGAGTGTTCGGATCGTCAATCGGCATACGGCTGTTTTCGACCAGCATTATTATAATAAAAATGACCAGTATGATCGAACCCAATACATAGGATAAATAATTCCCAAAATGCAAGCAGGTAAAAATATCGTGAAATGAAGTACGCCCGGTAAATAAGGCCAGCGAGCCAATCACTCCGAAGAAAGCCGGTTCGGTCAGCATTGAAAAGTGAGCTTCGCGACTGGCCCCCATCCCCTCGAAACTGCTGCCGGTGTCCAGCGCCGCAACAATCATGAAAAACTTACCCAGCGCCAGGGCATACGCAAAAAACACGAGATCACCCTGAAAGGAAAGCAGCCCCTTAACATTCCCGAATGGAATACACGCTACCGCAATCAATACACTAGCGAAGTAGATCGAGGGCGCGATGCGGGTCAGAACAGTCGCGGTGTTGCTGAAAATGGCACCTTTGCGCATCAGCCGCCAGATGTCTTTCAGCGGTTGAAATATTCCCGGTCCCTTCCGGCCGGCACAGACGCTCTTGGTTCTTATGACTATTCCGCCAAAGAACAAACTTATTAATAATATTAGTACCAAAGCCTGCATAATCTATATGAGTTTGCTCCAGCTCAGCAGCCCGATCAACAGGAGAAATACCAAGCCATACAACAGGTAATTTTGGATTTTTCCATTCTGGATAAACCTGAAAAGCGAGAGAAAACGTTGTAATAAATTAATCGGTTTATCGATCAGATTTATCTCCAGAGCATCCTCCGGGTGAGTTTCATAGGTGCGCTTTTCATGCGGAAATATCTCGTGGATTTCGACATTTTTCCGGTGAACCAGCAATGCCGGTGCAGCGAGTTTGCGATACATTCTCACGAAAGAGGTTGCAGTGTATTGCATCTTGTCCATTCTGCCGGTATATCCGCAGCCCCACGTCGGTCCAACCTCTCTAACGGCTCTATGCGTGACAAGATACCTGATCCCCAGCACAATAAAAGACACGGCAAACAGACCGACAGTCGCCCGGCTGACTTGTTGCAGATTTTGAAGAAGTTCGAAATCAAAAAATGCCTGGTTAAAATTCGGGACGAACAATGCCAGCGGAGCGCTCAGCAATTTTACAAATGTTGCCGGAAACAGGCCGATTGCCAGGATCAGCCCGCTGTTAATGTAAAGCGGAATCAGATTGCCCGGGCCTTCTTTCCAATCTTGTTGCGGAAGAGATTTCCGTTGATTTCCCAGAAAAACTATCCCGAAGGCTTTTGTAAAACAGAGCAACGCCAATCCGCCAATCAGCGCCAATCCTAAAATTGACAGCATGAGAATTAGGGCTTTCACCGGAGATGCCTGCAGACTGCCTTGGTACAGCCCGCCGTAAAGAATAAACTCCGAAATAAAACCGTTGAAAGGCGGCAATCCGCAGATCGCCAGGGCCGACAGCAGGAATAGCATAGCAGTTTGCGGCATTTTCCGGAATAATCCGCCCAGCGATTCCAGGTTCAGCGTATGAATTGCCCGATAGACATTGCCAGCCGCATAAAATAAGGAAGACTTGAATAAGGAATGGTTTAAAGTATGCAGCAATGCACCGGCAAATCCGGCTGCGCTCAAATAGGGATTGCCCATTCCCAACCCGATACAGCCTAACCCGATCCCCATGCCGATAATTCCGATGTTTTCAATACTATGATAGGCCAGCAGTTTTTTGAGATTATGCTGGATAATCGCCAGCATCACGCCATATAATCCTGATACAAGTGAGGCGCCGAGTAATATCCATCCGATAGTCTCCAGATAACCGGTTCTGCTTAACGGAAAAAGTAATATCATCCTCAGGATTCCAAAAATCCCAATCTTGATCATGACACCCGACATGATGCCCGAAATATGCGATGGGGCCATCGGATGAGCGTGCGGCAGCCAGGTATGCAGTGGTATAAATCCTAACATGAATCCGGCTTTGAACGCAAAACCGAGAAAAAAGAGAATAAATAGCGGGATAGTGACAGATACATCCAGTTCCCTCGCGGAGATCATATCAAATGAGTGCGTATGCAAATATAGCCCGACAACCCCCAGCGTAAGCAGAATAACGCTCAGGTGCATCTGGACTAAGTAATTCAGACCGGCTCGCAGCGTTTCTGGTTTATAATGTTCAAAAATGACCAGCAGCATAGAAGACAGCGACATGATTTCCCAGATGATTAAAAACATCAGTCCGTTATGCATGACACAAACGCCTAACATTGATAGATGGAAAATCACCAACAAAATCCAATGCAGGGAAAGATTGGCTTTCTCTTTCCGGTAGGCATTCATGTAATTTATTCCGTAAAAGCCGCCGGTAAGCATAGTGAGATTGATAATCAGGATAAACCACCCCGATAATGCATCGATGCGGATCGGGATGTCGCCAAAAACCAGTGTGTTTTTTATTATGAATTCAAATGGATGTCCAGCCAAAGCCCGTATCGCCGGAATAGACGAACCAATCGTCAACATCAGCACCATTGCATAGGCTATGAAGGCTTTGTATTTTGCACCCGCCCGTAAAATCAGGATACCGCCAAAAATTAAAACAACGACAATTGGCAGCAGTTTTAATAAAGGTTCATCCATTTTAAACGATAAGGGGCGCTATCTATAATATCAATTAAAACTAACAATCGAACAAATTCACAATAATAATTTAACCAAACCGGCTCGATCGTAACAGTACTTTGTGTATTTAAAACAAGTTAAATTTTATTAAAGAAATTTATGATTGAAACTGATACCGGTACTTCTGGCTGACCGATACCAGCATCAGCATCACCGGGACTTCGATCAGGACGCCGACGACCGTCGCCAGGGCTGCCCCGGAGGAAAGCCCGAAAAGCATCGTGGCCGTCGCAATCGCGACTTCGAAATGATTGGACACCCCGATCATGGCCGCCGGAGCCGCGTCTTTGTAAGACAGCCTCAGCCAGCGGGCAAAAAAGAAATAGCTTATACCGTAAATAAATGTCGTCTGGATAAACAATGGTATGGCAATCCAGATAATTGTTAATGGATTGTTCATGATGATGTCGCCTTTAAATGAAAACAACAGTATTAAAGTCATCAGAAGCGCCATAGTACTGACCGGCGTCAGGTAATGAATGAATTTCCCATTGAACCATTCCAGACCTTTCGAACGAATGATCCATTTTCGCGAAAAATAACCGGCGATCAGTGGCAGGGCGACATAAATACCGACGGACAATAAGATCGTCTGCCAGGGAATCGGCATGGCATTCACACCCAGCAGAAATCCGCCCAGCGGGGCATAAAGCACCAGCATCGTCAGGGAATTGATCGCCACCAATACCAGCGTCAAACCGTCATTGCCCTTTGCAAGGTAACTCCACATCAGCACCATGGCGGTACAGGGTGCAATTCCGAGCAGGATTGCCCCGGAAATGTAACTGCGCCAGAGTTCGACTTCCTGACCGGTTTTGATAATTTCCGTGCCGGGCAGGAATTTTCTGAACAGAACTCCCAGGAAAAGGTAAGCAAACAGGTACATCGTAAAGGGCTTGATCGCCCAGTTTACGACGAGTGTCATTGCTACTGGTTTAGGCGTTTTAGCTGCTTTAACGACTTCGGCAAAGTCGATTTTAACCATAATTGGATACATCATGAAAAACAGACAGATCGCGATCGGAATCGACACCTGATAAATCGACATAGCGTCGAGTTTGATCGCAATTCCGGGCGCGATTTTGCCGAGCAGTATTCCGCCGGCGATACACAGCAAGACCCACAGCGTCAGATATTTTTCAAAAATATTAAGTCGTTTTTCGGCTGACATAGGTCCTCCCTATTTATAAATCAGATAAACTCCGGCAATCATGACCAGTATCCCGCAGACTCTTTTCAACCAAAGGGCTCCTTTGGAGTCGGCGCTCCAGTTCAGGTATTTTTGCAGAACTTCCGTAAACGTGCCGGCGCAGACGATTACTGCACAGTGACCGATCCCGTAACCCACTAACAGGGTAATTCCAAACCACAGGTTCGTTCCGGCAGTGTTCAGCACGATTGCCAGCATCGGAGCCATATAAGCAAATGTGCAGGGACCCAGCGCCACTCCGAAAATTAATCCAAGCAGAAAAGCCGCCAGTAAACCGCGCTTCTTTACCCGGGAAGGATCCGGCGGCCGGAGAAAATTCAGCGGAATTATGTCCAATAAATAAAGTCCGACAAAGAAGAAGATCGCAGCCACGAAGTAATTACCGACACGACCGACGTCGCCCAGCATTCGCCCAAGCAGTCCGGTCACAGCACCTATCAAACCGATGGTGATCAGAATTCCGACGGCGAACAGCAGTGACAGTTGGAAAGCCCGGCGGGTGGTCACTTTTCCCTGGCCGTTGATAAATCCGATAATCAGCGGAATACTGGAGAGATGACACGGGCTCAGCAGGATACTTAAAATTCCCCAAACGAAAGCCGCCAGTAAAGCGATTCCGGGTGCAGCGTTCAGAGCTTGCGACAAACTTTCAAACAGCGTCCCGATCACTGTATACCCTTTTCTTTCAGCAATTTTTCAATGTCGGCCAACGGGAAAAAGCCTTCATGCCGGAAAAATTCTTTACCGTTTGAATCGAGAAAAACCTGAGTTGGAATCACCCGGATTTTATATTGCTGAGCATAGGGCTTGCCGGCTTCCGTCCAAACATCATAGAATATAACTTTGACCTGACCGGCATATTTTTCCTCGATGGCTTTCATAACCGGCTGCATTTGCTTGCACGGAATGCAATTAACCGAACCCAGTTCTACGAAAGTGACCTTGATTTTCTCAGCATTCGCCTTAGTCGAAACCGGGGGTTCATTTTCCGCTTTATGCGCCAGATCAACCTCTTCGCTCCCGCATAGAGTTGTACAATCATCACAAGATGATTTAGTCTGGGTATCAATATTTTTACACTCATCCGTAAAAGCTTCGGCCTTTTTATCGCAAGTCTGTATCGCAAAAAAACTCAGAACTAATCCGAAAAGCAGATACTTTTTCATAATCCATTTCTCCTTAATCCAAAAACCCCTTTTAACTTATCTTAAAAATATTTACTGATTAGCGTCGATCATCCAGTGCGCCAGCGTCTCCTTGGTCGGAATCTTACCACTGGAAACGACTTTGCCGTTGATGACCAGACCCGGTGTGAACATGATGCCGTAGTCAGCGAACTTATTAAAGTCTGTGATCTTTTCCAGGTTCATGTTTAAGTTGTTCTCGTCCGCCACGACATGACAGAGTTGTTCGAGCTTGCGACAGTTAGGACAACCTGAACCTAATACGATAACATTTAACATAATCTACTCCTATTTACATTTTAATTGATTTGACATTTGCGATGTAATCTTCATAAAAGCGATGGAAACCGATTCGGATTTCATCGCGCACCCGACGATAAACCGTCAGAATTTCAGCATCGGAACCGGTGGCATCTGCCGGATCGTCGAACCCGATATGCAAGCGTTGTTTGACCTTCCCCAAAAATACCGGGCAGGTCTCTTTGACTCCGCCACAAACGGTGATAACAAAATCAAAATCCTGATCCAGAAATCGTTCAACCGATTTGGTTTCGGTGCCAGAGAGGTCGAACCCAATTTCCCGCATGACGCGAATTGTAAACGGATTGACGCGCTCGGCTGGTTGAGTTCCGGCAGAAACAACTTCCAGATTTGGATCAAGATTTTTAAGAAAAGCCTCTGCCATCTGACTGCGGCAGGAATTGCCGGTACAGATAATAAGGATTTTTATTTTATTGGACATAATTTTCCACCCTAAAACAACCCTCCATATATCACGCCCGTTATCGTCGCCATAATAACCACCAGCGAAACATAAACAACGGTCTTCTGGGTACCGATGACACTTTTAATGACCAGCATATTGGGTAATGACAACGCCGGACCGGCCAGCAGAAGCGCCAGCGCCGGGCCTTTGCCCATACCGTTAGCAATCAAACCCTGGACAATCGGCACCTCGGTCAGCGTCGCAAAGTACATGAATGCTCCGGCGATCGAGGCAAAGAAATTGGCGAATAGCGAATTACCACCAATCAGACTACTGATCCAGCGACTGGGTAAAACACCCTGCCCGCCGCTTGGTCCTCCCAGCAGGAAACCGGCAATTAGAACACCAATCGCCAACAATGGCAAAATCTGTTTGGTAAAGCCCCATGAAGCTCCGAACCATTCCTGTGGTTCACCCGGCGTGAAGGTTGTTAAAACGCTGAGCATCAGGACGCCGGTCGTAAAAATCATTAATGGTTGATGCGGCAGAAAAATTACCAGGGCGATAACTGGTAAAGTGGCCAGGAAGACCCATAATGGCTTTATCTTCAGGATAAAAATCAACGACAGCGCCAACATTAATCCGAGGATTCCGGTAATAAGCCATTTATGCGACCAGATCTGGAACCAAATTCCATTATTTACATCGGGCTTTCCCCAATTGGCAAAAACCAGAATCGCCACCAGTATAAAAAAATGAAAAGCAGTTTGCCAGAGCGGGCGTTTTTCTTCCGGCTCGGGCATCAGCAACTGTGCACTGGATTTCTCCTGTTCCTCTTTCCGGTAGAAAAACTGCATGATTAGACCGATAATTATACTGAATGATACCGCGCCGACCACCCGCGCGATCCCAAGTTCGGCACCTAAAATGCGGGCTGTCAGGATAATAGCCAGGATATTGATCGCCGGCCCGGAATACAGAAAAGCAATCGCCGGCCCCAGCCCGGCTCCGCGCCGATAAATTCCGGAAAACAGCGGTAAAACCGTACAGGAACAAACCGCCAGAATCGTTCCGGAAACCGAGGCTATCAGATAAGCAAGCCATTTCTTGGTCTTGGCGCCGAAATATTTTACGACGGCGGTCTGGCTGACGAATACCGAAATTACCCCGGCGATGAAGAATGCCGGAACGAGACATAAAAGTACATGCTCGCGGGCGTACCATTTCAGTAAGGTCAATGATTCATTGACAGCGCCGATGAAACCGGTATTTGCTACCGGCAAATTATAGATACCTAAAAATGCTCCCAAAATCCAGAGCAGCTTTTTATATTCATCTTTCCAGTTCATGAATTTTCTATCCCACAAATATGATTTCGGTTAACTTTTTCGAGTTTTAATAAATCCACCTGAGCTTTTTCATTTTCTTTCAACCAGCTAACAATCAAATCCGTAAGATTCCTGACAGGCTCTCCAGCGGCGTCATTCAGACAATAGTTCACCCATTTACCGTCTTTTCTGTCAATAATGAACCCGGCTTCGCGTAATACCGACAGATGTTTTGATACGGTTGAAGTCGCCAGTTGCAGAATCTCGGTAATTTCACAGACGCAGAGCGGTTTATCGGCCAGCAGATTCAGGATTCGCAGGCGTCCCTCGTCAGAAAGGGCTTTGAAATATTTTGTGTATTCACGCATTTTATCTCCATTTCAAACTTATCATTTCGATAGTTGGCGAAATATAGTAACATTCCCTATTAAATCCAAATTGTTTTCTTTAAATCCTGAAAAACAATCAAAATACTTTGCGTACTTTGCGAGAGATCAATTCGTTATTAAATGGTTTTGTAGCGGGGACTGGATTTCCCGCTTTCTGCGGGACTAATCCCGCCAACGGCGGGGCGAACCAGTGACCTCTTGAATTTCGTTCAGGACAAAATACCAAATCGCCCAACTTCCTCCTGAGGGTTATTTATTCTTTTTTGAGTGATTTGTAGCGGGGACTGGATTCGAACCAGTGACCTTTGGGTTATGAGCCCAACGAGCTACCAACTGCTCCACCCCGCGATCATATTTTAAAAACCGGGCGTAATTTGCATAAAATTTCGCGAATTGACAAGAAGCAATGTGGATTAAGTCTAAAATTTCTGCTGATAATGTAATCCGGGATTGTCAGAATGACCAAAAATGTTCCTTTACTTCGGATACGGCATCTCTTAAATTCATTCTGTGAGTGTTATTTTAGAAATCAAAAGGAAATAAAGCATGCAAAAGCAATCCGTCAAACGAATCACTGAATGGTTTGGACTTTTCGCTTTTATCGTATTCGCTTTACTGGCAATAACCGCTGGGTTTGCCATTTTTTCCAAATTAAAAGCAAATTACACCCTTAAAGTTAAAACCGAGCTGGAAACTATCGCCAACTATAAAGTCTCCCAGGTCACAGAATGGCGTCAGAGTTGTCTTGAAGATGCCAGCACCATTTTTCATCAACAAACAGTCGCTCTTCTGGCCGATTCATATTTTAAACATTCCAACAATAGTTCAGCCAGGATCAAACTGATGAGACAAATTCATCAGCTTTATACGAATAAAAATATTACCTCACTGAGATTGTACAGCCCGAAAGGCACATTATTGATTCCTTCTTCGCCGGGAAGAAGAGTGCCCTTAACTCCGGAACTTGTCAAACGTACCGTCAAACAACGTCAAATCTATTTTTCTGAAGTAATGCTGGATTCAAATCTACAAGCCTTGATGTCCATTTTCATACCACTTATTAAAGAAAAAACTGTTGATTCCCGCGTTGTGGGTGTGGTGCAATTAATCATAGACCCCAATAAGATCTTTTTCCCTATGCTTCAAACCTGGCCGATCGCCAGTCCGACAGCGGAAGTCGAACTGGTCACAATTGATAACGATGATGTTTTATTTATTAATGAGCTTAAACATATTCATAACACCGCCGGTAACTTTCGTCTCCCTCTTACTACCCCCAACCTGGTAGCAAGTCAAGCTGTACAGGGATATGAAGGATTTCTGCAAGGAAATGATCATCGGGGGGAAGCTGTTTTCGCCTATATTTTACCAGTTCCGGATACTGACTGGCGCCTGATTGTTAAAATTGATCGGTATGAGTTTTTCAGGCCCCTTAATAAGGACCTGAATGCTATCCTGCTCATCGTGGGTTTAATAATTTTCATTGGTGGTTTGGCTATTTCGTACTATAACGAAGTTAAACGCCATCAAATTGAAATTCGTGAGAACCTTCTCTTTCAGGAACAACAGGTTTTGTCCTTGCGCTATGATTCATTATCCAAATACGCTAATGATGTCATATTTCTGCTGAATGATAATTTTGAGGTCATTGACGTCAATGACCGGGTTTGGGACGTTTATGGATATACTCGTGAGGACCTTAAAAACAAATGCGTCACTATGCTGAGAGCGGCCGGCACTCCGGTAACAGTAGAGGATCTAATAAGTCAGTTTAATGAAAAAGATGGAATAATTTATGAAACCTATCACCTTCGTAAAGACGGCACGTCATTCCCTGTTGACATCAGTCTGCGAAGAATTAATTACAATGATAAATTTTACTATCAGGGTATCGTCAGAGATATTAGTGACCGGAAAAAAGGCGAGGCGCTCCTTCTGGAGAGCGAAGCCAAATTTCGCGATCTGGCGGAGCAATCCGTCGTAGGGATTTATTATCTTCAGGATGATAAATTCATCTATGTCAATCCCAAAATGGCCGAGATGTTCGGTTACACACCTGAAGAAATGACTTCCGGACTAAGTGTCGAAAGTATTATCCTTGAGGAAGATAAAGCTGAAAGACTTAATTTTTTAAGAAAACTTTACGATGGTGAGATTAAAAGTTACCATTACACCTTCCAGGTCCGGAAAAAAGATCATACAATCTTCGATGCAGAAGCTTTTGGTTCGCTGACTGTTTACCATGGCAAGCCAGCTGTCATCGGAACGGTTATTGATATTACAGATCGTAAAGGAACCGAAAGAGCCTTACAGGCTAGTGAAGACCGCTACCGGGCAGTCGTTGAAAATTCACAAAATGGTATAATTATGGTTGGCTCGGATTACCGGATCAATTTTACAAATCAGACCATGTTAATCATCCTGAATCGTTCCGAAGAAGAGATCGTTGGTCATGATTTCCGGGAATTCTTAGACGAAGAAAGCACCGATCTGGTTGCGGATCATTATATCCGTCGCCGGCGCGGTGAAGAAGTGCCTTCGCGCTATGAATTCAACGTCGTCCTGAAAGATGGGGGAAAACGCCGGGTAGAGATCAGTTCCACGATCGTCAAAGACATGCAGGGTGAGGTTTTCACCGTGGCTCAGTTTGTGGATATTACCGAAAGAAAACAAGCCGAAGAAGCGCTCGCACAAAGTGAAGAAAAATTCCGTTCGATTGTTGAAAATGCTTTAGTAGGCATTTATATACTTGATGATAGTTATCGCTATATGTATGTTAATGATGAGTTATGTAAAATTCTTGGCTATCAAAAAGAAGAGCTCATTGATCACGATTTTCGCAAAGTGCTCGCGCCCGACAGTTTGGAATTCGTGGCAGATCGATACAAACGCCGACAAGCCGGAGAAGAGGTACCGCAACGTTATGAATTGAATATCATTCGGCCTAACGGAGAGATCCGAAATCTTGAAATGAGCGCTACTTCTATTAAAAATAAGGCTGGTAAGTCGCGCACTGTTGGTCAAGTGAGTGATATAACCGAACGGAAGCAAGCCGAAGAAAAACTGCGCGAAAGTGAGGAGAAATACCGCGCTTTATTCAATCAATCGGCCGAAGGAATCTATTTACATGATCTGGATGGCCGGATTATCGACGTTAATAAGGCGGCTTGTGAACAATCCGGTTACACCAGCGATGAGCTGCTCCGCCTGAATATCTTCGACCTGCATGCCACGGTAAATAATGTAATTAACTCACCATCAGAGGAAGTGCTCAGATTATGGCATCAATGGCGGCCCGGCGAAAGCCACGACCTCGAAGCCATACATAAACATAAGGATGGCAGCACATACCCTGTCCGTATTCTAACCGGGAAGATTTCATACGGATCAAATGATTTGATTCTCGCCCTCACTCAGGATATTACCGAACAAAAACAACAAGAAGAAATTATCCGCGCCAGCGAAGAGCACTACCGCTACCTTTT
>CAZNUN010000008.1:0-22972 GCA_964576275.1 uncultured bacterium | reverse complement strand
AAAAACAACAAGAAGAAATTATCCGCGCCAGCGAAGAGCACTACCGCTACCTTTTTGAGCACAATCCCGGCATAATGATGATCTATGAACATGAGACCCTCAGAATCCTGGCGGTAAATGAAGCCTTTGAAAAGCACTATGGTTATACCAATGAGGAAGCCGTTAATTTGTACCTGACCGATATTGGCGGGGATGATTCCGAAAATCTAAAGTTGAAAAAAATGGTGCCCCGCCTGCGCGGACTTCAGCACGTCGGCGAATGGAAACATCGCAAAAAAGACGGAACCATAATCACGATCATGGCGAGTTCGCACGATCTTGATTATCAGGGCAAAAAAGCCCGGGTGGTAACCGTTACCGATATCACCGCCCGCAAACAGATCGAAGACGCCTTACAGGAAAGCGAAGAGCGCTACCGCTACCTTTTCGAGCACAATCCCGGTATAATGCTGATTTATGACCGGTCAACTTTAAAAATCCTGGCGGTGAATGAAGCCTTTAGTAATCAGTACGGTTACAGCAAAGAGGATATCTTAAATAAATCTATGCCCGAATTATTTGCCACCGAAGAAGAACAACGTCGCATCACCGAACTGGTACCGCATCTGCACGGTTATCAGAATATTGGCGAATGGCATAACCGCACCAAAAACGGTAGCGTAATCACAATCGTTGCCCGCTCACATGATATAAATTACAAAGGCATAGAAGCCAGGGTGGCCATCATTACCGATATTACCGCCCGCAAATTGGCCGAAGAAGCTCTGCGTGAAAGTGAAAATCGCTATCGCGCTCTTTTCGAGACCATGACGCAGGGTGTCATATATCAGGATAAAGACGGCCGGATCATTTCAGCCAATCCGGCCACCGAGCAGATTTTAGGCTTGTCCTTCAATGAATTAAAAAACCTGCCCAATACAATCAAAGATTGGAAAGCGATCTACGAAGATGGTTCTGATTATCCTTTTAAGGAACATCCGGCCACTATCGCTTTACGTACCGGACATCCGGTCAGAAACCAACTAATGGGTTTGATTAAACCCAACGATCAGAAAGTTATTTGGCTGGAAATGGATTGTATTCCTCAATTCCATCCGGGTGACCTGTTCCCCTCTTCAATTTTTACGATATTTTCGGATATAACGGCTAAAAAAGAGGCTGAACAGGCCGTAATAAAGAAGGAACAAGAGACCCGGCAGCTGATTGATAATATGATAGAAGGTCTGCTATTATTCGACATCATCTACGATGAGAGCGGCCAGGCAGTGGATTACCGCGTAATTGACGCCAATCCATCCTCCGAATCAATCACCGGTTTGACCCGCGCCGAGATAATTGGCAAGAAAGCCTCCGAAGTTATGCCCGGCATCCGGCCGCCTTATCTGGATTTACTGGCGAGCATTGCCGTGACCGGTCAGGCTCAGCTGATCGAAGCCGATTTCAAGGAAACCGGAAGGTGGTACCGAGTCTCGGCTTTTTCACCGGTGAAAGGCCGTTGTGCGATTGTTTATGAAGATATTACCGAACAAAAACAATGGGAAATCACTCTCCGCGAAAGTGAAGAGCGTTTGCGTCTGACCCTTAACGCTGCCAAACAGGGACTTTTTGATATCAACATGCATACTCAAGACATCATCGTCACCCCGGAATATGCCCGGATGCTGGGTTACGATCCGGTAGATTTCCATGAAACCCAAACAACTTTTTGGGAACGCATTCATCCTGACGACCGGGAATATATCAGTAATTTTTTCTACGCCATTTTCAGTGAATCAAAGCCAGAATTCCGGCTCGAATACCGTCAAAAAACCGCCCAGGGCAATTTTATCTGGGTTCGTTCCATCGGCAGCGTCATCGAATTTGACGAACAGGGCAAGCCGCTTCGGCTCCTGGGGGTCAATATCGACATAACCGAATCGCGGGCGGCTGAAGATGCATTACGTGAGAGCGAGGAACGCCTGCGCCTGGCTCTGAATGCTTCCAATCAGGGCATGTTTGATTTCAATCTCAAGACTGGTAAAGTAATCATAACTCCGGATTTCACCCGAATGATGGGTTACGATCCCGACCATATTCACGAAGATTATGATTCATGGCTGGAGCGGATGCATCCGGAAGATCGTAAACCAGTGATAGATGCGATTAAGCAGTTACAAACCTTAAAAAAACCTGATTTCCGGGCTGAATATCGTCAAAGAAAAGCCGATGGCAGCTATGCCTGGATACTTTCAATCGGTAAAGTCGTCGAATTCGATGAACAAGGCCGACCGCTCCGACTCCTGGGAACGGATATTGACATCACCGCCCGCAAAGCCGCCGATGCGGCCTTGCAGGAAAGCGAGGAACGTTTCCGCAGTATGTACGAAAACGCAACCATTGGACATTACCGGACTACCCCGGAAGGCAAAATCCTGATGGCTAATCCGGCTTGCGTTCGCATGATGGGATTCGATTCCTTTGAGGAATTAGCCACCCGTAATCTTGAGGAATGGGGCTTCGTATCAAGCACGCAACGTCGGCAATTCCGCGAATTAATGGAAAAGAATAATATCATCACCGGCCTGGAAAGCACCTGGCTGCGCAAGGATGGCACGCCGTTTTATGTGCTGGAGAGCGCCCGCACCGTCCGCGATGAACACGGAAAAGTCATCTATTACGACGGCACCTTTGAAGACATTACCGAACGTAAAAAGGCGGAAATGGCCCTTCAGGAAACTCATGCCCAGTACCGGCAGGCATTGACCCAGGCTAAAGCCGTTCCCTATTTACGCTACTATCACCAGAGCAACTATGCTTTCATCGGTGAAGAAATCATTAAATACACGGGCTATTCATCCGGCGAATTTGTTCCAAAATTGTGGCTAACTCTCCGTCAGGAAGCCATTATGCTCGGCGACAGTAAAGGGATGAATATCAAAACCGCCGGTGAAGCTTTCCGCAGTGGCAAAATTAATCACTGGCTGGCCGATTACCGGATCAAAACCCGTAACGGTGAAACGCGCTGGCTCAATGATTCGGCCGTGCCGATCACCGACCAGAACGGAAAGGTGGTCGGCGCCCTGGGAGTCCTCCAGGATATCACCGAACGTAAACATGCGGAAGAAGTCATACAAAATATCAATCGTGAACTCGAAAAACGGGTGGCCGAACGCACCGCCCAATTGCAAGCCGCCAACAAAGAGCTGGAAGCTTTCTCCTACTCGGTTTCCCATGATTTGCGGGCGCCCCTGCGGGCCATTGACGGTTTCACCAAAATCATATTGGAAGACTACAAGGATAAATTCGATAACGAAGGCCAGCGCCTGTTCAATGTCATCCGCGATAACGCCCAGAAAATGGGACAACTTATTTCTGATTTACTGGAATTTTCACGCACCGGCCGCAAAGAGGTTAACATCGGCCCGGTTGATCTCAACCGGCTTTTTAAGGAAATCTTTACGGAAATGAACCGAATGCAACCCGAAAGAAATATAAAACTTACTCTCAAACGTCTGCCGGAGGTCAGCGGAGACGCCAACCTGCTGAAAATTGTGATCACTAATCTGCTATCAAACGCCATCAAATACACCCGCCAGACTCCGATTGCCAGGATTAATGTCGGTTACAAAAAAGAACCCGACCGCCATATAATCAGCGTGCAGGATAATGGAGTAGGCTTCGACATGCGCTACGTTGACAAACTCTTCGGCGTTTTCCAGCGCCTGCACACCGAACAGGAATTCGAAGGCACGGGCGTCGGTCTGGCGCTCATTCAACGTATCATTCATAAGCATGGCGGCGAAGTTTGGGCTGAGGGCGAGGTCGGCAAGGGAGCGACATTCTACTTTTCCCTGCCGCTGGTTTCCCCGGCCATCCCGGAAGGTCAGGCCTGAACGCTAAATACCGGTTTTTTCCATTGCGTTTTGAATGACCTGTTTTTAATTTAGATAACAACGGAGGTACAGATGGAAAAAAATGCTTACGAGATCCTGCTGGTTGAAGACAATCCCCAGGACGCCGAACTGACGTTACGGGCTTTAAAAAAACACAATATTTCCAACCGCATCCTGGTGGTTAAAGACGGCGCCGAAGCTCTCGACTTCATTTTCGGCACCGGGAAATACAGCGGCCGGGATATTGCCAAACACCCCAAGGTCATCCTGTTGGATTTAAAATTGCCCAAAATCAACGGACTGGAAGTCCTGCGCAAAATAAAATCCGATGAACGCACACGGGTTACTCCGGTGGTAATTCTGACCTCCTCAAAAGAAGAGCGCGATATTGTCGAGGGTTATCGCCTCGGAGTAAACAGTTATATCGTCAAGCCGGTCGAATTTGAGGAATTCGCCAAGGCTGTGACCGATCTGGGACTATACTGGTTGCTGATAAATCAACCCCCCAGGGAATAACGCACGCAATCAAACAAAAATTACATCGGTGATAAAATGAGTTCAAAAATCCGTATCCTGATTCTCGAAGACGAACAGTTCGATGTCGAATTGATTAAAAGGCAACTGTCTAAAGGCGATCTGGATTTCGAATACGTGAATGTGGACAACCGCGCCGACTTCATCCGTCAACTTAACGACTATAATCCCGACATCATTTTAGCCGATTACAAACTACCCCAATTCACCGGAATGGACGCACTGGAAATCGTCAAAATGGAACGCCCGGAAATGCCGTTCATCATCGTTACCGGTTCAATCGGCGAAGACGCCGCCGTCGAATGTCTTAAAGCCGGCGCCTGGGATTACATCATCAAGGAGCGTATTTTACGCCTGGCGCCCGCCGTCAAAAGCGCCTTGAACCAAAAAAAAGAAAAAGATAAATTAAACCAAGCCCAACGCCAGCTTTTAGCCAGTGAAGAACTCCACCGCTCAATTTTTGAAACCGCCGCAGATGTCATTGTAATTCTTGATAACAACGCCACTATCTTGGATATTAATAACGCCGTAAAAACTCTGATCGGCGTCACTCCCGAAGAAATTATCGGCCGTTCAGCCCTCGATTTCATCCCGCCGGAAATTGTATCCAAGGTCAACCTAATAATGGAAACATTGCTACAGAAAGGGCATGCCAGTAATAAAGAATTCAGAGTATACAGCCGTGATGGCCAACCTGTTGATGTTATTCTAAACGCCGTCGGCATAAAAAAAGAAAATGGCAGTTTCACCCAAATAGTTGGCATTATCCACGACATGACCTCCCGTAAACACCTCGAGCAACAAATCCAGAAAGATGAAAAATTGAGATCCATCAGCGTCCTGGCCAGCGGTATAGCCCATGATTTCAATAACTTCCTGACGATTATCCTGGGCAGTGCCGATCTTCTTCAGGTTTTGGCAGAGGATAAATCCAACCTGAGGCCGCATATTGAAAACATTCAGACAGCTGGAATGCGGGCCCGCGACCTGACCCAGCAATTGCTTTCATTTGCCAAAGGCGGCGTACCTGATATTAAAACCGGCTCTATCGGCGACCTTGTCCGGGAATCCGCAGCTTTCGTTCTCGCTGGGTCCAGTGTTCGTTGCGAGACCGAAGTACCAGTTGATCTCTGGCAGGTCGAAATGGACGCAAGCCAAATCAGTCAGGTTCTCAATAATCTGATAATTAACGCGATTCAGGCTATGCCGCAGGGAGGTAATATTAAGATTACAGCCGCCAATGTCACTGTCACCGAAGAGGATTCTATCCTGTTGCGTTCCGGTGACTATGTAAAAATCTCTGTAATAGATCAGGGGATCGGAATTCCGCCGGAAAATCTGAATAAAATTTTCGATCCGTTCTTCACGACCAAGAAAACCGGCAACGGACTGGGGCTGGCCAATGCGTATACGATCGTCAAGAATCATCGCGGATTGATCACCGCCCAATCCCAGGTGGGATTCGGTTCTACTTTCGATATTTATCTGCCGGCCACTGACCGGATCGATATTTAATCACGGCTTTACCTTTGTGTGATTTGATTGAGGAGTCAGAATGTTTGTACTGAAACGCTTACTATTACTGGAAGACAATCCTAACGACGCCGAACTGAATATCCGGGAGGTGCAGAAATGCGGTCTGAAGCCGGAAATAAAGATTGTCAGCAGCGAGCCGGATTTCACCGAAAGTCTGCGCTCTTTTAAACCGGACCTGATCTTAGCCGATTACAATCTTCCGGGTTACTCCGGCATGAAAGCCCTTGAATACGCACATACTAAGCACCCGGAGATCCCGTTTATCTTCGTAACCGGTAGTTTAGACGAAGAAACCGCTGTCGAGTGCATAAAAAAAGGCGCCTGGGACTACGTCCTGAAAACCAATCTTATCCGCCTTAAACCCGCTCTCGAAAATGCTATCAAGTTAAAATCAGAACAGCTCAAGGTCACGGTATCCTCAAAAATTATTGAGCGGGAAGAACTAAAATTTCGCCAAATCGTCGAACAACTCAACGAAACCATCCTGATCCTCACTCCCCAGGGGATTATAAATTATATCAGCCCCGGCGTTCGTTTCGCCGGCTACCGGCCGGAGGAAATTGTCGGACATAAATTCTATGAATTCTGTCTGCCGGAAGATCTAATTCAGATAAAAAGCGAGTTTCGTAAAGCCCTGATCAGCGAACAAATCACTACCCGCGAATTAAAGGTCGTTCGTAAAAACGGCACGACCTTCTGGATTAGCGCTATGGTCAAGAAGATCACCGATCCGGAAGGCAAGATCAGCATCCTCATCACCACTAATAATATCGATCGCCAGAAAAAAGCCTATGAGGCTCTCAACGAAAGCGAAAAAATGTTCCGTAAGATGACTGAAAATATCAGCGACGGTCTGATTATCAGCGAACAGGGACGCATTCGCTTTTTCAATGACCGGGTCTGCCAGATTTTTGGGTGCTTCCCTTCTGAAATCAGCGACCTCGATGTACTCGATCTGGTCGAACCGGAAGAAAGAGAGCGCCTCAAGAAAATCTTTGCCGAAGAAAAAAGAACCGGCTTCGGGCCGGGCGAACTCGAATTCTGGATCCGCCGCAAGGACGGCATCCGTCGCTATATTCACAATCGTTATTCGTACACCCGTGAAAACGGCAAGATCATTTCGCGCTATATTATCATCTCCGACCTTACCGAAAAAAAATTATCCGACGAGACAATCCGGATATATTACAATCAAATCCATACCCTGGTACAGGCAATTCCGGATCTGGTCTTCATCAAGGATGAGTCCGGTCGCTATATCTTATTCAACAAAGCCTATGAAAAATTCATCGGTCTGCCGGCCGAACATATCCTGCATAAAAAAGATGACGAAATTCTAACTCCGGATCTGGCTAAAAAATCCGCTCTGAACGATAGAGAAACCATCAAATCCCGCCAGACCGTGCGCTTCGAAGTTGAAACCTGCTCTGCCGACGGCCAAAACGTAGTTCTGGACATGATCAAAATTCCCCTCTTCGACGAACAGGGTCACTTCAGCAGCCTGATCGGGGTTGGCCGCGATATAACCTCTCGGAAAAACATCGAACGCTCTCTCAAGAAAAGCGAAGCCAATTACCGCTATCTCTTCGATTTCAATCCGGCCATTATGTTAATCTATGATCGTAAATCCCGTCGTCTTTTGTCGGTAAATCAGGCCTTTCAGCATCACTACGGCTATACTTTCGAGGAAGCGACTGCCTTGAAACTCGAAGATTTGATGGCATTCAAAAAGAGCGTCAAAAACCTGTCCGTGAAAAGCACCTCTGGGGCTGGATACCGTGACATTGGCGAGTGGATCCATCGTAAAAAAAATGGCGACCAGATCACGATCATCGCTAACTCCCATGATCTGGATTATAAAAACCTGGACGCCCGTGTAGTAGTGATCCAGGACATCACCGCCCTGAAAGAAAGCCAGAATAAACTCAAAACCATTCAGGACATATACCAGCAGGCTATTCAAAACGCACACGGTATCCCGTACTTGTGGATTTATGGCAAAGACCACTACGATTTTATCGGTCAGGCCAGCGAATCGCTCATGGGCATTCCACCAGCCGAACTGACCGTCGCCAAATTTCGGTCGGTGATCAAAGAAGTGATCGTAGCCATGCCAAATGTCCCTCAAGATATAAAGGTCGTCGGCGAATTGTTCCGACAAGGTAAAATCGATCGCTATATCGCCGAAGTTAAAATCGTCACTCCGCAGGGTCAGATAAAATGGTTACATGACAGCGCCGTGCATTACAAGGATGAATCCGGGAAGATCATTGGTTCGCTGGGCATTTTACAGGACATTACCGAACAGAAAAGAAATGAGACCATCCAGCATATCCTGTATCAGATCGCCAATGCGGTCAATGAAACCTCCGATCTGACCGAACTGATCCTGTTCATCCGGAAGGCGTTAAATGAAATCGTTGATACAACGAACTTTTTCGTAGCCTTGTATGATAAAACCACCGATTCCCTGAGCCTGCCGTACTTTGTCGATGAAAAAGACAAATTCAACCACTTCCCGGCCGGAAAAACTCTGACCGGACACGTCATTAAAACCAACCAGCCTCTCCTTCTGCGCCAGGCCAATATTAAAAAAATGATTGACGACGGGATCATTGACGTTGTCGGTACACTCTCGAAAGTCTGGCTGGGAGTGCCGATCATGGTACGCGGCACGGTGCTAGGAGCGGTGGTCGTTCAGAATTATATTAACGAGCACGCCCTGACCGAAAACGATCTGGATGTATTAAAATTCGTCTCCGAACAAATCGGACTGTCCATCGACCGCAAGCAGGCCGAAGTCACCCTGCGCACCAGCGAAGACCGCTTCCGCACCATTTTTGAAGATTCGCCGATCGGACTGGCATTGTTCGACACAAATGGCCGCTTCATTTCCGCCAATCCGGAATTTCTGAAAATTCTCGGCATCGAAAATCAATCCTGGTATAATGAAATCAGCATGTTCGACAATAATATTTTTCTCCAGGGTACCAAAGAAACTCTCTTTAATAACCAGCCCGTCAGACTCGAACAGGTTATTAATTTCGACGATTGGAGTAGGCCTCATGATCGCAATGGTATTATCTATCTGAACGTTTTCATCACTCCGTTGCATACCGATGAATCGGTTGTCAATTATCTAGTTCAGATTATGGACATCAGCGATCGTAAAAAAGTCGAGATGGAATTATTAAGAAACGAAAAACTCGAATCAATCGGCATTTTAGCGGGTGGCATCGCCCACGACTTTAATAATATTCTCACCGCCATTCTGGGGAATATCACTCTCGCCAGCATGTTCGCGGCCGGACAGGACAAGATCAAGAGCCGACTCAGCGAAGCCGAAAAAGCCACCATCCGGGCACGCGAACTGACTCAGCGCCTGCTCACTTTTTCAAAGGGCGGTCTGCCGGTTAAAAAGGTCTCGAACATTAACAATCTGATCGAAGAATCCGTCAAACTGGCGCTCTCCGGATCAAAAGCCAAATCAAATCTCCAGGTCGCCAGCGATTTGCGTCACGCAGAAGTGGATGAAGGCCAGATCAGCCAGGTCCTGAATAACATCATCATCAATGCCGATCAGGCTATGCCGGAAGGTGGCTTCATTGACATAATCACCGCAAACTGTACCCTCCCGGAGTCGAACTCCTCCGCTTTACCGGCCGGAGATTATGTAAAAATAAGCATCAGCGATCACGGAATCGGAATTTCACCCGAATATCTGACAAAAATATTCGACCCGTACTTTACTACCAAAAAGCGCGGCACCGGTCTGGGACTCACTACGGCTTATTCGATTATAAAAAATCACGGCGGCAAAATTGAGGTATCGTCACAGGTTGGCGAGGGCACCACCTTCACGATCTACCTGCCGGCGGCTCAGATGATCACTCAACCCCCTGAAAAATTGGAAATCGTTGAGAAACAGTCTGGAGCTGGACGCATTCTAATCATGGATGACGACCAAATCGTTCAGGAAGTCGTTTCCGAAATGCTGCAGAGTCTTGGATACGAAAGCGACTGTGTCAATGACGGCGCTGCCGCTCTGGCGCAATATCAGAGCGCCCAACAATCCGGAAAACCGTATTCTCTGGTGATTATGGACTTGACCATTCCGGGCGGAATGGGCGGACGCGATGCGATCAAGAAACTCTTAGAAATTGACCCTGACGCCAAGGTTATCGTCAGCAGTGGTTACTCGAACGATCCGATCATGTCGTCTTACCAAGATTATGGTTTCCGGGGCGTCGCCGCCAAACCTTACGACCTGATTGAATTAGGTAAAGTCCTTAAGTCGACTCTTAACTCTTAGATTTGACTGATCGCCCATTCCAAAGCCGCCTCCAGCAGACTTTCGGGCGGTGGAACAATTAATCCGGTCTGAACCAGGTTTTGAAACATTTGGCGAGAATCACTGATATCCTTTTCAGCTTGTCGGTAAATCGTCTCGGAGGGAATTATTTTACGGGCAACGCCGTCGCGGATCGCCTCAGCGGCTACCGCCTGCGCAACAAACGGGAAAACCGCTGTTTCATCCATCGTGGGAATGATATACCCCGGCGTCAGGCCGCGCTTTTCGGCAAAATCCGCTAAAGCCTGCGCAGCGGCAATCGCCATCCGATCAGTGATCTTGCGCGCACGTACCATTAAAGCCCCCTTTAATATTCCAGGAAAACCGAGTGAATTATTCACTTGGTTCGGGAAATCTCCGCGCCCCGTGGCCACTATAAAAGCCCCAGCCTTTCTGGCGGAGTGCGGCCAGATTTCAGGAACGGGATTGGCACAAGCGAATACGATCGCTTTCGCGGCCATCCGGGCAATATTCCGCGGCTTGATCGTGTCCGGCCCCGGTTTGGAAAGTGCGATCAGAACGTCGGCATCTTGCATAGCCGCTCCAAAATCATTCACCCGGTGCGGATTAGTGCGTTGACATAAATCCCAGGTGCGATACCAGCGTGGATCGGCCTGAAAATCCTCGCGACCGGTATGCAGAGCTCCATTGAGATCAAACATAATGATACGTTGCGGATCGGCTCCGGCGCTGATCGCAATACGAGCCACGGCTGTATTGGCCGCTCCAGCGCCATAGAAAACGATCCTGACCTCTGATATTTTCTTGCCGGCTAATTTCAGGGCGTTGATTAGCCCGGCCAAAATTACACAGGCAGTTCCCTGAGCATCATCGTGCCAGACTGGGATTTGGCATTCTTCGCGCAGAACATCCAGAACCCGATAGCAATTCGGTTGCGAAATATCCTCAAGATTGATGGCTCCGAAACTCGGCTGACTCCGCTTTACGAACTCGATAATGACGTCCGGATCGGGGACGCCGTTCTTTCCGCGGCTGTCGATACATAAGGGCACCGCATCCACGCCACCCAAATATTTCATCAGGAAAGCTTTGCCTTCCATAACCCCCAGACCGCCGGGCGGAGTAACGTCGCCATCCCCCAAAACCCGCGTTGAATCACTAACGATTGCGACCAGGTTACCGCGATTGGAAAGTTCAAAAGAAGCGTCGTTGTTATCCCGGATGGTGGTCGAAATCTGCGAGACACCGGGAGTGTACCAGACGTTGAACCAGTTGTAACCGAATATACCAGCGCGCGGTGCGGTCTGGATCTTGCCGCTATAAAACTGATGGGTCTGTTCCGCCAGTCTTTTATAAAAAAGAGTCTTTGCTCTGGCGATCTGTTCCTCGGAAAAATGCGCCGGTAAAGCCTGTTCGAGATTGCTCAGATCGAGTTTAAGTTTAGTCATTATTATTCCACTCCATCGTTGCCGTAAATTCACTCCCGGCGGTAACGCGCCACACCTTCAGAAAAAAGATCGTTCCCATTGGTGTCAATTGCCACAAAAACCGGAAACCGCTCCACTTCCATTTCATAAATCGCTTCCGGACCGAGATCTTCAAACGCGATCACACGGGCGGTCCGGACAGTTTGAGCCGACACGACCGCCGCCCCGCCTACTGCGATCAGATAGACTGCCCGATTGGCCACGATTGACTCGGTAACGTTCCGGCCGCGTTCACCTTTCCCGATCATTGCCTTCAGGCCGGCGTTAAGTAGCTGAGGCGTAAATCTATCCATACGATAGGAAGTCGTCGGCCCGACGGAACCAACCGGACGTCCGGGACGAGCGGGCGCCGGCCCGGCATAATAGATGACCGCGCCTTCGAGTTTGAATGGTAAAGGTTGACCGGATTCCAGCAATTTTATCAGACGCTGATGCGCAACGTCGCGGGCGGTATAAATTTTTCCGGACAGGGTGACTTTATCGCCGATTTTCAGTTGCGTTAGTTCGGCAGAATTTAACGGAGTGACTAAATGATGTATTACGGACATAATTTTATTCGAAAATGGCAGTTTCATGCCGGTGACAATGACAATCCAGATTGACCGCCACCGGCAGGGAAGCAATATGACAGGGTTTATCCAGAATGCTGACCGCCAGCGCCGTCGTACTCCCGCCCAGCCCCTGCGGACCGATCCCCAGACGGTTTATTCTTTCAAGTAATTCGTCCTCCACAGCCGCCCAGGTCGGATCGGAATGCCTGACATTCAGCGGGCGTAACAGGGCTTTTTTAGCTAATAACGCCGCCTGCTCAAAATTACCGCCCAGGCCGACGCCGACGATCACCGGCGGACACGGCCGTCCTCCGGCTTGCCTGACGCAGTCCACCACGAAATTCTTGACGCCTTCGATTCCATCACTGCTGTTCAGCATTCGCAGAGTTGACATGTTCTCGGCGCCTCCGCCTTTCGGGACTACTGTAATCTTTAACTTATCGCCCGGCACAATCTCGGTATAGATTATTGCCGGAGTGTTGTCACTGGTGTTTTTTCGCTGTATAACCGGATCGCTAACAATAGCTTTGCGCAGGAAACCGTTCCGGTACCCCTGCCGGACGCCTTCATTAATGGCCTCGTAAAAATCACCGCCGGTCAGATGGACGTCCTGCCCCAATTCCACAAACACAACCGCCGAACCGGTATCCTGACACAGCGGCATCTGCTGGCTGGCGGCCAGATCGTAGTTCTGCAGAACCACTTTAAGAATTTCGCGGCCAGTCGGAGATTCTTCCGTTGTCAAAGCCGACTCGATCTTCTCACGAACGTCGGCAGCTACATAGTAATTCGCAGCGATGCATAATTTATTTACGACCGGAATTATCTGGGCGACATCGATACTTTTCACACTATTTTCCAGTTATTGATTGGACTATCACTGATTGACTTTCTCATCGGCCGGAACGTATTAAAATTTAGCGTTAAATCCAAGCCATGATTTAACCTTACCAAATCACTGCCGAGCACGCTCAGAACACGGAGATACAGTCCTTGAAACCACTTTTATAAGAATAACAAACAAAATGTTACTCACTTCGCACTCTCCGAATCGCGCGGTTTAGGATTTTCATTTTCCGTGAAAAATACAACGGAGCTACGAGCGAAAAATGAAATACACCGCGCCCAGTATACATAGCCCGGCGTAAAAATAATCAGCCTTGAGCGGTTGTTTCATATACAAGATGGCAAACGGGATAAAGACGCCTAGCGTTACCGCTTCTTGCAGGATTTTCAACTGAGCCAGTGACATCTGGGTAAAACCGAGCCGGTTGGCCGGCACCTGTACCAGATATTCAAACAAGGCGATGCCCCAGCTGACTAAGGCCGCGATGTACCAGGCTTTATGATTAAGATTTCGAAGATGACCATACCATGCAAAAGTCATAAAACAATTCGAAATCACCAACATTACGGCGGTGCGTATTACGATTGATAATTCTGGTCGCATATCGACAGGATTCCTTTCAGGTAGATAATTCAGTTCAGGCTTAAATATTTTTCATCACCGGTTAGGGCAACAATTTCACCAAAGTACATTCGGTGAAAATCGTGACCATCGTAAATGGCGGCGATGCCGGCATTCAGGAAATGCTCTGGTTCCAGGTCGCTCCAGTACATTTTGCGACATTCGATGCGTAATTCGGCTTCGGCAAACACCGGCGCCGCTACGACCGAAGCCGCGCAGGGTGTCAGACCGCTTGACTGGATCTTATCCATTTTACGACCGCTGACCGAGCCCAGGAAATTCAGCTGCTTACGGTACTTCCGGGGAAAGGCGCAAAGAGTAAAGGTATCGTATCGCTCCATAAATTCGTAGGTATAACGGATCGGCCGGACCACAACCTGCGCAAACGGCATGGACCACATTATACCAAGACTGCCCCAGGCTACCGTCATGGAATTGAATTGACCGGTCTTGAAATCACCACTCGTCAGCAAAAACCATTGATTTGCCCATAAATCATGAATTTTCACCTGCAGTCTATCGGCGGAAATGGTAACCATATCTTAATATCCTTCCATTAACAATGTTGATTTTTCAGCGGTTCGCGAATGAGCAAATAAAATCCAAGCGTACCCAATAAAGAAATTACCGCCACACCGAAAAAGATGGCTTTCAACCCCAGACTATCATAAATGAATCCGGCCAGGACCGGAGCTACCAGCCAGCCGATATTTTGAGCGGTGTTAAACAGGCTGACAGTCGCTCCCATGCCACCGTTTCTTTTACCGATTTTGATATTGAGCGAAGAAGCGGCCGGGATTGAAATACCGCTGGCAATTCCAAATATGGCGCCAGTGATCAGCAGGCCGTTAAAACTGCCAAACAATGGAACGATGGCGATCGATAAAGTTGTCAGCAGAGAACCGCCGACGATAAGGGCACAGTTACTCCAGCGATCGGCCAAATCACCGAATATTTTCTGTAAAAAGGCGGTCAGAAAAACATTGACGGAAATCAGGATGCCGATTTGGGCGGCACTAAGATGCATCGCCAGGATCGGCAGGAATGACATCAGAGCTCCGCGGGCAACGGCGTTATTGATCCGGAAAAGTAAAACCGCCTGGATGGCTTTATCTCTTAAAATAATCCGGAACGAGACCGCCCGGGACGTTTCGTATTTTCCAGACAATTTAATATCGGGCAACATCGTTACGGACATCAGGAAAGCCAGGCCGGTCAGTCCCATCATAGCATAAAATACAGACGCATATCCGACTGTATCTTTCAGCACGCCGCCTAACGAAGGGCCACCCGCCATTCCGAGAAACATCGCCATATTGAACCAGCCCATCATGCGTCCTTCGCGGCCGGGCTCGGCAACTTCGCCGAGATATGCCATGGTGATCGGAATGACCATGGACGAGAAAAAGCCGTGCAGAAAGCGAATTCCTAGCAGCATTGGAAGATTATTCGCAATTGAATAAAGAAAAGAAACGAAGGTATAACCTGCCAGCCCGATGGTAATAAACGACTTCCGGCCGCGGCGATCCGATAATTTTCCAAAAAGCGGGATGAATATTATCCGTGAAACCGAAAAAATGGCAAAGATCGCGCCGACCCAGAGGCCGCTGGCACCCAGATCATGGACATAAACCGGAAGCAGCGGCGCAATCACTCCCAAGCCGAGCATTACCGCAAAAGTCGAAACTAACAGCGTGTTAGTTATTTGAGCGTATTTATTCATCTGTGATTCGAAGAGGTCAGCGGAAGCTTCGCTCAGGCGCGGATCAGGTGAGCTCGCCCGGCTTCCATAAACGCGCGAATGTTGTCCAACGGTGTCTGCTGAGGAAGATCGCATCCGGTGCTCAGGATAAAATTCGGATAACGATCCATCGCCGTCAGTAATTCACGCACTTCCTGGGCGACCGTGGACGGTGTGCCGTTCAGAATCGTATTGACCGGGCTGATATTGCCGATTATCACGACTTCCGAAGGCAAAATTTGCGCGACTTTAACCAGATCGACTCCGGCTTCCCGGGAATCCAGACTCACCGCGTTAACGCCGGCAGCAACCATTTCGGTCAGCAGGTGCGTCGAATTACCGCAGATATGAAATACGGTGGCCACTCCGCGCGTGCGGCAGGCAGTCACGATTTCTTTGACATACTTGGCGGAAAAATCCCGGAACTGATCCGGTCCGAGCATCACCGCCGAGGGTTCTAAGATGCAAATCAGTTGAGCGCCGACATCCATAAAATATCCGGCGTACTCCTTGATTTTTTCCATTGAGAATTGACATAGCCGCTGGAGCTGATCGGGAGCCGTGATCGTCGCCATCGCGGCATCATCCGATCCCATCATAAGAGCCGCCATCGTATAAGGGCCGGTGACATATGCGCCACGCACGATATTCAAGGGCAAAGTCTCGTTCATCAGTCGCATCGTTTTCACATATCCGAACAGGCGTGTATCTTTGGAAATATCGATCTGCTGCATCTTTTCGATATCGCCGAAATCAAAGGTATCCTTCGGGACTGTCGCCGATTCATGAACCGGAAAGATCGTATAGCGTCCGACCGCATTGACTTCAACCGATAAATCCATCAGTGGAAAAACCACATCCGGCTGAAAGGTTTCAACCAATTTCTGAATGACTCGATAATGCTCGCCATAATTTTGCTGGGCAAGTTTAATATTGCTATCAGTCAGGTTCAACCCCGGAAAACCCATTAGCGGAGCGATCAATCTTCTTTTTTGGCGATAAGCTTCCCGTGTCAAACTGGATAAATTTACCCGTTCTAATATCATTACTTCTCCTTTGAATTGAAATCATGGATGTTAAGTTCAAGGTTTATCCGTCCGCGCGGCTGGCGAATAGCGATGGTATCCGACGCGATGATGATGGTCAGCAAGAAGGGCGAATTGGTCAGCCCTTTGATCACGAGCGGGGCTTCCTTCGATTCCCGCTTTTCGCACCAGATCGTCACTAAATTATTGCCGAATTGCAGGTTGCGGATCCCATGCCTGTTCAAAAGCCAGGGGCGCCAGATCAATTCATCAGCGGTACCGTCGGCATTGAATCCCAGGACGTCTTCGATCAGCATGGCTACCGGTCCATGCCCGGCTGCCGGGATGTAATTCGGTTGGCACAAATTACGGGTATCCCAGCGGGTGCCCGGCGCTTCGTTTTCGGAAGAATAGAGTTCCCAGACGGTCTCGTGGCATTCCGACCGGTATTTTTCATCGATTAAAGCAGTGTCAGGTAAATAATTGGCAAAAACCTTTTCCATATTGGTGATATGATTCCAGGCGGCTGTGGCAGCCATCTCATATTCGCCATAGCGTTTCAGGCCATTGATAATCATATAGTTTTCGTAACTCCACACCCCGCCGCGCCAGTATGCGCCACCTGCGTTGAAATCATCTTCGTCGGCCGCTAAAGACGGAAAAAGATGCTGGCGGCTGAATTCACCTGAATTTTTCAGATGCAAAATTAATTCGGCAGCCTGGGCACTGTCCGGAATACCAGCCAGCAGCGTCCAAAAGGCGGCCGTCGATTTAACCCGCAGTGGACGCCCTTCGCTAATTAAATCATAGAAAAATCCGTCGTCTTCATTCCAGAGTTTCAAGCGGATTTCGGCGGCTATTTCCCGATACCGGCGCTGATATAAAGCTGCCTTGGAATGTTCACCGATAACTTGAGCGGACTTCGCCAAATGTTCTGCAAACAGTGCCATCTGAGCCGACATATCCGTCCAGCCGCCCAGATTGTTAAGACCGTGGGGTGAGTTCGTCATTCCCGAACCGTTTGTAGTATTGTAATACAGCGTAGCCGCCTCGCCTTTACCGCGGCAAAAACTATCCAGCCATTCAAAATACTTCTCCCAAACCGGAAAATATTTTTTCAGACGACGCTTGTCGCCGGTCAGCTGAAAATATTTCAATTCTGCCCAGGTAAAAAGAGGCGGATTGATCATCGGTTCATTAACGCTCGGGATATGCAGATACTCGCCTGTCATATTATTATATACTCTGGAAATAAAACCGTCCGAACGCTGACCGCGGTAAAAATTATCCAGGGATGGCATCACCGGAAAAATCGAATGGCCGTAAACTCCAAACAAAGCCGTCATGGTGGTGGAATGTTGGTGGATCAGCAGATCGTCATCACAGTTGACGTAACGTCGGCTGAAACCGCTGACATTAGCACCCTGGACAACTTTTTGCGCCATGATTTGCCAGACTTTCCAGTACATCTGTCCGATCCCCTCGTAGTCCGGCACGATCGGCTCCGGAATTTGGTAACGATAAATATCCGTGCAATTAGTTAGACTGATTGTCAGGAACAGGACGGCCCAAAAACCGGCTTTCAACGGGGCTGCGGCGGCGTCTCTGTGAGCATGTTTTCTTCCTGCCATAAATCCTTGAGCGGCTCATTCAGATAATTGAGATAGGTTTCGCGGGCTTTTATCATCTGGCCGGCACCGGCATAGGCTTTCGCTAATACAAGGCGATAGCGTTTGATATCGGGATTATGTTGAACGGCCAGTTCTAAGTATTTGATCGCATTTTCGTAATCTTTAATCTGAAAATATAATTTCCCATGATAATAATAGGTCTGGGGATGGTTTGGCTGCAGTTGCATCTGACGTTCGGAATATTTCAGAGCGTCCGCAATTTTGCCCTGGCGTCGTTTGATCTCCGCCATCAAATACAGAGCATCGCAGTTTTGCTTGTCAAGCTGCAGGATTGCCTTGGTATAGTAAGTCGCCCGATCCGGATCGTTCAGATAAAATGTAAAAAGCCGCGCCAGCGTCAACAACGTCGGAAGTCGGTAGTCACGGTTGAGGGCTTTATGGTAATGAGCGGCAGCATTTTCGTAATGTCCCTGTTGATATTCCAGAAAACCCCAGGCTTCCAATGTCTGAGCGGAGCTTGGCGCGAGGCGTGAAAGCCTTTCGCAGGCACTGGCGCCCTCTATAAAATAGCCTTCCTGTGCTAAAATCTGCACCATTAGTTTCAGATGAAAAGGTTCGTCTGAGATCCGAACTGCCTGACGAGCGATTTTTACAGCTGCTTCTTTCTGTTCGTTCTCATAAAGAAGCGAAGCATAATAGACCTGGAGGTTAGCTTCCCGCGGATAGCGTTCGATTAACTGCTGAAAAGTGTTCAACGCTTCCGACTGCTTTTTCAGACGGGCAGAAGATTTCAGTAGTACATCCAGAGCTTCATCGCTTCGGGTAAGGTCGAAATAGCGGGCGGCAATTTTTCCAATCCATTGCCAGTCATGGCTGTTTTCCTGTAAAAATGATGTGTAATCACGCAGAAAAACCTCCAGCGTATCGTTCAATGAATATGCCGCAGCGTACAACTTCCCGGCTGATAGGAAATCTTTTATCTGTTCTGCGACGCAAGCCCGCCCCCAGCTGCCGTAAAATTCTTCCTTCTTTGTTATCGCACCGAGAAAAGACCGATCGGCGAGCGAATAGTTGCCCTTATGGTAATATTTCTCAGCCGATTTGAACAGTGGGCACGCCTCTTTATTGACGATCTTCCGGATCTGCCGGAAACGCAACCCGTCCGGCAATTGCGGATGCTCTCCTGCGCCTGACAGTCCGACGGTTGCTGAAAGGATCACAAGCAGGCTGATAATAACATTTCTCACGGCGGGAAATATGCCGATTTTCAAGGCAATTTCCAAATTAAAATATAGCGGCACAGATCCGCTTCCCGGCAGCGGGATTTGGGATTACCCGCCGGATTATTTAGATTTTGCCGGATTATGAACACCACCAATGCCGAAATCAAAGCCATCTGTCACAACCTGGAAACAGTCCGGATGATTTTGCAAAATCTGAGAGCCCGTTTTGTCGGCCAGGATCAGCAAACCGACACCTATTTCAACGTCCCGGACGGACGCCTGAAACTGCGGGAAGGACGGATTGAAAACGCTCTGATCTATTACCGCCGACCGGACAGTCGCGCGCCCAAAATTTCGGATGTCGAATTATATCCTCTAATCAATCCGAGCGAACTCAAGCCTCTTTTAACCGCCGCGCTCGGCGTTAAAGTGACTGTCATCAAGCAACGTGAAATTTATTTCGTGAATAACATCAAAATTCATCTCGATCAGGTGGCGGAACTGGGCGAATTCGTCGAGATCGAGGCCATTGACCGGAACGGTGAATTCAGTACCGGGGAATTAGTCCGGCAGTGTCAAACGATGATGCAGACTCTGGGAATTCAGCCGGACGATCGGCTGACTCACTCGTACTCAGATATGCTTTTGAATAAAGAGACCAAGTGATTAATTTTTACCTGAGTTTTGCTACCGGTAATGGCGGAAGCGAAAATCAGAGAGAGAAAATGATTACCTTGAAAATGGATTTTCTATGCAATTAATCGAAAACCTGTTGAAGCCTTTTCCACGTGAAATCATCTCAGTTTTGCCGACTCCCTTTCATCGGTTAAACCAGTTGTCGGAGATTCTAAAATGTAATCTCTACATCAAACGCGACGATCTGACCGGGTTCGCTTTTGGAGGAAACAAGACCCGTAAATTGGATTTCCTGATCGCTGAGATGATTGAAAAGGGATACGACGCGGTGATCGGGATCGGCGCCAATCAATCCAATTTCTGCCGGATCCTGGCCAACGCCGGCGTTAAGTACGGTCTGAGCGTACATTTGATTCTGCGCGGCAAGAAAGTCAACAAACCTACCGGGAATCTGCTACTCGATCAGATGTTGGGCGCCAACATTCACCACGTTGATTCCGACGACCCGGAAATTATCAGTGAAGAAGTTCTTCAGGTAAAAAACCGCCTCGAGTACGAAGGTAAAAAAGTCTTTCTGCTGCCGCCGGGCGGTTCGATTCCGATCGGCGCCCTGGGCTATGTTGCCGGCTGGAGCGAACTGCTGGATGATTTCGAGCGCAACCAGCTGAAAGTCGACATGGTAATTCACGCTTCATCTTCGGCCGGGACGCAGGCCGGATTGGTGGTGGGACAGGCGATCAGCCAGTGGCCGGGACAAATAATCGGCATCAGCGTCGATTATCCGCGCAACATCCTGGAGAAAAATGTTTATGAACTTGCCAATTCCACAGCCAGCCTGATGAATATTAATGTGCCGCGCGAAATCGTTCGTGCAGATGATGGTTTTGTCGGACGCGGCTATGCCATTCCCACTCCGGGCTGTGAAGAGGCCGTTGACCTGTTTGCTAAAAACGAAGGCATTTTTCTGGATTACGTCTATACCGGCAAAGCCGCCGCCGGGCTGATAGAGTACTGCCGCAGCGGACGTATTGATCCTCAGGATACGGTCGTCTTCATCCATACCGGCGGAAACATCGAACTGTTTGAATAATCAATCCTAACTATAAGGATGTCTTCAATGGAAGTCAGTTTTCTCGATTCCTCATTATATCAATGGGTGATGCTGCCGTTGTTTATTTTTTTCGCGCGCATCACGGACGTTTCCATCGGCACCGTGCGGATAATTTTAGTCTCCAAAGGCAATAAATTAGCCGCTTCCATTCTCGGATTCTTCGAAGTCTCGATCTGGCTCTTAGCCATTTCTCAGGTCATGCGACAGGGCTTGAATAATCCGGTCAGTTTTTTCGCTTACGGCCTGGGATTCGCTTCAGGTAATTTTATCGGCATTACAATTGAAGATAAACTGGCGCTCGGTCTGCAGGCGATCCGTCTGATCAGTTCCGATACGGTTGATGTTCTGACCATGGCACTGCGCGATGCCGGATTCGGCGCCACGGTCATCGACGCCAACGGCGCTAAAGGCCACGTTCATATCATCTATGTTATCGTCCAGCGTAAAAAAGTCAACGAAGTTTTACAGATCGCCCGGGAAATCACGCCGGAAATTTTCATTTCGGTGCAGGACATCCGCTCGGTCAACGCCGGTTTTTTCCCCGAGAAAAACCAGAGTTACAAATGGCGCCGCTGGAATAAAAAAATATGACAACCGCGCAATACTGTTACTAACCATCTCCGGAGCACTTTCAATATGAAATTCTACCGCCATCCGCTTTTCATCGCCTATCTGGCCGGGCTTATTCTGCTGGGAATCGATTTCCTGACAAAAAGTATCGCGAACCTTTACCTGCCTTTCCAGGAAAGCATTAATACCGCTCTGCCTTTCCTCTCCTGGTTCCGCACCTATAACACCGGCTATCATTTCATTTTCGGCAATATTCGTAATCAGCAGCTCTGGGCAATTACCGGAATCGTACTGGTAGTGGTTCTCGGATTCTCGTTATCGCGCAGTTTGGTCAAAGATAAAAGTTCGCGCTTTAACACGATCGTGCTAAGCATCATTCTGAGCCTGATGATCGGAGCCTCAGGCAACGTGCTCGAAGTTTTAATCAAAGGCCGGGCGACCGACTTCTTCGTCTTCCACCCTTTCCCCTGGCCGAGCAATCTCTGCGACCAGTATATCAATGCCATCATCTACATCATGCTGCCGGTTACGCTTGTCAAGTCCTTCTTCGACTGGCGCCGGAGCAAGAAGATTCCGACACAGAGTGACGTAAAGTAAAAATACAGGAATACGGAGAATATTTTCTTCTTCGGGTTTGACAATACCTTGCGCTTTAGACAACATTTCCTTAGCATTAAATGTGATTATCAAATCCGCAGCGCTACCGCAAACTCGGTCTGAGATGATTTTTAAAAATTTGAGGAGCAACGATGGAAAAACCCTGCCTGAACGACAAAAATGAATACCCGGACGATTCCGTTCTGGAACGCTATCTCGGGAAAATCAAACCGGTTTGGGACGAGTTCACCGCCTTACTCGGGCGGGAATATCCGAACGTTGCCGGCGAATGGCGCTACTATAACGATGGTAAAAGCTGGCTCTGTAAAGTCACCCAAAAGAAAGGAACGATCTGCTGGGTTTCAGTCTGGGATGGACTTTTCAAAACGACCTTTTACTACGGGGATAAAGCCTCGGATTTGATCGCTGCAATTGCCCTGGACGATACCTATAAAACCCAGTTCACTGATGGCCAGCATTATGGTAAAATCCGTGGCATCACCGTCGATGTAAAGACCTCGGCCGACCTGGATGCCGTCCGGCAATTGATCACTGTCAAATTAAAAGTCAAATAAACCAACCGGTATGTGTATAGTTAATCTTCTTCCGAATCAAAGAAGGATATGTTAAACTATGCTGTTGGAACGAAGCGAAGGCGTAGCCGAAGCGGAGTTCCAA
>CAZNUN010000007.1:0-135058 GCA_964576275.1 uncultured bacterium | reverse complement strand
GGTTGAATGCGGCGGTCTTGAAAACCGTTTTTCGATTGCATCGGAACGGGGGTTCGAATCCCTCCCTCTCCGCGAATGTATTATGTTTATATCTTGAAAAGCACTAATGACCGTTTCCATTACATCGGTCATTCTGAAAATATTGCAACACGACTAAAACAGCATAATGCCGGTAAGGTTCGTTCAAGCAAGGCGCATTGTCCTTATGAAATTATCTACTTTGAAGAGTATCAAACAAAGAGTGAAGCCCAAAAACGCGAATATTATCTCAAACGAGGTAAAGGTAACATCTGGTTGAAAACAATGCTGGAAGAAAAGGGGAAGTGGTAGACGTCGGAACGTGGGTTCTTCCGCAGGTCACGTAGGACTCCTTTGGAGAACTCCTTCGGAGGAATCCCTCCCTCTCCGCGGTTTTTTTAGGCAAGATTAACAAGACTTAACTTACTTGTTCTTGAAAGGATTAATCCGCCCGTCTTAAACCGTTAGGACGTTCGGGCAGGCAGGATCCAATTGATAAATCAGATATTTGCAATTTGAAATCTCAAATATTCAATCTTCAACCTACAATCTTCAACCTACAACCTACAATCTGCAATCTACAATTTCTCGCCATAGGCAAAGTACGTCGCACAGGTGCCTTCGGCACTGACCATGCAGGCGCCTTGCGGATTTTCCGGTGTGCAGGCTTTGCCGAATAAGCGACAGTCAGGCGGAATTTTTACTCCGCGCATTATTGCACCACAAATGCAACCGGGATTATGTTTTGCAGGTGGAATTTCAAGCGGGAATTTACGTTCAGCATCCCAACTTTGGTATTTATCCCGAATCCGCAAACCGCTGGCCGGGATGTTGCCCAGTCCGCGCCAGGTTGAATTGCACGGTTCAAAGACTTCCGCCATAATTTCCAGGGCCTTGCGGTTGCCGCCCGGTTTGACAGCCCGGCGATACTGATTTTCAACTGCCGCACGTTGTTCGACAACTTGTTTCACCAGCATAAAAATCGCCTCCAGCATATCGAGCGGTTCGAAGCCAGCCACGACGCACGGGATTTTGTAATCATCCACGATAAATTGATATATCTCCGGACTGGTAATAGTCGTGACGTGCCCCGGACAGATAAATCCATGCAGGGCGATTTCACCGGCCTCCAGCAACGTTTTCATCGCCATCGGCATCGTTTTGTGGGTTGAAAGCACCGAAAAATTCCGGATTGAATTCCGGGTAGCGGTCAGAATAACGGCGGCAGTGGTTGGCGCGGTGGTTTCGAAGCCGATGCCAATAAAGACGATCTCATTATCAGGATTTTCCTCAGCGATTTTAAGGGCTTCCATCGGCGAGTAACAAGTCCGGACGTCGGCGCCTTCAGCTTTAGCGATCATTAAACTTGCCCGACTGCCCGGCACTCGCACCATATCACCGAAAGTTGTAATAATAACATTAGGCATTTTCGCCAATGCAATAGCCCGGTCAATGAATTCGGTATCGGTCACGCACACCGGGCATCCCGGTCCGCTGATTAGATTGATATTGTCCGGCAGCAATTTTTTCAGTCCGTACTTAAAAATAGTAATCGTGTGCCCGCCGCAGACCTCCATCAGATTAATTGGTCGGGAAGGAGCGATTCTATGAATGCGCCCTGCCACCTGATTTATCAATTCCGGCGAGCGATATTCATCGATGAATTTAATCATGCTGAGCGCTTTCGTCTATTGGTTTGCATATCTTCGGTAACTTCCGTCCAGGCAGCAAGGTTTTCCAGCGCCACGGCTGCATCCAATTTCTCAATAGCGAAGCCGGCATGGACGATGATATAATCGCCAATTTGCGCATCCGGCAGAAAATCGAGATTGGCGTTATAGAGCACGCCGCCGACTTCAGCTTGGGCGCGATTGGCATTTATTGCGACGATTTTCATGGGAACGGCAAGACACATTACTTATACTCCGGTTGATGCTGGTACTGGTAAATAGCATTGGCGATGACGGCTTGTCCAAGAGCAATACCACCGTCGTTACAGGGCACCTGCTGATGCGTACAAACCTTAAACTGCTGCTTTTCAAGTAATCGCGAAAGGTGTGTCAGCAGGTAAACATTCATGAAGACGCCGCCACTCAGCGCAATATTGTTCAGTCCCGTCAATTCGCGAGCTTTAAGGGCGACCTGTAGGAGAACACCGGCCAGACCATTATGAAATTTCACGGCGATCGCGCTCCGACTTACATCTTTTCCGACATCTTCTACAACCTGCTTTATCATTTTGCGCCAATCGATGTCAAATCTATCATCTCCGGCTTGAATCTCAAAATCGTAAGCGGTTGAATTTGCGGAAGCGATCGTTTGCTCGAATTCGATCGCCGCCTGGCCTTCATAATTCACCTGATTGCGCAAGCCAGCCAAAGCCGCCACGCCGTCGAACAATCGCCCGCAGGAAGTCGTCAGCGGACTGTTAAATCCAGTGCGGAGCATATTCAGGGCAATTTCAATTTGGTCCGGCAAAATGTCATCCAGAAATGGCAACTTCAAACCACCCATTTCTTCTCCGTAGGTCGCGAACAAATAGCTGAGCGCCATCTGCCAGGGATTTTTAATCGCAGCCGCTCCGCCCGGTAAAAGCGCCGGTCGAAAATGTCCCAGCCGTTCGAAGTGATGATCTTCAACCAGTAAAATTTCGCCGCCCCAGATGGCGCCATCAGTTCCGTAACCAGTGCCATCCAGCACGATGGCCAGCGCCGGCTCATTTACATTATTCTCAGCCAGGCAGGCGATGGCGTGGGCATGGTGATGCTGAACGCCGATTTTCGTCACCGATCGACCAGCCGGAGTCGCGTTCGGATAATCCAGCGCGTATTTCGTGGACAGGTAATCCGGATGCAGGTCGTAAGCGACGATTTCGGGCTCGACGTCGAAAATGTGTTTGTTATGCGCGATGCCATTCTCAAGTGACTGCATGACCTCGTAGTTCACCAGGTCGCCGATATGATGACTGAGAAACACCTGGTTATTTTTCGCCACTGCAAAGGTATTCTTCTGCTCCGGCCCGCAGGCCAAAACCGGGCGGTTAAAACCTTTTTTATACGTCAACGCAGATGGCACAAAACCTCTTGACCGCCGCAATGGATAAGGCCGATTTTGCCAGATTCGGTATACGGAATCATCACAGCGGATGTGAATCTCCCGGTTATGCATGACAAAGTAATCGGCGATACCGGAAAGCCGCGCCAGTGCATCCTCATCTTTATATGCGATCGGTTCATCGCTGATGTTTCCGCTGGTCAGAACCATCGGCTGCCCGAAAAAATGCATAATCAGGTGATGGATTGGCGAATACGGCAGAAAGCAGCCCAGATAATGATTGCCGGGGGCAACTGCCGGAGCCAGGTCGATACCCGTGTGTTTTCGTAATAATACGATGGGATGCGGTGTGCTGGTAAGAAGGCGTGCCTCCTCAGGATTATATTCACAATATGTCGCAACGGTCGGCAGATCCGGAAACATGACGGCAAACGGCTTGTCCTCGCGATATTTACGTTGACGCAATGTGTAAACGGCTGTTTCATTGCGGGCATCACAGGCCAGGTGAAATCCACCGATGCCCTTGACAGCCAGAATGGCATCGACCGATAATAGCCGGCCGATTTCCCCGAAAAGCGCCTGATTGGCCGCCGCCGTACCGCCATTCATTAATTCCCGGCCATTATTATCGAGTAATTGCAATTTGGGTCCGCACACCGGGCAGGCGTTCGGCTGAGCGTGAAAGCGGCGGTCGGCGGGATTATCGTATTCGCGCAGACATTCCGGACACATCTGAAATTTACTCATCGTCGTCAGCGGGCGATCGTACGGCACATCCTGAACAATCGTGAAGCGCGGTCCGCAATTCGTGCAATTGATAAACGGATAGAGGTAACGCCGGTTGCCCGGGTCGAACATTTCGCGCAGACATTCCGGACAGACGTCTAAATCCGGCACAACTTGGACGGCTTTCTCGGTAAATGACTGACTGTCTGCAATTGAAAAACCGGTGAATTTTTGCGCGGCTTCAATCTCCGTCACTTCCATTTTTTCAATCCGGCAATGCGGCGGCGCGGCGGTGCGCAGAGAATTTTCGAACTGCGAAATCTTTTCCGGTTGACCCTGAATAATCAACTCGACGCCGCGCGAGTCGTTGCGCACGTATCCAGCGAGATTAAACTTTTGCGCCAGATTGTAAACGAAAGGTCGGAAACCGATTCCCTGCACAATCCCGGTAATGATTATTTTGTGGTTAATCATTCAGTAATGAGGTCTGCCCAAAGTTCGGATTGATGGCTTGCAGACATTGCGGCGAATTGTTCTTCACGGAATTGACCAGAGGTCCGACCGGATAGGCGGTCAGAGGTACGCGGTAAGATCGAAGCAATTCCAGCGCTTGGGATTTTTCGACAGCGCGACAATCTATCCAGGGCTCGATTTCTTCCGGCGCCAGAATCGCGGGCATGCGTTCGTGGATGAATTGCAGTTCGGCGCTGGCGGGAGTGGTGACCACGGTATAGGTTAGCAGAAGCCGTCCGGTTTCATCCCTCCAGGGACTATACAAACCAGCCATTGGCAACAGTCGTTTCTGGTGATGATGAATGTAAAACGGCTGTTTGCCGGAAAGGGTTTTCTGCCATTCGTAGTAGCCGTCGGCGATAACGATACAGCGGTTGGAATTAATCAACCCGCGGAAGGACGGTTTTTCGGTCAGGGATTCAGAGCGGGCGTTGATCAGGATCGGCACGGCGGAAGCGTCTTTCGTCCATTCGGGAATCAAGCCCCAGCGCATCGGTCGCACAACGCGTTTGCCATCGAAAATGAGGATCGGCATGATGTTAGTCGGGGCGACGTTATAGTTCGGCTGGATCTCAAGCGAGGCATCCCATTCCTGGATGGAAAGTTCTTCGATAATCTCCATCTTGCCCTTCGTGAGTGTTTTGCGTCCGCACATATACCGCTCCTTTTATTCGATTCATGTATCAACTGACGACATCATGGTTTAATATAATTCGGACAGGCGGGGAAATCAATCTTTCTCTGTTATTGGCCGCTGACGTGGGATCACTCATTGTCATTCAATAGTCACTCTGTGGTCATTCGATCGTCATTCAATTGCTGAGCGTAGCGAAGTCCGGTCTACGATCCGGCAGTTGACGGACTCTTGACGGATCACTCGTTGTCATTCAGTTGTCATGCAATGGTCATTCAATAGTCATACAATGGTCATTCAATAGTCATGCAATGGTCATTTATCGTGAAAGCAATGAAACAACAGAATGTCTATCAATGACTATGCATGACGTCCCGATCCATCGGGTCGAATGACTATCAATGACCGCTAAGCCGTAAGGCGTAACGCGTGATGCGAACTCGTAACTCGTAACCCGAAACTTGTGACTTTATTGCACGAGGATCTGAACATTGCCCTGACTGTAATTCGCAATCCCGATCGCCTGGCCTTTCTCTTTGATCAGGCTGCCTGCTCCCATCCCGGCCGAAGTAACCAGTATTGACGTCCACTCACCCTGATAAACCGCTTTGAACCCGAGGATTCCTTCACCCATAAAGGCGGCGTCCTGTATTTCGCCAAACGGTCCAATTCCGCCGCCCGGAATTATCAGGTACCAACCGTCTTTTGTACGAGCTTCAACGGCCATGCTTGTTCCGCCAGGTGAGGGCAGAATTTGGCGCACCTCCAGGTAAGGGCCGCCGGCTGGCTGTTGTGATATGTAGATATAATACTGCGCGGTGTCCAGACCTTTCGGGCCGGGCTCACCCGGCTTGGCGGCATAAGCCACATTATCATTCGCTAGGGGTTGAATTAACAGAATCTCCCGTTCCGTGACCTTCATATCGGCGCCATTCCTCAACAGTTTCCAGATACCCTGACTATTTTGAAATGAACAATAATATCCCGGATAGTTGTTTTTCCGGTAAAACGCAATATCTCCCGCTTTCATAAAATTTTCCAGGGTGTCGATTATTTTATACTCGCCAAAGGAACCGGGATACATATAGCGGATGATCCCGCTGAAGTACTTATTCTTAGTATCATGCGAACTCATTATATCCATGATACTACGTTCATACATGAATCCGACATCCCGGCCGTCATCGCTCAGGCGCATTTTTTCTATTTTTCTGCAATTGCCCAGTATTTCATGATCCTTATCCATAAAATAATCTGCTAAAAAACCACCATAAAACAGAGAATACGAAGTGCCATTCGCCGAAAGTTCGTAATCCGGACATTCCGATACAACATAACTTCCGCCGATTACCTCGGCCCGGTCGTACAAAACCTGGTTATATCGGGTTTTCCAACGGGCTAAATACAAACAACGGTGCTTCTGATCGCCGGAACGTACCTTGGAAACCGTCGAATAGGGGCCGTATTTCCGGTTGCCATCGTACACATACCAATTGGTATCGTTGCGGGCAGCGTAAATAAATCCGACCGTATCGAAAGCCGCCTGTAAATCGATCACTTCATCATAGGGACCTTTCCGCTCGGTTCCCATTAATATATAATAGCGTTTGAACTTCGGATCGCTCTTCCCGTGAACGGTCAGGGCGGCATACTGATCCCGCTGGGCGGCGACCTGCAAGACCTCTTCGCCCTGCGACAGAGGCACCGGCAGATTTTTCACCTGTGCAATTCCGAACATTCGAAAGCATAGTATCACCATGATTCCGATCCCGGGAACAAATCTTTTTTTCATTATCTCTCCGACTTTTACACTTTTAGATTCAAAGTTATTATATTCTGGCCGTCTTTATATTGATACTCAGTCTTCTCGCAGCGGCTTTTAATCAGCACAATGCCAAGGTCATCCTCCAAAACTCCATCCGCAAACGGATTGAAAGGCTGGCTGGCATTTTCGCAGACCAACTCGACTCCCCCATCTTTTTCCGAGTAAGACAGGTTAATATCTATATTGGAATATTCCTGTTGCACACCCAGAATTTCTTCAGTCAGCAGGAGAATTGCTCGTTTAACCTCTTCCGATAACATATGCTTATTGCAAAACACCTCCATTTCAGCCTGCAAGGCATACAGGTCATAATCCCGGCTGGCAATGTGATAACGCAGACTGCGGATGCGATGAATAAACGCCCGGGTTCTTTCGCGAACCGGATTCTCGAAAATTTGCTGCGGAGTCCCTTCCTCATAAATAATGCCTTCGTCCATGTAGAAGACACGACTGGAAATATTGCGGGCAAATTCCATTTCGTGCGTGACGATCACCATCGTCATGCCTTCTTTGGCTAAGCGGCGAATCACTGCCAGTACTTCACTGACCATAGTCGGATCGAGCGCGGAAGTCGGTTCGTCAAAGAGTAAAATCTCCGGCTCCATCGCCATGCAGCGCGCGATGGCCACCCGCTGCTTTTGACCGCCGGAAAGTTCATCCGGAAAGTAATAGGCTTTCTCCGCCAGTCCAACCAGTTTCAACAGTTCGAGGGCTTTCTGTTCGGCCTCAGCCTTGTGCTTACCAAGCAGTTTAATCGGACCGATCGTCAGGTTTTCCAGAATATTCAGATGCGCGTACAAATTAAACGACTGAAAAACCATGCCCATTTTCCGGCGGATTTTCGGAACGTTGGTGTTTTTGTCGAGCAGCGGTTCGCCATCGATAAAAATCTCGCCGCCGGTTGGCGATTCCAGTAAATTCAGACAGCGCAGAAAAGTGCTTTTCTCCGTTCCGGACGGCCCGATGATCGAAATGACTTCGCCTTTACTGATTTCTGCACTGACATCTTTCAGCACCACCAGATTTCCAAAATGTTTCGAGAGATTCTTTACCGTAATCATCTGGCCACCTCGACTTTCCTGCTCAGGCGCCTTCTTTTCGGATCGACTGAAATTTCAATTCTGCTCAGTGCCCAGGTCAGGAGCCAGGCAATCAATAAATACAAAACCGCCGCCATGATCAGTGGAAAAAAGGCGTCAAACGTACGACTGCGGATAATGTCACCCGCTTTGGTAAGATCCTGCACGGCAATATAACCGACGATTGAGGTCATTTTAACTAATGAAATAAATTCGCCTTTGTAAACCGGCAATACCTGACGCAGGGCTTGCGGCAGGATAATGTAGCCGAAGGTCTGCAATTTCGTAAAACCACCCGCAATGCCAGCTTCTTTCTGACCTTTATCAATACTCTCAATACCGGTTCGGAACATTTCGGAAACATAGGCGGCAAAATTCAGCCCGAAGGCGATCACCGCCACGATGACCGGATTGATATTTACCGAGGCAAACACAACATAATAAGTAATCATCAGGAGCACCAATACCGGTGTTCCGCGCAGAAGAGTGATATAGACCTGGGCAAAGCCAACCGCGAATTTATTTTTTGCCATGCGCATAAAGCACACCAGCGCCCCGAGCAGCGTTCCGACAATGGCTGAAAAAACCGATATGATGATCGTAACCTTCAGTCCATCGATTATCAGCAGGTAACGGTTTTCCAGGATAATATTATTATAAAAACTTACCGAAACCGATCGGAAAAATGTTTTCTTTTGAACAGTCTGTTCACCTTCAAAACCAGCCAGCCGGTTTTTAGCAACGATTACCGCCGTCCGAAATTGAGCATAAGGATCGGAAAAATCGATCTGTTTCTGACGCTCCGCGCTGATTGAGATTCCGTCTGAGATCATTTCGACTTTTCCGGCCGCCAGCGCCGCAATCAGCGATGGAAATTCCATTTGCACGAATTCAATGTCATACACATGACGTTCGCCAAATCTGGCAATCAATTCTATATCGAATCCAACATATTGACCATTCATATAAGCCACATAGGGCAGGTCTTCCACCGCTACCCCGACGACTAACTTCTTTGTACCGGAATAATCAAACGACGGCATGACGGCTTTTTCGGCATCATCACGGAACCAGCGTTTGTCCATAATATCGTACGTCCCATCCTGCTGAATTTCCTTCAGGAAGGCATTGAATTCATCACGCAAGGTCGGATTATTTTTATTGAACCCGACTCCCAGCGGCGAATTATAAATATCGTCAGTTAACAGCGCCAGTTCCGGATTATGCTTTAACAGCAACCGGCCGGTAATTAAATCCAGCATGACCGCATCGACCTTACCGGTTTTCACCGACATAATCAGGTCGGCGGTGCTTTCATAACGCATTATTTTAGCCTGTGGATATTTTTTCGCGATAAAGGCATCATGAACAGTTCCGGTAAAGATGCCGATTTTTTTATCCGCCAGTTCGTTCGCAGTGGTCATAATACTGCCGGTGATTGCAGAGGCACGGGCGATATTTTTTTTCAGAGCAATTAAACTGACCCCCGATTCGTAATACGGCTCGGAAAAGTCGATCTGTTTTTTCCTCTCTTCCGTAATCATGATCCCACTGGTAATCATATCGACTTTGCGGGTTGAAAGCGACGCAATGAGACTCCCGAACGGCATATCAACGGGCACATATTCTCTTCCGAGATAGGCGGCAAAACGTCTGCCGAGCTCTATATCGAGCCCGATCAGTTCGCCATCCTGTACAATCGTATGCGGCATTCCCATATCACTGACAATGCCGACTCGCAGGACACCGTTTGAATTGGAGGACTCGATTAGCGGCATTTCCTTCAAACCCTGCCGATCCCAACGGTCTATCATATCGGCGTAAACCCCATTATCTTTTATTTCCTGAAGAAATGTATTGAATTGTCCGCGAAGTTCGACGTCATTATTATTAAAACCGATCCCGATCGGAACGGTAAATACGCATTCGACCACATAACCAAGTTCCGGATTGATATCGAATATGTCTTTCGTAGCGGATTGATCAATGAAAGCCGCATCGGTTTTTTCAGATTTAAGCGCCGTCAGCAAATCAGCGAAACTCTGATACTGCATGACGACGGCTTCCGGATAATGACTCTTCACATAGGAGTCATGAACTGTTCCCATCACCACGCCGATGCGCTTATCTTTAACATCCTCAACGCCCTTCAATTCCAAAGCGGTTTTCTCTACTCCCCGCCCGGAAAAATCCCTGACAATTACGGCAATCCCGCCCGGATAATAACATTCGGAAAACAGAACGCTTTTTGCTCTTTCCGGAGTGATGGAAAATCCCGCGCCGATCATATCCACCTTCCCGGCTACCAGGGCGGGCAACATCGCGCCGAATTCCATGTTGACAATTTCGAGTTTTTTACCCAGTTTCCGGGCGATATACGTCGCAAATTCCACATCGAAGCCGACGATATTTCGATTTTCATCCACGAAAGACATTGGCTCGGTCACAGCCGCCGTTCCGAAACGCAAGACACCATTCGTTCCGGTCAGCTCTATTTTCGGCATCGGCGCTGGGGCTCCCTTTTCCGGGAGCCAGCGTCTCATCATATCGTCGTATATGCCATTGGATTTGATCTCGGCTAATACCTGATCAATCACGAATTTCAACTTTTCATTATTCAACTGTACCGCAAAACCATACTGATCGTTAACGATCAATTCAGGAAGTACCAGCAAGCCGTCATTTTTTCCGGCAATATTCTGCAGAATCGGACGATCATAAGCCGCTGCGTCCGCCTTGCCTTCCTTAACTGCCATGGCGCAATCGAAGACGCTGTTAAAATATTTCATCTTCGCATCCGGGATTCTCTGCCGCACCAACTGATCGGCCGCAGTTCCGGTGGGAACTGCAAACGTTTTGCCGCCTTCGAGCATCGCCAGATTCGTGATCTGTACATTTTTCTTCCCGCAGCCAAACAAAAACAGCAGGATTATGTAAAATAACAGGGACTTATTACGCTTCATAATTTCCTTTTTATTCAATCGTCTCAAATTTAATAGAAAAATCGCGAGCATAATAACCATTAATCTGGCAAAAAGTCAATGAAATATTTCACTGTCTCTTTTAATAATTATAGACAAAAAAGTCCGGCGGGGAGCCGGACCTTTTCGGGATTGTGGGGTTGTTGGGGAATTATTTGACTTTGACTTCGATCTGTTTAGCGAGCGATTCTTTCTTCTTCGGGATGACGATGTTCAGAACGCCATCTTTGAACTCGGCTTCGATCTTGTCGACCTCGACCGAATCGGAGAGCCGGAAATTGCGCTGGAACGAGCCGAAAATCCTTTCGGTGCGCTGATAGTTCTTTTCCTCGACCTTGGACTCGCGTTTCTTCTCGCCGCTGATGCTCAGATAATTGTCCTTGATATTCAGTTTAATGTCGTCTTTGCTCAGGCCGGGCAGTTCCACATGTACCTGATAAGCCTGATCCTCTTCAACGATATCCACGGCCGGATTGAAAGCGGACAAAGCCGTTTCCTCTTCATAGCTCGGATTGAAGAACGAATCGAAAAGGCGATCGAATTCATTTCTCATATCCACCCACGAACCTCTCGGCGACCATCTTACTATTGACATAATTCTGCGCTCCTTTCTTTAAAATTTGTTATGGTTATTTGACTTTAATTTCAATCGATTTCGGCTGAACTTCGGGTAATTTCGGAATCATCACATTCAGAATTCCATTCTTAAAATCAGCCGCAATTTTTTCCTGATCGACCAATTCCGGCAGGCGGAAACAACGCTGGAAAGTGCCGAAAATCCTTTCGGTCTGGTGATAGTTTTTCTCGTCGATCTTCCTTTCGGACTTCTTTTCGCCGCAAATCGTCAGGACATTGTCCTTCAGGTTAATTTTAACATCGTCCTTTTTGACACCGGGTAATTCGACCGTCACGACGTATTCCTTTTCCTTTTCCTCGATATCGACAACCGGGGCAAAGGCCGGCAAAGCCGATTCTGCGCTACGATCAAAAAACGAATCGAAAACTCGATCGACAAAATACGGAAATGTTAAAGAACGTTTCGGGGTCCATCTGGTGATTGACATAAATGCCTCCTTTTTTATTTTTGTTATCACGTTTTTCAAAAACCGCATCATAATAACACAAGCCCTGTGCCGCTGGCCGAAGTCCTATAAGATTGTCTAACAATTTGAAAAACTGACCGGGCAATCTTGACGATGTGACCAAAGCGGGCAGAATTGGCATTCCGGTCTGGCAGACATCCGTCAGATCGGCAAATTATCGGAATATTGCCCTTTCCACCGCGGAAGACGCGGAGAGCACCGGAATAAATATTTTCTCACTCATATTCGTGAATTTCTGCATTTCCCCTGTCTGGCGATATGAATCTGAGCAACCAAATAAACGGGATAAAAATATATTACCGGGTAGCGCCTTTACTTTCTTGCCCTTTTGTCGTCTATTCGATAAATTCCGCAAGACTGAATGGTTGAAAATATTATGGGTATTGTCAGATTAAAAAATATGGTTTTCTATGGATATCATGGTGTAGCCGAGCCTGAAAAAATACTCGGCGGTAAAATCGAAGTCGATGTCGAACTGGAATTCGATATGACCAGAGTAATTAACAGCGATCATCTGCCTGATACAGTCAATTATGAACAGGTGTATAATCTGGTTCAGGAAGTCGTTACCCAGTCCAAATTCTTCCTGATCGAAGCCCTGGCCGGTAAAATCATGCGCGAAATTTTCACCCACCACCCCGTAAGACAGCTAACAGTACGCATCCGCAAACCAAACGCCCCGATCAAAGGCGTGCTCGATACAGTCGAAGTCGAGATCATACGCAACCGCGATCAATTGAGTGATGTTGTATGAATAAGGCGCGCGTCTTCCTGGCTCTGGGCAGTAACCTCGGTCAGCGTGAAAACTATCTGGCAGCTGCTATCCTAGCCCTGAAAAACAATCCCGCCATTAACGTAGTGCAGGAATCTTCAGTGTATGTAACCGCGCCTATGTATAATCCGGATCAGCCCGACTTCCTGAATATGGTCATCGAAATCGCAACCGATCTCAGGCCGGAGCAGTTGCTGACTTTCTGTAAAAACACCGAACGCTGTTTTGGCCGGGAATTATCGGCGGTGCGCAACTCTCCGCGTAAAATTGACCTCGATATTATTTACTTCGATGATAAAACAATCACTTCACCTGACCTGACAATTCCGCACCCTCGTCTGCATGAGCGTAAATTCGTCCTGGCGCCCTTAGCCGAAATCGCGCCGGATTTGACTCTCTGCAATGGGCAAACCGTGATGGAATTATTCGAACAATGTCCTGATTCTGGTCGTGTCGACCGGATCGGAACGCTTGCAGAACTAACGACCACTCCCGTCAGTCTCGGAGCATTATGAAAAACCTTTATTTTTTAGTAATCGAAGGTGTGATCGGGGCTGGTAAAACCAGCCTGGCGCGCATTATGGCGGAAAAACTCAGCGCCCGTTTAGTCCTCGAAAAATTCGAGGAAAATCCCTTCCTCGAGGATTTCTACCGCGACCCGGAACGCTATGCCTTCCAAACCCAGCTCTATTTCCTGCTCAGCCGCTACCGTCAGCAGATGGAACTGAAGCAGATAGACCTCTTTACAAATTTGCTGATCAGCGATTACATGTTCGCCAAGGATAAACTCTTCGCGACCCTCAATCTCGATGAGAAGGAAATATCGCTCTATAATCTGATCGCCCAGCACCTGGAAAAGGAATTACCGAAGCCCGACCTCGTAGTCTATCTGCAGGCCAGCACCGATCACCTAATGTCGAATATTAAAAAACGCGGCCGCAGTTATGAAAAAACCATGAGCCGCGATTATATCGATTCGCTGAATCAGATTTACAATGAATATTTTTTCCGTTATAAAGACAGCCCCCTGATTATCGTCAATACCAATGAAATTGACTTCGTCAATAACGAAAATGATCTGAACGAACTGGTGCGGGAAATCCGCCAGCCAATTACCGGCACAGTCTATTATAATCCTTCCAAAAGAGTCTGAAAATGTTTGAGTTTCTGCTCACTCTGCTCTTTATATATTTTATCTGGAAAATCCTTAAACCGCGTATTTTGAAACCGCCATCATCGGGGCGGAGTGACTTTCAGCCGAACAATCCGCCTCCCTCATTTAGGATCGACAAAACTGAAATCGAAGATGCAGAATTTAAAGAAATCGACGAACCGCGCGAAAAAACCAGCCATTGAAGATCTGACCCGGCTGACTATTTCTGTGTTTTTCCTCAGCATCCTGATAATAATAAGTTTTTTAGTCATTATTTTCATCATTTTCAGGCAACCGGACGATAATAAAAATACCTGGCGGACCTTACTGCTGGAATATGTGCATAATCATCCCGCCGCCCAACCCGCTGACATCTACAAATTAATCTATCAGGGAACCTTTGGCCCGGCGCATCTGGGCTCAGACTCGCTGAAAATGCTGGAAAGTCTGCAAAACGAAATAGCAGATATCAATGCCAACCCAAACAGTTCACCAATTGAAAAAATTACTCCTTCCGGAATATACGTCAGGCTCAATCTCCGTTATTTTAAAGCCGTCAACGGCGATCCGGTTAAACTGGTCAGCGCCATTATCAGATCAAGTAGTCATTCCGTAGATTCCAGTACAATTGCACGGCGCTGGAAATGGGTTGAAGCAATGGTGACCGAAGGTGAAATACCGCTGGATCTGACAGCTTTCCAGGCTTTTTCGGACAGTCTGGAAAAAGCCCACTATCCGGTCATCCATCATTCCCGCCAGTATATTGACGCCTACCACCCGGCTTATCGGGTTATCCGGTCGGCTTTTATAAAAGAATTGATCGATCAGCCCGTTCAGAAATGAAATTTCTCTATTATTTAATACCCCTGACTGTCGGAATGATAGACAGTGTGATTCAGAATCCGCGCAACCGGACGACGCTACGTTCGCGTCTTATGCTGATTTTATTCGCTTCGGTAGCGATTGCCCTGATTCCCGGCTGGCGACTGTATTCCAGAGATTTGATTGACGTCAACGGCTTTTATCTCGTCCTGATCAATGCCGGAACTGCCTCTGGAGTATTAATTCTGCTTGAACGTCTGATGTTGAAAAACTGGTGGTGGCCGCTACTGGCCGGGGCCATAATTGGTATAATATCGGTCATTCTCGTCCGGCAACATGTCACCGATTATGACAAGCAGGCTTTTTCCCTTGGAATAATTGTCGGCTTAGGTTACCTGACAGGCGGATTTGTGTTCAAAATCTGGCGTAAAAGTGCCTAGCATCCTGATCACCGGCGCCAGCGGTTTTCTCGGCGGTCATTTAGCCCAAACAGCCGCCGCAAATCCTCAAATCATCGGACTGTATCAGACTTTTCATTTCTCAATACCTGGAATATTATCGGCATCCCTCGATCTCTCACAGCCAGATACAATCCAACCGCTTCTCGATCAGTTAAAACCTGAGATTATCATTCATAACGCCGCTTTAGCCAATCCCGATCGTTGCGAACAGCAGCCGGAACTCGCTTTCCGTGTCAATGTCATCGCTACCGGAAAAATTGCCGAGTGGTGTCAATTAAAAAATGCCCGCCTGATTTATATTTCAACCGATATGGTATTCGACGGTGAAAAAGGTAACTATTCCGAAACCGATCAGCCCAATCCGGTCAGTGTTTATGGCCAATCGAAAGCCACAGCCGAACAGCAAGCCCTGACCGGAAATCCCAACACGGTCGTCTGTCGGATTGCGCTAATGTACGGACGCGGCATTTTTCGCCGTAATTACAGCTCGGAATGGCTCGAACGCGAATTGCTCCGCCGTGCCGCTGAACCGGAATTGCCGCCGTTGAATTTATACAGCGACCAATATCGCAGTATGCTTGCCGTTAATAACGCCGCCCGCGTGATTCTGGAACTGGCAGAATCCGACTTTTACGGCATTTTGCATGTCGGCGGAGCTGAAAGACTCAGTCGTTTTGCTTTTGGCGAAAAACTCTGCCGGAAATTAGACTTACCGTCCTCATTAATCCAACCGGTCAGTCAATGCGAAAGTCAGCCGCAGGCGCGGCGGCCGCGCGACGTCAGTCTAAACATTTCCCGCGCGCAAACCATTTTAAAGACGCCGCTTCTCTCAGTTGACGCCGGACTGAATGAAGCCTATCAATAACAAAGAAAATCTTTTACGAGGTTGTATGCACTTCTTACGGTTTCCTTCCAGCCCTTTGCCGCTAAAAAGTCTCTGCCTGATAGCACTACTAAAATTGGCTACGGTTGCTTCCGCTCAATTCTTCCTTAAAGGCTATGACGACTTTGTCCAACAGACGATGCGGAGCTTTGACGTACCGGGAGCCGCCATCGCCATCGTAAAAGACGATGCGCTGATCTACGCGAAAGGTTTAGGCGTCCTGAAACTCGGCGGGAAAACGCCGGTTGATGAAAATACACTTTTCGGCATCGGTTCAATCTCCAAGTCCACCGTCGCCGTAGCGCTCGGAATGTTGGTTGACGAAGGCAAAATCAATTGGGACGATCCGGTGACAAAGTATTTGCCGGATTTTCAGTTATCCGACCCGTGGGTCACCCGCGAAATCACGATCCGCGATCTGCTCACGCATCGCAGCGGGCTTATCAGCGAGAGCGGCGGCACGATCTGGTACGGTTCGGACTACAGCCGCGCGGATGTGATTCATCGCCTGCGCTACCTGAAACCGGTGACCAGCTTCCGCTATCGGTATGCCTATCAAAACGTCATGTATCTTGTGGCTGGTGAAATTATCCCTGCCGTCACCGGGCAAAGTTGGGACGATTTCATTCAAGAACGTCTATTCAATCCGCTTGGTATGCGAACCAGTAATACCCACCTGAAAGATTTGGATAAATACACGAACGTCTCGACTCCGCACGCGATTGTCAATGGCCGTCAGAGCCCGATCGCTTACCGGAACTATGACAATGTCGGCCCGGCCGCTTCGGTCAACAGCACCGTCGTCGAAATGGCTCAGTACGTTCGCCTGCTGTTGAATGGCGGAATTTATCAGGGTCAGCGTCTTTACAGCGAAGCAGTCGCCTTCGAATTGTTTAATCCGCAAATGATTGTACCGATTCGCGATTACGGACCGGGTCTGGAATTATTGAAACCAAATTTTTTCGCGTATGGTTTCGGGTGGTTTCTGAAGGAATATCGCGGTAAAAAGTTAGTCTTTCATACCGGTGGATTGGATGGTATCCGCGCCATGGTGATGATGATTCCCGACGAAAATTTAGGTATAATCATTCTGACCAATCAGGAAGATTCACGGGTTTACAACGTGCTTACTTATCATCTGCTGGATTCATATCTGGTTGGTAAACCCTATGATTGGACTGAGGCTTTTTTAAAAGACCGAGCCGCCGCCTTACAGAAAAACACAGAAAAAGAACGCCAGTTACTGGCTGAACGGGTGTCGGGAACGTACCCGTCTCTGGACAAAAATAAATATGCCGGAAAATATTACGATCGCATGTACGGCGCTATAGACATCGTTCCTGAAAATGAGCACCTGGTAATAAAATTCAGACATACTCCTGCTTTTACCGGTGATCTTGAACATTGGCATCACGATACCTTTCGGATAAAGTGGCGCGATCCGGTGATTCCGGACGGCTTTCTGACGTTTCAATTGAATATGAAAGGAACAGTCAGCCGCATTCTGCTTGACCAGCCGAATTTGCTTGATGTAGATTTTTCAGAATTGGAAATATTTCGGACAGAATAAGACTCAACAATACGACAGAATTTATTTGGATAAGCCAGACGGTCTTCGTATGCTTGGAACGATTTTAGAAAGGACGAATGCAAAAAAAAGATCAGGTTGTGACTAAGCGGGTAGCTTCCATAGCCGCCGGGTTGGGTTCTTTCCTGACTCCATTTATGGGTTCAGCCGTCAACATTGCCTTACCGGCTATCGGTCAAGAATTTAGCGTATCGGCAGTGACGTTAGGCTGGATTGCCACGACCTATTTACTGACTGCCGCTGTTTTTCTCGTGCCGCTTGGAAAAGTCGCAGATATCCACGGTCGCAGGCGCATTTTCCTGATCGGTATTTTAATTTTCACAATCTCATCAATCCTATGCGGAATTTCTGGGTCAATCGCTATGCTCATCGCGATGCGAATTTTGCAGGGTATCGGCAGTCCGATGATATTCGGAACCGGAGTAGCGATTCTAACTTCCGTCTATCCATCCGGAGAAAAAGGGAAAGCGCTGGGTATTAACACCGCAGCGACTTATCTTGGGCTTTCCGCTGGTCCGTTCTTTGGTGGTTTCCTGACTCACCAATTCGGCTGGCGTTCCATATTTTTTACCAGTGCCGCCATGGGTTTAATTGCCCTGATATTAGTTGCCTGGAAACTGCGGGGCGAATGGGCTGAAGCCTGCAATGAACATTATGACTGGATAGGCGCCGCTATCTATTCTTCAACTCTAATAGCTATGATGTACGGTATTTCCAGATTGCCAAGTGTACACGGATTCGTTTTAGTAATTTTCGCACTCGTATCGGTTCCATTTCTTATTAGTTACGAATCGCGCGTTAAATTTCCCCTGTTACATACTGATTTATTTCACAACAATCCGGCTTTTACTTTTTCAAATATTGCCGCACTCATTAATTACAGCGCGACTTACGCGATTGGATTTTTGCTCAGTTTATACCTGCAATACATCAAAGCGCTGACTCCTCAGCAGGCTGGCATCATTTTAGTTGTTCAACCGCTCATGCAGGCCATTTTTTCTCCGGTGACAGGGCGGCTGTCTGACCGGCTGGAACCGCGTATCGTGGCTTCCGTCGGAATGACTTTAACGATGGCCGGATTGATATTTCTGATATTCTTGATTGAAAATACCAGTTTGTATTATATCGTCTTCTGTCTGATGTTGCTGGGATTCGGATTTGCTCTTTTTTCGGCTCCAAACACTAACGCCGTCATGAGTTCGGTCACCAACCGCCATTACGGAGTTGCATCGGGAATGCTTGGTACGATGCGCCTGACCGGACAGATGTTGAGTTTGGGAATTTCATTAATGATTTTTTCAATTTACCTGGGTAATGTTCAAATTTCACCGGCGAACTATCCGCAATTCCTGAAAAGCCTGCCGGTGGCATTCAGTCTTTTCAGCGGTCTGTGTGGTTTCGGGATTTTCGCCAGCCTGAAACGCGGCAAAGTACCGAAGATTAGCAATATTCAGCGGGGATAGTCACTGTGCAAATCGGTAGAACCATTATTGATCCCCCCGTGATTCTGGCCCCCATGGCTGGTTTTAGCGATCAGGCTTTCCGCCAGATATGCAAAGAAAACGGCGCCGGACTGGTTTGTACGGAATTCGTCAGTAGTGACGGTCTGATCCGCAGTTCGGAAAAAACATACGATTACCTGCAACACACTGATGCCGAACGCCCGATCAGTATGCAGATTTTCGGCGACAATCCAGTCGTGATGGCCGCAGCTGCCAACCTGATCGAAAACGATCTCCATCCCGATATAATCGACATCAATGCCGGCTGTTCGGTGCGCAAAGTGGTTAAAAAAAATGCCGGCTCGGCTCTACTTAAAAATCCGCCTTTACTGGAAAAAATCGCCCGGGCGGTCGTCGAAGCGGTTTCGGTTCCGGTCACCGTGAAAATCCGGGCTGGCTGGAGCCGCCAAACGATTAACGCCATCGAAATCACCAAACGCCTGGAGCAAACCGGCATCAAAGCCCTGACGATTCATCCGCGCACAGCGGTCGATGGTTTCCGCTATCCGGCGGACTGGTCGATCATCACCGCCGTTAAATCAGTCGCTCAAATCCCGGTCATCGGCAATGGCGACATCAACACTCCGGCCGGCGCCTTGCGGATGTTCAAAGAAACCGGTTGTGACGCGGTTATGATCGGACGCGGCGCGCTGGGAAATCCCTGGATTTTCCGGCAGGTTTCCGAACTGCTGGCCAATCAACAACCGACTTTATACGACTCTCCGACGGAACGTGTCAGACTTTGCCGGCGCCAGTTAGAAATGGAGATCAGTTACCGCGGTGAAAAAGTCGCCCACAAGGAAATGAAAAAATTCTACCGCTGGTATTTGCGCGGCTTCGGACACGTGGCTGAAATCCGGGAAAAATTAGTCCGCAGTAAATCTATTCAGGAGGCGTTTGACGTTCTGGATGAACTGGCACAAACCTTCCAATAAAAAAGGCCGGAAACCGGCCTTTTTAAAATGCAGTTCTGATTTATTTTCAATTACAGTAAAATCAGGTTGGCCTGCTCATCACCGGCCACGATCACTTCCCGGTCTTTAGTGATGAAAACATCAATCTCGGAACGCACGGCCATCTCACCCGGCAGATAAATTCCCGGTTCGATCGAGAAACAAATTCCGGGCACCAATTCACGTTCGTCCTTGGTTTCGAGATTGTCGATGTTAACCCCGTTGCCATGCACGCAATGTCCGATGGAATGCCCGGTGCGATGCACGAAATAGTCGCCATAGCCGGCATCCACGACCACCTTCCGGCAGACGTCGTCAACTTCATAGCCAAAGCAACGTTCATTGGCGGCGAATTTTTCCCGGACGAAATTGCGGGCGGCGTTGCGGGCGCGCACGACGGTATCGAATATTTCCAGGTATTTTGGCGGTGGATTCTGTCCGATAAACCCACACCAGGTTATATCGTAGTAAATCGCCCGTTCGGTTTTTTCGCGCGCCCAAAGATCTATCAATAAAGTATCACCGGGTTTAATGGCATAGGTGTTGGCCGCCGTCGGCTCAAAATGCGGATCGGCCGGATGTTCATTCACACCGACGATCGGATGTTCGCCATCATCGGTCAGATTTTCCTCTTCGAAACGTTTGACGATGAATTGTTGGATCTCGTATTCGGTGACGGCTTTACGGCTGTTGATTCGTTCGCCGATCAACGCAAAGGCTTCGTTCTTGATTTTCTGGATTTTTACACCGGCGCGCAGATGCGACTGATAACCTTCTTCGTCAATAATGGCCTCGAAAATCTGCACTAAGTTAGCCGATGAGACAATCTCGACTCCGAAAGATCGGATCAGTTCGATCGTTCCGCCATCGACAACACTGACATAGGGAATATTATTATTCGGCGAATACTGCATAGCGATCCGCCGGTTGCCCTGAAGGATCGCTTTCAGACTGGAATGCTGTTGCTCCCAACTGCGATAAACGATTTTTTCACCCGGCAATGGATCGATTTTAGTTGATTCGACCGCCGAGACCAATTTAGTCGGCGTTCCTTGCGCCGGAATGAAGTAGTACCAGCGACGAGTCACGAACATATTCGGATTTAGTCCGAGTATGTGGTAGGCCATCTTGTCGCGATTATGAAAATCATAAAACAGCCAGCCATCGATTTTCTGCTTACGGATTTCACTTTGGAGACATTCCAAATTCATTATCGTAATCCTTTATTTAATTATTTTCGCGATTTTCTTAAAAGCTTCGTTGGACGCGTCTTTCAGCATTTCAAAAAGAGCCATTTCGACGCTTGTCGGGAAAACACCATACGCCTGCAATTTGGTCACTGATAATTCCGTATTTTCAGGTCTGCGGCTTGAGATACAATCGGTCACCAGATGCACCTCATATTTTTTATCTATCAGATCGCGGCAGGTCTGGTAAACACAGATATGCGATTCGATGCCGCAGACGATGACCTGGTCGCGATTGGTTTTGCGCAACTCATTCATAAAATTTTCTTCGCTGCAACAGCTAAAGGCCATCTTCGAAACCGGATTTTGATCTGGAGCCAGAGATACGATTTCGGGGTGAATCTGCCCCAATCCTTTCGGATACTGTTCGGTAAAAATGATCGGGACTTCCAGCACCTGAGCTCCACGGATTAATTTCTTAAGATTTTCCAGCAATAGCGGATAATTATGCATCACCGACAGCAATTTGGTTTGCACATCAATGATAACCAAAACAGAGCGCTCGTTTTTAAGCTTCATTTTTCTACCCTCTCGGTTTTAACGTTTTCCCCGGGCTCGGTCAATTGTCTGCCCAAATTGCGGAAATAAATAAAAAACAATATTCCAACAATTAAAAAGACCAAAATCAGTTTCCCAATTGATTTACGCTGAGGACTCATGGCCGTTTCATATTCAATTCACAAATAAATATGAAACCTTTTTTAAAATTTGTCAACACAAATATTTTACATAGACTGATGACCGATCACTTGGATGCAGAAGCAACTTAAAGATGAATCAATCGGTTTCATTTCTTCATCCACGATGATCAGAAGACGGTTGATGGCCACACTGACAGTCTTATCCATCTTGAAAAACTGAATCAGTACCAGAGCCGCAGATTGTCCTATCAGATAGGGAAACTACTCGATGGTTTGCCCTGGTATAGTTTTGACCAGAATACGAAAATCAAACTTGAGTTTTTGATCAGTTCCTGATCCTGGGGTGAAAATGGTTTGAATTGAATATGAACAATCCCTCTTCTCCGCCCTTGCCAAAGTAAGTGGAGATTTTGACCCGAGACAAACCGGTCATCCTGGCATCTATCCCTGTCCCCGACGTTCTTTATACTAGATTGATGATCAGCAACAACAGGAAAAGTTAAAAATTATCTGCATGTCACATTTTTCTATGATACAATTGGCAAATCGTTGCTTTTTTACCGCGAACAGCTTAAAGTATAGCCGTTAGCTACAGGAGATGATTAGAGATCGGAATGTATCCGATTAACACACAAACTGCACAAGCGCCCAGCATGTATTGAAACGATAAGGAGTCGTCAATGAACTTAACCTTGCGTGTTTTTCTGTCGGTCATAACGTTGGCATTATCTGTTTTGGCCCAATTAGTCAGCGATTTCCAACCAGCCGTCGGTCGCTCGACCTCAACGAACGGCTTTCCTCCCTATCGATTATTACTGGCAAATTCCACTGACGGAATCAGTTGGAGCCGCACGAATATCGTCCTTGGCGATCGTTCCAGCGTTGCCGATGGTCTGGTATTACCTTCCGGCCGCATCCTGATCTATTACGTAGCCGGTGCTAAAATTATCAGCGGAACCGAACAAAATGCCAATGACATCGTTGTGGCGGTTTCGGATAATAGCGGCTCGGCCTGGATTTACAAGGACGTTATTTTTAACAATATTCCAACCGGCGCCACTAAACCAGTTGATCCCAACGTCGTTCTGCTCGATGACGGCAGCCTCCGTATGTTCGTGACTATCGATCCGGACCAGAGCGGCAGTGAAAAACCACAAACCTACTCGGCCATTTCGACCGATGGTGGTTTTACTTATACGATTGAAGGTAAAAGATTTTCCGTTCCGAATACCGAAATTCTCGACCCGGAAAATTTTCGCTTCAGCGATACTGACTGGCGCCTCTGGAGCGGTGGAATTCCCGGTAAAAATATTTATGCTCTTTCCACCGATGGGGGTGACGACTTCGTATCGCAGGGCGAATTCTGTCTGGGCAAATCCGACGACAACTCGAATTGCCATATCGTCGCCGATGTTATTCAGGCCGATTCAGCCGATTACCGGATCTATGCCTTTGGACCAATGGGCACTTCGCTTAAAGAAGGCATTTGCTACTACTTCTCCGAAGACGGTTCAGCCTGGGAACTCAATCCCAACAGCAAGTTTGAAATTGACAACGCCAATGGCATCGAATCGGAGCGAATCTGGGCTCCGGCAGTCCTGAAACTGGCCGACGACCGCTATATTTTGATTTATGAAACCCAGATTCCAAGCAATTACAGCACGACGATTGACACCGTCACCATTTCTAGGGCAAGCCTGGACAATCTTCAAATCGGTGATGAAATCCAATTTACCGCACTCGTTAGATACACTGACGGAACCATCCGCGACTATTCCTCATTTGCCACCTGGACTTCATCGAATCCGGAGGTTGCCGCGATTTCTGCCACCGGTATCCTGACCGCATGCGGAGCCGGAATAACCAATATCACTGCGACTTACGACGATAATACCAGCAACTCAATCCTGATAACCGTCAATCCTGAATCCAATGTGAGTATCGAACATCTGCCGAGTGCTTTTCGTCTGAGACCTAATTTCCCGAATCCCTTCAATTCCTCAACTATGATAGTTTATGAATTACCCCTCAAATCAGCCGTAACTCTTCAGGTTTTGAATCTGCGCGGCAATCTGATCCAGACGCTTGTTTCCGGCGAACAGGAGTGTGGCCGTTATTCAGTAACCTGGAACGCCTCTTGTTACCCTTCGGGCTTCTACATCATTCGTTTAAAAACCGGCAACGGCTTTCTCCAACGCAAGGCGCTGTTAATCAAATAGCAATTCCTTGATCTATTTAAATTTGCTTTCCGTCAGGCAGGAAAATATTCCTTACTGAAAAATTTTATTTGCGAATTGTTCATTTTGAACGTATATTTATACGTTTTTTAAGCATATTTATACTTGTTCAGATGAATAACAAATTCGATAGACATAAAGCCATCAGGCAATTAATCGCTGCCAATCAAATCTCAAGTCAGAACGAGCTGAAACAATTACTGGAAAAGCAAGGATATGCTACTACTCAGGCCACGCTCTCGCGTGATCTGCTAGTGCTCCGGATCATCAAGGTTCCCGATCCTGCAAAAGGACATATTTATGCACTTTCGGAAAATTACAGAAACGCTCCCCCGCAGGTTGAAGGCACTTCGCCTCTGCAAACCTGCCGGTCTATCGCCTATTCCGGTAATCTCGCCGTAATCAAATGTCTGCCCTCTTTTGCCCCCAGTGTCGCTTTGGTTCTGGATGCTTTTGGAATGGATGAAATTGTCGGCACCGTCGCCGGCGATGACACCGTTTTAATTATTCTAAAAGAAGGATTGTCTCACGAGCGCTTCCGCACCGCGCTCGTGGAGCGTTCACCGGAATTGGCCGAGCGATTTTAGGCCGGGGCTTATTCCAATTTCCAAAATATAATTAAAACAATCCGCCTATCGGCGGGTTATAAGAAAGGAGTAATTCTATGAGTAAAAAAGTAATTCTGGCATACAGCGGCGGTCTGGATACTTCCGTTATCCTGAAATGGCTGGTCAATAAAGGGTATGATGTCGTTTGCTACGTCGCCAATGTCGGTCAGAAAGAAGATTTCTCAGCGATTGAAAAAAAAGCCCTCGCCACCGGGGCTTCAAAAGTATATATTGAAGATTTACGCCACGAATTCGTCACTGACTACATTTTCCCGGCTTTGCGCGGCAACGCCATCTACGAAGGTCGTTATATGCTGGGCACCTCATTAGCCCGGCCGCTAATTGCCAAAAAGCAGGTCGAAATCGCTCAAAAGGAAAAAACCCATTATTACGCCCATGGCTCGACCGGCAAGGGAAATGATCAGGTGCGCTTCGAATTTGCTTATTACGCACTCGACACTGAGGCGATTGTCATTGCGCCCTGGAAAGACCCGGAATTTCTCAGCGAATTCAAAGGGCGCACTGACATGATCAATTACGCCCAAAAATACAACATCACCGTCAAAGCCTCCTTGGCCAAATCTTACAGCGAAGACGAAAATCTGATGCATATCAGTCACGAAGCCGGCATTCTCGAAGATCCATCTTACCGACCGCCGGAACATATCTTCAATCGCACGGTTTCGCCGAAGGACGCACCCGATACGGAAACAATTCTGGAAATCGAGTTCAAGGACGGTTTTCCAATTAAAGTCATCAATCAGACCACCGGCGTCGTCAAGGAAGATCCGCTGGAACTCTTCATGTATCTGAATCAAATCGGCAGTCAGAACGGCGTCGGCCGGGTGGATATGGTCGAGAACCGCTTCGTCGGCATCAAATCGCGCGGCGTCTATGAAACTCCCGGCGCCACGATTCTGTGGGCGGCTCACCGCGATCTGGAAGGCATCGCCATGGATAAAGAAGTCATGCACATCCGCGATATGCTGACCCCGAAATTCTCCGAACTGATCTATAACGGCTTCTGGTTTTCGCCGGAGATGGACTTCCTGATGTACGCTTTCGAAAAAAGCCAAGAGAAAATAGACGGCACCGTCACTGTTTCCATTTATAAAGGTAATGTCAACACGATCGGACGCCATTCGCCGGTTTCGCTTTACGACCAGGCTCTTTCCAGCATGGACGTAGAAGGCGGTTACAACGCCATCGATTGTCTCGGATTTATCCGCATCAATGCCATCCGCCTGAAAGCCCATAACATTGTACTTAAAAAGAAAAAGCCCTACAACTGGCGCATCAAGGACTAAGTCATGAAACTCTGGCAAAAACAGTATAATCTCAATGACGCCATCGAAGCCTTCACTGTCGGCAACGATTATCAGCTCGATCAGGAACTCGTGCCGTACGACTGTCAGGCGTCCAAAGCGCACGCCCGGATGCTCGGCAAGATTGGAATGCTCACCGAATCAGAAGTCGCCGATTTAATCCGCGGCCTCGACCAAATCCTGGAATTATACAATCAGGGCAAATTCGAAATCCGGCGCGAAGATGAAGATTGTCACACCGCCATCGAAAATTTCCTGACGCAGAATTTCGGCGCAGCCGGTCAGAAAATTCACACCGGCCGCAGCCGCAACGATCAGGTGCTGACCGCTTTGCGGCTTTATTGCAAAGATAAACTGGCGGAAATTATCGCCAGCGTGCAAGCCACGCGATCAGCCGTCAGCGATTTTGCCGGACGAAATGGCAAAGTCGCGATTCCGGGTTATACCCACACCCGCAAAGCCATGCCGTCCAGCGTTGCCATGTGGGCCGGGGCATTGCACGATGCCCTGAGCGATGACCTGGATTTGTTGCATTGCGCTATGAAATTGATCGACCAGAATCCGCTGGGAACCGGCGCCGGTTACGGCGTGCCGCTGGCGCTTGATCGCCAGATGACCACAACGGAACTGCAATTTGATCGCATTCAGGAAAATCCGGTTTATGCGCAGCTCAGTCGCGGCAAATTCGAAGGTTTCGCCCTCAGCGTCATGTCGCAAATCATGTATGATTTGAATCGCGTCGCCGCTGACCTGATTCTTTTCACGCTGCCGGATTTCGGTTACTTTAACCTGCCGGACGAATTTCTAACCGGTTCGTCGATAATGCCGCAGAAAAAGAACCCGGATGTCCTCGAACTGTTACGGGCCAAATATCACGAGGTTTTCGCCAGCGAAATGCAGGTGCGCAATACGGCCGTGAACCTGATTTCCGGTTACCACCGCGACCTGCAGATCACCAAAGAAGCCATTTTACGCGGTTTTAAAACGACATTGTCATCCGTTCAGATTGCCGCGCTGGTTTTCCGGAATCTGGCGGTCAATCCTGAAAAATGCCAGGCCGCTATGTCGGCTGAACTATTCGCCACGGCCAAAGTTTACGAACTGGTCGAAAAGGGTCTCACCTTTCGGGAAGCCTATCGCATCGTCGCTCAGCAATTCGGAGAGCAGAAATGAATGCAAAAATCCGCGTTTCAATTGTCGGTGCATCCGGCTATACCGGTTTTGAATTAGTTAAAATTCTCCTGCGCCACCCGCAGGTAAAAATTGCTAAATTAGCCGTACATCAGAATCCGGGCGTGCCGTTCTCGAATCTCTATCCGGCACTGAAAGGTCTCTGCGATATTGTTTGTTCTCCGATTGAAACATCAGCCATTTGCGCCGAAAGCGATGTGGTCTTCTTCGGTCTGCCGCACACCACCGGAATGACTTTCATGCCGGATTTTCTGGCCGCCGGTAAAAAGATAATCGACCTGAGCGCCGATTATCGCCTGAACACTCCAGAGGCTTTCAAAGCCGCCTACGGCCTCGATCATTGCGATACCGTGCATCTGGTGGATTTCGTTTACGGTCTGCCCGAAGTCAACCGGACTAAAATTCAGGCTGCACAAGCGGTCGCCAATCCGGGTTGCTTCCCGACGGGTATTGATCTGGCGTTGATACCGGCGTTAAAAGCCGGGCTAATTGCGCCGGAGGCGATTTTCGCGGACAGCAAAACCGGTATTTCCGGCGGCGGCAAGGCCCCTAAACCGGCTTTTCACTTTCCGGAATGCAACGAAAACGTCAGCGCTTATAAAATCGCCAGCCACCAGCACGAACCGGAAATCGAGCAGGAATTGTCCAAGGTTGCCGGCAAGCCGGTTGATATTGTTTTCGTGCCGCATCTCGTTCCAATCACACGCGGGATTTTCAGCACAATTTTTACGCAGTTGAACCGGGCGGCAAGCGAAGCCGAAGTCCGGCAGCTTTATCACGATTATTACGCAAAAGAACCATTCGTCAGAATCACCGAACCCGACTTTCCGCCACAGATTAAAAACGTGGCTTATACCAATTTCTGTGACATCGGCCTGAAAGTGGTCGGCAACCGGCTGATTTTACTGAGCGCCATCGATAACTTAATCAAAGGCGCTTCCGGTCAGGCCGTCCAGAACATGAACATTATGCTTGGTTATCCTGAAACAACCGGATTTTTATAAGGATAGATTCGCTATGAATTTCTATGATAATCCCAAGATCACCGATCCGAAAGATTTTACAGGCGCTGCAATGCATGCCGGCTTCAAGCGCAAACGCAAAGATCTTTGCGTCATTAAAAGCGCGGTTCCGGCGCTCTGTTCGGCAAAATTTACAACTAATGCCGTCAAAGCCGCACCGTTAATCGTCGCAATGGAAAATCTGCATAAGACCGGCAATCGCCTGCAGGCGCTCATCATCAATTCCGGCAATGCCAATGCCGGTACCGGCAAACAGGGTCTGGACGATGTACATGAGACGCTGCGGCTGCTTTCCGACGCCATTGATGTTCCTCAGGAATTGATTCTGGCTTCCAGCACCGGCGTTATCGGCCATCTTCTGGACATGGATAAAATGCGAAACGGCATCGCGCACCTCGTACCGCACCTCAGTGTGGAAAATGGCGCCGCCTGCGCCGAAGCCATTCTCACCACCGACACCGTCGAAAAATCCTTCGGGATAAAAATCAATGTCGAAGATGTGGAAGTCACCTTGTGCGGCATTACCAAAGGTTCCGGCATGATCGCTCCGAATATGGCCACAACCCTGGCGTTCGTCACCACCGATGCCGCCATCGACCCTGCTCTGCTGGAAAAATCTTTCGCCGCGGCCGTCGAGCATTCCTACAACATGATCACGGTCGATGGTCACACCAGCACCAACGATACTGCCCTGATAATGGCAAACGGTCAGGCGCACAATCCGCCGATTACCGAGAATTCCCCCGCGGCGGAAATATTCGAGCAGGCTCTATTTATGCTAATGACCGAAATGGCCAAATCTATCGTGCGCGACGGCGAAGGCGCTACCAAATTCGTGACCGTAACCGTCAATGGCGCCGATGATTTCGCCGACGCCCGTAAAATGGCGTTCGGGATTGCCAACTCGATGCTGGTCAAAGCAGCTCTTTTCGGGTGCGACCCGAACTGGGGCCGGATTCTCTCGGCGGCCGGAATGGTCTTTGCGCATTTCGAGCCGACCGTCGCCGATCTGAGCATCAACGGCGTATATCTTTATCGCCAAGGTGAACCAATCGCTCTCAAGAAAACTGAAATTCACCAAATAATGACACCGGTTGATCTTGACATTGTCCTGGACTGTAATCTCGGTTCAGCCAAAGCCGTGGTTTACACGACCGACCTCTCCTACGATTACGTTAAAATTAACGCTCAGTATCACACTTAACATGAACAATTCATCACAGGGCGCACAGAGTTTTTACCACAAACGAACATAAATGTTAATAGACAAGACTCTTTAACGGTAAGAACCTGCGGAAAAATTTTCAATTTGAAATCATATATTTGCAATTTGAATTTTGAAATTAATACAATCTCCCCGCCTGAACAAATCAGTCGGGCAGGCGCGCTCTCTGCGGTTAAAAAAAGTAAAGGATTTATATGCAGAAAATAATCGGCAAAGCCGCGGTACTGATTGAAGCCCTGCCTTTCATCAAGGCTTTTCGCGGCAAGAAGATCGTCATCAAATTTGGCGGCAGCATCATGGACAGTGAAAATGCGATGAAAGCCGTCTTGCAGGACATCGTATTCATGAAATACGTCGGCTGGCTACCGGTCATCATTCACGGCGGCGGCAAGGCTATCACCGCAGCCATGAACCGGCGCGGCACCAAACCGCAATTCATTAATGGATTACGCGTGACCGACCGCGAAACTATGGAAGTTGTGGAAGACGTCCTCGCGCATAAAATCAATGCGCACATCGTCAATCTGCTGAATATAATGGATGGCGATGCGGTCGGCATCTCCGGATTGGACAACGGCCTGATCCGTGTCGACAAATTAGTTACCGGCAGTCCATTGCCGGACAACGATGAACCGCCCATTGACCTTGGGTTCGTCGGACAGGTTCGCTATATCAATGCCGGCATCCTCAATGATATTCTGGCTGCCGGAAAAATCCCGGTTATCGCTCCGCTCGGCCTGGGCGATGACGGTCAGAGTTACAATATCAATGCCGACCTGGTTGCCGGCGAAATCGCTTCGTCAATCGGCGCCCGCAAATTAGTCTATTTGACCGATACACCCGGGATTCTGCGCCATGCAAAAGATGAAAAGAGTATCATCAGCACCATTACGCGCCGGGAAGCCGAGAAACTGATCGCCGAAGGCGTGATTGACGGTGGCATGATTCCCAAGGTCAATTCGTGCTTAGATGCTCTGAAATTCGGCGTCAATAAAGGCCATATCATCGACGGACGCGTCAAACATTCATTGTTATTGGAAATTTTTACTAAAGAAGGTATAGGAACGGAGATTCTAAAAGATGGAACGGACAGAATTCGATAATTATGTACTGAAAACCTACAAACGTTTTCCGATCACACTGGTTAAAGGGCTCGGGATGCAGGTCTGGGACGACGCAGGCCGCGAATATCTCGACTTTTTCCCGGGCTGGGGCAGCGGCAACGTCGGCCATTGCCACCCGAAAGTTGTGGCCGCTCTGCATGAGCAATTAGATAAAATCATGCACGTCCCGAATGTTTATTATAATGAGAAAGCCGGCGAACTCGCCAAACTCATTATTGAGGACAGTTTTGACGGGCAGGTTTTCTTCTGCAACAGCGGCGCGGAAGCCAACGAAGGCGCGCTGAAATTAGTCCGCAAACGCAATCCACACAAGAAAACGATTATCACACTGAATAATTCCTTCCACGGGCGTACGCTCGCCACCGTCACTGCGACCGGCCAGAGCGAATACCAGAAAGGTTTCGACCCGCTGTTGAGTGGTTTCGTTTATTGCGATATCAATGACTGTGCGATGCTGACCGGCCTGATGAACGATAATGTAGCCGCAATCATGCTGGAAACCGTCCAGGGTGAAGGCGGTATTACGGCGCTTGCGCCCGCATTCCTCCAGACAGCCCGTGACTTGTGCAATCGTTTCGACGCCATGCTGATAATCGACGAAGTTCAGACCGGAATCGGGCGCACTGGCAAGATGTTCGCCTACCAGAATTACGACGTGCAACCGGATGTCATGACGCTCGCCAAATCCCTGGGCGGCGGTATGCCGATCGGCGCTTTCGTCGTGGCGCGTAAATACTGCGATATTCTGCAGCCCGGCAATCACGGTTCGACCTTCGGCGGCAGTCCGCTGGCTTGCGCGGCCGGGGTAGCGGTTTTTCAGGCTATTCATGAAGAAAATATGCTCGATAATGCCGTTGAAATGGGCGCATATTTCCGGCAGAAACTCGAAGAATTGAAAAGCCAGACGCCGTTGATTCGTGATGTTCGCGGACTGGGTTTGATGCTGGGCGTCGAATTGACTAAACCCGGCGCGGAAATCGTCGACAAGTGCCGTGCGCAAAACCTGTTGATTAATTGCACGCACCAGACCGTTCTGCGCCTGATGCCCGCCATCAATGTCACCAGGGAGCAGATTGACAAAGCCGTCGCGATTATCGGACAGGCGTTGGTAGAATCGTAAGCCAAACCCTTCAGAAAGTCGGGTCGTAATTCTCAACCTTCAAGAAAATCCATCTGAGACTTTCTGAAGGATTTAATGTTTAAAAAAGATTGTCAATTAATTGTTGATTTAATTGATACGGTCTGAGATCAGCAGGAATACCACCTTTGTCGACGATATTTCGCGGAACAAGGAAAACCTCAGACCGATCAAGAAATATATCACTCTCGTTGCTTTGAAGATTTACTAATGCAAGTATATGATAATGCTCAGGCAGATTATTCGCTTGAAATTCGTTTTTCGTTGATGTTTTAACCTGAACTCCACAAAAGGACTCCCCCCTTACAGCAATAAGGTCATTTCCAGAATCCTTTAATGGTGCGGCAGCTTGGACATCAAACTGTAATAAACGAATCTGAACAAGTAGTTCTCCTAGTGTTCCAATTTTTATTTGTGGCGTTATTTTATTACCCATTTTGTATGGCCTTAAATTTTATTGTTGATCTATTAATATGATTTATTATTCAGTTATTTCATTATTCAATGGATAATTTAAATTCTTTTACTTGGATATTTTGTACTGCTTTTACAGCATAGGATAATGCGATATCCTTTTTACCAACAATAATAATTCCACGGACTTTATTAGTTTTATAAAAATCTTGTACCCAACCTATATATTTTAGTATTTGACCTACGACCTGATCTGTTCCCAGATATTTTTTTAATTCAATTACTACGTACCAACCTTCTTTATCCCGACATAGAATATCTAATCTTCCTGCTTGAGTAACAAGTTGCCTATCTATTAAAATCAGTTCAGGTTCGATTTTTTGTAGCTGCGTTATGACAAAATCTTCAAGATTGCGTTCAGCAAGAGATGGTTTTTCATACACAAATTGTTTATGAAAAATATCATCATTTACTTTCTCAGATATAAATGATTGATTAGTGATAGTCGGAGGTAGTACTCTTATATAACCCTGTGGCGGATGACGAACAGGTCCACCTTTAAATTTTTCGATTTGATATGTATTAAATGAAAATGATTCAATCTTAGTAATAATTAATGCATTTTTCCATGGATAATACTTACAACTATTTATGTTATATTTCCATTCCCTAATCCAAACTGCGGGTTTTATCTCTCTAGATAGGATTTCATCTTCATAGTGACTTGGGGAAAAAGGAATAATATCTTTAATCGTTGCAATATATTTTACTTGATTTCCGCATATATGAATATATCCAAAAATTGGAAAAGAAAATTCTTTACGCTTAATCGAAAAACCAACTTCCCAATAAAGTTCGCCATGATTAATAAGATGATCTATTGCATCTTTAACTTGTACTCTGCGCGGGTTTGCACTAAAAAGTATCGCATCCATAATTTATCTTCCCTTCATATAATTATTTTCCCCATTTCCGCCTCTATTTTTTCATCCAGAAGTACTTACTAGTAAGAATTTATATTTTTAGTTCAGATTAATCAAATGGTTTTAAAACAAATAAGTAAACTTTCTGAAGATCACGCCAGAATCCTTTAAGCGCTGTCTGATTATCAAACCTGATTGATTTGCCTTTAGCTCTCTCATTAAGTTTAATACCTGTTGAAAACCAAGCAACGGATTGCGTTAACAGCGTTAACGCTTGCGCCAATGTTATTGGCGCGCTCCGTTTTTCCTTTTCCAGTACACAACCGTTAATATGGGTCGAGTCGGAATCGTTCAATTTTCAGGAAATTCGGTTGATACCTTCGGAAGGTTTTACGCATGTTCATTCTCGTTCCGGGGCTCCAGCTCCGGAATGTATTTTGCGCCTTGTTCAGTATGGAGCAGAGCCCTGTAGTGAGATCAGAAAGACTACTCAAATCTATTCAATTTCAGCACGACTATTGACAATATAGAAATTAATTTCTATATTGTCAGCGATGTTTGAACGTGAACTAAAGAAAATCATCGAAACCCGCCTTAAACAGTTTCCGGCAGTGGCATTAATCGGTCCGCGTCAGGTCGGAAAAACGACCTTGGCGAAACAATTTCCCGGCAGATACTTCGATCTTGAACTGGAAGAAGAAAAAGTCCGACTGGATATTCTTTGGAACGAAATAGTGTCCACTGACGTGATGATCATTTTAGATGAAGCCCAAAATTACCCGGAGATTTTTCAACGGATCAGAAGTGTTATCGATTTGAAAAGAGATCAACCCGGCCGATTTTTAATCTTAGGATCAGTCTCGCCGGGTTTAATGAAACAAGTATCGGAATTTTTAACCGGAAGAATCGCTTTATGCGAGCTCTCACCATTTTCTATTCAGGAAATATCAGAAATTTCACCGGATGATCTTTGGCTGATGGGCGGATTCCCGGATGGTGGAATTCTGAAATCCGAACAATTCCCGATCTGGCAGAATAATTACCTAAACCTTTTAGCGATGCGCGATCTTCCGACGTGGGGTTTACCGTCCACTCCTCAAATGACTCTACGCCTTATGAAAATGCTGGCAATCAATAATGGTTTGTTATGGAATGCCAGCCAGATTGGCAAGAGTCTCGGAGTTACCTATCATACTGTCAATAGTTACCTGGATTATTTAGATCAGGTTTTCCTCATTCGCCGGGTGAATCCATATTTCACCAATATAAAAAAACGCCTGACAAAGAGCCCCAAAGTCTACTTCCGCGATTCGGGTTTGCTTCACAATTTATTAGGAACAACCTCATTCGATGATTTGCTGGGTAAGCCCTGGGTTGGATTCAGCTGGGAGGGCTGGATCATCGGGCAAATCCTGATCAGACTTCAGAATAAAGCCATTCCATTCGAGGGGCCGTATTTTTTAAGAACCCGCGACGGCCAGGAAATCGATCTGATAATTATCATCAATGGAAAATTGTGGACATTCGAGATCAAACTCACTTCTGCGCCACGTCAGGAGGATGTCGAAAGATTCAGAACCGTGACCAATCTGATCCACGCCGACTTCAACGTACTGATTTCGAGAACTCCCGACCCAATTCGAAATGAAAACTTTTTCTCAATGAATATCACCGATTTCCTTGATGTTTGGCATCCTTAAATTTTACTTACTTCCAGAGCCTGCCGCTCGATTGCACACACCAGACTGTTCAGCGCCTGATGCCTGCCATTAACATCACCAGGGAGCAGATTGACCATTCCGTCGCGATTATCGGAAAAGTGCTGATGAAATCGTAGGACAAACCTTCAGAAGGTTAAGTCGCAATTTTCGATCCTTCAGAAAACCTATCTGAGACCTTCTGAAGGTTTTATTTCAATCCTCATCAAAACCATATTTACTTTTTTCCTTTATGGTCAGTTTCTCTGCTGTGTAAGAGTATAAGAATTCCTGATATTGTTCATTATTTTGAAAATAACTATTGAAAAATGCACGATCGAATAGTTTCCCTTTTCGCAGATCCAGCCATTCTTTACAATTTGAATATTCCCAATCTTCGGGATTTGCACATAATCCTGCCAGCACTGGATTAGCATGAATATAACGCACCAACTGTAACAAGTATTCCTCTTTATCAATATATCTGGATTTGTATTTTGATTCAAACAGAGTGCCCTTTCGATACATATCCAGGTTCACAGTTTGGACATATCCGCTAAATACTCTTTGCATAAAGTAAGAAATTGCGTGCGAACTTTCCGAAAGTCTGGAAGATAAATTACCGTTTTTCATTAACCCCTTTTCCTGACTTTCGGAAGGTTCTGAGACAGGCGCTCCTATCATCAAGTGATAATGATTCGGCATTAAACAGTAAGCGATAATTCTAAGAGCAAATCTTTCTGAATTATCCTTAATTTTTCTCATTAAAAGACGATAATGTGCATCTTTGAAAAATATCAATTCCCGGTTACAACCACGGTTATATAAGTGATAAAATTTATATTCTTCCTCCGGCATGGTTCTTTTTCTGAATTTACAATTTCGAATTATTCTCGTAACGCTTGAATTTATTATCGTTCACAACATTTTTCAAGTAACGACGACCTTCAAGTAATCTAACCTTCAGAAAGTCGAGTCGCAAATCTCAACTTTTTCATCAAACTATATGAGACTTTCTGAAGGTTCTGCTCACGGCGAAGAAAGAATATATCCACAACCAACCGTTTTTATGCGCCAATGTTATTGGCATACTCCTACTCTCCTTAACCGCCGATTTGAAATTTACAATTTGAGCTCTACAACCTTCAATCTTCAACCTGCATTATACTTTTCTGGTTACTTAAAATATCGTATTTTTCGACGAAATATTTGAATAATTGACAAACTGATGGAAAGACAGGTATGAAAGTCTTAAAATTCGGCGGCACTTCGGTTGGTAAACCGGAAAACCTTAAAACCATTTTCCAGGTCGTCGACCGGGAAATCCGCGACGGGCAAACCATAATCACAGTGTTTTCGGCGCTCAGCAAGGTTACCGACCAGTTGACGGAAATGAGTCGTCTGGCCGCCAAACGCGATGAGACTTATAAAACCATCTTCGGCGAAATTCGCAACCGTCATACCGGGTTTATTGAAAAGGCGTTTCCAGGCAACGAGCGCGAATCAGTTATCGCCGAAATCGACACTTTACTGGCCGAATTACAGGACGTAATTCACGGAGTCTTTCTGTTGAAAGAACTTTCCGGGCAATCGCTCGACCTGATCCTGAGTTTCGGCGAAAGGCTATCCAATACCGTCATCGCCGCTTACGGCCGGCAAGCCGGTTATTCCACCCATTATGTCGATGCCCGGCAGTTCCTGGTTACTGACGATCATTTCGGAACAGCCCATATACTTCCGAATATAACCAATCCGAAAATCCAAGATTTCTTCAAAAATATAGCCGGCATTCCGGTTGTCACCGGTTTCATTGCGGCTACTGAAGATGGCGTAACGACCACCCTGGGACGCGGCGGTTCCGACCTGACCGCTTCCCTGATCGGAGCGGCTCTGGATGCCGAAGAAATTCAGATTTGGACAGATGTCAACGGTTTCATGTCCGCCGATCCGCACAAAGTCAAAGAGGCTTTTTCACTGTCGGAACTGAGTTACGAAGAAGCGGTCGAACTCAGTCACTTCGGTGCCAAGGTGCTTTTTCCGCCGACGATTCAGCCGGTTATCGACAAAAAGATTCCGGTGCGTGTTATGAATACTTTCAATCCGGATTTCCCCGGAACGGTGATTCGTAAAAATCCTTCCGGCAACGGCGGTTTCGTCAAAGGCATTACTTCCATCCGGAATATTTCCCTATTGACCGTCCAGGGCAGTGGCATGATCGGCGTCAGCGGCATTTCTTCGCGTCTGTTCGGCGCGCTGGCTAAAGTCAACGTAAACGTTATTTTAATTTCCCAGGCTTCGTCGGAACATTCGATCTGCGTGGCCATTTTACACGAATCGGTGCCGAAAGCCAAAGCCGCCATCGAAGCCGAATTCGCCCTGGAAATCGAACTGCGCCGGGTCGATCCGGTTGAAGTCGAAAACGATCTGATCATCATAGCCGTGGTCGGTGAAAAAATGCGCAAGACCACCGGCCTGGCCGGTCGCCTTTTCAGCGCCCTCGGTGAAAAAACCATAAACGTAATCGCGATTGCCCAGGGATCTTCCGAACTCAATATATCAATTGTCATTGACCAGAAAGACGAAGTGCCGGCGCTCAACGCCATTCACAACGCTTTCTTTGCCAAAAAAATCCGGGTCAATCTGTTCCAGTTCGGGGTCGGGCTGATCGGCTCCACCCTACTCGAACAAATCAAAGCAAACTATGCTTATCTGCTTGAAAATCACGCCCTGGACCTGAGAGTCGTCGGTCTTTCCAACAGTCGCAAAATGCTGATCGAGAAGGACGGTATCGACCTGAATGACTGGCGCAATGCCCTGAACAATTCCGCCGTAAAAACCGATCTGCCGGCCTTGCTGTCCGAAATTAAAAAACTGAATCTGGATAACAATGTCTTCGTAGACTGCACCGCCAGCACCGAAGTCGCCGCTCAGTACGAACACCTGCTCGCCGGGCGGACTTCGGTCGTCACCGCCAATAAAATCGGCAACACCAGTTCATACGCGCAGTACGTCAAATTTCGCGACCTGGCAAAAAGCAAACACGTCCATTTTCTGTATGAAACCAATGCCGGAGCAGCCCTGCCGATTATCAGCACCCTGCGCGACATGATCAACTCCGGCGACCGGATTCTGCGCATCGAAGCCATCCTGTCCGGCACGATCAGTTATATTCTCAATAATTTCAAACCAGGCCGCAGGTTTAGCGACATCGTGCGCGAGGCCAAGGCCAAAGGCTTTACCGAACCCGACCCGCGTGACGACCTCAGCGGCCTCGATTTCGCCCGCAAAGCCCTGATTCTGGTCCGTGAAATCGGCATTCCCGCCGAACTTTCCGATATTCAAATCGAACCGATCCTGCCGGAAAATTGTTTAAACGCGCCTTCGATTGAAGCCTTTTTCGGGGAACTCGATAAGTCCAATGCTTATTTCGAGAAAATGCTGAATGAGGCGCATGCCGAAGGTAAAGTTTTACGTTACATCGCGATTTACGAAAACGAAAAAACCGTCCTGAAGTTAGAGAAGGTCGGCCCCGAACATCCTTTTTATTCATTGAGCGGCAGCGACAACATCATCGCCTTCACGACCACCCGCTATTCCGAAAATCCGTTAGTCATCAAAGGCGCGGGTGCGGGCGCGGAAGTCACCGCCGCCGGGGTCATGGCCGACATTTTCAAGATTGCCAACGCCGTATTGAAAAGTAAGAGTTTCTGATGAAATCGGTTACCGTATTTGCTCCCGCCACGGTGGCGAATGTGGCCTGCGGCTTCGATGTTTTCGGGTTCGCCGTCCATGAACCGGGCGACGTCGTAAAAGTTTCGTTGAGCGCTCGACCCGGCGTCGAAATCACATCTATAACCGGTGACGGCGGCCAGTTACCAAAATCCGCAGCGAAAAACACGGCTGGCTTCGCCGCCATCCGCTATCTTGAAACCATTCAATCCGACCGTGGCGTTGCCATTGAACTGCATAAGAAAATGCCGCTCAGCAGTGGACTGGGTTCCAGCGCCGCCAGCGCAGTCGCCGTGCTCTTTGCCATCAATGCGCTTTTCGATAACCGGCTCACGAAAGCCGAACTGCTCGGCATCGCCATGCAAGCGGAAAAAGTAGCCTGCGGAGCCGCGCATGCCGATAACGTAGCTCCAGCTCTTTTCGGCGGGTTTGTGCTGATTCGGGATTCCGGCAGTGGCCGGACTCCGTCGGAGAATCAACCGCCCGACATCGTGGAATTGCCGGTTCCGGAAAACCTTTTCTGCACGATTATTCACCCGGAAGTCGAAGTCCGCACCGCCGACGCCCGCAACATTCTCTCGCCGAACGTACCGTTGAAAGAGGCCATCCGGCAGTGGGCCAATACCGCCGGCCTGGTCGCCGGACTTTTTCGCCACGATTATGCTTTGATCGGCCGCGCCCTGCAGGACGTAGTCATCGAACCACAGCGCGCCGGATTGATTCCGCATTTTTACGAATTGAAACAAGCTGCGCTGGCTAACGGCGCTCTCGGTTGCAGCATTTCCGGTTCGGGGCCGTCGGTCTTCGCGCTTTCCGCCTCGCAGACCGTAGCGACGCAAATCGCGCAAGCCATGCAGTCGGTCATGAACAATCACGGCATCGGCAACCAGGTCTACGTTTCCCATATCAACACCCAAGGCCCGGAAATCATCGCCCGGGAAGGATAAAATTTTGCGCTATTGCAGTACCGCCGACCGCCACCACACCGTTTCTTTGCAGGAAGCCGTCCTGATTGGCATGCCCGCCGACCGCGGCCTTTACATGCCGGAATCTCTGCCGCAATTGTCTGAAAAATTTTTGAGTGATTTACCGGATCTGACTTTTCAGGACCTTTCTTTCGAAATTGCCAAAGCCCTGCTGGGTGAAGATGTTCCGCTGAATGTCCTGCGCGGCATTGTCGACGATGCCCTCAATTTCGAAACACCGCTGGTCGATATTACCGATAATATAAAAACGCTCGAACTCTTTCACGGCCCGACCTTGGCTTTCAAGGACGTCGGCGCGCGCTTCATGTCGCGCCTGATGGCCTATTTCATTCGCAATGACAATCGCAAATTGACTATATTGGTCGCCACTTCCGGCGATACCGGCAGTGCCGTCGCCAATGGTTTCTACCAAGTGCCCGGCATCAATGTCATCGTGCTTTACCCGGCTGGCAAGATCAGCCTGATCCAGGAAAAACAAATCGCGACTCTAAACGAAAATATACTGGCTTTAAAAGTCGACGGCACTTTCGACGACTGTCAGCGCCTCGTGAAAGCCGCCTTAGTCGATCCGGATATTCAAAAAGCGCTGACGGTCAGTTCCGCCAATTCGATTAATATCGCGCGCTTGATCCCGCAGACTTTTTACTACTTCAATGCCGTGCGCCAGATTCGCGCTTTCTACGACAAAAATATCGCGGTCTGCGTGCCCAGCGGCAATTTCGGCAACCTGACGGCCGGACTGATGGCTAAGAAAATGGGCCTGCCGGTCGCGCGTTTCGTGGCCGCCACCAATATCAATCACGTCGTTCCCGATTACCTGAAAAGCGGCGCATTCGAGCCGCGCGCTTCCGTCCAGACTATTTCCAATGCCATGGACGTCGGCAATCCCAGCAATTTCGCCCGTATGCTGGCGCTCTATGACAATTCGGTCGAAAACATGCGCCGCGACCTCGCCGGTGAATATTTCAGCGACGATGAAACCCGCGCCGCGATGGCCGCCGTCTATCAGAATAACGGCTACGTGCTCGACCCGCACGGCGCGGTCGGTTACCTGGGAATCCATAATTATCTCGCCCGTCACCCGGAAACCGAAACCGGGATTTTCCTGGAAACCGCGCACCCGGCCAAGTTCGGCGACGTTGTCGAACCGGTCATCGGCAAACCGGTCGCTATTCCCGATCGCCTGGAAAAATTTTTGGAACGCCCGCTTTTATCTAAAGCCATTTTCAGCGAATACCACGAGTTTAAAGACCTGCTGTTGGCGTAGATTCAATCTGACTGGGATTGCATTAACAATGTTAATGTTCCACAGGAACTCCAGCCGGAGCGTTTCCGAACGTAGTGAGGAAATAAATCCTGCTCGTTCACCTTAAAGTGCGCGTCAATATTATTGACGCACTCACTATTTTCTTTCCCGGACTGCGTTAATAGTGTTAACGCACGCGCCAATATTATTGGCGCACTCCATATTATAACTTTAAAAATCGTCCCGGTACTTGAGCTTGTCTATTGGATATTCCGACATGATCTTTGTACAATAATCCGACTCTGATCTGAATCTAGTGCGAAAACTGCCAAACTCCCACAGAAATGGATCGGTCACATAGCCATGTTTTACCGGATTACGCCATATATAATGAACACTATTATAGAAATCTCCAAGTGTGTTTACACAACTGTCCCAGTAATTATACCAAATCTGAATTGCACCTTTTTCAGCAAATCCGTTTTTCCTGATATAAATAGCCGAAAACCGATGAATCGCACGGATGATTTCGGGTAACTTTTCCGGTCGTTCGCTCGCTTTAAGTAACAAATGATAATGATTATCAAGAATTACCCAGTCAGTCACTTCCCAACCGGCTTCGCTAAAAGCCCTGAAAATTGATCCGAGTAAAAATGTCTTCGCAAGAGCATCTTTTAAATGATGTAATTTGTTATAGGCCGATGCGGTTATGAAATAGATACCATTTTCCCGGAATAAATGGGGCGGATTATGTTCGTAGGTTTTATATATCTCCATGGTACTTAGAATATAATTCATTCTCAAAATTGTTACAACAGCCCAAATATTATTTTTGTAGTAAAAGGCATCGAAAGCGCTCTTGTTTTTCTTTTCAGGACTGCGTTAACAGTGTTAACGCGTTTCCGAACGAAGTAAGGAAAGAAATCCTGCTCGTTTACTTTAAAGTACGCGTCAATATTATTGACGCACTCCCTATTTTCTTTCCCGGACTGCGTTAACAGTGTTAACGCACGCGCCAATATTATTGGCGCACTCCCTATAGATAAAGAAAAATGGTCAGAGAGAAATACCGCCCTGACCATTTTCAGTAAATGACAGCGCTTAGTTAAAAGTTATATCGCAGTCCGATCGCGCCATTGACGCCAATCCCGAAACCGGGCAGCAAACCGACCACCGGTACCAATTCAAAAAAGGCGTCGAATTTTTTACCGCCAAAGAAATATTCAACTCCCAGCGGAATCCGCGCTCCTAGATAAACGTCGCTGGCGAAGCCAATCCCGGCGCCCAATCCATAATAAAACGGCAGGGTCGTTCCGCTGATATTGATCAGGTTATTGTTATGGATCAGGTAGTCGGCATGCAAATGGAGATAACCGCCGTTCGAGTCGCTGTTGCCGAGCGACCAGGCCAAACCGCCGGCAATGGCGTTCTTCTCACCCATCCAGTATTTCGCGCTTAGACCGGATGGTTCGCCGAGCATGATACCCAGGCCAAATCCATAGCTTAGATTGACCAGCAACATTGCGACCGTTACACTCAAAATTAACTTTTTCATACTTACTCCTTTTGAAATATGACAGTTCAACATTTCATAAAACTGTAATAAAATTAATACTACTTTCCGACAAATGCCTGTAATATTTTCGCGCACCGACGAGTAAATATTTTTTGTAACCGGATTTTAGTTTCCGATTCTAACCATCGCGATAAAAATACAATTACTGAAATTGAAAGATTGATCCGATACATCTGACAACGGCCATGGAGACTTAATAATACTGCAGTAGTGTCAACTGCACCTTAAAAAGGGGTTGCTTGTTCGAGCAGCCTTTTTTATTTTATTTCTGAAGCAAGTTCGATTCTTTCAAATTGATGCTGAGCAGGGTACAACAAACCATTAGCCCGATTAAAATCAGCAGCGGAACAGTCATCGAACCGGATTGCGGTGCCTTGAGCGCATCCATTCCAAAAATAAAGAGTACGCCCGAGATTTGCCCCATCAACAGCAATAATCCGTTGGAGGTTCCTTCCGGGGCTGGATAAGAGATTTCCGCGCCGTACTGAAAACCCAGCGGCCCGGCGCTCAACAGGAAAAATCCCATTATGAAAGCCGAAGTCAGTAATAGTCCATATTCCGGTGCATACGTGACCCCGACAAATCCCACCGTCGCGCCCGCCAGCGCCATAATGATGAACGGTACTCTCTTGCGAACCCGATCTGACAGCGCCGGAACAATTAAAGCCCCAACTATGCCGCCGATTATCATCAAGCCGCCGGTCAGTCCGGCCTGGGTGATTGAAAAACCGCGCGGGCGGACGATATTCTCGATCCAGGTCGTGACGCCGTTGAAAACGCCCAGCCCAATAAAATATACCAGCATCAGGCGTTGAAATCCTTTCATCCTCAGCATTTGCTTCAGACCATCGATGACCAACGCCCGGTCTTCCTGCCCGGGCGGACAGGGCGGCGTCGGCGGATGTTCTTTCACCAACCCAAAGAAAATAATCGTTCCGATCGCCGAGACGATTCCATAACGCAATAATGTTCCGGCAATCCCGTTTTGAATCGTCAGGTAGGGCGTTAGCGCCATCCCGATTATAATACCGACATACATCGCCAGCGAACCCAGACCTGAAGCAGTCGCCCGCTCTTCAATCGGGAACCAGCGCGCCGCCACTTTGGTAATGGAATTCAAAATAAATGGCTGCCCGACGGCCAATCCGATTTGAGCGATTAGTACGTAATTGTAATTCGTCGCCAGCAGACCGCGCATCATCCCGAAAACGCCGGTCAGAGCGGCCCCGATTCCGACTGCAATCCGGATTCCGCAAGTATCGATAATCCACGAAGCCGGAATCGATATGAAGATATACACAATCATAAAAATCATCGACAATAAACCGATGCTGAGATCGGAAACGCCGTAAAATCCAGCGGCACTGCCTGTGATGGGCGCAAAGGTAATCCAGCAGAGTTGATTGACGGCGATAACGATCATAAAAGCCACCAGCACAATCCAGCGGTAAGGATAAATTTTATATTGAGTCTCTTCCATCCGAAATAATCTCCGTTGATTTAGAATTTACTCGCAGTTTCAATACACCGGATTTTATGACATTTCTTTTTACGGTACAAGCTGCAAGTATTTCACCTGACCGCTGAAAAAGCTTTGACCGGTTACGTTAAAGAGATTAAATTGCACCGTGATTAGAAATTAATATAAAGAGGATCGAAATGAAACGACGTGAGTTTATCGGTACCCTGGGCGTCACTGCTGCCGCCGCCAGTATGGCGCAGGCTTTTCCATTAATCCCGCAATTGAAAACCAAAACCACAGGATCGGGCATGAAAGTACGCTACGAAGTCAAAACCTTGAATCTGAAACATACCTGGACGATCTCGCGCAACTCCAGCGATGTTAAAAACAACGTTTTTGTCTATCTGGAAAAGGACGGCATTACGGGAATCGGCGAAGCTGCTCCGAACGTGCGCTATGACGAAACGCCCGAATCAACCATCGAGCTGATAAAAAAAGCCACCCCGCTCATCGAAAAACTCAATCCCTGGGAATTCACCCAGTTCGGCCTCGACTTAAAAGACTTCGGACACGGTCAAACCGCTGGAAAATGCGCCATTGACCTCGCCCTGATGGATTGGGTCGGGAAGGCCCTGAATATTCCTCTTTATAAACTCTGGGGCCTCGATTCAACCAAAGCCCCGCTGACTTCCTTCACCATCGGTATTGATACTCCGGAAGTCGTCAGGCAGAAAACCCGCGAAGCGGAACCCTATAAAATCCTGAAAATCAAGGTCGGCGTACCGAACGATGAAGAAATGATCACCACCGTGCGCAGTATCGCGCCCAACAAACCGATCCGCGTAGATGCCAACGAAGGTTGGAAAGACAAGGAAACCGCCATAAAAAAAATCGAATGGCTGGTGAAAAATGGCGTGGAGTTCGTCGAACAGCCAATGCCGTCGGAGATGCTGGAAGAAACCCGCTGGATCCGCGACCGCATTGACGTTCCGATCATCGCCGACGAAGCCGTCAAGACCGCTTCCGATATTCCCAAACTCGCCGAGGCTTTCGACGGCATAAACATCAAACTGATGAAAGCCGGCGGTTTACAAGAGGCTCTGCGTATGATCTGGTTAGCTAAATCGCTCGGTATGAAAATCATGATCGGTTGTATGATCGAAAGTTCCGTCGCCATTGCCGCCGGAGCGCAGCTCTGCTCGCTGATTGATTACGCTGATCTGGACGGCAATCTGCTGATCTCGAACGATCCGTTCCGCGGAGTAATTTTCAAGGATGGGCGCCAGTACGTTTCCGAAAAACCCGGTCTGGGTGTAGAACCTTTATAAGATATTTTGCCGCTCCGCAGGAGATCTCCAGAGGAGTCCAGTGTAACCTTTGGATCGGATTGACGCGAATAGGCACTGAATATACTTTATTAAATAAAAACGGCAGGAAATCCCTGCCGTTTTACTTTTTTTTAAACGCCCGGTTTACCAAATGCGGGCGCGACTCTCCGGAGCGAGATATAATTTATCCGTGGGTTGAATATTAAAAGCGGTATAAAAGGCATCTATATTCGACACCGGTCCGTTGACCCGGAATTTAGCGGGCGAATGTGGATCGGTTTTGACTAACAGTTTGGCATACTCGTCGCGGATATTACTGCGCCAGATTTGCGCTTGTGACAGGAAAAAGCGCTGTTCCGGTGTAAATCCATCAATCGCTTTCACCTTTTTCCCGGCGATGGCTTTCTGCAAAGCGTCATAGGCGATGAGCATTCCACCGAGATCGGCGATATTTTCACCCAGAGTCAGTTTACCATTGACATGAAAAGTGTCCACCGGAACGAACTGGTCGAATTGCCGGACTAAAACCTCGGTGCGTTTATTGAATTCCTCCTCATCGGTTTTCGTCCACCAGGCGTTCAAATTTCCATCCTTGTCGTACTGGCGACCCTGGTCGTCAAATCCGTGAGTCATCTCGTGGCCGATCACCATGCCGATTCCGCCGTAGTTGATGGCATCGTCAGCCTCGAAATTAAAGAACGGCGGTTGCAGAATCGCCGCCGGAAAGACAATCTCGTTCAATGGCGGATTGTAAAAAGCATTCACCATCTGGGGCGGAATAAACCATTCCGTGCGGTCAACCGGTTTGCCAACCTTGGCCATATCGCGGGCAAATTTGAAGTGGTCGGCGTTGAGAGTGTTGCGCACGTATGAATCGCGCGAAATCTCCAGACCGGAAAAATCCTGCCATTTATCCGGATAACCAATTTTTACCGCGAACGTTCCGAGCTTTTCCAACGCCTTTTCTTTGGTTTCCGGGCTCATCCAATCCAGGTTCTTGATACGTTCGCCAAAGGCGAGTTTTAGATTTTCAACCAGTTCCAGGGCGCGCGTTTTGGCTTCCGGCGGGAAATATTTCTCAACGTAAATCTGCCCTACGACCTCGTCCAGTGAATTGCTGGTAGAATTCAAAACCCGTTTCCAGCGCGGCATGAGTTCCGGAGTTCCATTGAGGAACTTGCCGTAAAAGGCGAAATTTTCATTTACGAAATTGGTATCGAGTTTGGAAGCCGTCGCGTGAATCAGATGCCATTTCAGGTATGTCTGCCACTCTGCCGGCTTCACTTTACCGATCATCTTGCCAACCTGTGTAAAGAATTTTGGCTGGGCAACGTTGAAAGTATCAATCCTTGCCAGACCAATAGCCTCAAAATATCCCGGCCAGTCATATCCTTTGGCAATTTTTTGTAAACCGGCGACGTTCATCCGGTTGCAAGTTGCTTGTGGATCGCGCTCTTCCACATTTGTCATGGCCGATTGCGCCAGCGCCGTTTCTATTTTCATTACCGTTTGTGCGGATTTCCCGGCGATTTCCGGAGAGTCGCCCATCAATTCAAACATGCGGGTCAGATGTTTCAGATAAGCTGCCCGGATTTCCTTTGAGTGCCCGTCATTCAGCACATAATAATCGCGATCCGGCAATCCGTAGCCGCCCTGATACAGCCAGACGGTAACCATGTCGCTCCGCTGTGGATCCTGTTCCTTGAAAATGAAAAATAGCGCACCGATTCCATACTGATGAAAACGCGATATGATTTTTTCAATATCTTCCTGCGTTTTGATATTGGCGATCAAATCGAGTTCTTCCTGCAAACCGCTGACGCCTTCCGAATTGATTTTATTCGTATCCATACCGCTGGCGTAGAAATCGCCGATTTTCTGGACATTGCTGCCTTTTTCGGCATCGGTTCGGGAGGCGGCCTCTTCCATAATACTTTTCAATTTCTGAAAATTCTCATCGAACAAAATCGTGAAACTGCCCCACTGACTATAGGCCGAAGGGATCGGATTATTCTTTTGCCAGTTGCCGTTGACATATTGATAAAAATCGTCTCCCGGACGGATGGTTAAATCCATTCCGGCCGGATCGAAGGCTTTCACGCTTGTCTTATCTTTGGCACAGCCGCCGAACAACACGAGCGCCAGTAAACCTGCTATTACACGTTTCATTTTACTAATTCCTTTCGGTTATTATTATCCTGTTTGGCTTTAACATAAACCGGGGGAAAACTTATCAACATTTCATAATTAATCAAATGGATTTTCGAGAAAGTTAATTATGAATAAAATATTTCTAATCCTCAGGAACGGCTTAATACGTCCGGATCGGTGTGAATTGTCTGTGGTTTTAGTCTAAATATAGCATATCCTATCTGGGATGTACTCAATTCCGGCTATCTTTTTCATTTTTTCCGATTCCGTTTAAAATTCGCGGCGAGAGACCGACTGACGGTTAGGATTAAGGTAATAACTTTTATGTAGCCTAATAAACGCGCACCGACCTAACCGGTAAACGATCCGGTTTTGACCTGACATTCGCCCAAGCACTCAGAGCAGAAAAATATTCTGCCGGCGGCAGTTGGCAATCATTTCATCCGGCCAGATACTGCTCTGGATTTCCCCGATGTGGGCTTTGCGCAGATAATACATGCACAGCCGGGATTGCCCGATGCCGCCACCGATCGACTGAGGCAGTTCGCCGTTCAGCAGACGCCGGTGAAAGTACAGGTTTTGCCGCGCTTCAAGATTACGGATTTGCAGCTGCCGCAGCAGGGCTTCTTTGTCTACCCGGATTCCCATTGAGGATAATTCAAAAGCGCAATCCAGCACTTTATTATAGACCACAATATCGCCGTTTAATCCGCAATGACCGTTTTCAGTTGGTGTTGACCAGTCGTCATAATCCGGTGCGCGGCCGTCGTGCGGTTTACCATTTTTCAGGATATTGCCTATTCCGATGACGAAGATCGCTCCAGATTTTTTACATGCCGCCTTTTCCCGCTCTTTTGGAGACAGGTCGGGATATTCTTCCAGTAGTTCTTCAGAATGAATAAAGGTGATTTTTTCCGGCAGTTCCGGCTCGATATTCCATTCGTGGCAGACAAATTTTTCGGTCCGCAGAATGACGTTGTAAATGGTAACGACTGTCTTTTTCAGGAAATCCAGATTGCGTTGATCGGGAAGCATGACCTTCTCCCAGTCCCATTGATCGACGTAGATCGAATGCAGATTATCCAGGTCGTCATCCGGACGGATGGCATTCATGTCCGTATACAATCCCTTACCGGGTGTAATTTCCAGATCGGTCAGCATCATGCGTTTCCATTTGGCTAATGATTGCACCACTTCGACTTGCGTGCCGGCCAAATTCCTGACATTGAATGCCACCGGCTTTTCGACGCCGTTCAGGTCGTCATTAATGCCAGTGCCAGCCTTAACGAACAAAGGCGCCGTTACGCGGATCAGGTCGAGTTCAAAGGCTAAGTTTTGTTGAAAGAAATTCTTCAATGAAAGAATCGCTTTTTCAGTTTCGACGGTTGATAAAATGGTCTGGTAATTCTGTGGAATAATAAATCCGTTATTCATCTAATTCACTCCTAAAAACAACGTCCGATTTTAGGAATTTTTTAGGTTTTTCACAATCATTGGCAATTTTTTTTAAAATAAAACCCGGCAGTTAATCGGGATTTGAATCATTACTGACCGTGTCGATTATTTTATCAGTAAGATTTTCTGGCGTGCCTGCCGGCCACCCTGGCGGATGATAATAATATAAATACCGCTGCTTACCGGTATGTTTCTCTGATCGCGGCCGTTCCAGACACAGACATTTAAACCCGTTGGTGGAGCGGAAATTTTATATCGGTAAACTTCCTGACCAAGCAGATTGAAGATCAGAACAGTCACCGCTTTATTCAACGTCAGGCGAAACGGAATATATAGTTCGGGGTTCTCATCCGGCAGAAATGGATTCGGAAAAGGATTCAGGATCGTGAAGCGGTCAAGAGTTACTCCGTTCCAGCCGGGATAGGTCAACGTATATTCCAGTGTATCGATACCATCGAAAAAATAAAAATTCAGTGTGGAATCGCCTGCGCCTTGCCGATCTAAAAACACTTCAACGTCCAACGTATCGCTTTTCGGAATGATCCCGTCGGCCGGTAAAAATTGCAAACAGGATTCCTCCGAACGGAAAGCAAACACGCTGGAATCGATACCAATATTAAACAGTCGGAGCGTCAGCCGGCTGACACCGGTTCCGAATTCCCGGCTACCCGGCATGATCGCCGCCTGTGGCGCCGAATCATTGCGATTCAGGATATTGATATAAATCGTATCGTCGCCGCCGGTCGAATTAATCGGAACAGACAATTCAGTCATTCCCGGCATTAACAGATTGCGGTCAATGCTCACCTGGACTTCGGTACTGCCCGTGGCGACGGTTCCAGCAAGGGGTTCGATTTCCAGCCAATTAGGCAAATCAACCGTAATATTCCACTCCAAGATCTCGGTTCCGCCGTTACTGATTCTAAAAACCTGGCTGTATTCATCTTGCCAGAAATAGAGCGAATCGGGTTTAAGACTCAACTTCGCGGGAGTCGTGATCTCGGCCAGAACCACCGCCCGGATCGCCCAGTTGCCAGTCAGGGTGACTTCTTCTGAACCATCCGTTACAGAAAAATAACTCAAGTCGTAGAATATGCCTTCGTACTTCAGGTAAGCATGTCCGCTTCCGTCTAAAGCCGAACTATAGGCGAGCGAATTCTCCGAGCTGGTCACTGAGATTGCGAATGAACTCATGGCGCTGAGGTTAACCGGTGTATCCAGTTCGATTTTCGTCCAGGAAGCTTCGTCGGGCATAATATTGGAAATGGTCTGTAAAGCCGCTCCACTCAGCGAGTCGTAAATTTTGACTGTCACGGCCTCGGAGCCATAAGTCAGAATTTTCACCGCCGATAGAGTGGCATTTTTCGGCAGTGCGGTAAATTTTTCGGCAGCTTCTGACCCGTCCAATTCAATAAAAAAATCCACCTGATTACTGTCATATTCCATTTCGGTTTCGGCGTAGCCGCCAACCCCGGTTGCCGAATAAGCAATATCGACCGTTCGATCGGCTGCGATCTCGGCCGGCCAGTAGGGTACGATGCTCAGTTTGGAATAATTCACTCCGAAACTTTCATCCGAAAGGTTGAAGGTTCCGGTACCGCTGCGCTGCAGAAAAGTCACCTCCGGGGTTTCATAATGCTTAATCACTGCCAGATTAAAACTGTACAAAGACTGGTAACTCATCTCGAAATCGATATTGCTGCCGGAATAAAACTGGATATACTCGGCTGCGGCCGGATTGAGATTCAGATTGATCGTTTCGCCTTCGGTGAAATTGGCATGAAAATAATTCGATGATAGCGTCGGGATCGCTGCTCCACCGTAACTATATTGCCCTTCGCCGAGCGCCGGATCATTTAAAAGATTGGCCACGAACCAATCGCGCAGCAATTCATCGGTCGCCACGCTATAGCCGGAAGAGACGAGTGCGCCAGTGAGTCCCGGAAGCGAGTTGTCTTTATTGCTGACAATTTTTTTGATCACATCCAACCCGAAGCGTTTATAGATATAATAAGCAAACAGGTCAACTTTGGCATAATCGGTCAGGCTGTTATCAAAATCCATCAGCGAGCGATTGGTCTCATTCAAATAAGCCGCGAAGGAGCTGACCGGCAATCCGAGCAGGCGCGGCGCCAATTGTGAAAGAGCCTCGTTAATCCAGGTACTCTCGTTCGAGTCATAGTTACTATGAATCAGGTGCTGGAGTTCATGGGCTACCACACTTAAGGTGCCTTCATCGGTCGCGTCAGCCGGATTTGTGTCAATATAGATGATCTCGCCATAATTGGCACCATTACTAACCTGATCGAGCGGATCGAAATAGCCGGCTACGTAGGTATCGGAAACCCCTTCTTCGTAATTATCGCGGACATCGATCAGCAGAATAAATAGTTTGTCATTACCGTCCTTATCGGAAGTTTGTCCGAAAATGTCAATTTCGTTGGAGTAAATGCCTTTTGCGGGATTGAGTGAACCGTTCGGGGTCGAATTCAGCATGCTCTCGCGCACCTTCTCGGCGTCCTTTTGCGTCACGCGCCCGGCATCGAATTCAGCCACTTCAGCGAAAATCTCTATCGAATCCGTACTCACCAAGCGGTAAAAGGCGACTTCGTCGAACTCAGCCGAACCATTTTCCACATTTTCACGGATGAAAAACGTCGTATCGCCTGCCGCTGGCTTGGCCAATCTTTTATGGAATACGGCTTGTGGATATTTATTCCATAGCAGGGGTGTTCCGGAAACCGGTTTGGGGGTGGCAATCTGCAGCTCGGCCGCAAGTGCAGCGCTCATCAGCCAGCCGGACAGAAAGAAGATATTTTTCAACGAAGGCATTAACGCTTCAGCAGTGAATGTCGTTCCTGATTCGGGTCGCGATTCATCAAATCCTGCAGAGCCGTGTGTGGATCTTTATTCTTGAAAAGAACTTTATAGATTTCTTCGGAAATCGGCATCAGGACATCGTACTTTTCCATTATCTGATGCACAGTCAAACAGGTCGTGACGCCTTCGGCTATCATCGACATGCCATTCAGAATGTCATTGAGTTTCCGACCTTTGCCAATTTCTTCACCGACATAGCGGTTGCGGCTGTGCTTACTGCTGCAAGTCACGATCAGATCACCTATTCCGCTCAATCCGGCGAAAGTCTCTTCTTTCCCACCCATCCGCAGACCAAGTCGAACGATTTCCAGCAGGCCGCGGGTCATCAGGGCTGCTTTGGCATTATCACCCAGGCTCATACCGTCACAAATACCGGCGGCGATGGCGATGATATTCTTTACGGCTCCACCGATCTCGACGCCGATAATATCGGAATTCGTATAAATGCGGAAATACGGTGAGCGGAAAACCTCCTGCACGATTCGGGCCGTCATTTCGTCGGTCGAGGCTGCTACGACAGCAGTAGGAACCCGCCGGGCGACTTCTTCAGCGTGACTCGGGCCATGCAGTGTGGCGATTTTTGCCGGTGGATGCCCTAAAACCTCGGCGATCAATTCACTCATCCGTTTGAGCGTATTTTGCTCGATACCTTTGGCCAGATTGACGATGATCGTATTCGGACTCACCCGATCTTTAAGATTTTCCAGTAGAGAACGCATTGACTGCGATGGTACGGCTAACACGATGAAATTCACATTCGCGACTGTTTCCGACAGATCGTTGAGAATCGGAATAGTATGCGGAATGGGAATACCTTCCAGAAGCGGATTGCGTCGGGTTTTATTCATATAGGCTACGTTTTCCGGAAAATATTCCCAGAGTTTCACCGGATATTTTTTATGGTACAGGTGAATTGCGACGGTCGTACCCCAGCTGCCGGCACCTAATACTGCGATCGAAACATTTTTAAGAAATTTATTCAGCATTGTACTCTATCAGACGATTTCTCCGACCACAACCGGTTTTTCGCCGGATTGCCGCAAGCCGTTTATGAATCGATCGGTTGCCTGTTCGGCACAGATCATTATCAAGCCAATCCCAAGATTGAAAACATGTCGCATTTCTTCGATCTCAATCGCCCCTGTTTGGCGGATCAATTCAAAAATCGGCGGCCACTGCCAGGCCTGCCAGTCAATTTTCAATGTCAATGGTAACGGCACGACCCGTTTGGTGTTGCCGACAATTCCACCGCCGGTGATATGGGAGATGGCATGCAGATCCAAATCCTTCAGGAATGGCTCGATGGCATGCAAATAGGAACGATGTACAGCCAGCAGTGTATCGCCGAGAGTAGCGTTCAATTCGGCTATATAATCGTTTACGGCATATTTCTGCAAAAGCACCTTTCGCGCCAGCGAATATCCGTTGGTGTGCAGTCCGGTGGATGGTAATCCGATCAGTCGGTCGCCTTTGTGGACGCGGCCGGTCAGCATCTGGTCTTTTTCCACGACACCGGTGATCGTGCCGACCAAATCATAGTCATCGGTGTTATATATCCCGGGCATTTCAGCCATTTCGCCGCCAACTAAAGCGCAGCCGTTTTCTTGACAGGCTTGCGCCATGCCGCTAATGATTTCCCGGGTTGTTTCCGGTTCCAACCGGCCGGTACCGATATAATCCAGAAAATAGAGCGGACGTGCGCCGGTCGTCAGAATATCATTCACGCAGTGATTGACCAAACATTGTCCGATGGTATTATGCCGGTTCATCTGCTTGGCAATCATCAGTTTGGTTCCGACGCCGTCGGTGCTGGCGACCAGTACCGGCTCGCGGTAGTCTTTGGACGGAAAGGCAAAGCATCCCCCGAAAAGACCGATTTCAGTCAACACCTGTGGGGTAAAAGTCTGTTTAACTAAACCTTTAATTTCTTTGACAGCCTGTTCACCGGCTTCGATATTGACACCGGCGTCTTTGTATGATACACCCAATTAACCTTCGGCCTCCTGATACATTGATTCAATTAAATCCGCATAACGTTTTTCGACCACCGAACGTTTCACTTTCAACGAGGGAGTCAGTTCCCCGCTTTCGATGGTGAATTCGGATGGCAATAAGATATATTTTTTTACCTTTTCAAACTGCGCAAATCCTTCCATCGATTCGCCGATTATCCGATCGTAGAGGTCCCGCACGGCTGGGAGGGTGATCAGTTCTTCACGGCTGGTGTAATTCAGATTATTGTTCTTAGCCCATTCTTCCAGATTCATAAAAGCCGGTACGATCAGGGCTGAGACAAACTTGCGTTTATCACCGATGACGACGATCTGCTCGATCCACTTGGAGGTTACCAGGACATTTTCCATTGGCTGCGGGGCGACATTTTTCCCGCCGGATGTCACGAGGATATTCTTTTTACGATCGGTTATGGTAATATACCCCTCGTTGTCAATCATCCCGATATCTCCGGTATGAAACCAGCCGTCCGGATCGAGGACTTCGCGCGTGGCGGCTTCATCTTTAAAATAACCCCGCATGACGTGCGGTCCGCGGGTCAGAATCTCACCATCGGAGGCAATTTTTACCTCGATGTTGGGAATTTTGGGGCCGACGGTCCCGACCTTGCAGCGGGCCAGCGGGTTTATTGCGATCACCGGCGAAGTCTCGGTCAGGCCATAACCCTCCAGAATGTAAATTCCGGCGGCTTTGAAAAATTCGGCGATTTCCTTCGAAAGCGGAGCCCCGCCCGAGACAAAGAAACGCAGACGCCCGCCGACTTTTTCCTGTAATTTTGAAAAAACTAATTTTTGGGCAACTTTTAGGCGGGTACTGAGCATCGCGCCGGGATTCTGATTGTCGATCTTTTTATTTTCAACTTTCTTACCAACTTCGATCGCCCACCAAAAAAGTTTTTGACGGATTTTGGAAGAGGATGAGATGTTGTCGACAACTTTGGCATAGACCTTTTCATAAAAACGGGGTACCGCGGTCATTAGAGTCGGACGCACTTCCAGCATATTAGCCGCCACGGTGTTGATATTTTCGGCGTAGCAGATACGCGCGCCGGAACCGGTCGCCAGGTAATGTCCAGCCATACGTTCGAAGCTGTGACTAAGCGGTAAAAAGGAAAGAAAAGTGTCGTTTTCATTAGCCTCGACGACCTGGAGAGAGCCGGCAATGTTCGAGGTCAGATTGCCGTGTGTCAACATGACCCCTTTCGGTTCGCCGGTCGTACCGGAGGTATAGATCAGAGTCAACAGGTCGTTTTCCTGAATTTGCCGGATTTCCGAGTGGAAAGCTTCCGGATTTTGGCGGTTATAAGCTTCCCCCATACTCATCAGTTCCTGCATACTGATAGCCTGGGGATGATCGGTGGCGGCATCGTCCATTACAATTATTTTCTCGACTTGATGTAATTCAGGCAGAAGCGGAATAACTTTCTCGACCTGTTCACGGTCGCCGCAAAACAGGAAGCGAGCTTCGGAATGCTGGGCAATCCACCAAACCTGTTTGGCGGTCAGGGTCGGATAGATTGTCACGACCACTCCCCGGGCACAGATCACTCCATAATCGACCATCGCCCAAAGATGACTGTTGGGTGCGATTATGGCGATATGATCACCTGGTTTCAAACCGAGGCTTTTCAGTCCCCCGCTGATTTTTTCAACCCGGTTGCGGACTTCCGCAAAAGTCAGTTCCAGCCACTGATCGTTCTGTTTATAGCCATACATCGGACGGTCAGCAAATTTATCCGTAATCGCCACAAACATCTCGCTGATGGTACGATAAGGAAATTCAGACATAACCACCTCCAGTCAATACTTTTTTCTTGCTTTTAATTCGTAAAGTTTTAATTTTAGGGCGTTTTTTGCCGAGGTGGTGAAATTGGTAGACGCAGTGGACTCAAAATCCACCGGACTTCGGTCCATGGGGGTTCGATTCCCCCCCCCGGCACTTAACCGACCCAAATCAACTTTTAAAAAGCCCTGAATCAATGCTGCGCCCTGATTCATTGATTTTTCAATTAATTAAAACGGTAAAATAGTCTTTTACTCGCCGACGATTTGCAGTGCTTTCCGGGCTTTGCTAACCTCTTCGGTGGCTTTCGGAAATTCACGGATTACTTTTTCCCAGGCGCCAACAGCCATATCCTTCTGATTAAGCCTGGAATAACAATAACCCATGCGTAACTGCGCGTAGGCAGCTTTATTGCGATCGCCGAGATCGAATACTTTCTGATAAGCATTCAAGGCATCGACGTAATTGCCCTGACTGTAGTAAATTTCGCCAATCCACCACTGAGCGTTGTCCGCTAATGAATGCTGTGGATCCAATCCGATCAATTCTTCAAATACGCTTATGGCTTCGTCGTACTTTTTTTGATTATATAGTTTTTGTCCGTCGTTATAAATGACATCCTGGGTAGTTGTATTGGCGGAAGCTTTCTGCGGGGCTGGTGGCGTAGGCTTCGCAACCGGTTTTGCGACCATTTTGGGTACCGTACTGATCGCCGCCGGTTTAGTCTCTTTAGCCCGATAAATATAATCCGCCAGTGTGGAACCGGTCAAATCGCCTTCAAATAACTCGATAGAGACCCTGCGATTGAGCATTTCCCTGACCCGGTTATCGCCCTCAATCAGCAGTGCTCCCGAACCAGCCGGAACGATTTGAATCCGACTCGCGATGGATTCCTTTTCCGAGGCCGGGAAGAGATCGAGTATTAATTTGCCAACCGTTACTGCGCGTCGCAGAGATATTTCCACATCCTTATCAACCGAACCAACCTTCATCGTGTGTCCGACCAGTCGAACGTTGATATCAGGATCGGCTTTCAGGACTTTGACCACTTTACTTAAAGTGATCAGATAATTGGAATTAAAGGTCAGACTAGGCGTTCCGGTTTCGTTTGCATCGAAGAATATATCATCAAATAAAAGACTGCCGAGAGTGGACGCCGCTACTTCGGTTTTCGTCGGAATGGGTGCTTCCGGTGGCGTGACTGTCGCGCTATCCTTTTGCACGGCTGCTTCAGAAACGACCGGTGTTACAGCGGATTGCTTGTCTTGGAGTTCTTCCTTTAAATCCGATTTGGACGCTACTGTCGGGCTGCTGATAGCTACGGTGGTATCATCTACAACCGGCGCAGTCGTTTTGGCAGGTGAGGTTGGGACAGGAGTTTGCTTGGGGGTTACCGTAACCGGTTTAACAGCGGTAGTATCAGGTGGTAAGGTTTTCAGATTGGCGGGACGGGCGTAGGTTGTTGGAGCTGGAGTTTGAGCCGGCTGGTCATCAGTTTTCGATTTTTGCGGGGCCGCAGTGACCCGGGCTGGTTCTTTCTTACCTTCGTCTTTCTTGACTTCTTTTTCACCCCCGCAGGCCGCCAATAGAAGCGCTGCTGCAATCGTCAGAAATAATACATCCGCTCGTTTCATAATCTCTACCCCTCCAAAAAATTATTTAACCGAATCCAACTCAGATTATCCTTACGGATAAACCGCTATGCAGTTATTTCTTGGTCGGAGCCGGAGGTGTTTCCAATACCTTTACCCGTTTGTCCAGATCACTGAATTCACGGCTCATACGGGTGATAGCGGACTGCAAATCAGTCAGAGTCCGGGAAGTCTCGCGCTGGAATTTGCTCAATCTTTCATCGACTGCATCCTGCTCGGATTTCATACTGGAAAAGCGTGTATCGATATCCATTTTCAGTTCGGCAATACTGGTGTTGGTGCTTTCGATCTTGTCGTTCAGCGCCAAATCGATACTGTCCATTTTTGCATTCATACGTTCAAGCGATTTCTGGAACTGCTGGATGTGTTTTCCACGTCCCTGAAATTCGAGATCGAGATCATTCAGATCGTGATCGAAATCGTTAATGGTCACCTTTTGGGTTGAATCGGCTTCCATCAGCGAATTCATCTTGGTATTGACTTTTTCAAATTCAAAGAAAAAATAGACCACGGCAACGATTGCTATTACCAGGGCGATGGTCTTGATCAGTTCTTTCATTCATTTCTCCTGCAATTTCATTTATTTTATTAAAAATCAGCTGAGATGCCTGCTCCAGTCATCGTTTTCGGATGCGAGCGGCGGGTGCGATTCATGGGATACTTTCGGGGTGGTGATCACGGGAGAGACGGTCGGGATGGGAGCGCTCGGAGGAGGTGTCGGTTCCACCGGTTTCAAATCTTTAAGGAGACTCTTGACGTCCTGATGAAAAACCGCTACCGTTTTTTCCATTCGCCGGATCAATTCCTCCATCAGTTCCTTCCCATACAGATTGTTGATTCCCTGAAATAAATCATCAAATTTGGCTGCGAGATAGTCCTTGCAGCTTTCCTCGCTTCCGAAATCAATCAACTTTTCGTCCGCCATCCTCGCTAAATCCTTCTAAAAATATCGAGGTTGAATTTACAAATATCAATTTAATTATCAATGTTTTTCTGTCCCCGATTACCATCTTTCCTTTTTAAATTCTTCCCAACGATCAATCTCGGAGATTATCTGACGACAAATACCGCGAACGGCGCTGTTTAATTTTATCTCAACGGTTGGTTGATTCTGGGTCATTTGTTGTAATACCTGCCGGAATTCCAGCAGCTCGCTGCGTTCCAGTTCGATAGTCATACGGGTCAACATTCGTCAATCTCCTTTTTAAAATTATTAACCTTCATAAAATGATCGGAATTTTGCGGCCGCACACGCAGTACTGACCTTGCAGATCGGATGTCAAGGTTGGATTCCATCTCCGGGAAATCAGTAAGCGACCGCAAGATGGACAATAAGTATTGGCCTCATCTTCAGTCATGACATTGCCTTCATAGATAAAATGCAGTCCGGAAGCAATTGCGATCGCGCGCGCCTGGTCGAGAGTTCTCTTGGTTGTCCGGGAACGGTCAGACATTTTATAGGCCGGATGAAAGGCCGAGAAATGTAGTGGTGTGTCCGCCCCAAGTTTTTGAAATATCCAGTCACACATGGTGCGCAGTTCGGCTTCATCGTCGTTCAGACCCGGGATCAGCAGATTGGTCAGTTCCACCAGAGTACCGGTTTGTCGGATCGCGACGATTGCTTGCAATACCGGCTCCAACTCCGCGTGACAATATTTCCGATAGTAACCGGCATTCATGGCTTTCAGATCAATATTGGCTGCATCAATTAATGGATAAATATCGCCGATCGCTTCCGGTGTGATATAGCCGTTTGTCACCATGACGGTTTTCAGACCCGCCTGACGCGCTAACGTCGCAATATCTAACACATATTCGGCGAAGATCGTCGGTTCATTATACGTAAAAGCGATCGACCGACACCCATTTTCAATCGCCGCCTGGACCAGTTTTTCCGGCGGTACCGTGGCGGTCTCATTTTCACGGCTGCTGGCCATGGATATATCCCAGTTCTGACAAAATTCACAGCGCAGATTGCAACCGACAGTGCCAATTGAAAATATCCGGCTTCCTGGCAGAAAATGGAAAAGCGGTTTCTTTTCGATCGGATCGATATGTACAGCCACCGGTCGACCCCATACCTGCGAATATAAATGTCCATTCTGATTCAGGCGGACGCGGCAGATTCCATGTTTGCCATCCCGGATCTGACAGCGGTGCGGGCATAGAAAACAGGCAACCACTGCGTTTTCGCCCGCACTCCACCAATGCGCCGGATGCAAAATATCCTGATTAATTCCTGCCTGCGCAATCATGGTTAAAACTAATAAATCGCTGACCATTTGTCAATGGCAGGGTGGAAATATTATTTTTCAGGTGCATAAAACTTTCGGAGCGCAGCGGCGTTAGACTTTGGAAATTAGTGAACAGTTAAATAAATTCAGGCCGTTATGGTAAAAGTGAAAACAAAAAAGACCTCAAGTTTCGTCAGAACGCTCTCTCTCAGCAAAATCAATTATATCATTTTCGCAATCGGGATAATAGTGATCATCGCCGGTTATGTTTGCATGGCCAGCGGAGAGACCTACAGCTTTCGCTCGCTGAGTGCGGCTCCGATTATTCTCCTGATTGGTTATCTGGTAATTGTTCCGCTGGCGATTTTATATCGTAAAAAAGAGAAAAGCGCCCCGAAACAGGACTAATCAAACCCAAAATATAATCATATCGCATCCGCTTATTTGGGAGTGGTTTCCTTGACAGGAGCGGTACTGGTTTTCGTAACCGGTTTCGCTGGATTCTTTTTGACCGCCGGCGTTGTTTTGGCAGAGCTTTCGGCAGAAATATCCTTTTTCCCCTTATAATCGGTGATGTAAAATCCGGAACCTTTAAAGATCAACCCGGAACCGCCGCTGATCTTGCGTTCGAGGGTCGCCTGACCACATTCCGGGCATATTTTCAACGATTCGGCGCGTATGGACTGAAATTGTTCGAATTCGGCGCCGCAATTTTTACAAAAATACTCGTAAGTAGGCATATTATCCCGTTATTGATTTCAAACCAAATTACAGATAATGGCGGTCACGTTGACGACATCCTCGACGCTACACCCGCGCGACAGATCGTTCATCGGCTTTTTCAAGCCCTGAATGATCGGTCCGACCGCTTCGCAACCACCGATCCGTTGAACCAATTTATAACCGATATTTCCGGCGCCCAGATCGGGGAAAATCAGCACATTGGCATGACCGGCGACGGAACTGCCGGGAGCTTTCTTGGCTCCGACTTTCGGAACGATAGCGGCATCGGCCTGCAGCTCTCCGTCTATCTGCAGATTGGGACATTTTTCACGAACGATATTAGTCGCCCGGATAACTTTCTCCGCTAACTCATGTTTGGCGCTGCCCTTGGTTGAAAAAGACAGCATCGCAACGATCGGTTCGGTCTTGACGACTTTGCGGTGGGTCTCGGCGGTGGCAAGGGCGATATCGGCCAGCTGTTCGGCGGTCGGATTGGGCATCACAGCGCAGTCAGCAAAGCTCCAGATCTTCTGTTCATCAGCTGTGATCATGATGATATCACTGGATACGGTCGGCGTGACCGGATTGACTCCGATGATATGCAAAGCGGCTTTCAATACATCACCGGTCGTCGTATCGGCACCCGACACACAACCATCCGCCAATCCCTTTTCAACCAGCATTGCTCCGAAAAAGGTCGGATTCTGCATGATTTTTCGGGCTTCGGTATCGGTCATGCCCTTATGTTTACGTTTTTCAAAATAAGTCACGTTGAATTCCTCAATCCGATCAAACTGCGCCGGATTGAGAATTTTAACCGTCGTAAGATCGGCCCCATGTTCGGCGCCCAAGCGATTAATTTTTTCCGGATCGCCGATTAGGATTATGCGGGCGATGTTTTCTTTTTCCAGAATTTCCGCGGCGAGGACGATTCTCTCATCATGCGCTTCTGGCAGGACAATCGTCTTCTGACATTTTTTAGCCTGAGAGCGGATTTCTTCAAGTAATTTCATTGCTGTCTCCTGATTTTATTCAACAGCGCCTCCAGCACGTTTGCCGGAACAAAGGCGCTGACATTTCCTCCAAATTTTACCAGTTCCCGCACTACCGAGGAGCTTAAATAGGTATAATCCTCATGCGGCATTAGAAAAACCGTATCGATTTTATCATCCAGATGGCGGTTCATCAATGCCATTTGGAATTCATATTCGAAATCGGACATTGCCCGTAGGCCGCGGATGATCGCTTCCGCGCCGACTTTACGGGCATAATCGACAACCAACCCATCGAAGCTGTCCATTTGCACGTTCTTATAATCTGTCGTACAGCCACGGATCAGATCGAGGCGCTCTTCGGTCGTGAACATCGGCGTCTTTTGCAGATTGTGCGCCACCGCAATATAGACCGTATCAAATAAAGCCGCCGCCCGCTTAAGGACATCCAGGTGGCCATTGGTAATTGGATCGAAACTACCGGGATAAATCGCTATTCTCATTTATATCCTGAAGTAATTCAAATTTGTATCGCCGCTTCGCCGGATTTTTAGATCGGAAGGCGTGAAATCAGCCGGGATCCTAAACCGGTAATCGGTTTCCAGCATTACTCGGGTACCGGACTTCAGGCGGCTAAAGGATCTCAGTAATTCGCTATAATGGGCGTATTGGTAAGGTGGATCCGCCAAAATCAGGTCGAATTGCGGCATATCCGCCAAAAACTTCAAAACGTCGGTGCGCACGATTTCAGTATCTTTTTCCAGTCCCAAGGTCAAAAGGTTCTGTCGGATCAGGGCGCTGTTATGAGATTCGATTTCCACAAAGGTGCAGCTGGTCGCGCCGCGCGAAAGAGCCTCGATGCCAAGATTACCAGTGCCGGCAAAAAGATCGGCCACTTTACAGCCGCCCAGTTCACCAATGATGGAAAACATCGCCGATTTAACGCGATCCTGCGTCGGACGGATAGCGAGTATTTTACCATAATAAATCGATCGGTTCTTGAGAGAACCGGAAATGACCCGAACCATTCTACATCTTTTGCGGGTAAATAACGGAATTGATCGTAAAGTTAAAAAAGCCGGAATACCCGGTTGCATCGCTGGCCGGCGTGAGGGAAACCTGTTCGATGCCCAGATTCAGATCTATATTTGCTAATTCCTGTAAAAAATTGGCAATACTGTTTACCCCGCCATCGCCCCGGATTTCTGCCAGGCGTGGTTTGGCAGCCGGCGGTTCGGCAATGCCGAGCGGTTGCAGGTTAAGATTATTGCGTTTCCCGATACTCCAAAGCACCTGTGAGAGATTGACGTCATTCTGGAAGCGGATACTGCGCGGCGTCCCCGAATCGAGCCGTAATTTCAAAATCGCCATTATCTGAACATTGGGAGCGGCGACGGTCGGCATACGCTCGATATAAAACACCTCGCTGGCTTGGATTCCCGGCAAATTCCCGATCCCGGTTTTAATCCGCTGACCTTCGGCTTCTTCGGCAACATATATCAGGAAGCTGATCTTGCCGGATTTAAGTTTTAAATACTGTACTCTGGTTCCGGACGGAAACAATCCCAGCACCTGTGCGGCGCTTAAACTGTATCTCGCCCCTGCCATGATTTGAGATGCATATACCTCTTCAACCTGGGATAACGCCGGCTGACCTACGGATTGATACGTTAAAGGAGCTGCCGGGGTCTGGTAAACTGGCTCAACAGTCTCAACGGGTGGAATCTCCGATGGCGTTGTAGCGGGTGCGGAGGGTACCATTTCTTCTGTGACTGGCTGAGGTTTTTCATATTCATCCGGTTGAACCGGAGCTTTTAAAAAATTCACATAAGCCCAATATCCAACGACGGCGACAACTATTAGACCGAGTCCGACACCTAAAATTTTTCTCAGGCGTCTTTTTCGGGGAATCTTAGTTAACGCTTCTATTCTTTCTTCCTGCTCTGTTTCCGCGCGTTTTTCGGGCGGCAGGGAAACATGTCGGGGAACGAATTCTTCCGCCTCAGCCTGCTCGAGCATTTCCAGGTTAGATTCGACCGAGGCAAACATATCTTCTTTGGGAGTGGCCAAAGCGGTCAGCTCGCTCTTCAACGCTGCTTTTCCGGATTGATCTGGAACCGAAATTACTGGTTCCGGGCTGGGTGGAAGAGATTCAAAAAGCTCATTGGGAATGGCAGGAATCGATTTGTCCTTGGTTTCGTCCTGCAGACCGGGTTTTGTGGCAAGGTTAATTTTCAACATCATTCAACCTCTGGCAAGAAGCGGTAAAGTAATCCCACAACATCTAGGAACTGGCTCATCGCGCCGGTACCTTCCCCATCGTCTTTAAACAGATCGACCGGTTTAACTTTTATAAACGGATCGATGCATTTCAGGTTGGGGATGTCATAGGTCAGGAACATATTATAAAATTCGGAATCGACGTTATGAGTGAAAAAGTATAGATTATCGACCGAGTTCAGTTCCTCACTGCTGAAATTGCGGATCGCGTTGATCTGCTCGACGGTTTTTTCTCCGTCTCGGCCAGGACTGGAGCTGGCTAAAATCTGGTAACCGGCATTATCATTTAAAGTAAATTCAAGGTACTGATCAAATTCGCCGGATTTGACGAGCAGCAGCGCATGGCGCTCTTCTCCAATCAGCCAGGCCCCCCAAGAAGCACCGTTTGCATTCCTGAAAATTCTTTCAAGGGCGTTTACGGCGCTGAATATATTCAGATCAAAAGCCTTGATGTTAAAACCGGCTGGCTGACAAGCCTGATTGAGCACCCGACCGAGCTGCTTGAAGTATGAAATCGTCAGGTAGTCGCGTTTGGTCTCGAATTCGCATTGTTTGAGTGGGTAATGCTGAACGAATTTCTGGCTAAATACCTCGCCGGTGCGCTGCTGCTCGTTCCAATCCAGAATTTCGGCTATCTTATCCTCTTCGAGTCCAAGATCAAGAGAATTGACCGTAACGTTAAACCAGTCACAGGGTATTGACAGAGCCAGAAAACGATCAGGAACCGGTAGAGCGCTGCGGATTTCCAGGAAGACTGATTCAAGTTTGGCGGCCAGGTCGGGATTGTTTAACATCCCCGGTTCAAATTTGAAAGCGAGCGGTTTTTTGGACACTAATTCGATCGAGATCGAATTTTCATTCTTTACCAATTGTCCATATCGAACAAAATTCGCGGAAAGGCTTACTGCCAGCATCTTATTGTATACTCCGGTTTAGTCGGTTAATTATTTCCAACTAATATCGTCGTTTTCGATATATCCGTGTGTAGAATCGATAAATGAAAACACCAGAAAGCGCGGCTCGCGGATTACTTTTTTCAGCGGGTCCTGAACTTTAATACCCTCGTCGGTCTTGAGAATTTCATAGGTAGTGTCGATGAGTGGCCGCATAGCCAGGTCTTTGGTAAGATAATAGCGTCGGTAATAGATATTATTGGCCGCGCGTTTACTGATTTCAGTATTGAGGATTCCCTTGAAATTCGGATCGGCTTTGGCTTCTTCCAGGCGGGAAGATATGACGTAGAGAGTATCGTTCGTCATCAGTTCCGTATTCCATTTCAAAATTTTTACGGTAGTATCGATGACTGTGTCAATCTGCTGATACTTGAAGGCGAAGTTAGTATCGAAAGTCATATAGAAGTTTTGGGGAACATCCAGGGTGAAACGTCCTTCCGGCAGTTTTATAGTCTGCTGACCGTAAAAATTGCTATCGGCCCGGGTACTGTCGCGTACCGCCGTTACGATTTTCATCGCCAGAACCGGATCGGGTTGATGTTTTCCCGCCATCTGATTGTAATATTTCTGGACTTCATTCTGAATTATCATTCTGTGACGTCCCAGTTCGCGAATACTATTTTCTTCTTTCCAGATCGAATTCGGGATATATATAACGATAACCAGCAATATTACCAGAAAAAAGGCGACGATGTTCAACACTTTTATTAAGGTCGGTTTATATTCCGGAATTAACTGACTGTCGTCGATATCGATTTTCACCTTCGCGTTATTCAAGAGTGATTTCTCCTTTTATACGTTCAAATGTCTGATTGCCGATGCCTTTGACATTTTTAAGTTCATCTATATTAGAGAATCTTCCGACCCGGGTGCGGTATTCCAATATCCGGTCGGCCGTAACCGCCCCGATTTTGGGAAGAGACATGAGATCTTGCTTAGTAGCTGTGTTCAAATTTATCTTAGACTGCAAAGAGATTGTTTGTTTATCGGCTGAGGCCCGGTCTTTGTCAGACCGCAGGACGACATATTCTGAATCGATCTGCATGGCCTGCAACTGAAACGAATCGGCCGCCACTTTTGTATGCAGATTCTCCTCATATTCGATCCGATCCGTCCTCGTTTTGTACAAATGAAGGGCTGCACCCACCAGGAAGCATGCAACCAAAAACTGAATCACGATTTTTTCCTGGCGGGTCAAATTTAACATTTTTCATAAAAATTAAAAATTTTTTAAGAACATATCCAGTTCGGAATCTAATACCTGTTAATGAATCTTGCTATAACGATTTTCTGATCGCATTTTTTTCGACTCCGTTTTCAATAGTTCACGATACAGATCTATTTCTTTAGCGCTGGCTTTTTCGGGAATTTCAACCTGGACGCGGACGATCATATCGCCTCTTCCGGAGTGATGTAGATGTGGCAGACCTTTATTTTTCAGACGCAGCATTTTAGCCGGTTGGGTTCCGGCGGGAATCGAGAGATTGACCCGACCGTTAAGCGTCGGGACTTCGATTTCCGCACCGAGAACCGCCTCGGAAGGCATGATATGCAGGTCGATATAAATATCATCCTCGTTGCGCACGAAGAATTCATGGGGTTTTTCCTCAAAAATGACGATCAGATCGCCGCGTCCGCCTTTTCGTATTCCGGCGTTGCCTTCTGAATGCATCGTAAGGTAATTTCCGGTTGTAACGCCTGGGGGAACCTTAACGGTCAGTTCTTTGGTATCCTGGTATCGCCCTTCGCCGCCGCACTGCGGACAACGTTGTTCCACAACCACGCCTTCACCATTACAATTGGAGCAGGGGCGGACATTGACGACCTGACCGAAGAACGAGCGGGCGACTTCGCGCACTTCTCCAGAACCCCGGCAAACCGGACACGTAGTCGTCGATGAACCAGGTTTAGCGCCGCTGCCGTTACAGATCGGACAGACTTCCATGCGTTTAATTTTGACCTTTTTACTTACGCCGGTGCTGATCTCTTCGAGAGTCAGCGGCATTCTGAGTTTAAGATCGTTGCCGCGCCGGTTGTTTTCCCGGGTCCGACGTCCGCCGCCACCGAACAGATCCTCAAAACCACCGAATCCACCGAAGTGTCCTCCGAAAATATCGCCGAACATAGAGAAAATATCATCCATGTTCATACTTTGGGCGCCGCCGAATCCGGACGACCCTTTTAATCCGGCTTCCCCGTATTGGTCGTAAGTACGACGTTTATCCGGATCGGAGAGTACGGCGTAGGCTTCTGCAGCTTCTTTAAATTTCTCTTCAGCTTCCTTATTGCCCGGATTGCGGTCCGGATGATATTTCATCGCGATTTTGCGATAGGCTTTTTTTAATTCTTCGGCGCTGGTATTACGACTGACGCCGAGGATATCGTAATAATCTCTGGCCATTATTTACTGACTACAACTTTCGCATGTCTAAGCACATGATTTTTATATTTGTATCCTTTTTCAAATTCTTCCAGAACGATATCTGGAGTGATGTCGGCCTCTTCACGAGCCATCACCGCGTGATGAAAATATGGATCAAAGGCCTGATTAAGGGATTCGATCGGCTCGACTCCCATATTCTGAAGAGTCTTCTGAAATTTACGATAGATTAGTTCCAGCCCTTCCCGCAGCGACTGTTCGCCGCCGTCAGCAACATTATTGCAGGCGCGCTCCAGATCGTCTAAAACCGGAAGTATGTTGCGCAGGACCTCCTCACCGGCATATTCGACGATTTCGCCGAACTCTTTCTCACGTCTTTTACGATAATTATCGAATTCCGCCGCCAGCCGCAGAAATTTTTCATTGGCTTCCATCAGTTTCTTTTCCAGTTCGATACTCTTGATTTCGAGCTGGGCAGTTTTTTCGGTCAAGTCTTCCTTTTCGGCAGCCTCGGATTTCTTCGGTTCCATCTCATTTTTTTTCTTCTCGCCGCTCTGCTCGACCTTTATTTTATTTTTCAAAACTTTTCTCCTTTGTTTCGCCATACAGAAAGTTTACAAAAAAATACATTCCATGGTCTATTGCAATTCCAATACCAACCGTGCGTGTTCCGGCTTACCAGTCAAAAATACTAAAGCGCTAATCGGCAGCGGATATTTTCGGACTTTCTGGCAATTTAGATGTCTGTATTTTCGGCAAGGCTTTCGATTGACCCAGCCTGCCTGTGCTATCTTCATCACAACATCAACAATCATAACGGCGGAATTTAAATTTTCCCGCCAGTCATTCCAAGTAAAATGACGGCTACTTTGCCGGATTAATATTAATGCCTTAGTGAATTGGTTATTCCAGAAATCGGCGGATCGCCCGCAGGCTGCCGATCAGTCCCATCAGACTACCCAGAATGATCAGTCCGCCATAAAATCGGTAACTGACAATAATATGATAGCCGACCATGTCCTGCAAATATTTGTTGTAGAAATAAAAACTAAGAGCGATCAGCATGGCTGCCAGAAGTGCCCCGGCCAATCCTTCCAGAGCCCCTTCGATTACAAAGGGCACGCGAATAAAATTATTGGTAGCCCCGACCAATTTCATGGTAGAGATGACATTGCGGCGGCTGAAAATCGTCATCTTGATTGAATTCGAGGCCAGAATTACCGAAATCAGGGTAAGGATGACAAACACCGCCACTACTGCGATAAAAATCAGGCGCTGATATTTTTCCAGCAGCTCCAGAAAATTTCGGCGGTAGCGGACTTCGTCAACGATCGAAAAACGTTTCAACTGGGTGGCAACCTCTTCAACTGCGGCTAAATTACGCGCCGCTGGTTTGAGACTGATCGTAAATGATGGCGGCAATGGATTATAATCCAGAATGCTGAAGATATCCTCCCCAAATTCCGTGCGGAACTGGGTTGCGGCGCTGTCACTGGATATATAGACGATTTTATCAATATCTCTGATCTTACTGAGTTCGCGGGAAAATTCTTCCAGTTCATTCAGGTCAGCGCCGGATTGTACGAAAACCGTAATATCGAATTGCGAGCGGATATTCTCGACCATAACCAGAGTGTCGCGGGCGGCGACATATCCCAATCCGATCAGGATCAGAGACAAAGCAATGATGATAATCGAAAAGGCTCCGGCGTAATTAGAGCGCCAAAGCCCCCGAAACCCTTCCTTGATCAAAAACCACAAGACTATCATGCGCGGTTAACGATCTCCCCTTCATTGACCTGAATCAGACGGGCGTTCGCGACGCGCGGGATCAAAGAATAATTATGCGTCGCCAAAATAACGGCGGTGCCCTGCTGGTTGATACGGGTCAGAAGACTCATCAGATCAGACGAAACGCGCGGATCGAGATTTCCAGTCGGTTCGTCCGCCAGCAAAACCACCGGATCTTTCACTATAGCCCGCGCAATGGCAACCCTCTGCTGTTCACCTCCGGATAATTCCCTGGGGTTATAATAAACCCGATGTCCGAGCCCGACTTGGTTGAGAACGTTGTATACTCTCTGCCGGATTTCACGGGTTTTATAATGCGAAACGTACAGACTCAGCGCCACATTCTCATAGACATTGCGGTCTTCCAGCAAGCGAAAATCCTGAAAAATCATGCCGACCTTGCGTCGCAGAAAAGGAATATCGCCCGGCCGGACTTTGGAGCTGTCGAAATTCCGGATGACGACCTTGCCTTTCTCCGGGAAGAGGTCCATATAGATCAACCGTAGAAGAGTGGATTTCCCGGCGCCGGAAGAGCCGGTCAGGAAGACGAACTCGCCTTCATTGATGGAAAGATTGATATTTTTGACGCCGGCTTCTTTACCAAATGTGCAGCTGACGTTGAAGAAAGTAATCATAATGCGCCGAAAAAAACCGCGGACAATTTACACGTCGAAACGCAATTAATCAACGCCGATGATGCTTTTCGTTTTCCATAACGTCGCTTTAAATGGTTTGTCCTGTTATTTCTCTTGAATTCGTCTCCGGCTATGAATAATTTGCCGGTGTATAAATGGAGAAAAGATGAAGATTTTACGATCCTTTACGCTAATGTTTCTTTTCATTATTTCAGGCCTGGCGGCGACCGGGCCGCAGTTCGACGAATATTTTACTGACCGGACGATGCGGATTGATTTTTACTTCACAGGCACCCGAACGCAAACCAACTTCAGTCTGGATGCGGTGTATGCCACGGGGCCATGGTCCGGCAGTCGCACCAATCTGCTGGACACCCTGAATCTGGGCAGTCATCTGATCCGCGTTTATGATTACGGAAGCGAAAAACTGCTCTATTCGCGCGGTTTCTGTACCGTTTTTAACGAATGGCAATCAACCGACGAGGCCGCCCGGGAGATCTCGCGTACTTTTTCATTTTCAATGTTGTTACCTTATCCGCGCAGTAAGATAATCGTCACTCTTTCCGCCCGCGATCCGCAGAACCGGTTCAGGGAGCAATTTCGGACGATAATCGAGCCGGACTCACGTTTTATTCAGCGCGAAGCCCTTCCCAGCAAATATAGAATCAATAAGGTGCTGGATAACGGTCCGGTTAATAAAAAAATTGATTTGCTGATACTTCCGGAAGGCTATACGCAGAAAGAAATGCGCCGCTTCCGCCAGGAATGTCGTCATTATATAGATGTGCTTTTTGGAGTCAGCCCGTTTAAAGAAAACGCCGATCAATTCAACGTCTGGACAATTGAAGTTCCCTCGGAAGAATCCGGGATAGATAATCCGCGCGAAGGCGTTTTCCGGCGCACCGCTTTCGACCTGACCTTCAATTCACTCGATCTGGACCGCTATGTTTTGACCTTAAATAACAAGTCAGTCCGGACGGTTACCGATCAGGTTCCTTACGAACATATTATTATCCTTTTCAATTCTAATAAATACGGAGGCGGCGGAATTTTCAATCTTTATTCCACCTGCTACAGCACCGCCACCAAACCTGAGCAAAAAAGCTGGCCGGACTATGTTTTCGTGCACGAATTCGGACATTCTTTCGCCGGACTGGCCGACGAATATTATTCCTCAAGCACACCTTACAACGACCTATATCCCGCCGGAGTCGAACCCTGGGAGCCGAATATCACCGCGCTACTGAATCCTCCGTTTATCAAATGGCAGGCAATGGTCACGCCGGGCATTCCGATTCCGACTCCCTGGAACAAGACCACCTACGATCAGGCCGCTCTGGACAAAGCGGTTAATCTTGAATCCATTCTGCAAGCCGACAGCCGCTACGGGCAGGTCGGCGCGTTCCAGGGCGCCGGTTATGCTTCCGAAGGACTTTACCGGCCTTACTTAGATTGCATCATGTTTTCCAGAAATCAGATCGCCTTCTGCCCGGTCTGCCAGGCGGCAATACTACGCATGATCCAGTTCAACACAGAATGAAAAGATCCATATCTATGATAATAAAAAACTACCTCTGGCCATGTCTGATGGCCTTACCGACTCTTGTGCTGAACGCGCAGGAAATAAAATGGCATTCCGGCGCCGAATTTCCAGTAGAAGGTCGCGCCTGGCAGGCGACTGCAAGAGCTTACGACCGTCTGCCGGCTGACGCCGAACCGCTTGTCAGGCCGAAAGTCTGGGAACTCGGCCAAAATTCCGCCGGACTGACTATCTCATTCATCACCGATTCCCCGGAAATCCATCTGCGCTGGAAAGCCCGTTTTAATAATGAAATGCCGCACATGACCGACATCGGCATTAAAGGATTCGACCTGTATTGCTGGTCGGAAAAAGACCAAATTTGGCAATGGGCAGGTTCTGCCAAAGGCTGGAATGCCGGACCGAATTTTCAGGTAAAAATCATTGACAAAATGGATCGAAACACAAAGAATTTCAGACTCTATTTTCCGCTTTACGATGCGCCCGATTCACTCGAAATCGGCATCTTGCCCGGTTCTGTGATTAAGCCTTATCATCATAATTACAAAACCAATAAACCGATTGTCTTCTACGGAACCTCCATCACTCAAGGCGGCTGCGCCTCGCGACCCGGTCTGGCGTATCCGGCAACTATCGGACGCGAATTGAACATGCCGACCGTTAATCTCGGCTTTTCCGGAAACGGTAACATGGAAATCGCATTGGCAAATTTACTCGCCGGGATCGACGCAAGTTGCTTCGTGCTTGACTGTCTGCCCAATATGACGCCGGAAATGGTTTCCGAGCGCGTTGTTCCCTTTGTCAACCGTCTGTGGCAAGCGCATCCATGCACTCCGGTCATTCTGGTATCAACCGCTCAGCACGCCAATTCCTGGCTGACCGACTCAACGCGGAAAATACTTGAGCAAAAAAATTTCAACCTGGTAAAAGCGTTTGAATCTTTGTATCAATCTCAAAAATCACCGCTTTATCTGATCCGCCCGGAAGATTTAATATTCCCAGATAATGAGGGAACGGTCGATGGCGTTCATTTAAACGACTTGGGCTTTGTTCGTATGGCCGAACGTTTAGCACCAGCCATCAAGAAAGCATTAAACAAACGCTGAACTATGCCAAAAATTTCCGCTGAGGATATAAAATCGCGTGCTGATGAATTGCATAAATTGCTCGATCCCTGTCAACTCTGTCCACGGCTTTGCCAGGCTCAGCGGTTACATGGCGTAATTGGTTTTTGCAAGGTCACGGATACTGCCATCCTTTCCAGCGCGCTGGCACACTTTGGCGAAGAACCGCCGATTACCGGTCGGGGCGGCTCAGGGACAATTTTTCTGTCGTCGTGTAATGCCGCCTGCATTTTTTGTCAAAATTACCAGATCAGCCACGAACGCCACGGGCAGCCGGTTTCTCCCGAGCAACTCGCACAGGAATTCCTGCGCCTGCAATCCACCGGCTGTGAAAATATCAACTGGGTAACGCCGACACCACATGTACCGTTTTTAGTGGAGGCTCTGGCGCTGGCGGTTGAAAATGGCCTGAGGCTGCCGGTCGTTTATAATACCAACGGTTACGATCGCGTGGAAATTCTCCGTCTGCTTGAGGGCATCGTCGACATTTACCTGCCGGACATGAAATATGGCGAAGACCTTTGGGCGGAGGAATACTCGCATATGCGAAATTATTTCGCAGTCAATGTTGCCGCCGTGCGGGAAATGTACCGCCAGGTCGGTCCCTTAATCACTGATAGTAGCGGCATCGCGGTGAAAGGTCTGCTCGTGCGTCATTTGGTTCTGCCGGACGGACGGGCTGGCAGTGCTAAAGTATTCCGCGCTCTGGCACAGATCGATTCCCAAATTCCTGTCAGCTTAATGGCCCAGTATCACCCCTGTTTTAAAGCGATTGGTCACGAGGCACTCGGAAGACGGATTTCCCGCGCGGAATACTTAAAGGCGCTGGACGATTTCGAAAACGCCGGTCTGGTGAACGCCTTCACTCAGGATTATTCCGACCTCGAACGGGAAGATTTGTTCTTCCCGGATTTTGGAGACGAGCAAGCCCGCATTTTTAATTCCCACGATAACCGTAAGATCTGAAATTGATAAAATACCGGGTCATAAAACCGTATGTATCACCTTACCCGAATTCCATTCGTTTTCAGAAAGGCGAAAAGGTAATTATTGGTAAGGAATTCGATGTCGATCCGGATTGGAAGGATTGGCTCTGGTGTACGGGCGAAAGCGGCCAGCAGGCCTGGACGCCCCGGCAATTTTTGGAGATAAATGGCCTCAGCGGTATTCTTTTACAGGATTATGACGCGCGTGAAATAAGCCTGAAGCTCGGTGAGATCATCGCCGGTAAGAAAATCCTGAATGGATTTGCGTGGGCCGAAAACGCTGCCGGCGAAACCGGTTGGGCACCGCTGAATCATCTGAGACCAGTCAAATATAAATCCTAGTATCGATTTTTCCGCGCTTGACGCTTAATCGTATATTTTGTATATTGTTTACGATAAAAAAGGACTTTGGTGTTGATAAGGATGTAAAATTGAGCATACCAATCGAGCGATTTAGGGTAAGAATTGCAAACATTAATTGCCGCTGTAGATGCCGTCAGAAATTTTATGGATACTGTTTCTCACTTTACTCCTACCTGTACTTTTATTGAGCAGTAGTATAAGTTCAACTGTGCCGTCTTGTTACCTCCCTCAGGGATATGTCATCGGTTCTTTGTCTGCCAGAGGCTACAATCCTAGCGCTCTGACAACGCTGACAACGCTCGGTCGTTCTAATCCGGCGGCATTAACTGATTTAGGATTCGGTTTTGGGCTCTCATATCAATACACTACAAAAATATCACCGGCTTGGATAGGGGGTTTTAATCACAAGAGAATATTTAATTCAATTCCACAATCAATTGGATTAACCGGAAGTATTTGTAATCTGCATCTTGGTGTAGCGATGAACCAGGTTTATAATTCTGAAATCGATTACGGGGAACTTTCTGCGATTCTAATCGCCCCCAACAGCCAGGGTTATATTGAAATAGGCACTTATCGTCCGAAACGAGAGGAAACCGTTTGCCGGTATTCTTTATCGGCTTCCTACTATCTGAACAGTCTGAAAACAATCGCGGTCGGCTTAAGGTACAGTTTAAACCAGTTGAATTTTAGCTATGGTCTCAATCTGATAAGCATGGATGCTCCTGACAGTATTGATTTTGAAGATAACGGATATGAGGAAAAAACGAATGCAGGCCACCTCTCAATCGGAATTCGCTATAATACACCCGAAGGTTCATTCCCTCGCCAAAAAGCCGGTTTTTTCTATGAATCCAAAGTCAAATTCAGGCATTCTTTCTATTATTATTCTGAAAAATTGCATCTTTCAGCCGACATTCCGACGAAGATTCATTCCGGAATATATCTGGAATTGTCTAACGGACTCTTTTTCTCCGAAAATGTTTCTTATTATTTTTGGAAACAAACCAGATACTCAAATCTGCGAAATCAACCGGAGTTTGCCGTCAATGCCGGCTTTCCGGTCAGAAAAAATCTAATCCTCTCCGGTGGAGTATTCTATACTAATTATCACCGTACTGATTTCTCCGATAAAGAAAACACCAATTTTCGAGCTATCTACCTCACTCTCGGCAGCATTTATCGCTTAAAAGATTTTTCACTGGAACTCACCTGCGCCGACAGTCATCTGTTCTCCGGCGAATATCGCAAACAGACGATTGTAAAAGCCGGGATCGGATATACATTTTAACGGGGAAATACTATGAAAAAAGCAATTTGCATTATTTTTATTTCCGCCCAACTGCTCATGGCTCAGTCGGTCGGCATCGGACTGAAAGGCGGCTGGAGGCAGGTTAAATCCTCGCCGATGGTGACTTATTACTATGACGATTTTTTTGCACTGGCTCAAACCCAGATATTAAAAAATCTAACCGCTGATGGCTCAACCGCGAGTCTGGTTATTCAACTGAATTCCAAAACCGACCATTTTATATTTAACGGTGAAGTACAATTCAGTCGGCTAAGTGGAAAAACAGATTCGCTGAGAATATTTCCATCACCTTATTCCTGAGCGGCTTATACCTATTCAGCCGGGTTGGAAACCAGGCAGGAAGTTTTATCTCTGTTGACCGGATTACAGTGGAATTTATGGCGCAAGCCGGTTACGCCATTTTTAGGATTAGGTCTGTCAGCCAGTTCGTTCGGTGCTCTCGAATCTAATATTATTGACGATACTCTGACAACCTTTAAAAATACGAGCCGACATACCGAAGGCGGCGCGTTTGTTTCCGGTGGCATCCGGATAAAAATCAGACAGGTGATTGCTGAAATTCAAGCCAGTTATAGCATCGATAATCTCTTTACTCAAAAGAAAAACGAAGAAAATATCGAAAACCGTTATCTGGGATTAAACCTTATCTACTTAATCGTCCGCTGATCCAATTCTTTCCTGTAACCAGTTTATGTTTCTCATATCAATATTTGAGGAGAAAATAATTTACATCTCAGAATTTCCGGAGAACATAAAATGCCTAAGAAAATTGCCTTTTTCGACGCGCGCCCTTACGACCGCAAATCTTTTGACGAAGTCAACAAAAATTTCGGCTTCGAGATCACTTATTTCGAAGCCCATTTAAATTCCGCTACTGTCGAACTAACAGCCGGATTCGATGCCGTTTGCGCTTTCGTCAACGATAAACTTGACAAACCGGTGATCGAACATCTGCATCAACATGGAATCGGCCTGGTCGCCCTGCGTTGCGCCGGTTATAACAACGTTGATTTTAAAAGCGCCTTCGAAAAAATTCATGTCGTACGGGTTCCGGCCTATTCACCATACGCCGTAGCCGAACATGCCGTCGCCCTGATGCTGGCTCTGAATCGTAAAATACACCGGGCATTTTACCGCACGCGCGACGGTAATTTTTCGATCAACGGTCTGCTCGGATTCGACATGCACGGCAAGACCGCCGGCGTTATCGGCACCGGCAAGATCGGCAAGTCTTTGATTGCCATTTTGAAAGGATTCGGCATGCACATTTTGGCTCACGACGCTTTTCCGGATCAAAAGTTCGCCGCTGAAAACGGCTGTCGATATGTCAGCCTCGATGAACTTTACCAAAAATCAGACGTCATTTCTCTGCACTGTCCCCTGACGCCCGAAACCGATCACATGATCAATGCCGTTTCTATCGCAAAAATGAAGGACGGGGTCATGATTATCAATACCGGGCGCGGACGTCTGATTCAGACCGAAGATCTGATCGAAGCCCTGAAAAGCGGTAAAGTCGGTTCGGCCGGACTGGATGTCTATGAAGAAGAAAGCGAATACTTCTTCGAGGATTTTTCCAATCAGGTCATTTCTGACGATCTTCTAGCTCGTTTGCTCATCTTGCCCAATACCCTGATCACTTCGCATCAGGCTTTTTTCACTGCCGAAGCACTCCGCAATATTGCCGAAACCACGCTTGCCAATATCAAGGAATATTTCGACGGCGGCTATCTGTCAAACGAAATCTGCTATAAATGCGACCACGACTGCCGGAAGAAAGATAAACAGCGGTGCTGGTAAAAGGCCGATCCGGATTTATGCCAGCAATTACCAAGTCCAGGAAAAATGTTACAGTCTCAGAGGCGTCATATTTGCCGCATTCAATTACCACCCAAAAATATTTTCTATGCGGTTTATAAATATCTCTTTTTTGAATGTAGAATTGTGATTAAATTTCCCGGCTTTATGATTTAGGAATAAAATATGGAAAATATTGAATTACAAAAAATTAGAAATATCGGTATCGTAGCTCACATTGATGCGGGTAAGACTACGACCTCCGAGCGCATTCTCTTCTTCACTGGAGTAACTCACAAAATCGGTGAAGTTCACGATGGACAGGCCGTGATGGACTTTATGAAACAGGAGCAGGAACGCGGCATCACAATCACTTCTGCGGCGATTACCACCGACTGGAAGAATCATCAGATCAATCTAATAGACACTCCGGGACATATTGACTTCACCCTGGAAGTCGAACGCTCGCTGCGCGTACTGGATGGAATCATCATGGTTTTCTGCGCAGTGGGCGGCGTCGAACCGCAAAGCGAAACCGTCTGGCATCAGGCTGACAATTATAAAGTCCCGCGCATCGCCTTTGTCAACAAAATGGATCGCGCCGGAGCCGACTTTTTTCAGACGATCGATATGATGAACGAAATGCTGGGAGCCAATGCCATTGCTTTTCAAATGCCGGTCGGCAGCGAAGCCGATTTCAGCGGAATCATTGATCTGATCACGATGAAAGCCTATTCGTTCAGCGACCTCGATATGCTTGAGACAGATATTCCGGCTGATCTTCTGCCCAAAGCCGGAAAATTGCGCGAGCAATTAATCGAAAAGCTGGCCGATTTCGATGAAATTTTAATGGAAAAATACGTCGGCGGCGAAACCGTCACTGAGATTGAAATCCGCAATGCCGCCCGTTATGCGGTACTGACTCTCTGCATAACTCCCGTTTTCTGTGGTTCGGCGTTTAAAAACAAGGGCGTCCGCCTCCTGCTCGATGCAGTCGTTGATTACCTGCCCTCACCGATTGACCGGGGCATTGTCACCGGACGCGACTCGCATAATCCCGATATAATTATCTCGCGCAAACCGCATGTTTCTGAACCAGTCACCGCTCTGGCTTTTAAAATCACCAACGACGCCTATGTCGGACAGCAGACTTTCGTCAGAGTCTATGCCGGTGAACTTAACTCCGGATCTTATATCTACAACGCCACTAAACAGAAACGCGAACGTGTCGGACGCATCTTGCGCATTCACGCCGATGAACGTTCCGAGGTAGCTTCTCTCAAAGCCGGCGACATCGGCGCCCTTATCGGTATGAAAATCACCACCACCGGCGATACGCTGTGCAACGAAGACGACTCGATTCTGCTCGAAAGTATTCATTATCCGGAAACTGTGCTCGATATGAAGATCGATCCGATCACCGCTAAGGAGCGCGATAAACTCGGCATGGCACTCAGCCGGCTGGCACTGGAAGACCCATCCTTTCGGGTACGCTACGAGGAGGAAACCGACGAAACGATCATCTCCGGAATGGGCGAATTACATCTGGAAATAATCGTTGACCGGCTTAAAACTGAACATAAGGTGGACGTCATCGTCGGAGAGCCGGCCGTGGCTTTCCGCGAAACCATTACCCGCGAAGCCGAACACACCTATCGTTTTAAAAAACAGACCGGTGGCAAAGGGCAATTCGCTCAAATCGCCTTCCGTCTGGAACCGAATCCCGGCCTGGGAATCGAATTCGCAGATCATGTCAAGGGCGGTAATATCCCGCGCGAATTCATCCCCGCCGTCGAAAAAGGTTTCCGCGAAACCGTAGAGAAAGGTCTATTGGCCGGCTATCCAATGGTAGACGTAAAATTCGTTTTAATTGACGGCTCTTATCATCCGGTTGATTCCAGCGAAATGGCCTTTCGCATGTGCACAATTCTCGGCATGAAGGAAATTATCCATAAAACCGCTCCGCAACTGCTCGAACCGATTATGAAAATCGAAATCAACACGCCCGACGAATACATGGGCGATGCGATCGGCGATGTCAATCGCCGCCGCGGCAAAATCGAAAACATGCGTCGTCACCGCAAAGGTTCACAGAAACTCAATGGCACCGTGCCATTAATGGAAATGTTCGGATACGCCTCTGCTCTGCGGACAATCTCCAGCGGACGGGCGGCTTTCTCGATGGAATTCTTGAAATATGCACCTTTGCCCAAGAGCATTGAAGAAGACATCATTACGGAACGTCGTAAAAAGAAAACCGAACAAGAATAAACTTCTTCATATAATACATCCGGGCTCTCGTTTGAACATCTTATCAGCGAGAGCCTTTCTACTTTTTACATTTAAATAAAGCGGAGAGTGTGATAAAAATTATTCATTTTAAAAATTTAAGGTGGTATACTTGATTGGTTTTTTTTAGGAGATTTAATTTGAAAATCAACAGAACCATTGCCGCCATAATTATTCTGCTCATCACTCTCGCCATCGGATTCGCCGGTATTCCGTCCGGTTATTACGACGCGGCCGCCGGAAAAAGTGGTCAGGAACTCAAAACCGCCCTTAATTCAATATTGAACACTAACCTGACTCGCGTGTCCTACGGCGATGCGCGTTATATCCTTGACGAAACCGACCGCGATCCGAATAATTCCAGCAATTGTATCCTGGTTTATCTGGGAACCTCTGTCAGTGGCAATTGGGATGGTGGAATTACCTGGAACCGCGAACATGTCTGGCCGCAATCCTTGCTGGGAGTCAATGTGGAGAATCAGAGCATAAACGTCGGCAGCGACCTGCATAATCTAAAGCCCGCCGATCCGAATGAAAATTCCAGCCGGGGCAATAAATACTATGCTAATCAAACTACTTCTGATTCTTACGCTCCACGGAACGCTGTCAAAGGCGATTTGGCTCGTATCCTTTTCTATATGGTCGTAATGTACGAATCTTCTCCCGACCTAGAACTGGTCAACCGAACGCCCAATATTTATGAAATGGCTCTGCTAGATGTCTTACTGGAATGGCATGTCCAGGATCCGGTTGATGATTTCGAACGTAATCGTAACGAAGTGATTTACACTTACCAGCACAACCGCAATCCATTCATAGACCATCCGGAATATGTAGATTTAATCTGGGGTAACAACCTGCCGCCGGCAGCACCATCCCAACTCACCGCATCTGCCATAACTTACACTTCAGTTATTCTCAATTGGACTGACAATTCGACTGACGAATCCGGTTTCCGGATTTACCAAAACGACAGTTTGATAACAACGACCGCCGCTAATGTCACCGGCGATACCGTCACTAATCTCCTGCCGGGTCAATCCTACACTTTCGGTGTTAGCGCCTGGAATGGACACGGCGAATCCACGGCAGCAACGGTACAAATAATCACTCTCTCCGACGACACTACCGGCGCAGCGCTCTTTTTCTCGGAGTATATCGAGGGCAGCAGCAACAACAAAGCGCTCGAAATAACAAACGGTGCGCCTAACGCCATTCATCTCGACGAATATGTCATTTTACAAAACACTAATAACGGCCTTTGGCAAAGCATCAATCATTCCTTTCCGGCCGGCACAATCCTTAATCACGGCCAGGTTTGGGTGATAGCTTACTACAGCGCCGATCAGAGTATCTTGGCAGTCGCCGACGAAGTGATTTCCAGTACCGTAGCCAATTTTAATGGCGACGATGTGAGAGCTTTGGTTAAAATCAGCGGAAACGACACGACGTTTTTAGATATCATCGGAGCATATCGGGACAGCACTTACAACTCGAATGGCTGGCCGGTCGCCGGAGTTAGTGGAGCTACCAAAGATCATACCTTAGTCCGTAAATCCACCGTACGACAGGGCAATCCCGACTGGGCTGGTTCCGCCGGAACGAATGCCGATGACTCCGAATGGATCGTTTATGAACAAGATACTTTCTCTTACCTTGGCACGCACACGCTGGATTCAGGCTTTCTGGCGGGGCATTCCGGGAATAGGTTGGAAAGCTTCCGGCTCTTTCCGGCGTACCCCAATCCATTCAACAGTACGACTCATTTGAGATTCGAAATACCAGATGTCAGGGCAGTCACGATCAGTATTTTTAACCTCAACGGACAGTTGATCGAAAAACTTGACATGGGCAACCTGGGAAAGGGTAAGCATGAGTTTCGCTGGCTCGGATTTTCTTATGTTTCAGGTATTTATATCTATCAGATCCGGGCGGATGATCAAATCCGGAATGGTAAATTTCTTTTATTAAAATAGCTGACTTTATAAAACCGATCCGGTTGCATTCATTTCCCATAAAGTGATGCTAAGTACTGGGAAAAAATAAAGCTTGTTTAGCAGCGATATTTAGTTTATTTTTATGCGACGCTTTTCGAAAAACGAGTAAACCATCAATCACGAACCAACCAGAAAACTTTCTCACTTTGTGGTAGACCTTTTTTGATCACTAAAATACCCGTCAATGGGTAGGGGCGGAAACTACTTTCTGGAGTTGGGTTATGGAACCCGCTTAGAGATAAGCAATTAGTGAATATGTAAAAAAGAAAGTACGTTAAAGCGTTCAAGATCAAAAGGAGGTCAGAATGAACATCTACGTAGGAAATTTAGCGTCTAACATTACCGAAGCCGAACTGCGCGTGGCTTTTGAAGCCTTCGGTCAGGTTGCTAACGCTGCGGTAATTAAAGACAAGTTCACCGGCGAATCCAGAGGATTCGGCTTCGTGGAAATGCCTTTGATGGCCGAAGCCCAGGCTGCTATCAGCAATTTGAACGGCAAAGACCTGAAGGGCAAAGCCATTACGGTCAATGAAGCTCGTCCTCGCCCGGAAGGCGGACGCGGTGGTGATCGCTTTGGTGGTCGTCCCGGCGGCGGCCGTTTCGGTGGCAGACCCGGCGGCGGTGATCGTCGTGGCGGCGGCCGTTTCTAATTCGTTATTCGACTTAATCAGTAGAATAATTAATTATCCACTACCCTTCAGGTTTACTCCTGAAGGGTAGTTTCCTTTTTTTAGCCTATGGATTATTGTTTGAACTAAGCGGGATGATTATATTTCCAAGTTTTCTGATCGCTTCCTAATTAGGAGAAAATATTATGGACAATAATGTTCAATATATCGACCTGAAAAAAGAACAAATAAATTCACTAAACCGTCCTCGTTACAAATATAGTCTGATAGCAAAAATTTTCTTTATCAGTATGGACATCGTCACCGGTTGGCGGATAACTTTAGCCAAGACGAAAGTAATTGAAATTTTGGCCAGTATCCCCTACCGCGCCTGGGAAGCACGTCATTATTCTCGTGAAACCCGCGTCTACCGAAAATATGAAAAAGTCACCCAAAGTCAGCAAATCATCGACTGGAGCCGGGCAGCCCAGGATAATGAATTCTGGCATCTATTAATCATCAATGAAAAGATGAAAACAGATGGCTTGCGCGACTCATGGTATTTGTTCCCGGTCGTGCCATTTATTATGGTGGCGGTCTACCGTCTTTTTTCCAGCGTTCTGGCCCTCTGCAGTATCCGCCGCGCTTATCTTTTCAATGCCGAATTCGAGGATCATGCCGAACATGTTTACGCCCAATTTGTTGCCGATCACCCCGAATGGGAAACGCAGCCGGTCAACAGCGAATTGGTCAATGAATATGGTCATTTCGATAACTGGGCGGTCGTTTTCAGACGAATCGGCCTCGATGAACGCGACCACCGCAATCACAGTTTTATATTCTGTGGCAAACCGGAAGAGGTTGTGCCTTACGACGGCATGCCGAAATAAACTCATCGTCCTCAATATCCACTCAGCCGGACGGTGTCCATCAGACATATTCCCGATCTTTACCCGCAACCTGAGCGTTCTGCTTAAACGCTCCTGATTATTTCACCGGACTTAATTTCAGCACGATTACGTCATGACCATTTAATTGGGCGAGAAACGGTTTCGTAGTCGTTCCGAGGTCTTTTTTAGCCCACAGATCGCGAATTTTATATTCCTTCTGATTAAAGAAATAGTAGTAATGGAACTCATCATCCTTGACCGGGTACTCTTTCCAATCCAGTTCGATTTTAACCGGTTGTAAAGTTCGATTCAGAATGCATAACGCCAACGCCCCATCCTTTAAAGGCTTAGCCCACACTTCCCAGTTATCTTTCACTAAATATTTCAAACCCTGAATTCCCAGCGGATCCTGATCAACGGCAATTAATTCGCTATTAATCAATATTTCCTTCGTTTCCTGGTTCATAGTCCTGAGATCATTGCCGGCGATAAGCGGCGCCGCCTGAATACACCACAGTGAAAAATGCGCCCGGTCTTCATTGACGGTCATGCCATTACCGACCTCTAACATGTCCGGATCGTTCCAGTGATCCGGGCCGGCATATTGACGTATATTTTCACGCATATCCAGGATTTGTAAAACGCCCCAGGAATTCCATGAACCGTGTCCTTCCTGTCCGTCAAAAATTGCGGCGATATCGCCGGTTGTACGCCAGAGATGACCGATTCCCTGAGCCCATTCCCAGGGTTGACTGTTGCCCCACTCACAGATACTAAATACTATCGGCCGCCCGGCGGCATACAGGGCATTGCGCATGGTTAAATAAGCGCCTTTGGCATTAAGTTCTTCGGTATTGCACCAGTCGTATTTCAGGTAATCGACGCCCCATTTGGCATAAGTCAGGGCATCCTGATACTCATAGCCGCGGCTGCCGGGACGACCGCCACAGGTTTGCCAGCCGGCATCGGAATATATCCCGAATTTCAGGCCTTTGGCATGAATGTAATCCGCCAGGGCTTTCATACCGGATGGAAACCGCTCCGGGTCAGGTTGAATAAATCCCTGAGCATCGCGTTCGCCCTGCCAGCAATCATCGATAACGACATACTGATAGCCCGCAGCTTTCATCCCGCTGGTAACCATGGCATCAGCCATATCCCGGATTAGTTGCTCGCTTACATCACAACCGAAATTGTTCCAGCTGTTCCAGCCCATTGGCGGTGTCAGGGCTAATTTTTCGAACTTCTGGGCGAATACTACACCCGCCCACAATAATACGCCTAAAAAGAACGTCTTGCGCATAACTCAAATCCCCTATCTGTCAGTAAACATTAAACCGTATTGTCAATTACCCTGCAATTTAAGGTTTTTTCCCTTCCCAAACACAAAGGAATTTATCAGAATTCTCTGCTTCTTTTAATGGATTATTGGATGAATCGCCGGTAAAATCCGTCAGGTCATCAGCAGATCGCGGGTCGGAAATTCCGGATCGCTGGTGACGATCAGTCCCAGTTTGCGCAAACCGGCGAAGTCACCCGGCGTGGGAATATGAGTCGTATGCAATTCGCAGCCGTTGAGTTCGGAGAGCTTTTCGAGTGCGATTTGGGCGGCCGGGTTTGAGGTGGCGCTGATGCTGAGCGCGATCAGGATTTCTTCAACGTTCAGGCTGGCCATTTTACCATTGAGTATGTCTTTTTTCAGGTGATTGAGCGACTGCACGACACTCCGTGGAAGCAGATCGATGGTATCCGGAATGTTGGAAAGCCGTTTAGTTGTATTTAGGATCAGACTGGACGTCGAGTGCATCAGCGGTGAATTCATGCCGGTCACAATCGTCCCGTCTTTTAACTGGAGAGCGGCCCCGCAGAAGATATTTTCATTGCCCTTGCCCTTGGTGCAGGCCGCGCGGGCAGCCTGGCGGGCTGGTTCAACGACCGTACGGTCTTCGGGTCGGACACCAAGCTCCTTCATAAGGAGTTCCACTTTAGTCACGGTTTCCTGATCCGTCAGCCCCATGACGTATTCGCAGGCATAGCGAAAATAGCGACGGATAATTTCCTGACAGGCTGCCGCGCGGACGACTTCATCGTTAACGATGCCGAATCCTGCCTGGTTGACGCCCATATCGGTGGGGGATTTGTAAAATGAAGGGGCGTTCGTGATTTTTTCAATAATCCGTTTCAGGAGCGGAAAGGCTTCCAGGTCGCGGTTGTAATTGACCGATGGTTCATTATAGGCCTCGAAGTGAAAATGATCGAACATATTGACGTCCCGCAGATCGGCAGTAGCAGCTTCGTAGGCCAAATTGACGGGATGTTTGAGCGGCAGGTTCCAGATCGGAAATGTCTCAAACTTGGCGTAGCCGGCGTGAATACCCCGCCGGTATTCGTGATACAATTGACTCAGACAGGTGGCTAATTTACCGCTGTTCGGCCCGGGACCGGTGACGATCGTGATCGGCCGGTTTGTCTCGATGTACGGATTGGCGCCGTAACCGCTCTCACTGACAATCGTATCGACGTCGACCGGATATCCTTTCGTAAAACTGTGGGTATAAACCCGGATTCCGCGCCGTTCCAGCTTATTTTTGAAAGCGGTGGCGGCCGGTTGATTTTCATAACGGGTGATTACGACGGAATTGACGGGAATTTCCCAGCCGCCGAGATCATCGATAATTTTTTGAGCGTCGGAATCATAGGTGATTCCCAGGTCGGCCCGCACTTTACTACGCTCGATGTCCCCAGCATAAATGCATAAAATGACGTCGATTTTATCTTTCAGATTCTGGAGCAGATGCATTTTGACATTCGGATCATACCCCGGCAGGACGCGTGCGGCATGGTAATCCAAAATTAGTTTACCGCCGAATTCCAGGTAAAGCTTCGATTCGAAGCGTTTAACCCGGTCAATAATGGCAGTCGTCTGCTCCGTGAGATATTTTTCGTTATCGAAACCTATGGCTGTCATTTATTATTTTACCCTGACTGACATTTTGGAAAAAACACGGCGTATTTTATCATTTGTATTTTGGATAAACAACGAATAACTGGAAAACATCAGCACCTACCTGACAGGTTATCGATCATAATTCAATAAGAATAATGAAGGTATTTAATCTGGAAAACTACAGAATTTTTCATAACGTCATCCGTTGAGGGATTCAGAAAAAAACCTATCAGATCATTTCGCCGCCGCCGGCCTGTAAAATAAGTGGTCATTTATATTCAGGATTCGTAAGATATACACATGAATTATTCAATCCAAACCATGACCACCCCGATCCTGCCGGAGAGAATTGCCAGTATCGATGTGATGCGAGGAATAGCGGTGCTGGTAATGGTTTTTGCATTGGCGATTCCGCCCGGCATACTTTCGGATTGGATGTATTTTGCCCAGACGCCTCCGCCAGCCCACGACCTTGAGCCGGCCTTATCGGGAATTACGTGGGTCGATTTAATCTTCCCGATCTTTCTGTTTATGCTGGGAGTGGTCATTCCATTCGATTTGCCGAAGCGCCGGGGTTTAAAGCATCCCTGGCTCAATCAAGTGCTTTGGATTCTGCAACGTACCGGGCTGCTTGGGGTGGTTGCTATAATGTACCGGTCTTTCAACACCAAAATCATAAGCGATTCATTTACTCCGCATTCATCAGTTATCGGCCTGCTCGGATTTATAACGATTAGCGCTCTTTTGATCCGGCCTTTGCCATCCTGGAATAAAAAGTTAATTTATACAATCAGAACCGTTGGCGTGATCGGCGCCTTGCTAATGTTCTGGTTAATCCGGTACCCGGATGGCAGTGGTTTTTCATTCAACCGGACTAATTCCTTTTTAGTTATCCTGATGAATTCTTATTTCTGGGGCGCGGTGCTCTGGATGTTTAGTCAAAACAGCATTATGGAGCGGCTTGGTCTTTTGGGAATATTAATGGCTATGCGCTTGGCGCATCCTTATTCGGGATGGATTCAGGACATCTGGAACTGGACTCCGCTGCCGGGATTGTATCGTTTCGAATTCAGCCAGTTTCTTTTTATCGTCATCCCTGGAACGATAATCGGCGATTGTTTTTTACACAATGACTGGACGCAGATTGAGATGGAGCCTTTTAAAATCCATCGCTTTCACGACCGGGTTCTGGTTATCGGTCTTTTGGCATTGATCATCATTCCTGCCATCCTGATCGGATTGAAATACCGGTTAGTGGTTGAAACCACTTTATTTGCAGTAGCGATCCTGGCAATTGCCAATTATGTATTCCATCACTTGAACACGAATATCGAGAAATTCCTGAGGAAGCTTTTCCGGTGGGGTTCATATTGGCTGATCATTGGCTTGATCAGCGAACCGTATGAAGGCGGCATAAAACGGATCAGCCCGACCCTCAGTTATTTCCTGATCACGGGAAGTCTGGCGAATTTTCTGCTGATCGCGACAGTCATTTTCACTGACGTTTTCGATAAACATCACCTGGTCGAGCCAATCCGTGATAACGGCCGCAATTCACTGCTGACTTATCTCTCGCTTGGTTTTTTAATAATGCCAATCTTAAATCTGACCGGAATCCGACCTCTTATCGCCAATCTTACTCCGGGCCCCTGGCTGGGTGCTATAAGGGCATTGTTCTATACTTTTTTAGTTGCAGTAGTGGTCAGGTTTTTCACCCGGCGTAATTATTTCTTACGAGTATAATCGATGACAAATTCGACCAAAATTAAAGTTCGCGGCTATCACCTGGATCTTTACGGGCATGTCAATAATACCCGCTATCTGGAATTCCTTGAGGAAGCCCGCTGGAATATTAAAGATCTATTCCTTGACCTGACGGCTATGCATGCCCAGGATCTAAGGCTGGTCATTGTCAATATCAACATCAATTACCGGGACTCCGCCCGCCTCGGTGACATCCTGGAAATCGTCACCAGAGTAACCCGGATTGGGAACAAGAGCGTTACTTTACGACAGGATATTTTCTTCGAGAGCTCCCGTAAAATTGTCGCCGATGCCGATGTAACTTTCGTGATTTGCGACCAGCAAAGCGGCAAGGCTATCGAATTGACTCCGGAGCTGCGCCAGCAGTTTGCGCGTTTATTGTCTGAATAGACTTAAACATTTCTTTTTAATTCGCTAAAATCATCTCAAATTAAAGCGTTTATTTGAATGCTAATTATTGGAGATAGTTTTGCTTTTATCGACCATTGTATTTATCATTGCAGGGCTCATTCTGGTGCTGGCTGGAGCTGAACCGCTTTGAAGGCGCCTGCCTGATCGCCTCCTATCTGGTCTATATGTTTCTACTCTGGCCAAAATAAATCTTCCTTTGAATAAAAACCGTTTCCATTTTTTATCAATCTTATATTACCTTTAGTGGTATTTGAATAGTGTTAATCCAGAAGAAGCTGTTATGTATTCTTTCAATTCGAGACCTGCGCATCATTTCTGCGCTATTCTGATTCCGTTCGCTTTCTGCATCTTGATATTGAATGATTGCAACCGATCAGATTCCGAGACATTAGCCTGGAATAAGAAAATCGCGCAGACAGTGGTGCACACCCAGGCAGTTTCCCTTGGAAATTTGCTGAAAGATATCCACACTAAGGCCGAGCGCGAGAATCTGATCCGGATCGCGATTGATCCGGTGCGTTTCTATGACGATAATTCAGGTTATTTCTACGTATATCAATTTGATTGCGTCAATATCGCTCACGCCACCCAGAAAGACCTCGTCGGCCAAAACCTCTACGACTACCAGGACACTCACGGCAAATATGTCATTCGTGAACTATCTGCCACGGCTTCCAATGGTGGCGGTTTCGTCGAATTTTACTGGCTCAAACCCGGGGCAACCGGTGAGAAGCGAAAAATAGGTTACGTGGAACCGATCTCTGGTACCGCATATTTCATCGGCACCGGCGTCTACCTGGAATAAAATATTACATTAAAAATTTGCAATTTGAATTCTTCATTTTGCAATAACCTTACAGCCCGGTAGTTCCAGTCGTAAGTATATTCTGGAAACAGTTCAGGGCGTAAGAATCGGTCATTCCGGCGATATAGTCGCGCACGATCCAGTCCGCGGAAGTTTTTTCAGATTGATAACGCTCGCTCAGTCTGAAGAGATATTTTCCAAACTTGACTTCCAGCGGGGTGCGACTCTTAGCATATCGATCGAAATCAGTCTGGTTGCGTTCGATAATATCTAACAGGAATTTTTTTAGAGTTTCGATCACGAAGCCCGCATATTCATTCCAATATTTCATCTTCTGATTTTGGTAGATTTTTTCACGGCTGAACTGTTTGAATTCCTGAAGTAATCCAAATTTTTCGGGAGAAAAGCCGATTTTCCCGTTTTTATCCGACCAGTCGATAACATCGTAGACCAGATTGCTGATGATTTCACTATTGGTCTCACCCAGTCCGGAGCGTAGTTTTTGAGGAATATCATCAACGGTGATCAAATTGGCCGAAATGGCGTCTTCCATATCACGCCCCAGATAGGCAATCGAGTCGCTAATCCGTACCGCGCAACCTTCCCAGGTTGATGGCTGAATCGGTCTATCCGCCAGGTCATCGAGATTGTTGAGAACCGGTGCGATTTCGATAAATTGTTCATCAACTTCGCCGCAGTGCGATACGATTCCATCCCGGACGGCATAGGTCAGATTCAATCCCTGTCCATAATTTTCAAGTTTGTCCACAACGCGCAGACTGTGAATTTCATGGATAAAACCACCCGGAAATTTCGATGACAACCATTTTTCGCCGGCATGTCCGAATGGAGCATGACCAAGATCGTGTCCGAATCCGATTGCGGTGGCCAGATCGTCATCCAATTTAAGGGCACGACAAATCGTAGCGGCGATCGAAGCCACGTGCAGCGAGTGTTCGATACGGGTGCAGATATGATCGTTTTCCGGCGAGAAAAAAACCTGGGTTTTATGTTTCAGGCGCCGGAAGGCCAGTGAATGCAGAATCGCAGTTTGGTCACGGAAATAAGGTCCGCGGATATCTTCCGGTCTTTTACGCTGGCGCGCGATTAGTCGGTGGCGGGATACCCTATTCTTAAATTTCTGCATAGTCTGAGTTCCTTCAGTTCACTCCAAAAGATAAAGAATAGATGCCGGGATGGACAGCTACTCTTTTTACTTTTTTCCGGCGAAAAACACCTTTTACCGGTCGAGGCTTTTCTTCAGTTCCGAAAGTCTTACGACATGACGCCTTTCTTCTTCAATAATGCCGTCGATCAATTTGTACTCGCTGGCCGGGATTAACTCTCGGATTTCCTTATAGTACAACACCGAATCGAGTTCTTTTTCAATGGCATAGAGCAGTGCGGCACGGGCGTCACGGATTGCCGGAGTCTTGGTTTCCGACCTGACATCCGAGAATATCAGGTTTTGGGTATAAGTTTCCAGATAGGTATAAAATTCCTCGCGGGCAGGCGCCTCGAGGTTGATCGCGCCAATTTTCTGTGCCATTTTCTGAAAGAGTCTTTTATGCGCCACTTCCTCGTCCGCCAGATGATTGAATAAAGCTTTAACTTCGGGCTGGGTTATTACTTCAGCAGTGTCACGATAGAATTCTTCGCCTTTCTCTTCAATTTTAACCGCAATATCGAAAACATCACGAATACTGAAAATGGTCATGTATCATCTCCTTACAGTTGGTTTAACTGACGATGCCGCATGGCGATCTCATCCGCCAGGTGATCGAGTGCCTTGAAATCTTCCGACTTTGGAAAACCCTTCGCCATTACCGGCGTCAAGATCTCAGCTTTGATTCCGCTCAGCAGGTTCTTGAGTTGGTCAACCAGCTTTCCTCCCCAGCCATATGAACCGATGATTCCCAGATAGCGCGTTTTGGGACGTAAGAGATTCACCAGATAAGCCGCCGTAACTGCCGAGGGATGCGGCCCGAGCATGACTGTCGGTGTTCCGATCACTACCGTGGCGGCGTCAACCAACGCCATCGCCAGTTCTCCGACATCGGTATGCGTCAGGTTGAATGGCCTGACCTTGATGTCGCGTTCAATCAGGGCTGCGATCAGATGCTGAACCATTTTAGCCGTGCTGCCGTGCATTGAAACAAATGGAAGAATTACCTCATTATCCACCCGGTCGGAAGTCCAGTCGGCGTAGGCATCCATGATAAATGCCGGTTCGGGGTAAACCGGGCCATGACTTGGTGCAATCAGATCGATTTCAAGCTGCTTGACCTTTTCGAGATTCTGTCGCACATTACTGCGAAATGGCATCATGATCTCGGCATAATATCGTTTGGCAGAGTCGTACACATGATATTTATCCGTCACGAATAAATCACTGCCTGCCAGATGGGAACCAAAGAAATCACATGAAAAGAGAATCCGGTCTTCTTCCAGATAAGTGGACATCGTTTCCGGCCAATGTACCCACGGTGTAAAAATGAACCGCAGATGCTTATTGCCTAGCGAAAAAATCTCACCATCACCGACTAACCGGAACTTTTCATCCGGAATCATCAGGTGTTCTTTCAGCAGATTGGCGCACTTTTGATTCGTCACGACCTGCGCCATAGGATATTGCCTAAGCACGGCTGGAATAGCGCCGGAATGATCCTGCTCCGCATGATGGGAAACGATATAATCAATCCTGGCGATTCCCAATCCATGCAATTCATCTAATAGTTCCTGCTCCTTGACCGGATCGACCGTATCCAATAGAACCGTCTTCTCCGAACCCCGGATCAGATAGGCGTTATAGGTCGTGCCATCCGGTAAGGGTATCAGTTCATCAAATAACTGACGATCCCAGTCGCGAGAGCCAATGTATGTAATATCGGGACTGATGACCTGCATCGGAAATTAACCTTATTCCGGTTCAAATTCATCTTTACCGGCACCGCAAACCGGACAAGTCCAGCTTTCCGGTAAATCATCGAATGACGTTCCCCTGACTATTCCATTGTCCGGATCACCCTTGGTGGGGTCGTAAACATACCCACAAACGACACATACATATTTTTGCATATAACCTCCAGTTGGTTGTTTGTTCTGATTTAATAATTTTCAGCCAACACTTCGAAATAGGCCTGCGGATGTGCACAAGCCGGACATTTCTCGGGAGCTTTTGTGCCCTCGTGAATATAACCGCAATTCCGGCAATGCCATCTGACGACTTTTTCTTTTTCGAAAACCCGGTTTTCGAGCACATTTTTACGCAGGGATCGATAATTTTTTTCATGTTGCATTTCGACTTTGGCAACCGCCCGAAAGACCTGGGCAACTTCCGGAAAGCCTTCCTCATCGGCGATTTTGGCATATTCCGGGTACATCACCGTATGTTCGTGCTGTTCGCCGTTAGCGGCTTCCAGCAGGTTTTCAGCAGTCGTGCCGATCACTCCCGCCGGAAATGGGTAGGTGATGCTGACCTCGCCTCCTTCCAAAAACTTGAAGAAGCGTTTGGCATGTTCTTTCTCGTTATCCGCCGTCTCGGCAAAAACCGCGGCGATCTGCTCAAAACCTTCCTTTTTAGCCTGGGAAGCGAAGTAATTATAACGATTACGGGCTTGTGATTCTCCTGAAAACGAAATCAGCAGATTCTGTTCCGTGCGGGTTCCTTTTACACTTTTCATGTTAATGCTCTCCTATTAAAAGTACTCAATAGAATTATTTCTTTGACTCGCATGGGAAATAATTCCCGTTTTGACATACCAATCAATTGCAAATAGCGTAAATCTGCGTGTAAAATTACTCACAGACGAGAGATTTTAAAACCACATTATGCGAACGGGTCAAAAGACCTGTTCGACACCTTTGACTTCCGGTACGAGTTCCTTCAAACGACGTTCGATGCCCATCCGCAGAGTATAGGTGCTCATGGGGCAACCGCCGCAGGCTCCGGTCAGACGCAGTTTTACGATTCCATCCGTCGTAACATCCACCAATTCCACATCGCCGCCATCGGCTTGCAGCATCGGTCGGACGGATTCGATTACTTTTACTACTTTTTCCTTCATAATATTTACCTCATGTTATGTTTGGCGACAATTTTTACAAATGCCTTTGAAATAGCCATGAATTTCCTGAATCTGATGGCCGTCGATCTCTCCAGTCTCCCGCAAAGGACAATGCAGGGTAATGTCATAAATGCGGTTGCATTTCAGACATAAAAAATGACAATGCTGAGGAGCGGCGATTTCATAACGGGCTTCGCTCCCGGTGATCGTGATGGGTGCTATTAACTGATTCTCAATAAACAGATTCAAAGCGTTATAGACGGTCGTACGCGAGATCGTGGGAATCCTTTTCACTAAGTTTTCATAAATCATTTCAGCGGTAGGATGTTCACAGTTCTGCTCCATTAATTCCAGGATACACAAGCGCTGAAAAGTCGGCTTGATGCCTCGCTTTTCCAGTTCATTTTTAATATCTGTCAATCTTGTACTCATTACAAAGTGATATTAATAACATTTCTGGAAACTTTCAAGTAATTTTTATTTTCCATATCAATTCTCTTTTATGATTGGAATATTTTCTTTATCTTCAGGAAGTAAATTTTTGGAGGTTTTATTATGACTAAAATTGAACAATACTTGGGTAATGACGCTGAATATCTCTTAAATCATAAGTGTACGACTATTCCCAAGGGACAGTTGCATCTGCCTGGACCGGATTTCGTTGACCGGATTCATCTGAATTCCGACCGCCCGATTAATGTCCTGCGCAATATGCAGTTAATGTATAATACCGGCCGACTGGCGGGCACCGGCTATCTGTCGGTTTTACCGGTTGACCAGGGCATCGAGCATTCGGCTGGTGCTTCTTTTGCACCCAATCCGATGTATTTCGATCCCGAAAATATTGTTAAGCTGGCCATTGAAGGCGGCTGCAACGCAGTGGCCTCGACTCTGGGTGTTTTAGGAATGGTGGCTCGTAAATATGCCCATAAAATTCCGTTCATCCTCAAGATCAACCACAACGAGTTGCTTTCCTATCCGAATATGCACGATCAGACTCTATTCGCCAGCGTTGATCAGGCTTTTGACATGGGAGCTGTCGCAGTCGGTGCCACGATTTACTTCGGTTCTGTAGAATCCCGGCGCCAGATTATGGAAATCAGCGAGGCATTTGAATATGCTCATCAGCTTGGCATGGTCACGATTCTGTGGTGCTACCTGAGAAACAATGCATTCAAGACCGCCGAGAAGGATTATCACGTGGCCGCCGATCTGACCAGCCAGGCCAATCATCTTGGAGTGACGATCGAGGCCGATATCATCAAACAGAAACTACCGGAAAACAATGGCGGCTACACCGCTCTGAAATTCGGCAAGACCAATAAAAAGGTCTACGAACAGCTGACCAGCGATCATCCGATTGACCTAACCCGTTATCAGGTCGCCGGTTGTTATATGGGACGCGCCGGTTTAATTAATTCCGGTGGCGCCTCGGGCGAAAATGACTTGGTCGAAGCCGTCAAGACAGCCGTTATCAACAAGCGCGCCGGCGGCATGGGCCTTATCCTGGGCCGCAAAGCTTTTCAGCGACCGATGGCGGAAGGCGCTCAGATAATCAATGCCGTCCAAGATGTTTATCTGGACAAAAAAGTCACGGTTGCCTAAAACCGATCTGCCTGTTAATCTGTATTGGATTAACCTTGAGATACCAACATAAATCCGATGAAGCCCCGCAAGGGGCTTCATCTTTACCCGGAGGTGTTATATGAGTGAGCAGGCTTCTCATCCCAACTGGCTGGCCGGCACCTTTTTGATTCTCATAGGTTTGCTGATCCTGCTGGTTCAGTTTGAATATTTCGACTGGGCAGAACTCTGGCCGCTGTTTTTAATCGCCATTGGATTACTGTTTTTAATCGGATTTTTTATTAATCGGGAAAATTACGGTTTGCTGATGCCAGCCATGATTCTGATGATCATCGGTACGCTGTTTCTCTATATGGAGCGTACAACCTGGTATAATATGAGAGGGCTCTGGCCGACTTTCATTATGGCCCCCGGCGTTGGTTTTTTCTTCATGTATTTCTTTGGTCCGGTTAAAAACCAACTTTGGATTCCGGGGACGATTCTGGTGACGATCGCCGCCCTGTTCTTCGCCGGAGAATGGACCGTAATCCGCTACTGGCCGGTGATTCTGATCCTGCTGGGTCTTTATCTGATTCTGGGTAAAAAATCTTCCTCATGATCTCGCCAGAAAGTACATCTATGACATCAGGTAATCCGGTTAAAAAAACCAGTTTCTGGCAAACGTGGAAAACTTCGCTGCGTAATAAAATATTTGCCGGAATAATCGCGCTGACCCCAGTCGTTCTGACGATCTATTTCATAAAATTGTTCGTCACCTTTTTTGATAATATCGTCAGTCCGATACTCGATCCGCTGATCGGCTTCCATATTCCCGGTCTGGGACTGATCGTCGCACTCGTCTCCATCTATCTGCTCGGCTTATTCATAACCAATATTCTAGGTAAATCGCTGCTGGCGACCTTCGAGAAGTGGCTGAATTTCATTCCGATCGTTCGTTCCATTTATCATACCACCAAGCAGGTTCTGAATGCAATTTCATTTACCAAAGCCGGTTTCGAGCGGGTCGTTCTCATCGAATATCCCCGTAAAAAAGTCTGGACAATCGGCTTCACAACCAGCGAAGTAAAAAATCACGATGGCAAACGCTTTTACAGTATCTTTCTGCCGACCACTCCTAACCCGACTTCCGGTTGGGTATTGTTCGTTCCGGAGGAAGAAGTATTTCCCTCTGAAATGACGGTCGAACAGGGTCTGAAAGCTGTAATTTCCGCCGGTGCAATAATGCCACCAGCGGTTAATTTCGGTACTGTCACTCAGTCTAACTCCACTTCGCCTCCGGCGGTCACCGATTAATCTCGGATAAGCGTAACCCAACAACTAATGATTTATCTAAATAAAACCCTTGGAAAATAAATCCGAACCGTTTAACCTTGCAGGTTTTAAATGCGAAAGGTATCTAGTGAATGAAAATAAAATATATTGACGGAAAGAGATTTATGCGCGGCATCAAGGCCGGCGCTAATAAGATCGTCGACAATCAGGATTACCTTAATAAAATTAACGTCTTCCCCGTACCCGACGCCGACACCGGCTCCAATATGGCCGCAACCATGAAAACCGTCGTTACGAATATCTCACCCGACGCTGTTTCCCTCGAAGAAGTCTCCCAAAAAATTGCCGACTCTGCCCTGGAAGGCGCCCGCGGCAACAGCGGCGTGATCCTGGCGCAGTTTTTCTACGGATTATCCAAAGGTCTCGGTAAAAATCAACGCGTCACGACCGAACAATTCGGTGAAGCGGCTAATTCCGCCAAACACCATGCCTACGAAGCTCTTTCCAAACCGCGCGAAGGCACGATCCTGACCGTGATTAAAGACTGGGCAGAAAATGTCTACGAAAATAGCAAGAAAATCTTTGATTTCGAGGAATTGCTAAGCCACTCGCTCGAAGCCGCTAAGCGTTCACTTGAAAATACCCGCCAGAAATTGGAAGCCATGCGGAACGCCAACGTTGTAGATTCCGGCGCTCAGGGGTTTGTTTACATTTTGGAAGGCATAACGCACTTCATCAAGAAAGGCCAAATCGGCGCTATCGAAAAAGCGGACGAACCAGTGATCGAATCGGTGGCGCACACGGAAGTTCTTCCGGAAAATATCACCTTCCGCTTCTGTACGGAATGCCTGATAGAAGGCCGCAATATACCCCTGACCGAACTTCGCCAGGAAATCGAACCTTTTGGCGATTCGATCGTGCTGGCAGGTTCTCCCCAAAAAGCCCGCCTCCACATTCATTCCAACGAACCGGCCAAAGTCTTCAAACTCGCTCACCGGCACGGCGCTCTGCTGCAACAAAAAGCCGATGACATGCTCAAGCAGTTCAACGTAACCCACAATCCGCACCCGAAGATTGCCCTGGTGGTCGATTCGGCTTGCGATCTTCCTCAGGAATATATTGATCAATACGGCGTTCATGTCATTCCCGTCCGGGTGGCTTTCGGACAGTCTAATTATATTGACAAAATCACGATCACACCCGAATATTTCTACGAAATGCTGCAAACTGAACGGGATCATCCCCGGACTTCACAACCCACACCGGCCGATTTCGTCAACCTGTACAGTTTTCTGCTGACCCATTATGAATCCATCATTTCCATACACATTCCGGAACCTCTGAGCGGCACATATCAGAACGCCGTCAACGCCGCCCGGAATTTTCCTGACCGTAAGATCAGCGTGGTTGACAGTAAAAACCTGTCGGTCAGTTTTGGATTTATCGCCGAAAAAGCCGTCGAACTGATCCTTTCAGGCAAATCTCACGAACAGGTCGTCCAGGAATTGGAAATTGCGACGCACCGAACCAAATTATTCGTCGGGATTCCGAACCTAAAATTCCTGATCCGCGGCGGACGCGTGGGCAAGGCCAAAGGTCTGGCCGCTAAACTATTTCATATCAAACCGATTCTGAATCTGGACGAACGTGGCGTGCCGCAGCATTTTTCAAAAAGTTTCTCGATCGAGGGCGCTTTTAATAAAGTCCTGCAACTGACGACCGATTTTGCCGCCCAGCATAAAAATCTGCGCTTTGCAATCGGACATGTCAGTAATCCGGCCATAGCCGAAAGATATGCCCGCGAACTGAAAAAACGTTTTAGAGTCGAAAATATCAATATCCTGCCGGTCTCGCCGGTGCTCGGCGCACATGCCGGAATTGGCGCGGCGGCGATCGGTATATCCTGGAGTGAATGATGTGGTCATTAATCGCGATCTTAATTCTAAGCTACCTGGTCGGCTCGATCCCGACCGCCATTATTACAGGAAAATTATTGCGCGGTATTGACATTCGCCAGTTCGGTTCCGGCAACGCCGGCGGCACGAACGCCTTTCGCGTCCTGGGGTGGAAAGCCGGTCTATTTGTGTCACTCTTCGATGTCGCCAAGGGCGCCTTTGCCACGGTAGTCATCTCCCAAATCCGCTTCGACGGGCCGCCTCTCAATCCGACTGTTTTAATGATCCTGGCCGGTCTGGGCGCCATCCTGGGACACACCTTCACGATTTTCGCCGGATTCAAGGGCGGAAAAGGCGTCGCCTGCGGCGCGGGCATGATCATCGGGCTGTACCCGATAGCGTTTCTGCTCTGCCTGCTGGTTTTTGCCCTCGTGTTATTCTCGAGTGGAATAGTTTCGGTCTCCTCCATAAGTGCCGCGATCAGTCTGCCGGTAATTCTCCTGTTGCTCAATCATTTCGGCGCTGCGCCAGTTGACCGGGCACTGCTGATCTTCAGCATCGTTATCCCGGCTTTCATTATCTTCACGCATCGCAGTAATATCGGACGATTGCTAAAGGGTGAGGAAAAGCCGTTCGAAAAGCTGATCCTCCTGCGCCGTCGTAAATAGCTCAGATATTTGATTGGTAAAGCGACACAGAGGCACACGGAAATGACACAGAGGTGCACGGAGTTTTTGTTTTTTGTTATAAAATTTTCTCCGCGGTACTCCGTGTAAATTCTGTGAACCTCCGTGTCATACATGCAGTTTGAAATGAATTTTCCTGATCTCTTTCGGAGGTTTCTATGAAACTATATCGCATCTGGTTTACTGGTCTGCTCCTGCTGGCGTTTTTTATTTCCGGGCAGGCGCAGACGCCCTGTAAAGATTTCGAGATCGTCGAAAGCATTCCGATCGAAACCATTCTCGATAATCCCGAAATCCGCAACACTCCGGAAGTCTGGGCTGAAATGCTCGCCGCAGCTCAAAAGACGATCGATGTCGAACAGTTTTACATTTCCAACCAGCCCAACGAGCTGCTCGAACCGATTATCCAATCCATTGAGAAAGCTGCCCGGCGCGGCGTTCAGGTTCGCGTCATCGCCGACGACCGTATGGCCCGGACTTACCCGGAAACCCTGGAGCGTCTCGCACAGGAGAAGAATATCGCCGTCCGCCGCACCAAGGTTTTCAACAGGAATGGCGGAGTTCAGCACGCCAAATTCTTTATCATTGACCAACAGGAAGTTTTCCTCGGCAGTCAGAATTTTGACTGGCGCGCCCTCCAACACATCCACGAGATCGGCGTGCGCGTCCGCCTGCCAGAATACGCCCGCCTGATGACGGCGCTCTTCGAAATGGACTGGCAAAACGCCGACCAGGACAAAATGCCTGCGCGCAAGCTGACCGACTCAAAGTATTTTACGATTATAACAAGCCCTGGCGACACGATCAGATTCAGCGCTTCCGGCAGCCCGATGAAAAACCTGCCGGACGGTATCGCCGGTGATGAAAAAACTATTCTCAACCTGATTCGTAATGCCCAACGTGAAATTTGTATCCAACTGCTCTCCTATTCACCGCTCGACCGCAAGACCAAGTATTATGCAAAATTAGACGATGCCCTGCGCACGGCCGCAGCCCGTGGCGTAACTGTCAATTTGTTAGTCTCCGACTGGAATACTGATCCCCGCGAACTGCCTTACCTGCAGAGTCTCGACATCCTGCCCAATATCAATGTCAAACTTGGCACCATCCCGGAATACAGCGGCGGTTACATCTCCTTCGCCCGCGTCGAACATTGTAAATATATGGTCGTGGACGACTCGCTGGCCTGGATCGGCACCAGCAACTGGTCGCGCAATTACTTCTACGACTCGCGCAATCTGGGACTGAGCATCGCCAGCCGCTCCGTCAACCGGACCCTGCGCCAAATCTTCACTAAAAGCTGGAATGCGCCCTACGCCTGGCAACCCCTGCCCGGTAAAGAATATCCCGAGAAATTCCACGGGGAAAAGTAAGTTTTATTCACCGCAGAGGACGAGCCGGAGGCTCTCCTGCGGAGCGGAGAAATTATGCAGGGATTCGGCAGGTGCCGAACCCTTTTAATTTACGACGCGCCTCCTATTGCACTGTCATTCAGGGCCCTCATTTGCGGGATAGGAATCGGCCGTATCGGGGTGTAGTAAAGTCTCTTTTTCAATGAACTTTTCCCCATCTACTTGACTTTTACACTTATTTCCTTTAATATAATTCAGAAGTTTGGATGCGATGACCGGATAAACAGGCCGCAGCCTGTAAAGTTCAGAGACAGAACGGTAATAGAATTTCAGGTTCATTAAAGAGGAGTTCCCTTCGTGGGTCTTGACCGGGAGTTCCGCCCGGTAGGCCCGGCAATAAAACTCAATTAAGGAGGTTTTACTATGAAAGAGAACTTAGTTTCAATCATTATTCCGTCAGAGGTTGTCACGACGGTGCTGGCAGCCTATCAAACCATTGAAACCGCTCTGAAAGAGTACCTTATCGCGCTCACCCCCGAAGAGCGCCGGACGGTTCTGAAAATGGGCGACCGGACCCTGGCGTTCGTCGGGAAGGTGATTGAGTATGCGGATGCCAACCCGACTTTCGTGCCGCCCTATATGGATTTGCCGGAACTGAAAAACGACTTCGCGGCTTTCGAATCCCTGCACAAGATGTACACGCCGCTCGAACAGGAAACTTCCAAACTCAGCGATACGCTTCTCTCCTGTGGAAATGACTGCTACAAAGCCTCTCTGCTGTTCTACAACAGCGTCAAAACCGCGGCAAAGAATGACGTACCGGGAGCCAAGAGCCTGTACGATGATCTCAAAAAGCGGTCCGAGAAATCCGCCACTGAAACCAAGGCGGAAACAACCGAGTAAGCGCCCTGACCAGCGCAGCAAACGGGGCGTTCCTTTGCGGGAGCGCCCCTTGCTTTTCAAGCGGTGCAACGAGTGAACAGGGTACTCCCGATATACCCTATGGGCTTCCTGATATATCCTTAGGGTGTCTCAATCAGGGTGTGACCCTGATTTTTTGTCAAGCGAATATATCATTTGCTCTCGCTTGAACAAAAAAGACTCAAGCGAATATATCATTTGCTATCGCTTGAACAAAAAAGACTCAAGCGAATATATCATTTACTCTCGCTTGAGTAAAAAAGACTCAAGCGAATATATCATTTACTCTCGCTTGAGCAAAAAAGACTCAAGCGAATATATCATTTGCTCTCGCTTGAACAAAAAAGGCTCAAGCGAATATATCGTTTGCCTTCGTTAATACAAATTTTGGTCAAGCGAATACAAAATTAGTACCTGAGGGCCTCCCAATATACCCCCAGGGCCCGGTCAGGGTCAGACTCTGAAATTTGCTCAAGCGAATATCCTTTTCTTTCATCCTGAGAGAGGAACGAACGAAAGATCGCTATAGTCCTCTACCCTTCTCTGTCATTCCGAGGAGGAACGACGAGGAATCGCTGTGGTCCGGGTGGAAGACCGGAGCGATTTCCCGACTGGTCGGGACCAATCCCACCTGCGGTGGGACTTCGCCCTATAAATCGGGGTCAGAAAGGCATAGGCGGGATTGGAATTCTGTAGAGTCACGGCCTTAACTGGTTACACCGCCGGAGCGGTGTAACCAGGCGAAATAGGCGGGAAATGTCTTGAAATAAAAACGACAATTGCGTAATATCTGATCGTTTAAATTTTGATGTATTGTTGACGAAATATATTAAATCCAAGAGGGATAAAATGGCCCAATCCGATAAACGCCATGAAGAACAGTTTTTAAAAGCCCTGGAAGATATTTTTATCGGCGCCCGGATCGAAGGCGAATCCGGCTATATCAAACTGATGAAAATCAAATCCTCTTATTTCAAACACGCCGTTTTCCCGGCCCTGATGAAAGAGATCGATAAAGCCTGTAAACCATTTGAAAAAGGCTTTCGCGAAGAGTTATTCGATAAACTCTATGATTTCTTCAGTCATTACTTCAGCGAGAGCGGCTCGATTTATTTCTGCAATACCGCCCAGCACGCTAACATATACGAAAAAGTCTATACCGACGATCGGGACGTCGTGCTCTTCTGGAAAACTCAGATGCTGTACTATGTCAAAACCGACCGTCTTTTTAAAAGCATGGATGTGGAAATTGAAGGCGAGAAATTTTATTTCGACGTCTCCGGCATGGAACTGAAACGCTCCAACGAAAAACGCGAATTAGTCTATGCCTTCAAAAACTACCAGGACGGTAAAATAATCCTGGCGGTCAATTACTCAGAAAAAGGTAAGAAAACCAAGAATATCGAAATCCTGAAAGCCGTCCGCTCCAAGGGTCTGACTGTGGACGAGGAAATCCTGGAAAAAGCCCTGCGGGTCTTCGAAAAACAATCCGAAGTGGATTTCTTCATCAATAAAGACGCCCAAGCATTTTTGGAAGAACAATTCGACATCTGGATGTACCAATACATCTTCAAGGGCGAAAGTTCCTTTGGCGAAACCCGCCTCAAACAACTCCAGGCCATCAAGGAAATTGCCTACAAGATCATCAACTATATCGCCCGCTTCGAGGATGAACTTGTTAAAATCTGGAACAAACCCAAGTTCGTCCTGAACAGTAACTATGTCATCACGATTGACAAGATCATCGATAAAGATGTAAAACTGCTCGAAAAGATATTCAAACATAAGAATCTGCCGGAGCAGATCGCGGAATGGATCGCGCTCGGCATGATCGACAAGCAGTTCAAACCGGAAATGGTCCGGGAAAAAGACCTGGCCGACGCCCCGCTTTATCCGCAGTACCAACACCTACCGATAGATACCAAATACTTCAAAGACCTCGAAACGGATATTCTGGGATTATTCGCCGACTTAGACGCGGAATTAGACGGCTGGCTGATCCACAGCGAGAACTACCAGGCATTGAATACATTGCTACCTAAGTTTAACAATAAAATAAAGTGTATTTATATTGATCCTCCATATAATACTGATGCATCAGAAATTATTTACAAAAATAACTATAAACATTCATCATGGATTACCATGATGGAAAATAGAATAAGTTTATCACATTCTTTTTTAACAAATGATGGTTCAAAAATTATCGCGATTGATGATACTGAAATGATAGGCTTATCTCAACTTTTAGAATCAATATTACCAGACTATGATAGAAATGTTGTTGTAGTAAATCATCACCCTGCTGGTGCCGGACTTGAAGGTACAAATATTTCTACTACACACGAATATGCTATCTTTATGACACCAAAAGGAAAAAAAGTATTATTTGGAGAGAAAAAAGTTGATGAAACTGGAAAAATAAATTTTATTCGTACAGGGACTGCAGAAAGTAATTTACGTATAGGTCGTCCAAATAGTTTTTTTGCTGTTTTGATAGATCCAACAAATTCAAAAGTTATTGGAATAGAAGAACCACCAATAGATAATTATTACCCAAAAGGAAAAACAAAAAATGGATTTATACGAATCTATCCATTGAGCAAAGATGGTACTGAAAGAGTATGGAGAAGATCATACAAGTCTTGTTTAAATGAAATAGCATCTGGTAATATAGAATGTCAAAACAATAAAACACTATTTCTACTTTCTGATGATTCTGATAAGCATAGACCTATTTTTAGTAACTGGACTGAAACAAAATTTAATGCAGGTGCTTATGGAACAAATATTCTTACAGATATTATTGGTACACCAATTTTTTCTTATCCAAAATCTATTTTCAATGTTATGGAATGTTTGAATTCAGCAACAATTCGAAAAAATGATTCATTAATTTTAGATTACTTTGCCGGTTCAGGCACGACTGCGCACGCCGTGATGAATCTTAACCGGGCGGATGGCGGGCGGCGCAAGTATATTTTAGTCGAGATGGGCGAGCACTTTCATACCGTGATGTTGCCGCGCATCAAGAAAGTAGCCTACAGCGACAAATGGAAAGACGGTAAAGCTCAGAATGGCAAAGGCATCAGTCATTTCGTGAAGTATTTTGACCTGGAGCAGTACGAAGACGTCCTGAGTAAGGCTAATTATCAGGATCAGGAAGCCCCGCTCTTCGCGACCACGCCGGAGACGCTCGCGGATTATATCTTCCTACGCGATCTGAAAATGCTGGAAGCGGTCGGGATCGAGGACAAACAGATCAAGGTTGATTTGAAAAAACTCTACCTGAATATTGATCTGGCTGAGACCCTCTCCTGTCTGACCGGTAAGTGGATTAAGAAGATTACAAAGGACCGCGTGGAATTTCAGGATGGTTCGACGGCTAATCTGAACGCTCCGGAATGGAATGAGATCAAACCCCTGATCTGGTGGTGAGCATGGAGAGTTTATCCGAGATTCTAAACATAATAAACAAGGATAATCTGCCGCCGGTCTGGACGGCTCCCGACCTGGTGTCTTTTTCCAGGACTAAAAAACTCTGGAAATACCAGCAGGAAGCCCTGCAGCATACCCTGACCGCATTGTGGAAATATTACCGGGATTGTGAAGCAGACAAAGCCAAATTTCTGAAACTGTACACGGATCATGAAATTGAAATCGGCGCCGACCTAAATCTCGGCGGTAATAAAAAGAACGAAAAACTGCTCGCCCCCTTCTACCCGGTTGCCGATTCGAAAATTCCCTATCAGCATTTCATCAACCGGATGGGCTTCTGGATGGCGACCGGTTCGGGTAAAACTCTGGTCATCGTCAAAATCCTGGAAATCCTCTCTTATCTGATTCGGAATAAGGAAATCCCGGCCAATGACATCATGGTATTAACGCACCGGGAAGATTTGATCAATCAGTTGCGCGAACATGTCCGGGATTACAACAGTTCCGGCCGGTTGCCGCACATCGTCCTGCGCGAGTTGCGGGAGTACCCGAACGTCAAACGCGGCCAGCCCCGGCTTTTCGGCGAACAGGATATGACCGTTTTCTATTACCGTTCCGATAATCTCAGCGATGTAAAGAAAGACCGGATAATCGATTTTCATAATTACGATAATGACGGCCAATGGTATGTACTGCTGGACGAAGCCCACAAAGGCGACAGAGAAGATTCCAAGCGCCAGCATATTTACAGTATTCTGAGCCGTAACGGATTCCTGTTCAATTTTTCAGCGACTTTCACCGATATACGGGACATAAAAACCTCAGCATATATTTTCAATCTGGCTGATTTTATCCGCAGCGGATACGGCAAACATATCAGTATTCTCAGGCAGGAGAACCGGGCTTTTCGTGATAAGGAAGATTACAACAATGAAGAAAAACAGCGCCTGGTTCTGCAATCCCTGCTCTCTTTGGTTTACGTTGCCAGGACGCATGAGAAATTAGAGCAGACTGCCGGAGAAAAATTATTCCACCGGCCTTTGATGCTGGCCTTAGTCAATTCGGTCAACACGCAAGATTCCGATTTAAAATTATTCTTTACCGAATTGCGGAAGATCGGCAAAGGTCAGATTACTCCCCAGGCTTTTACAGCGGCCAAAACTATCCTTAAAAAAGAATTGAATTCGGGATTGAAATACTTCCATGAAGACGATAAAACCTTTGCTTTGGACGAAGCTCTTTTTGACGGTCTGAAACCGAAAGACATCTATAAATATATCTTCAATGCCGACCGTAAGGGTGAAATTGAGGTTTTAATCCGGCCATCCAATAATCAGGAACTGGCTTTCAGATTAAAAACCTCCACGACCGGCAGTCCCTTTGCCCTGATTAAAATCGGCCAGACCGCCGAATGGCTGAAGAATTTTCTGGTCGGTTATGACGTCATCCAGGGATTCGAGGATGAGAGTTTCTTTACCGGAATAAACCAGGGCGAAAGCGAAATCAATCTGTTGATGGGTTCGAGATCGTTTTATGAAGGTTGGGACTCTAACCGTCCAAATGTTATCACCTTTATCAACATCGGTATGGCCGCTGAAGCGCAGAAGTTTATTTTGCAGTCGGTCGGACGCGGCGTAAGAATCGAGCCGCTCAAAGGTCAGCGCCAGCGCCTGGAAAACCTGCATATAAATCATCTCGTGAGTGACGAACTCTATGACAAGGTCCGGCCATTTCTGCCGGCTATGCAAACCCTGTTTATCTACGGCACCAGCCGGGATGCTATCGAAAAGATTATGGAAGGTCTTGATCTGAATAAGGGCGTTGATGAAAGCGTCGAACTGGCCTTGGAAATTAATCAATCAGCCCTATCGCAGTCTCACCCGGTATTGATTCCGGTCTATCGCAAACTTGACGGAATGTTATTGTTCGAAGAGCATAGCCCTCGCAAGTTCGAGATTCAGCCGGATGAGAGTAAACTGCTGAAAGAATACCGGGATTATCTGGGCGACGATCGTCTGCTTTTAGCGCATCACGAAATGACCCCTAAGCAGATCGAAATGCTGGCGGCAGTGTTGACCGAATCGGACAAGTACCTGAATCCGAATACGAAACGGAAATTCGGCAAGATCGAAGTGCTTCTCCCGCATATGGTACAGTATTTTAATCTGATCCCCAGCGAAGTAAAAGAATTCAAATCTCTGGAAGATGAGATCAAACACTTCCAGCATATCATCGTAAAGATCAAATCACTGCTTCCGGGGATTCAGGAGAAAATTGATTCAGTTAAGAATTATCAGAATCCTGTCAACCATGAGGCCATCCTAAAAGAAAAATATAGAAATAGCGAGATAGATTTAGATCAGTACACAAATGCTATTCGTGAAAATGCGAGCATGAAACCAGAAGAAATATTTGAGCATAAAAGTGAAAAACTTCATATTAAAAATATTACCGAACACTATTATTTACCCTTGCTCCATTCTGAGAAAGACCGGCTTAGTTTTATATCGCGGGTGATCCAGGAAGAAAGTGAAGTCGATTTTGTTAAACATCTCGAAGAATATCTCAGTAAATCTGATAATCTGTTCAATAATTATGACTGGTGGATGTTCAGCCGAGCTGAAGAAACCCTTGATGAAATCACGATTCCCTATTACGACGCATCCCAGAACAAAATCCGTGACTTCCACCCGGATTTTATTTTCTGGTTAGTAAAGGATAAGTCCTACACAATCCTTTTCATCGATCCGAAAGGTTTCCGGGATATAGGCTGGACTTATAGAACCCAGGGATATGAAGACCTTTTTGTTACAAAACCGACCTATGAACCTCGGACATTTGAATATAGAGATTATAAGGTAAAGGTAATTTTAAAACTGTTTGCCAAAGATGAAAATAAGATAGTCAAAGGTCCGGTCAATCATAAAAAATACTGGATTGATAATATCAGCGACATTATAGATGAATTACTGTCGCATTAGGTTTCGCTAATAAAATAAACTTGAGATTTACGTAAGAAGCAGAAATCTTTTAATTAGCGGTCAGCCCTTATTTCATATACTGTGGCAGAAACACTTCCGGGTCGAGACAATATTTATCGAGGGCGGCCATGGTCAGGCTTTGCCAACTGGCCCGGCCTTTATCGGCAGTACTTTTCCGGATTTCCAGATGCAGGTGACAGGCGCAATTGAAATTCGAGCGCTGTAATTCTTCGGCGTTGAAGATACGTCCGAGGCACGTATCCTGATCGACGTAATCGCCCGGCTGCACCCGGACCTCCTCGATATGGGTATATGCGGAATAAACCGAATCGGCGGTAGCGAGATAATGTTTGATGACCAGTACCCGGTTGGGAAAGCCTCCGTAAATACCCTCTACAGTTCCGGCGCCGACGGCATAGACCGGCTCGCTGTATTTCCCGTGCAGGTCGATCCCGGCATGCCGGTGGCCTTTGATGGCACTGCTGCGGTAATCGCCATAGCGGCTGATGAGCCGATCCGTGATCGCAGCATATTGCAGCCTGGTGCTATCCGCAAACGGAGTGTAGAACCGGCGGCAGATTCCATTTGCAGGCGTGGGAGGTTCTGCATCCGGCCAGAGAGTTTGTGACTGGCAGATCAACAAGACGCCCGCCACCATCATAATCTTACCTATATTCCTAATCAATCCTTAATTCCTTTTAATTTTTCCGGCCGGATTTTAAGGATTCGGAGTCCCAAATGCAATCAGATTTTTACTCTCATTTCGGAACCGTGCACCGGAACGCTATTAACTTCTCTGTCATTGTAATTATACCAACGACTGGGAGGAATCTACTGCACGAATAAAGTCCGGTCTCTCAGAAACGCTTCAGCGTGCTTAAAGGAGGCGCTACAACGCTGGTGAAGCGCTACGGGGATTGCATAAATTTATAAACGACTTGTCGTTGCGGTTTAGTGATGATGAGTTATTTCATATACTGCGGCAGTAACATTTCCGGATCGGGAGAGGTATTCCGGTCGACGTTTTAATCACAACATGGACTCCGGCGTCCGAGCGGCAACCGCTTTTATTTTTTAATAGAAAGGCGCCGGTTATCCGTTTTTCGGATTCGATTGCCAGCCATTCTGAGCCCAGATCCGGGCGGAGTCCACATCCTGAAATGTTTTTGACTCGCAGATGCCCCACACACTTTCATAAACCTGAAACATATTGTCAAAGCCCTGATAAAGGAGTGGACGTGGTATCAAAGCAATCTTTTGATTGGAATTAAGCGGTGCCATTTCCCGTTCGGCCATAGCAAACCGGCGAAGGTCCTCCATTGTAAAATCCAAATCTCCGGCTTTTGAAAAATCCCAAATCTGATAGCGCCATTTAGAGAGATCCGGATGCGAGAAAATTTCTTCGTGGAGTTTGAGCACTTCATCCGGTTTAATATTTCCGGTAAAGGTGATCATGGCGCCGGCACCCTCAAATTCGCTGATCAGTGTATATGCCATTGTAATTTGTCTTTATTTAATTGTTATCAGTATAAAGCCACAGTTGATATTAATGATTTAAAATTCATCCGGCAATCTTTTTTAATAGTAGTCGCGTTCCGGCCGGCCGGACTTATTCCCACAACCATTTCGCTGCGCTTATTTTATCCGGGAAAACCCGGAGAAAGGCGCCGCGATTGACCGCCGTATCCTCCAGGAAAGTATTGGTTAGCACCTTGCGATAGACGATCGCTATTTTGATATTATTGAGGGTTGTCGCTATGTATTTTCCCGTAGAAAAGCGATCCATATCCGGGGGCGGGCCTACTATGGTGGACATATCGGCGAATAACCGGTTGCAATTCCGTCGCTTCATTTCCACGGCGACAGTATCAATAAAGTCTTTCAATTCGGCTGTAATCCAATCGCCGGTTATAGTGATGTTCAGACAGCCATTTTCAGTTTGGTCTTCAACGGTCATCTTCATACGTGTCTCCCGGCAATAGTCAATTATAACATTTCGTCAATCAGACGGTGACATTGGCGAACACCATGCAGTCCGATGAAGCAGGGCGTCTGTCAACAGGCTTAGATTTCGGCCTGGCGGAGGCGTTTTTTCAGGGAACGCATTTGTGAGCGGACATGGATCAGTTTGGCATGATCGCCGGAGGCAATGGCTTCATCGCGCATTTTTTTCAATTCGTGAATGCGCCCCTTGATTGTGGTTTTATTCCGAAGGACAGCCTGGTGATGCTCATGCGGATCAATTTTCAAGGCATTGCAGATCGCCACCAGGAGATGCTCCTTGTTGAGCTGCGTATAGCCCTTGACGGCTTCGCTCTCAATTCCAGCCGCAATTTCGCGTAACTGGGCAACGGTTTTGGTTTTAAGGTCATGGTAAGTGTAAGTCATCTTGGTCTCCTTTAAAAATTATATTAAAAAGCGCCGATGATCTATTTTGCATTACCTTATGTTCCTTTATAATATAAACATCTCCGGCCTAATCGCAAGAGCGATTTACGACAGAGATGTTTATAGGGAGAAAACGAAAACTTGTATTTATTTCAGAAGCATACATTTACGGTGCGCTGTAAAATCGCCGCTGGTGATGCGGATAAAATACACTCCCGACGCCAGACCGGCCGGTTTCCAGATTAAACGATGCTGCCCGGCCAGGCGATTGTCGTCGGTCAACACTGTTACTCTGCGTCCGTTCAGATCGTACACCTCGATCTTGACATGCGCATTGACCGGCAAGGAATAATTAATCGCCGTGCTGGCATTGAAAGGATTCGGATAATTTTGGGACAGGGCATACTCGCGCGGGGCGGCATTATCAGGGGGCTTAATCGCGCTGACCGGTTGATATGAAAGACAAATATCATCAATAAAAACGACTTCGCTATTGCCGAGAACACCACTCCCGGGGGTGATATTGATATAAAAAGCCGTAACCTGACTTAAATCAATATCCGCACTGCTGGACGAGGTCAGTTCTGAAAGCGGAATCTGTATTCGGACCGGCGCTGAATTTTCGGTGACATATTCCTTCTTCCAGTACAAACTGCTGCCCTGCCTGAGACCGATTTCAAGTTTCCGGCCGACGGCGCCGGGAAATAACCAGAACGTCAGGTAATTGGCTCCCATGAACGATCTGCCGTCAAAGGTCTTCAGGATTGCGGCATAGGAATATTTCATATTCAATTTGTATGCAAATTTGAGAGCTTGTTCACCCTGACTGAGGGTGTCGTTAGATAGGCTGAGAACCCCGCTGGCCCCGGAGCCGATTGTGACCGTCCAGGCTGTTTTTAATTGATCATCCGAGATATAATTTTCAAAGTTATCAATGGTCAAAGCGTTTAAAAAGTCAATCTCAATCCGTGTCTCAGCCAAGCCTTCCGCCTGAGCCGAAATGATAACCGGCTCCAAACCACCCGAGGGAATCAGTTGAACTTTCCCAATACCATCAGTCGTAAATAATTCAACTGCTGAAAGTGAACCCGAACCGCTCAGGTTTAGGGTGATTCGTTTTCCGTCCACCGGAACCAAACGACCGTCGGCATCACAGATTATCGCAATCACATCGTAAGCCGTATCGGCAACCGGAACCGTGCGACTGTCTGCCAGAAAAAGATGCAGTTTGGAGGGCGTCGCGCCATCGGCGGTTTTCACCAATATGTAAGCCATATCCGGTTCAGAAAACTGACCGGCCGGCAATGAATCCAGCAATTCACCATAGGCCGAGACAACGTATTCAGACGATAATTTCTCTCCGCTCCAGGTATTATACCAACTCATCTCATAGGTGCCATCGGACAGGTTTTCAATGTTGACCGGATCGGTTTCAAGCGCTCCGGCAATCTTGCGGATCCAACCGAATCCCAGGCTGTCACCATACATTCCGAACGCATCACAATCAATAACCGAGACCTCATTAGGCTGGAGATCATTCTTGGAATAGGGCAAATCGCGGGCGACGGCGGCAAATGCCTGCATCTGGGCAAACACGAGAGCGCTCATCAGACTGCGACTATTCATTTCCCACCAGATCGGTGTAGAAGCCAGGCCATTGGCCCAGGCCGCCCAGAGGGCGTTGTGATAGATTTCGGCATAATCGGCGGAACCATCAACGACGTCGGCGTACATACTGCCGGAACCGGCCCCGGCTTCCCCGAAGATTCCCGGTTTATTAAAATCGTTCCAAAATTGACGGGCGACATTGCGATAAGTCCAGTAACTGCTGCGCACGGGATCGCCGGAATATTTGGCTGTCCAGCCGGTTTCGTAGAGATGGACATTCGGCAAATCGCAGATAGAGTAACCGCCAGTCCAATAATTGGAGGATCCGCCGCTTTTCGAAATGGTCGTCGGACGCTGATAAGGATCGTTGGTTTTCAGATAAGTATGCACTTTCTGCACCCATTGCATGGCTGTATTCTGATCGCCATAAGCCCAGGCGTCAGTGCCGTTGATTTCATTGACTAGCTCCCAGATGCCCATACTGCTGGAGTAGCCCCAGCGAGCGAGAATATAGCGGTAGAGTTTCTGCTGATACTGCCAGGCTTGGGTATCACCGAAAAAATCAGCAGAGGCGCAAACTTCCTTATATGCATTTTCCGACCAGCCGTTGTAACCCCATACGGTTTCATCCAGTACATCATGCGGCCAGAGCGCAAACATCATCATCAGGTCGCGTTCCTCCGCCCATTCCAGAATTTCATCTACGCGGGCGCATTTACGCTGATCGTAATGACCGATTCCACTCTGTACGGACTCGATCTGATAAATCCCCCCGCCGTTGCCGGCTCCGTCATAATTGCCGTTCCAGTAACCGAAGAGATTTCCGCCGCAGGATTCCAGCAATCCCAGACCGTTAGCGTCATTCGTCACGCCCCAGGGATAATAGGCCGCGATGCCGTAGAAAGGTGTGCCGTCCTGATGAATTAAATAATGCGGATTATCAGGTGAAACCTGCAAACAGCCGTGACGGATTGACTGCGTGGTGGTAAAATAATTCACCTCACTACTACCGGTGCCGTCAATGTCCGTAGCATAGACCCGATACTCCCATTGGCCGATCTGATCGGGCGAGAAGCGGATTTTCCAGGAATCACTATTCTGATAATTATCGTAAAAGCCATTTATGCGTACCGAATCGCCATCCGGCGCCCGGAATATGGCATACAGATCTAATTGATCCGGATCGTAAGGATTTGACCAGGAATCCTCAGCCAGATCCAGAGTGATTTCAAATTTTTCGTAGCGGCCGACGGATCTGACATTGACTCCTGCGATTGTGACCAGCGGAACCTTTCCGGGTGAATAGGTGCGGCACTGAACCTCCGATGAAGGACTGTATTCGACGCCGTTGGCGTCCACCGCAGTGACGCAATAGTAATACCAACTGTTGTTCTGTAATCCGGAATCATTATAGGAGGTGGAGATGCTGGTTCCGATTGCCGAGACACTGTCAAGAGCGAAACCGCTGACAGTTCCGCGATAAATGATAAAGTGATCGGCGGGTTTGTCGCATTCCCAGTTGAGATTGATATGCGAGCTGTCAACCGTGGTGGCGGTCAGGCCGCGGACATTGATCGAGTAACCGGCGATCTTCAAGTCGTCGAAACAGACCGTACCGCTCTTGGTTGGCGTCGAGCCGCCGTCGAAATGCATGTATATCCGGTACATCAGCGTCCCGGAATAATTACTCGATTCCAGATTGAAGGTATAGGTCCGCCAGATATTATCGCCGGCGATTTCCACCACTTCCCAGTCATTGGCACCGCTGTTATAGACCGGTTTGAACTGATAGGTGATAGCTACATCGGTTTTGATTTTGAGCGAGATCTGCGGATTCACGGAAACGTCAATATCTTCAGGCGGCGTAAAGAACATGCAGGGCCAGGAGCGATCGGTGGATTTACGAACGTAACCGATTTCAAGCCGGCCGCCAGATTCAGAAATGTGAAAGATAGAGGTGTCTTCCGTATCCCAGAGACGGTAAACGGTTCCGCCCCAGGTGGTATCGACACTACCATTTTGAAAATCATCTATAAAGCCGGTAATTTGGCCGAATAGGGTTACGCCGCAGAACATCAGTAAGACTAATTTTCTTTTTATTCCTATCATTTTGAATCTCACTGCATTTTACCTCAAAAATCCTTCCAATACTGTTAAGACCGTCACGATCGGCTACTTCAGGAATTGCCGGTTTCTGCGGATCAGGTTGTTTCTCTGTTCGACGCACTTTGCCGACCTTAAACCGTCTTCCGGAGTGTTTTTAACGTAATCCATCAGTCTGTCCAGAGTGGTTGTGGCCACATGAGTTCGGGTATCGGAAGCTCCGTAATAGATAAAAATACGACCGTCCGGTTCTGCTATCCAGCCATTGCCGAAAATAACATTTGAGACGTCTCCGGTGCGTTCTTCTCCTTCAGGGGCCAGAAAATAGCCGCCGGGTTTGTGAATAATCCGCCAGGGTTCGTTTAAATCGGTCATAAACAGATAAAGCACATACCGCAGACCGGCGGCGGTGCTGCGGACGCCATGGGCGAGATGCAGCCAGCCTTCTGCGGTCTTAAGCGGCGCCGGGCCTTGTCCGTTTTTTACTTCATTGATGGTATGATAAACGCGGCTGTCAATAATCACTTCTTCGTCAATGACTGCCTTCTCGATGTTGTCAGCTAATCCCCAGGCGATTCCACCACCGGTTCCGGCTAAAATGAAGTCATCCTGGGGACGGGTATAAAAAGCATATTTGCCGTTGAAAAATTCGGGATGCAACACGACATTACGCTGTTGTTTGGACCTGGTTTTCAGGTCAGGCAGGCGCTCCCAATTGACCAGATCCTTCGTGCGGACGATACCGGCCTGAGCCACTGCGGCGGAAGTATCGTGCGCCGGAGCCGCCGGATCCTTGCGTTCCGTACAGAAGACTCCGTAAATCCAACCGTCGGCATGACTGATCAGACGCATATCATAGACATTCACATCCGGCTCATCTGTTTCCGGCAGGGTCACCGGAAATTCCCAAAAGCGGAAGTTATCGACCCCGTTCGGGCTTTCGGCCACAGCAAAGAAAGACTTGCGATCGAAACCCTCGACCCGCGCCATTAAACAATACTTATCCCCAAGCTTGATCGCACCGCAATTGAATACCGCATTGACGCCCAGACGTTCCAGCAGAAACGGATTGGTCTCATAGTTCAAATCGAAGCGCCAGTTGACCGGCACATGCGCCGCAGTTAACACCGGATTGCAGTAACGCCAAAATATGCCGTTATATGACGAACAGACTTCATTCGTACGTTTAAGTAAGGCTTCCTGTTGGGCCATGAGTGTGTTCAGTCGCGCCATGAATTCATCTTGATTATTTTTTCCCAATTGTATTCCCTTTTCTAGATAAATTTTGCAGTTCGTTTCAGGACTTCCAGACAGGTGCGGACATTGTGGTAAGGACACTTCCATTCGCTGACCTTATAGCGATTTGGATTGGGCACACCTTCTGCCGACACCTCGTAATACCACTCGCCATATTGTCTATCGACAAAATATTTTTCGATATAATCCCAAACGCGCAGAGCTTGTGTAAAATATTTTTCATCGCCCCCGAGTTCATAAGCATTCAGTAGTCCGACCACCGCCTCGGCTTGCGGCCACCAATCGAATCTGGTGCTCAGCAGATTACCCGTTGCATCTTTTTCCATATACAAGGCGCCCTGGCGGTTGAATCCTTCGGTCATGATCGCGGCGATCATTTTCAGGATGGTTTGCCGTACGCTGGTGGTAATTTCCGGATCGCCCAGTATTTCCGCGGCTTCATACAGCAACCAGCTGGTTTCAATATCATGGCCGAACGAAATCACTTCCGATTTACGGTTCCAAAATTCGTCGAAAAACAAACTGAGATGATTCGTAACCGGGTTGATGATAAAATCGAGATGGCATCCGATCAATTCGCGCAAACGGCGGCGCACCAGGTCATTTTCGTAAGCCTTCAGCAGATTAGCAAAGGCTTCGAGAAGATGCAGGTGCGAATTCATCGATTTTTTCTCGTTCATATCAACTTCACTGAGTTGCAAATTTTCAGTCGGCGACCAATCCCGGTTGGCGGCTTCAAAGTAACCCAGATTGACGTGATCATGGCAATATTTCTCGACCAGATAAAAAATTTTCAGGGCCTCATTCAGAGCGGCCTTATCGCCGACGTCCATATAATACTCGCTTAAAGCATAAATAGCAAACGCCTGGCCGTAGATTTTCTTCAAATCCTCCACCGGTTCGCCCTGTGGAGTAACCATCCAGTAAACGCCGCCATATTTCCGGTCAATGAATTTGTCAATTAGATAATGATAAGCCCTCTGCGCCATGGCTAAATATTTTTTATCCGGAGAAAATTTATACAGCGCCGAAAATGTCCATAATATCCGACCGATCAGGATCAACCCGCGCGGAGCGTCGGCCTCAATGCGCAGATCGTTGGTGATCCGGCCGTAAAAACCGCCGTTCTGCTGATCAACAGTGTGATTCATCCAGAAAGGAATAATGTTTTCGTTCAAATTGCGGCTGATCTGATCGCGGAATTTTTTAATAGTCTCAATTTCCATAATAAATCTCAACTTTCCCGACCTGAGTCGTTTGGGTAAAAATAAATTTCACAAATCGAGCATCCGGCGGAATATTTTCCGATTGGATTAATACCGAATGCCAGAATTTATAGTCGTGATTCGCAGGCGTGCAATCAGTCTGAGTAATCTCAATTTCATGATAATTTATGTCATCCGGCGAGACTTTGATTTTCACATCGTCTATTTCCCGCCGGATGTAACTTTGCAGAAAAATTTTAACGATCGGCCCGGGTACCGTATAAATTAGTTCAGAGCCATTTTCCACCGCCAATCGGTGAAGGTCTTCTTTAAATGAACGTCCGGCGCCGTTTTCCAACGTTGCCTGTCCTTTGATTCGCTCGATTTTGGATTTATCATTCAAATTATCGGTCAGCGCCTTTTGGATAATTTTTACGGGGCCGATAAGGTTGGAAGGCGACGATTGACCGGCTTCGTTTCTGGCGCTGACCCGGTAATAATACTGTCCGCCGATCTTAGCCGATGAATCGTTATATAGCGGTTCATAAGGGAAAGCGGCGTCGCAGACCGAAGCGGCGACGATCTGCCAGTTCTTTAAGTCTTCCGAACGTTCGACGAGATAATCTACAGCGCCGACCGAGCCCTGCCAGGAAATTCGGGAAACTTCGGAGATCGGCAGGAGCACCGGAGCGGCCGGCTTGAGAACAACCGGCTGTGGAATTTCCCGGATTTTCCAGCCGCTTTTTAACAGCAGATTCATCACCTCTCGTTCATTATATTCATCAGCCGTTTGAAAACCGGGAAAGTGATAGGCCTTAAAAATACCTCTACCGCTCGGTTCTGAGTGCCAGTAAAACCCGCCGTCGCGGTTGTGAAAGCGCAGACTCCAGATCAGCGCTCCGCAAATCTCCCTGCTGGAAATGACGGTCGTGATAATTTGTTCGGTCCCTGGAAGATCGAAAAAACCGAATTCTCCGATGTAATATGGCTTTCGGGAACGGATTTCTTTAACGCCTGACCGGATGTTTTTGACGGTCTGGTGGGCATCGGATTCATAGTGATGAGTCGATAAAATGTCAATATTCGGATCGAGGATTGCATCCGCACGTAAGATTGAAAGTTGCAGACCGTCGCCGAGCAGATGATTGGAATCAATGGATTTGACGAATGCCGCCATTTCCGCGATCCATTCCGGCGGCGCCTCGCGCAGTTCGTTGCCTAATTCCCAGGCTAAAACGGCTTTGTCTTCTTTATAAAGAAAGCCGCTGATCGTGTTGCGGCGATTCAGGACGTACGCAATCGTAGCTTTAAAATCGGCTTTCAGCTGCGGATCGGTCCAAAATGCCTCGCGTTTTTTCCCCCGGAAAGCCGCATATTCGCTAATCCCGCCCATCCAGCGCCAATTATCAACAAAAGGAATAATCAGCCGAACGCCGCTTGCATTAGCTTTGGCAAGTACCAAATCCAGGGTCCGGAAAGCCTCTTCATCGAATTCCCCGGGCGCCAAAATATGCCGGGGCGTCCCGGGCGGATCGTCTGACCGGCGCACGGTCAAAACATACGTGCGGGCTACGCTGCCGCCCATAATTTTTACGGTATTCAGAGCGTCCTCTATCTCAAAGTCATTCGGCAGACGCCATGGATTGCGCTCCCGAAAGGCCATGTTATCTTCGATGTACAGTAAATTCGGAATATTGAAGGAAATAAAACGGAATTCCCGTTCATCGTCATAGAGCCGTCCGTCACGGGCGACAATGAAATGATCAAAGCCTGCAGCCCAAGCATAATAATCAGCTGACCTGATGCCGATTGCAATAAATCCTAAGACTATTCTAAGAAAGCCAAGCTTCCTCATCAATTATTTTCCAACTTATCATACCAATTTATTTTTAAAAATAACGAAGTCGCGGTTATAATAATCAGGCAAATGCCGGCATACCAGAATTTCATAAGCACAAGGTAGATCGGCAAGGCCACGATCGCGGTTTGCCAGATTATCCCGATGAAAACATTCAGCAGATCGCGTTGCCAGAAACCACCGTAGACAAAACCGGGATCCCCGGCAACGACTTTCGCATGGATCGGCCCCCAAAAACCCCAGGGTTTTACGCTCCGGTAAAATTGCTTTAAAACCTGCTCGTCGGTCGGCGGGTTGAGATACGTTCCAAGCAATGCGCCGATCAGTGAAATCAGCATAATGAGCGGAAAGTAATACAAATCCAGCGTATCGAAAATTCTGGGAAAAATCAACGCCGGTATCATCCCGGCCACCATCCCCCAGAAATATCCATAGCCGTTAAATCGCCACCAATACCACTTAAGTACATTGGAGACGATATAACTTCCCCACAGAGCCGATACAATCCACTGTAAAAGGCTGTTGATGTCGAGCGCAAACATACCGATTACGATACTGATTATCACCACCAACAGGCCGCTGAGATAAGTGATCGCTGAGATCTGACGGTTTGAAGCCTTTGGCCGGAAATATTTCAGATAAATGTCATTGACAATGTAAGCCTGGGCGGCGTTTAATGTTCCGGCGAAAGTGCCGATGAACGCCGCCAGTAAGCCTGCCAGAATCAATCCGGTCAGACCGACCGGTACGAATTCATTAATTGCCGACGGCATTATCTGTTCGAAGTCCAAACGACCGCCGGCAATCAGATCGAGCTTATCATAATATATCAATCCCAGAACGGCAAAACCGGTGATCAGGATATATCGGACCGGATTAAGGATCACCGAAACAAAACCGCTCATCAGGCTGGCTTCTTTGGGTGAACGGGTCGCCAGAATTTTCTGCATATCATAATTCGGGGCCGGCCCGGCCGCACTAACCAGGATTCCTTTGAACAACATCATCATAAAGAATACTGTAAAAAGCGAATAACCATCGCTGGCGATTTTTTCATTGACCTGAGGGATAATATTCGTCCAATCGAGGTTCAGTCTCCAACTAAAAAACGGGCTCATCCAACCATCCGGCACTGCCAGTGGATGAATAGAAAGAGCGCGCATGGCGATTGCTCCAATCAGTATTGCGGCGATGCCCATGATACAATATTGAATCACATCCGCCCAGACGATGCTGATCATTCCGCCTAAAATTGTATAAAAAACACTGAATGCTGTAAAGACGATACCGTATAAATGAGGAACATATTTTACCGGGACCTCAAATGGCACATACTTCGAAACTACTTCCCACGGAATGAAAATTTCCATGAATTTGCCCAGTCCGATAAAGCCGTAAGCCAGAAATCCCAGACAACTAATCAGCGCGAAAACTACTACGATATTATGGGAAAGAACAGCCCCCCGGCCGCTGCCAAAACGTGTTCCGATCCACTCTGCGCCGGTGGTGACATTAGAGCGCCGCAGCCAGGCAGAAAGATAAACCATCAGAAAAATCTGGTTGAAAACCGGCCAGAGCCACGGAATCCAGATGCACTTTAATCCGTAAACGAATGTCAGCATAACCAGCCACATCGTACCGGAAATATCGAACATGCCGGAGGCATTCGAGAGTCCCAGAAGATACCATGGCAGTTGATTGCCTCCCAGAAGATAAGCGGTTTTGCTGGATTGGGCGCGTTTTTTTAAGACGAGACCGATGACGATCGTAAAGGACAAATAGATTACTATGATCAGGAAATCTATCAGGTTCAGTCGCATATCAGCCTACATATTTGCATGAAATTACGGAATAGCGCTTTCTCTTATTGTCTCCATTTTAGAAAGGGGGAGGATTTGGTCCTCCCCCTTTCTACTACAAGAAGCAGGAAATACTCATTTTATATGAGTAGGGATGCACATTATTTAACTAAAGTCATTTTCTGGATTTTAACGAAATCACCCGCCTGCATCCGGCAGAAATAGATTCCGCTGCCGACCGGTTTGCCGAACATATCGGTACCATTCCAGGTAAGATTATACTGACCGGGTTCCATACGGGTATTTGCCAGAGTTCTGACCTCCTGTCCGAGAACGTTATAGATCACCAGACTGACATTCTCAGGTCGGGCGACCTTGAAAGCGATGTTCGTTGTCGGATTAAAAGGATTCGGATAGGCATTTGCCAGTTCGAATTTCGATGGCACAGAAGCCTTATTCTCTATGCTGTTCTGGTTAGTAGTCGTGATAACCGCCCGTCCAGCCCAGCCAAACGGATTCGGCCAGCCGGCGGCAAAAAAGGTAGAACCATGGCTCAGCTGGTGAGCACGGTGTTCAGCGCCCTGAGCGGCGTCGAAAGTCGTATCATTGTCATTCACGTCAATCTTAAAGGGAATGAACATTCCATCAACCGGAGTAAAGTCTGGTCCGACGGCACTGTTGAAAGTATATTGCGCCAGCGAATCGAACTCGAACGACCATTCGACGATATAGCTTGTCGACCCAAAGAGCGGCGTAACAAAATAGGTTTGCATTCCAGGCAGGTCAAAAGCCGTATCATAACCGTCCCACTGAATCTTATCATCAGCCCGGGCAGCGATTCCAAAGCGCATCCAACCTTCGCCATAATTGGTGGCTGTCAGGATGTCTTCTTTGGCATTGATATCATACAGGCCAAAGAACGGATCTACTCCGTCACCCCGCCAGAGCTGGCTGTTGCCGTAAGTCGCATCGGTCACCGAGAAACCCCAGTACATGGCGTCGGCTGTCATCACACAGTAACCTTCAAAATCGAAAGTCTCATTTCCGGGAGTATATACGAAAGTAGTTTCGTCACTGCCGCCCTGACTCTGCGGTTTCAGAACCATTCCCGGAAATTGTTCGGCAACGGCGTAAAACTCCGACAGATCGCCATCTGCGGCAAAATTGAACGAAGTCAGCAATGGAATATCAGGAGCATCAGTGCAGTAATTGGTCGCGCTACCGGTGCTGGCCGCCTGATCGAACTTGGAGCTGTCAGCTTCATTCACGACCACTGCATAATAATAGGTCTTGGAGCCACTGCCATTAGCTGAAAAGAGTTCATGGCCAAAACTTGTGGATGCATTGCCGCTGGCTGACAGTCTCTGCAGATGATGCACACCAGTGGCGTTTACATCGGTGATTGCAGTCTCTGCAAAATACACATTATAGGTAGCCTGGGTATGCTCCGGCTGTTCCGTATAAGTGATGTAATTATAATAATGATGCTTGCCCTGCAGGTCGGTGGAATCCTTGGCAACGACTGTCAGAGTTGACGCAACCAAAGGAGGCAGTTCTTCGTTGGTGCCGAGTAACATCAGGTCATCAACATAAATGTTACCCGCCCAGTTACGATCGGCATCTGTCTCACTCCAGACGTCGATTTCTATTCCGACCCAGCGTAATGTGCCGGCGTCAAAACCTTTGGAGGCGTCAGCAACTAAAGCTGCATAATTAAACTGAATAGGATACCAAGTGTCTTTGGGAATTGCACCGGCTCTGACTCCCATTTTTTGCTCATTACCCCAACCATTATCCTGAGAGACGAACTGAACCATCAAGGTATCCGGCGCGCCGGTCGGTATATAGACATAGGCAAACATAATCAGATCGGTAGCCGCCGGCGTGATGCCATTCTCCCAGTAAATCCGGGCTGACCCGCCATTAGCGCCGTTAAAGCCGACTCTTAAAGCCTTGTCGGTCGCGCCGCTGGCCGGATCCGCATCCGAACTCATATCGACAAAACCGGATCCCCAGCCGGTATTTAAAAATGAACCCACTCCATCTTCAAAATCACCCACAACGGTCGGATAGGCGCCAATTAAAGAAATATCATCCACATAAACATCGCCAGTCCAGTTTGCATCGGCGTCATGTTCATTCCATCTGTGCACACCGATACCACTGATCTGATGGACCCCGCCAAAACCGTCGTAAGAATTATTCGGATTAATCTCCAGTTCCATGATATTGAAATTGATTGGATACCAGACCCCTTTGGGAATATCTTTGGCTAAATAATCAACTTCAACGTGATGCCAATCTTCATCTTGTCCCCAGACCTGGATGGCAATGGAATCCGGAATATCGGCCGGTAAATAAACCCAGTAGGTCAACACCAAAGCATTGCCGGTATTGAGACTGCTGATCTGCATCAAACCCCGGTCGCCGCTTGTGCCGTTGAAGGTCATCTTCAAAGCATTATCGGTTTGACCGGCATCCGGATCTGCGGCTACGACAGCCGCCGTCAAGCCGGTTCCCCATCCATTGATGGAGTAACCGCACAAATCCGTTTCAAACTTGGCAATGACCTGATCGGCGAAAACCATGCCGCTTAAAAACAGCATCATTACCGTCATCGTTAACAAAAGTCTTTTCATAACTTTTCTCCTTTTTTTATTGACATACTTCCAAACATCTCCTGAAATCTCTTATACTTGATTTTGAAATCTTAAAAATCCAAGCAGAGATCAAGACTCCCTCAAAACACTCATTTGGTCTTCTCTTTGACCTGAGTAAACTTTTAATAATTTCCACCTCCTTTTTTAATTTTAAACCGCATTATCTCTCTTAATTATTACCGTCCAAAATAGGGCGAGCCATCCTCGCCCAGATTGATCTTCTGAATCTTGCATCCCTGACCGACCGACAGGGTCTTTTTGACAACGACATACAGGTATCCATCCGGGCTCCATTCCATTTCATTGACCGGAGAGGCGACGATGTCGTAGTAATATGGTTCCAAAACGCCGTCTATAAACCTCATCAGGGGCGCATGGGCATTATCAGTACCTAAATACATTATACCGGATTCCGAAAATGTCAGGTCATTTAGGTCGTCTTCGCTGTCAGAACGGAGTGCTTCCCAATCTAATATCATTTCTGTATTTCCAAGCGAACCATCTGCCTGGATAGCATTTCGGTATACGCCATAAGCGCCAGCTTCGGGCTTCTGTGGATTGGCGATTACATATACATAACCATCATAAATCCGGAGAGCCATTATTTTAAAATCGGTGTATATACTATAGGTTTTATTGGCTCCGGTAGTCGGAATACGGACGATACCGAGACCTATTCCGCCGACATAAATATCTCCGTTTTCGGCATAATCAAATTCGCGTCCGGTTTTCTTCGCGCTGGTACTCAGGTTATTGACTTTATTATGGTCATAGTTACTTCCGTCTACTCCGACCCGCAACAGTGCCGTCCCGCCGTAGGAATAGGCTACCAAGCCTTTCTCGATTTTCATTTCAACTGGCGCATATAGACCATAGCTACCATCTAAATTTCCACTCCAATTACCATCTCTGATCTGGCTGGGACTTACAAATTTCACCAAAAGGCTGGTGTCACCACTCAGATAAACGTACATATTGCTATCGGTATCAAAAGTCAGATCGTTGATATATTCGGTATTGGTGAATACTCCCCAGTCGGCCACAACCTCGGCAATCGAGACTCCGGAATAATGCGCGACGTTGATCCGGTCATGGCAAGCCACTTTGACGATGATATTTTCACCGCTTACTTTCGGCCGATAGACCTTGATCGAATCGGTAGCGGCGCTCAGTACCTTAACCGCCGTGCTGCCGAAGTAAACCTTGACGCTATCGGTATTGGCTTGGAAATTTTTCCCGTATATTGTGAAAATTGAGGCCGTTTTGGCGGCTTCACCGGTAGGTTGGACATCGGTGATTACGACAGTGTCGGCATTAGCTATTTTGTCCCGCATTTTTTCCCAGGGCGTCTCGACTTCGTCATCAAAGAAGGGAGCTAAGTCCTCGCAGGAAATCAGGCCGAAAAGAACCGACAGAGACATTAGCATAAATACATAGGATTTAATTCTCATACTGAAATTCTCCCGTCCACCTAAAATTCAAATCTGATAGTCATCATCTGGACTGCATCAAAGGATTCGAACGGCACATAGGCGTAATCGAACCCAAACCCGAATTTCGATACTCCAGCCCCGAACGAAAACTTATTTTCATCCGAATTATTGACAAAGCCACCCCGCAATGCCAGAAAATCCATAAGAATATATTCCAGACCGACCTTGATCTGCTCCGGGCGCTCGCGATAATGAGTGGCATCAATACTAACCAGGAGCGAATGGGTCTTTTTTAACGGAGTAAAATCAAAAACGTCCGCCGAAATTCCTAGAGTGAAAGCCAACGGCAGCTGAAAGCCTTCATTTTCATATTTGACTTCCCCGGAAAAATTGCGCACCGACATACCGAATTGCAAACTCTCAATGCCCATTTTATAAATCGTTCCGAAATCAAGAGCAATAGGCGAGGAAGCATAACTGACTGTTGTCGTCGAATCGCCGGTTTCAGAAGCGGAAATCACCATTTCTCCAAAATCCATGTGCGCCCGACTAATCTGTCCACCAACGGCAAAACGGTCATTCAGTCTTTTCGCATAGGACAACCCAATCGAACTGGCCGTGGGAGTAATTATTTCAGTGAGAATGTAGCCATCCGGATCAGACGAACAAACCGCCGTTCCTTGGATCTCACCGTAATTAATCCCGCGATAGGTAAATCCCACGGATCCCCAGCGTCCACCGAAAGGATTAAAAGACAAACTCAGATTGTTATGCACTATTCCGGCGATCCAGGTATTGCGGCTGAGTGAAATATCACTCATTTTTTCCATGAAACCCATACACGACGGATTGTAAAAAACAGAACGCGAATTCATCTCCAGCGAGGTCACCGCTTCAGCCATTGCGGCCGAGCGGGCATCGGCTGGAACGCTTAGGAATTGAAATCCGGTTTGAGCATATTTGATATTTTCGGCCAAGCTCCCTGTTGCTGAAACAAGAGTCAATATGGCGGCAATTCTAAAAATGTATTTTTGGGTCAACATACTTACTCCTGTTCTTTATCTGATAACAATGAATTTGCGGTAAACCGGACTGAATCCAGGAGCCTCGAATACAGCAATATAGATACCGCTGACGATCGTCATGTTGGAAAAGTTTACTTGATATGAAAAATCATCGCCGGCTCCATTAACATGCTCTTTCTTCCAGATCAGATCGCCTTTCTCCGTAAATATCTTTATCGTACACTCTTTAGTTAAATTATAGAAAGCAATCTGATCATACAGGTCGTCCTCTCCGAACTGATTGATCCGGTTAGTGATTATATATGGATTTGGTACTACGACAACACTATCCAGGTTCGGATAGGGCGGTCTTAATAACTGAGCCTTCTTGATGGTTCCGCACATATTGAAGAACATACCAGATTTTAACTCATCGCCGTTGGCAGCTTTTGCTTTAGATCTGAGATAGTACAGATATCCAAAACCGCGCGTCACGGTCGAATCTGAGCTGGTAATATTTGAATCCGGGATATCTTCAAAGATACGATAACCGCTCTCAAGAGTGGTTTTTGATTCAATATCGCTACTGTTGCAATCCAATATCTTTATATATTGCGCAAATTCGCTGGCGATTGTGTTTTTGGAGCGATAGATTTCGTAGCCATCAAAACCGCTTTGAGATTCGGCATCCGGCGTCCACTTCAGCGTGACTCCGGTCCCGCCGGACTGCACGATGAATTCTTCCGATGGCGGCGGCGCTTCCGGAATATTATATGAACCCCCCGAAAAGGCTTCCACCGCGGCATCAAACGATTTCACCAGGGAATCCAGACAGGTTTCCACCCAGGCCTTTTTATAGGCATTATGATCGGTAGTAGTAGTATTATCCGGTAATCTCAGAGTCGGATGTTCGCCCGTTCCACCGTAATACTGATACCAGTTATAGGCCACTTCTCTGTTCTTCTCACGGCTGAGGCCATTGACAGCATCGGCCATTACGATATGGACGTCTTCGCCCGGTCCGATAGTATACGGGCCGAAAGTGAATCCCTGGACACATCCACCGACCCAACCGGGAACCTGCTCCGGTAGAATATTTCCGTTTTGTTCCAAATATTCCTGATGGGTGATGCCGGGATGACCATTTTCTCCGCCAGTCAACAGGTTGAATTTGTTGGCCATCAAATTGGCATTGTAAGGTTCGATAGTGAGCATGATCCCTAAATCCGAATCGTACCAGGGATAATACGCCGGCTGATTAGGATCGTCGCTGGTATCGTCAGCGGTCCTATCGGCATGCAAAACGATTTTCCCGGTATAATTGCCAGCCGCCAGGCGGTGATAAAGCGGATTGTCTGGTTGTTCGGGTTCATGATCCGGCAGTCCCCACTGTTCATCGGCTGTCAGATCACTACCCGAAAATGGGCCATAATAACAATAGTAGCCTCTCAGATTGGGATGACTTGTATCCAGCACTTTATTGGGATTAAAATAATGAAAAATGTTACTATTGCCCCAGGTGGATTCCCAGTGAGCAAAGCCCGATTCATAATCCGTCCCGGGGTTCCCCTCCCCCGCGAATGCCAGACGATCAACAAAGACGAAATAAACATCATATAAGGTGACCGCCACAGTCGTGCCGTCTTTTCTCACAATCCCATTATTGGTAAAGACATAATCGTGGAATACAACATCGTCAATTTTTGGATTACTGTAACCGAATACCTCGCGTTTAACATGTATACCGATCTGTGAATTCATTTCGTTGACTACTTTACGCTCCGGTTTCATGGTTTCATCAACTTCATCCACCTCGTCATAACCCTCGAGATAATGATTCGGAACATTATCGACATATATATTCGGTGTCAGGAACTTGCCGATGAGTTTTACCGTATTATGAAAAAATTCATCCTTCTGAACGGCTCTGTAGGTCGGGCCGGCTTGAACGACTTTATAATCGAATCTGGTCTGCATGTCATTATCGAAGTAATTCTTGGTCATAATAGCCAAAGTGCGCGATTCGCCGTTCCGCATGTTGCGACCATATTCAGCCGGCCAGATCCAGTCGTCATTGCATAAATCTATCCGGGCGGCTTCCACGAAGCAACCCTGTTCGGAAATCCACTCATTCATTTGACCGGAGAGTACCCAACGCCCCTCTCCGCCGCTCTGCGCCATAAGGAGCGAACCGTTCAGGATTATCATTACTATTGCCGGCAGAAACGCTATTTTATTTATTCTTTTCATCATTGATTCCGCTTCCCTGTGTTAAAGATTAAAAGCTATTTTAATACCAAAAGTAATATTGCGCGGCCAGAAGAAATTGAAGCAACTCTTGTTTGGCATATCAATATAAGCCTTTTTATCCAGTACCCGTTTCATCTCCTTTTTATCAACTTCCTTCCAGGTAGTCAACTCACTGTCATAATAATACCATTGATAATCGCCGTTTTCAGCTTTATCTGTAATGTAATAATAGTAACCATCCTTCGCGCCGTCCGACTTGGTTAAGTCGTCTGGCAGGGTTGCTTTCCTGGAAATTGGCTGGTATTCGGTATCCGGATCGCGGAAATCTCCATACCGATCGTCTCCCGGTATATTATTATAGGCCTTGCTCTCCGGCAGATGCAGGGATTGCTGATAACCAGTCAGGTCATCTGAATAAGCCGCCGGATCGCCCCAGAGCATGGCCAGGCGGCGAATATTCAGAGCATTAAAAACATTCGAATATAAAATTATATCAAAGGTCTTGTACGGGATTTTTTTACTCAGCTTCAGATCAATATTAAAATAAGCCGGGGTTTTGACATTATCGACGATACCGGCCACTCCATTTGGATTATAAGTATAGCGGCCTTCGGCTCTCCAATCAAGATATGTCGTTAAATCCCAGGCGCCGAGTATATTATTTCCCAGTACTTTTGGGCCGAAATTCCCTGGTGTGTGGAGACTGGCATTGACTCTGGCATAAGGTTGTGGAATCGGTTTGGTCTGATAACGCAATTGAGTATCCTTATCGTAATCTTCCTGTTTGGAAGGATCCTCATAGATTTCAGCCTTGCCATATTCACCATATGAGCTGGCTTGATAGGTGATGTTCGCCAGCATGGTGAACCAGCGGCCGCGGGATTTATCCAGGCTGATTTCTATTCCTCTTATATCCGCAAATGAGTTATTGGTTGCCATTTCATAATCAATTCCACTGTTCCCAATATAACGGGTGGTTGTATATTGGTTGGTAATATCTCGGTAGTAAGCGCTTATACGAAATAAATACTGGTCGGCAATGGATTGATCCAATCCCAGTTCATAGGCTACGGTCTTGGCCGGTTTCAAATCGGCATCCCCGATCAGGGTCACCCGGCCGGTCTCACTGCGGACCAACCGGAAAATATCCTCATAAGCCGGCATTTGAGTGAAATGTCCGTAATTAAAAAATAACTTAGAAGTTTCGGTAATCGGGTGGGAAATGCCAAAGCGCGGACTGATCGTTATTTTCACTTTGGATTTACTCTTGTTATATAGGGTATCGGCACCGGCCTCATTATATTTTGCACTGTAGAAATCATCGAATGGATCTTCCAGATCCCACCACTCAGTGTTGGCGGAATATAGGTCGGCTCGCAAACCAAGATCCATGATAAATCCTTCGGTTTCGATTTTATCCTGAATATACCAGGCGCCCTGCAGGGGTTTGTCAGTACGGTTTGTATAGCTGACGATATCGTTCTCCGTGCTCATTTGGATTTCACTGTAACAAAGTTCCGACCGGCTGAGCTGGATATTAAAGCCGCTTTTCAGTTGATGGACGCTGTTGACTTGGTTGGTATAGTCGGCTTTCAATTCATAGATATAGACGTCGCTGGTATCTCTTTGACGGGCAACATGGGCGCCATACTGAAAAGTGGTCGGCTCACTCGTATAAGGATTTAACGAAGCCCACCAGCCATAAGGTGCTTCATCCACCGCCTGATACTCCGGAATCAGGTTATAAACCCGGGATGTGTCCCGTAGATCGAACGGATTCGTGCGGTATTTTGTATGCGTCTGGGAAATTGAAGCCCGATAAAATGATTTATTATTCAGAGTTTGATTAATGGTAGCTGAAAACTGGTCATAGTATTGTTTTGACAGACTGTAATAACCGGTGCTGAAAATCGCTCTTTCATCTGCATCGCGGGCGATTTCTTCCGGCTGATCCAGAAAAAAAAGGTATGACCAGTTTTGGGCGTTGAAGTTATTGTAGCCGTACATTCCGGAAATTTCCAGCGATATGTTGCTGGCAATGTCGCTGTTTAATTTCAAGCGAAAATTATTGTCATTATAGGCATTAGTGGCCATCGGAATCACCAAGGCGCTGCGACTTCTCTTATATGTGGCGAAAAACCGCAAATTTCCAAGCGCACTTCCAATGACCGGCACCGGCCCCCCAAAACCGGCGTCAATATTAATATCGGGAATATCCGTGGTTTGCTCCTGACGCCGGCGCCAGCTTTCCAGTACCTGGGCGCCCAGCGGAGTCAGATCGTTGTCAGGATCACTGTCCGTCAAAGTGTTTTCCGAAACCTGATCCCAACCTTCAAACTCCGGATACTGGGCGGCGATATAATCCGGCCAGGCATCCGTTCCCGTCCAGCAGACTTCATCATCATAATAGGGACGGTTGTAATAGGAATCAAAGGCATAAGGGCTGGAGTCGAAGTAATCCGGTTCGGGCGGATTATAATCAACCGAAATCGTCGCCGCATATTTATTTGGATCGCCTTCACGGGTCACAACGTTGACAATACCAGCCCGAACCTGTCCGTATTCGGCCTCGAATCCCCCTCTTTTAACGTTGATATTCTGAATTCCGCTGAGCGCAATTCCCGTGATCGGTTCATTCGTTCTGGGATTCCGAAGGGTAACCCCATCCACCATAAATGCGGTTTCATCGACGGCTCCGCCCCTGACCTGCAAGCCTTCGATTCCAGCCTGTTCGCCTATTATATTCGTGACACTCGTATGAATGGATGATTCGATCTCTTCGGCATTCACCGAAAGGACACTGGTTGACACATCCCGGTGCACGATACTGCGTTTGGCAGTAACAACCACCTCATCTCCCTCCAGTACCGCTTTCTTCAGATTAAAATTGACTACTGTGGTCTGATCAATGAACACCTCTATTTCCTTATTGGTAACTGAAGTGTAACCGATCATGGTTGTTTTCAGAGAGTAAGATCCGGGCGGCACGTTTAAGATGACATAATAACCCTCCGCATCCGAAGCAGCCCCCAGACCACCCGAAACACCTTCCACGATTACATTCACTCCCCACAGCGGCTCACCGGTTTCAGCATCGAAAATCGTCCCGGCAATTTTCCCGGTCGTCCCGGCAAAAAGCAAAGCCCCGGCTGTCAGCAGTATCAATGAGAATCTGAAAATTTGTCTGTTATTGTGTATAAAAACACCCATCCCCATCTTCTCCTTAATATTTCGCAATCTAAATTATTTTTCTGGTGAACTTCATCTGACCTTACCTGTTAATTGAATCTGATCAGATTTTCACTTAACGAACGCACCGACTTCCGCTCAATAATCCTGACCGGGACGATATTTGTCGTGATCTTTTCAACCTCATTGATTAGGTTGATCAGTTTCCGCACCGCGATTGATCCCATCTCTTCCTTATACACCCGGATAGTCGTCAGCGGCGGTGTTGCAATTTTGGCCAGGTCAATATCATCGAATCCGATAATACTGATATCATCTGGAATATTGAGTTTATTATCTTTAACGGCTTTATAGCCGTAAATCGCGTTGATATCATTCGCGGCAAAGATTGCCGTGGGTCGCGGGTCAAGTTTCAGAAGTGCGTTAACATGGTCATAACCCATTTCCAAGCCGCCCGACCGAATATATTTTTCATCAGTCGTTATATGACTGTAATTCATGGCCTTGTAATATCCCGTAAACCGCTGACGGAAACTTTCGCGCTCCAGGTCGCCGGAAATAAATCCTATCCGGGTATGCCCCTTGTTGATCAAATACTGCGTCGCCAGAAAACCGCCATGTTCGTTATCAATCAGTACCTGCGAAAACTGATCCGTTGGTATTTTCGGATCAATCAATATCGTCGGGATATTTTCAGAAATCAGCTGTTCGACAAATTTTTCCTGCAGGACGCCGATCAGAATCAGGCCGTCAACCTTATGCTCCTTGATCATCTTGGGCAGTTCATCGCGATAGACCTCCGGAAGCAGATGCAAAACCAGGTTGTAATTGTTGATGGCCAATTCACCTTCAATACCTTCTAATACTCTGGAATAAAACGGATTCAGGGAAAGCGGCTGAAACTCTCGACAGAAAATCACTCCGATGTTTTCAGTCTTCTGGTTTTTCAGCCCTTTGCCGAAAGCGTTGGGTGTGAAGTTTTGTTCACGGGCGATCTGGATGATTCTGTCTTTCATTTCCTGACTGACATCCTGGCGTCCGTTAAGAGCTTTTGAGACAGTTGAAAGGGAACAGTTTGCAATGCGGGCAATGTCTTTAATGGTAGTCATTTAACCTTCTTAATCAATAGGTTATGAATTACTTGAGATGCTGATATTCGTATGAAATTTCTGACTATTGACCGTTTAGCGATTGTCATTTGCCCGTAATTCCCAAAGGCTAAATCCCCTGTTTCAATCTATCGTTTACGAAATCGTTTTCTAATTTAATTGACTATTTAAAAAAAGCAAGAAAATTTATTAAATCCGCATCTTTCTCGTCGATAACAATATCTCGACAATTTTTAAATATCTTCGAACTACATAAAATATTCCGAAAATATTTTCGGAGTCATTTTCAGAAATGGAGAAACGCATAAGACTGACTGAAATATTTTATTTGCCTTCCCGCGACGGTAATCGTAAAATCAACTAAGTTTTTTTCATTCATAATGTAAAATCTGGGATTAACATGCAAACTGAATCTTTCTCGGAAAATATTCGCGTCTGGCAGATTGACGCTTTCGACGGTACAAAACTCCATGTTCAGAAGGCCTCCCCGACAGATCCTCCCCGGGCGACGGTCATTATTGTTCACGGTCTGGCAGAACATTCCGGGCGTTACGAGCATGTCATTTCGTATCTTAACGCCGCCGGTTACGTCGTCTGGACTTTCGATCTGCGTGGACATGGCCGTTCTGAGGGCGAGCGGACATTTGTTAAATCCTTCGACGATTATCTGCGCGACCTTGATTTAATCTTGACGATGGCGCGCGCCGAATTGTCCTCCCGACCGGTTTTTTTGCTCGGCCACAGTATGGGAGGCGCTATCGCGACCCTTTTTACCATTACATATCGTCCGGCGCTCGCCGGTCTCTTACTGAGCGCCGCGTCTTTGCAGATCAGCCCGTCCGTTTCACCGTTTCTCGTTAAAATCGCTCCGCTTATCAGCGCTCTTTTGCCGAAATTAAAAACCATCGTCCTGGACGGATCGGCGATTTCCCGCGATCAGTCCGTAGTTGATTCTTACAACAATGATTTGCTGAATTATCGCGGTGGAATACCAGCCCGAACCGGGGCCGAACTTAATGCCGCCATCCGCCGGATTCAGTCCCAGATGAAAAATCTGGATTGCCCGCTGTTAATAATGCATGGCACAGTTGACCGGCTGGCGGATATTAGCGGCAGTCATTTATTATACAATCAAGCCCGCTCGCGGGATAAGACCTTGAAATTATACCAAGACTTTTATCATGAAATCCTCAACGATCCGGAAAAGATGCGCGTCATGAACGACATCCGGGCATGGCTCGATACCCGAACCGGGTTTTAATTATTATCGCCGGGATGAAAATATGAAATACATTCTGTCAATCGACCAGGGAACGACCGGAACCAAGGCCTGTTTAGTAGATCAATCCGGTCGGATTGCCGATCTGGCTTACCGCGAATTCACTCAGATTTACCCTCAGCCCGGCTGGGTTGAACACGATCCGCTTGAAATCTGGCAAACGGTTATAGACACGATCGACGCAGTCGTTGGACGACATCCGGGAAAAATATTAGCCCTCGGTCTAACCAACCAGCGTGAAACCACTGTAATCTGGGATCGCACCACCGGCAAACCGGTCTATAATGCCATTGTGTGGCAATGTCGCCGAACGACTGAAATCTGTCGAGATCTTCAAATCCATTCTGATTTATTCCGAAAAAAAACCGGCTTGCCGGTTGATGCCTACTTCAGCGGAACGAAAATCAAATGGATTTTGGAAAATGTCCCGAACCTTCAGCCGGAAACCCTGCTGTTTGGAACAATTGACACCTGGCTGATATGGAATCTGACCGGCGGAAAAGTGCATGCGACCGATTTTACAAATGCCTCGCGCACCCTGATTTTCAATATTCAAAGGAAAGAATGGGATGTCGAACTGTGTAAACTATTAGAAATACCAATGCATCTCTTACCGGAAGTCAGACCTTCCGGGAGCGATTTTGGTAAAACAATCACCATCCCGGCAATCGACGGAGTGCCGGTTGTCGGCGTAGCCGGCGACCAGCAAGCGGCGTTGTTCGGTCAAATCTGTACCAAAGACGGCGATCTGAAAAATACATATGGAACCGGTTGCTTTTTAGTGTTAAATACCGGCAATCGCTATATTGAATCGCAAAAGGGATTAATCACAACTTTAGCGATTGATGCCGACTGCAAACCTTGTTTTGCCCTGGAAGGCTCCGTGTTTATCGCCGGAGCCGCCATTCAATGGTTGCGCGACGAGATGAAACTGATCGAACAATCGGCTGACAGCGAAGCGGCGGCTTTGGCCGTTGACGATAACGGGGGAGTTTATTTTGTGCCGGCTTTTGTCGGACTCGGTGCCCCCCACTGGGATAGCGAAGCCCGTGGCACGATCGTCGGCCTGACCCGCGGAACGAATCGTAATCACCTGATCCGGGCGGCGCTCGAATCCATGGCCTATCAGACTTACGACATCCTAAAAACAATGGAGACAGAAACCGGATTGACCGTTCCGAAATTATTCGTTGACGGGGGCGCCTCCTCGAATAATTTCCTGATGCAGTTTCAGGCCGATATTATCGATCGACCGGTTGTACGACCTGCTAATATCGAATCGACAGCCCTGGGAGCGGCTTTTCTCGCCGGATTAGCGACCGGATATTGGCACAATCTACCCGAACTGATCGCTGTTAAACACAACGATCGCACTTTCCTACCTGCCATGAATTCAAACCGGCGCACAGCCCTTTTGGCAGGCTGGCAAAAAGCCCTGCGTCAGACGATGACGCTCTGATAAGTCATAACAGCTTATTCTATTCTGGTCTCTCCCAGCAAGAGATAATTTGTCTTTCGGGCTTTAATTCCAATGGAAAATGTCCTGGCGGGCTCGGCAATATTGACTTCTGATTTACTAACTATCATACCGCCTTGATCGTCATAACCATTAACAGCCGTTCCGGCGACAATAGCATTTTCTGCAATAACGATCCGCGTATAACGCCAGGCATCTGCTGAAGATTCACAACAATTATCGGTCATTATCCCAATCGAACGGCAGACTGGAATCCATGCAATCGTATCGGCGTAGAAATCGAGGACCAACTCGACCGGATCATCAGCCGAGATCGCTCTCCATCGCAGATAAATGGTCTTGCCGGAGAGCAGCCCGCCGGTAATTTGGACCGGACGGATGGCTTTCGGTTGCCGGGCGCCGTTCCCGTAAATCCTCAAACTCTCATCGCCTTCCATACAGATATCAGACTCTTTGTCGAACTCCGTAACCGCCTGTTCGGCCGTCAGAGATGTCCAGTCCGATGCTGCTAAAATTTTGGAAATCGCTGCCGTCGAGATTGTAAAGCTGTCTATCGCGGTCAGCTCGAAACTAACCGTGGTCTGGTCGGTTTTATGAATCGTTAACGACTGGGTATAGGTCATGGTGAAAAAAAACAGTATGATAATCCCTGAAATTTTCATTCGCATTACAGTCCTCCGATTCACTTAAGCAGCAACATTTTTTTTGCAATTACCGAATGAGAATAAGAAACCCGGTAAATATAGAACCCGCTTGCGGATGTCTGGCCGGCGGCATCTTTTCCATCCCATTCAACCGTATACGTTCCCGGGGCGGCATGGGTCCGCTCGATTGTTTTAAGCAGATTTCCATTCAGACTGAATATACTGACGGAGACCTTTCCGCCTTCGGGAATTTGATACTCGATAGTCGTGCAGGGATTGAAAGGATTGGGATAATTTTGCAGCAACCGAAATGTTTGAATCACAGCGATTTCCGCTTCTTTTCCGATCTTGTCCGCCACATCCTGAAAGGTGATCTTCCGGATTTCCTGGACGGGTATCGAGGTAACCGTCCCGTTACTCCAGATATTCAGGTAGTAGGTCTGGGAAAAAAGCGCACCGGCATAGAATAAGAGCAGACAAACAACGTATTTTTTCATGACAATTTTTTCCTGTCGTGGAGTTTAAAATGACACATTGGTAACTTTACCGGAAATGGTAAAACTCTTCCGCAGGGTACCGCCGGAATAACTTCCGCCAGTATATAAACCGTTCGAATAGGTTCCTGTCGAAGTCCCGCCGGTATAAATTGAATAGGTCGAACCACTACGTAAATCCGGGGAAGAAAAGACGATGTAATAAGCATTTCTGACCGGTTTGAAAGTCACCAGACTATTTCCGCTGGCATCTTGAACATTAAATAAGGTCGACGAGTTCAGTGTGGAAGATATTTTAACCAGAATTGTATATTGAGCGGAAGTCGTACTGGCGATCGTCCCGCTCAGGATCCTGATATTGGCATCCGAGGAAATTCCTTTACCGCCTTTCCCACTGCTGATTATGGTAATGTCAGCCCCATTGCCGGTCAAGATGCTGTCGGATTTAAGGGCGGTACAATATGATGGGTCATAACCCGATCCGGAAGATTCCAGCACGGCGTTGCCGGTAGTGATGATATTGAAATTGCCGCCATTCAGCAACATATGTTTACCCGATTTCAGACCCTTCGACTGATTGCCGGCGATTGTCAGATTAAATGTCCCAGCCGTGATGACCATGGTGCTGTCGCAGGTAATCCCGGCTCCGCCTTCCCCGGTATTTACCAGGGTGAAGCTGCCGCCGGAAGCCGTGAAAATCCCTTCGCCGCCGTCGATAGCATCGCCCGTCGCAGTCACGTCAATGGTTCCTCCGGTAATGACGACGCCTTCGCTGGCATGGATCCCATCCTTTGCCGAACCGGTAATCGTGAGAGTTCCATCCTCAATCCGGATCGCTTCGTCACTGCATAAAGCGGGTTGGATTGAACCTTTGCCATTAATTGTCAAACTACCGGAGCCGCCGAAAACAAGATCGCCTTCGCTGAAAAAGGCAGCATCCTGCTCTTCAGTCACACCATTGATCGCCGTCGAATCGGAGTAAGCGCCACCGTCCGTTATAGAATTATCCGTACTAGCCATTAAGGTTACATAAGCCTTCTTCCCGGATTGTATATTGATCGCCGGCCCGCTCGGATTGGTGATATTGACATTGTTGAAATACAGAGAAAACGGTTCATCACGGATTTGTATGGGTGATTAGTTGATACTTTTGATTTTGTTGAAG
>CAZNUN010000006.1:0-175804 GCA_964576275.1 uncultured bacterium | reverse complement strand
ACGTGCCAGAAGCCCGGTCCCACAACTCGCTCTTTTTTAACCGGACAGTAATGAACTTGACACATTCTTCCGGTTTATTTCGATTACCTGATCGAATGCGTTATAATTCAGATGGGTATTGCCGTGCGGTTTTAACGATTTTAATGAAACAATCGAATCGCCGTCGCTGATTGTGGCAATAACCGGTATCTCGATAACAAAAAGGGTTTTGCCACTGATCACCAGTACCTCATTCTTTTTAACGGTGGCAATTCTACCCTCGACCCGGATGTGATTAATCATTTCAAAATTCATAGCCTGCGATGTTTGCGCTCCGGCCAGCAACATTAATAACACCGCACTAACCCAAGTTAAGCGGCTGAAATTTAGTCTGTTCACTTTGTCTCCTTACCTCTTCATTGAATGGCTCTGTAATCACAAAACAATATGATCACTTATTATACCGCTTTTAGATTTTATTATGTATTTCTTTAAAAACCAAGCTTGTTTTAATGAGATACTTTTTACAACCTCGTCAGCCACGTTTTTTTCTGACCGCCCGGACGAAAAATGTTTAGCATTTTTAACCGGTCTGTTTAATTTTGAGCGTATTTTGACATTATTACTGAGGTGTTAAATGGGTACTATCGGTTGGTTGGATTGGACGGTTGTCGCGATTTACTTCATATTCGTATTCGGGATCGCAATCTATTATTATCGGCGGGCCGGTGAAAATACCGGCGAGTTTTTTCTCTCAGGACGGAATCTGCCCTGGTGGTTGGCCGGAACGGCCATGGTGGCCACGACTTTCGCCGCCGACACGCCCCTGGCTGTGACCGAACTCGTCGCTAAAAACGGGGTGGCGGGTAACTGGCTGTGGTGGAATCTGGCGATCGGGGCGATGCTGACAGTCTTTTTCTTCGCCCGTCTCTGGCGGAGATCCGGTATTATGACAGACGTAGAATTCACCGAAATGCGCTATTCCGGCAAACCGGCCGCGGTATTACGGGGGTTTCGGGCGCTATATCTGGGAATTTTCATGAATACAATTGTAATGGGCTGGGTTCATAAAGCCATGGAAAAGATTTTTCATGTCACCATTCCAGGCATCGATCCATTCCTTTTGGTAATTATTGTAGCTGGTATTATTGCACTATACGCCTCTGCCTCCGGACTGCTTGGCACCGCCCGCACGGACAGTTTTCAGTTCCTGTTCGCTATGACCGGTTGTATTATTTTGGCCGTGATAGCCATACGTTTGCCGCAGATCGGCGGAGCGGTCAGTTTGAAGGCCAAACTGGCGCCGCAGGTACTGGACTTTTTCCCAAAGATCGGTCAGCTGAACATGGAAGGTATTACCGGCGGGGTGCTGGCTCTGACTCTTGGAGCGTTCATTGCGCATATCGGCTTGCAGTGGTGGTCAACCTGGTATCCCGGCGCCGATCCGGGCGGCGGCGGTTATATCGCCCAGCGCATGATGTCCGCCAAGAACGAAAAACATAGTCTTTTTGCGACGCTCTGGTTCACCATTGCGCATTACACCATTCGTCCCTGGCCGTGGATTATCGTGGCGCTCTCAGCACTGGTAGTTCTGCCACGGGCTTCAAGTCCGGAAGCTCTGCGGCAGGAAAACCCGGCTCTTTACCAGCAGGTTGTCGAATCTTATCAAAATCCGGCGATATTGCAAGCAAACCCGGTCGCCGCAACGCCTGAGTTCCAGGAATTTTACCAGAAATATGAGAACACCGTTGATCCCGGTGTAATGTATCCGAAAATGATGCTCCGTTATCTGCCAACCGGTTTGCTGGGGCTTTTAATTGCCACCTTCCTGGCGGCTTACATGTCAACCATCGCTTCGCAGTTGAACTGGGGCACTTCTTACATTATCAACGACTTTTACCGGCGATTTGTACGCCAAAAAGCCAGCGAGAAGCATTTTGTGCTGGTATCACGGATCGCTATGCTGCTGATGATCGTATTTTCCCTGGTGGTTACAAAATACTTCCTGACGACCATTTCCGGAGCCTGGGAATTTATTATCAATGCCAGCGCCGGTATGGGCGCCGTGCTGATTCTGCGCTGGTTCTGGTGGCGGATCAACGCCTGGTCGGAGATTACGGCCATGATCGCTCCGCTTGTTATTTACCCGATCGCGCGTTATCAATTCGGCCTGCAGTCGCCGATCACGCTTTATCCGGTTGTCCTGGGAACCACGATTGTCTGGCTGGCGGCGACTTTTCTTACCAAACCGGAGAAAGATCAAACCCTGACCGATTTTTACCGCAAGATTCATCCCGGCGGAATCGGCTGGAAGAAAATTGCCGTAAAGATCCCGGAAGTAAAAGGAGACAGCGGTTTCGGACGAACTTTCATCTGCTGGGTTTTCGGCGTCGTCCTGGTGTATTCCAGTCTGTTTGGGATTGGCAAGATCATTTTCCATGAATACCTTGTGGCACTTGGCTATTTTGCCGCCGCCGGGTTCAGCGTCTGGATGATCGCGCGCAATCTGAATAAAGCCGGCTGGGAATCGTTGACGGAGTGAGCGCCGAGATCGGCGTGTTATAGTCATTGATCTGCCGCTTGGGGAGTCATAGGTTGTCTCGTTCAACGGCCACTCGATAGTAATTAAACGCTAATTCGGCGTCACTTATCGTCGTTCCGTGGTCAGACGATTGTCATTCGATGGTCATTTATAGTCATTGGCGGTCATTGAATCATTAAGGCATTTAGTTTGAAATTTGATATTTGGATTTTGAAATTTAAAGTCAAGTAACTACTCCTCGCCACACGATTTACTCCGAAAGCAGTTCCCGTGGAACGCCTTGCGATGCTGTAATTCTGTTACCCGCCGGCGATTGGTTTGTTTTTCAGAATGCGCGTCAGTTCCGCGCCCAGAATCTGCATATTATACGGTTTGGAGATAACCCCGTTAAATCCGTAGGATTCGGGCTCAGCCATGATTGGATCGTTAGCGTATCCGCTTGAAGCGATCACCGGCACGCCTGGATCGATTTTTCGTAACTCACGAATAGTATCTTTGCCGCCCATCCCGCCTACGATGGTCAGGTCCATGATAACGACATCGAACGCCTGTCCAGAATCCATGGCTTTCCGGTATATGTCAAGAGCCTGGCGTCCCTCGTTGGCGCAAGTCGCGGTATAGCCTAATTTTTTCAACATTGCCCGAGCAACATCCAGAATCATCTTTTCATCGTCCATTATCAGTATATGGCCCTGACTCTTGGATATGTTTTGAATAGAAGGCTGAATCTTCGCACTCTGGGATTTTTCCACCGGCAGAAAGATACTGAAAGTCGCGCCAGACCCTTTCCGGGAAGTAGCGCTGATATGGCCGCCATGCCTTTTAACAATTGAATAAGCCGCCGACAAGCCCATGCCACTGCCAAATTCTTTAGTGGTAAAGTAAGGATCGAAAATGCGTTTCAAATTTTCGGCAGGAATACCGACTCCGCTATCACTGATCCGGATGCGGACATACAAATCCGCCTCCGGGGGCAAATCTGCCATCTGACTGACCGTATCGACTTCAATGTCAATTTTGCCGCCATCCGGCATAGCCTGCACCGCATTGATTACAATATTCTGAATAACCTGATCCAGTTGGGTGCGATCGGCAGCTAATGGCGGCAAATCCGCACTAAAATTATAACTAACGTCAATGGATGTCCCGCTCAGCGCAAAACGCACGGATTCCCGCACAAATTCTTCAACAGTCAGTTTCTCCTTGATCGGCACTCCACCCTTGGCGAAAGTCAGTAATTTGCACACCAGGTCGCGGGCTTCCAGGGAGGCGTTTTCAGCTTCGCCCAGCAAATCTTTAATGGTAGGGTCGTCTGTACTCATATTGGCCAGTGAAATATTGCCAAGAATACCGGTAAGAATGTTGTTGAAATCATGCGCGATTCCGCCGGCCAGGGTTCCCAGCGACTCCAGCTTCTGACCCTTTATCTGTTCTTCCTCCAACTGCCGCCGCAGGGTCACATCCCGACAAATTCCGACAAATCCCATACAATCGCCGTCTGAATCAATCAGCGGGGCGGCGTTCAGCTCGATCGCAATCCGATGACCATCTTTATGGATGCGATTAAAACTGAGTCCCTGAATGCTCTGACGCCTGCTGATGAGATTCTCAAGCGCCTTTTCGACCGTAACCCGATCTTCAGAAGCCAGATATTCGGTGCATTTCTGCCCGATTAGTTCGCTGGCGTTAAAACCCAAAATATTAATAACGTTCGGGCTGACATAAGTGAAGCATCCGTTTGTGTCTATTTGCCAGACCATATCCAGCATATTTTCAACCAGATTGCGGAATTTTGTCTCACTGGCCAGCAGGGCTTCTTCGGTGCGTTTTCGGGCACTGATGTCCTGAAAAAAGACCGCCACCATATTCGGGTTATACAGAAAGGCTTTTACATCGAAAATCTTACGATCAACGGCGGACACCACCCCCACTTCAGCGCTATGATAATGCCCGCCGGTCATCACAACCTTACGGAAGGCGTCGGGCAGTTCGGTTTCCAGCAGTACCGGAAAGACTTCATCCAGGGTCATCCCGACGTAATCCAGATGATTCCGGGCCAGGATTTTATCCGCCGCCGGATTGGCGCCCATGAAAATCAAATGTCCGTCCGCTCTCAGGCGGAAAAAACTGATACCGATCGGTGCGTTGTCAATAATATTTTGTGAGCGTTGTTCGGCCTTTATGCGTTCTTCATATTCTTTGATTAGTTTCTCTTTCTGCATAAAGAAATGGTTTATCAGCTGCGCAATCGAACCGAATTCGGTTGACTGGGACTTTATTTTCTCCAGTAAAGTGGGATCGTTATGCTCGAGACTGGCGGAAATAGTCCGGATCGGACGATCGAGATAGTGGTTGAGAAATATAGAAATAATCACCATTATTAAAGTGACAAAAATAATCAGAAAATAGAACTGGACTCTGTAATACCCGGCAAAATCTTTCAGAAAGTTCTGCTCGCTTACCGATACCAGGCGGGCGACGGGCTGGTCGTCCCAGCCTGAGAGCGTGCGGTATAAAGCGACAATGTATTTATTTTGGCTTTCAGGCTCGGCGTTGAGTGTATCTCCGGCCAAGAAATCAAGCCTGATCTGCGAGCCAGTCATAAAACTCAGCTCCGTCAGGGCCTCCTTTGTCCAGCAACGGCTGGCGAGAAAATATCCCCGGGGCGGAGTGACTCTGTCCAAATCATCGCTGGGCTGAATCGGCGCCGTGCGGAATTCACACAACAGACTATCATGACACATGAAAAAATGCCGGAAGTGAGACTGGGCGAATATTTCTCGCAGTTCCTTTTTGCTGAAAGGCAAACCTTTTAACGAACCAAGGCCGGGAGCGTTAACCGAATAAACCAAATCGAAATCCGGTTCGAAAATCCAAACGCCGTGGGTATTGAAAGTGGGCATAACGGCTTCAATATTTTCGTAGGCCCATTTCAGGTCGCGGTGCTTTACGAAATCAACCATTTCATTCCAGTAGGTATAGTCATAAGCAAAAGTTTTTAAGCTGGTTCCATTGCTCTCAATCGACTTATCCAGGTCGATCGCTTTTTCCCCGCGGAAGGTTTTCAGAAACTCATTCAGTTTCCGTGACTCGAACCAGTCTGAAATAAAAACCCCAATCGCAAACAGGATAGTAAGAGTAACTAACAGCCTGATGATTTTTCTCCTTATCGTCATGTTCACGCTCCGATAATGAAAGCCAGACCAATATTTAAAAGATTAGCCCTGTTGATCCGCTGTAAATCCGAATCAAGATTAATAAAATACTCAATATGCGGCCGGATAATTATCTTGCCTGGCAATTCAAGTTCATAGTCGCAGGTCAAAGACAGATTGCTCAGTGTGCTAATAGATAAACCATTATAGGCCCGGTTAAATTTCGGGGAGGCCCCGCCTACATTCAGGCCCATTGTAAGCTCTTTAAGGGCGTAAGTCGTCCCAATTTCACTGTAGAGGGCGCCCCGGTATTCCAGATAATCCAGATAATGACTGGTGGAAAATTCCCAATTGTTCTGCCGGTATCCAATGAAAAGCGCTAGTTCGCCGGTCGTCGGAGCGTGGGTTTCATTAGGATAAAGATATAAGTTGACAGATGGAGAAATGCAGAAGTCGCCCGCCGACAAATCGTATTGCGCTGTCAGATCAATCTCGTGTTGTTTGACGGTTCCATCGACATCCAGCAGGGTTAAATTACACCAGGTTGAAATGCTAAGATTGCCCCGCGAAAACCATGCCGAGGGTTGCGCCAGCAGGCCCCGATTATAACTGATTCCCCGCCAGAGATACTGATAAACAAAATCGGATTCAGCCCCCAAGCTGACCGTCGGTTTTTCAGGCGGCGATTCGGCGCCCGGCGCCAGAACAAACCAAAAGACGGTCAGGGCGGCGAGCCGCTGAACAGCTATACTAATTTGGAAGAAATGTCCGATTACTCTCTCTCTATGAAACCTGAACACTCTCTCATTCAAATAATCAGGTCAAATGTAAAAGGATTTTGAAATTATCCAAACAAATAAGATTGACGTCCGCAATCCATCCGGGAAGAATAATTTATATTGAAAACCTGGCCGATTTGATTAATTTTTCCGAAGTGAAAATCATTCTTTTAAGCGGCCTGATTGCATTGATTCTTAGCGAGGCAACCCTGGCTCAATTCGACGTGGACTGGATTGATCAGGAGATCCAGGCCAAAAAAATGAGCTTCGAAAACCGGCGCGCTCAACTGCGGCCGCCGGTCTCGGCCAAGCTGGAGGCTTACGACGTTTCCTACTATGGACTAAGCCTGGAGGTTGACACCGCAAATCAGGCAATATCGGGAACGACCGTCATCCGGGGTCGGGCTACCCGTAATGATCAGGCCCAGATTAGTCTGGATTTAGATCAGAGTATGGCGGTAACAGCCGTCGGCGACGACGCCACCGGTTATACCCATACAAACGGCGCTTTGATTTTAAGTCTGCAAAAAACGCTCAACGCCACCGATACTTTCAAGGTTTCCATCACCTATAGCGGGTGCCCGGGCGCCGGTAATACGCGGGGATTTTTCTTCAGACACCATAATTCGATCCCGACCATCTATACCCTCAGCGAACCGTATTATGCCCACACCTGGTTTCCCTGCAAGGATATTGTCGGCGATAAAGCCGATTCGGCTGACATCACCATTACCGTGCCACAGAACCTGACCGCCGTGTCCAACGGCTCTCTAGTCCGCATCGTTGAGAATGTCAATGGAACTCACACCTTTTACTGGCGGGAACGCTATCCGATCGCGGTCTATCTGATTTCCCTGGCCATTTCCAACTTTACTCATTGGATCGAAACCTACACCAGTCGCGACGGAACTCTCAGCATGCCGCTCGAATATTGGGTTTATCCCGAATCCGAAGCCTCTGCCCGACCGACTCTGGCAAAAACCGCCGCGATCATGGCACATTTCTCCGAAATCTGGGGCGAATATCCCTTTATCCGTGAAAAATACGGCCAGGCGCAATTTTCCTGGAGCGGCGGCATGGAACACCAGACCGCCACCAGCCTGGGTAGTTTCAACGAACTGCTGATCTGCCATGAAATGGCGCACTCCTGGTGGGGCGACGACATTACCTGTGCGACCTGGAGCGATATCTGGCTCAATGAAGGTTTTGCGCGCTATGCCGAAGCGCTCTGGTACGAGCATCTTTACGGATCGGGCGGCCTGACTGGCTATATGAATGCGATAAATCGCCCGAATCGCTGGAACTACGCCAGCGTATATGTCCGGGATACGACCGACGTCGGTAACATCTTCAATCTGACTGTCTATGACAAGGGCGCCTGGGTGTTGCATATGCTGAGAGGTCTTTTTGGCGACGAGATGTATTTTGATATGCTCGCCGCCTACCGGCAGACTTTCAGCGGCAAGGTGGCTACAACTTCAGACTTTCAAAAGGTATGCGAAGAGGTCAGCGCCAAGACATTGGATTGGTTTTTCGATCAGTGGATCTATGGCGCCGGACTGCCAAATTTCGAGGTGAACTGGCAGGTGCAACGCCATTCCCTTGCCCTCTGGAGAGTTGACGTAACAATCAGGCAAATCCAGACCACCGCAACTCTCTTCCGGATGCCGCTTGAAATTCATCTTTCAAACAACTCCAACGATACCAGCTTCGTCGTCATTGACAGCCTGGATTTTCAGACTTTCAGCCTGTTCTGCGATTTCAAACCGGATTCCATTGTGATTGACCCGAATAATTGGGTCCTAAAAACCGTTTCTTACTCTGCCTCTGAGCCACCTAAATTGCCGCACGAATTTCATCTCTATCAACCCTATCCCAATCCATTCAATCAGTCGGTAAATATCCAATTGGATCTGCCATATAATACCAATGGTCGGATCGTGATCTGTGATATTCTCGGCCGTGAAGTGGCGGTAATCGCCGATTGTCTGCTCAGAGGCGGCCGTTTTACCGGCCAGTGGCGCCCCCAAAATACGGCTTCCGGGATTTACTTCGTGCGTTTCAGTGACGCCCACCATCGCCTGCAACGCAAAATCATTTACCTGAAATAGCCGGCTTTCCAGCAACTTTTTCCGTATTTGCCGGTTCAATGGATATTTGCGAAATTGCGCTTATGAAATTTATTAATGATGAAATAGAAAGGAAATGATATGCGCACCGCCAATCCGGCCTTAAACGCCAAAACATTTACAAATCTCAGAGTAACCGATGACAGCCGCGTGATGACTATTCAGGGTACCGTGAACAAGACTATTGCGCTGTTGTTGCTGACCGTTCTCGCGGCCGCCTATGTCTGGGGCAAGGCCGTTTCCTGGGAGCCTTCAGCCGCCATGCCGTGGATGACTGTCGGCGCGATCGGTGGATTCATCGTCGCAATCATCACCACTTTTAATAAGACCGCCGTTCGGTACACGGCTCCGCTGTATGCCGTACTTGAAGGTCTTTTTCTGGGCGGAATTTCGGCAATTTATGAAAAAAGCTATCCCGGAATCGTCTTTCAGGCGGTGGCTCTGACCTTCGGCACATTGTTTTGTCTGCTGATTGCCTACAAATCGCGCCTGATCAGGCCGACTGAAAATTTCAAACTCGGTATTTTCGCAGCTACCGGCGGCATCGCGGTTTTTTATCTGGTCACGATGCTCCTGGGCTTTTTTCACGTCAATATCGGATTCATGTATAATAGTTCACCGCTTGGCATTGGCATCAGTCTGGTGGTGGTTGTCATCGCGGCGCTGAATCTGGTGCTCGATTTCGATTTCATTGAGTCGGGCGCGGCGCAGGGCGCTCCTAAATACATGGAATGGTACGGTGCTTTCGGGCTGCTGGTTACGTTGATCTGGCTTTATTTGGAGATCTTGCGGCTGTTGGCAAAACTGGCTAACCGGCGTTAAAATATTTTCAGCCGCTGTTCTATCTTGATTATTTAGGATATTTTTTTCGCTTATTTTACAGCGTAATGCTTTGGGCGTCCGAGGCGGCGCGTCATCACTTTTATCGCAGGTAATAACTGCCCTCAGCGTTTAAAATCGCTTTTCAGACTGACGTTGGTCGGTGTGGCCGGATATTTATTGCTCTGAATTCCGATGACTATAGAAATTATCATCAGGAATAATATGATCAGCAGGACTATGATTTTCTTTTTCTTTTTCATAATTAAGACTACTTCAAAAACCGCTTAATATTAGCACGATCGGTTTTGTGAGGCTGTGCGGGCTGACAATTCGGCTTTTCCAAACTGATAATCGCTTGACTTTAATCACATTTGTTGCAATTCCGCCAAATCCCTGCTATTTTTTAACCATGAAAATTTTAGTAATCCACGGACCCAATTTGCCCTTTCTGGGAAAAATCTCAATCACCAACGGAACACGTCTGACATTAGACAAAATTGACACTGCTTTACGACGCCAGGCGCGGATAAAAAACGTCGAATTGAAAATCCTGCAACTTTATTCCGAGGAGAAAATTTTGAAAGCCGTCGCCCGCAACCGCACCGAAATAAACGGCCTGCTGATCAGTCCCGGCGCCCTGGCGCGCAGTTGCTTTGCTCTGCGGGAAATGCTGGGCATTTTAAAAATCAAAACGGTCGAGGTACATTTGGCGGAAATGCCCGACGCAATACTGTCTTATGAACAATCCGTTCTCCGGGAAATCGCCGCGAAGCGTTTTCTTGAGACGGGTTTGACAGCTTATCATATGGGGTTGCAATACCTGATCTGACAACAATAATATTCGATCTAAAACCAGTAAATATGCGGAGGGTTTTATGAGGAATTTTTACGGTTTGGCCGGCTGGTTGTTATTACCGGTCTGGCTGTCGGCGTTTACCGGTGAAATCGTCAAGTCTTTTGATTTGCCTTCCAGCTGTCCGACCGGTCTGACTTTCGATGGAAAAAATCTCTGGCTGGCCGATCGTAAAACCGATCAGCTGTATTGCCTCGAGAAAAACACCGGCCGGGTCGTGCGCCAGATTCCATCGCCCGGTTTCTGGCCAATGGGTTTAGCCTGGGACGGCCATGCGCTGTGGGTCTCTGACCGCCACGATGGTAAGATTTATCGGGTTGACCCGAAAAGCGGAATAATTTTAAAAACAGTGGAAGCCCCCAATCGCAGTCCGCGCGACCTGGCCTGGGATGGCAAATATCTATGGTGCGCCGATGACGGCGCCGACGAAATCATCCAGTTCAGCCCGGAAGACGGCACTACGATCAAGGCTTTTAAGGCCCCCTCAAAAGAATCCCGCGGCCTGACTTTCGACGGGCAGTATCTGTGGGTATCCGACCGCGGTCAGGACGAAATCTATTTGGTTGATCCGCACAGCGGCGGTATTATTTTCATCGCTTCCGCGCCCGGTCAGTATACCAAAGGGCTGGCCTATGACGGCCACTCGCTCTGGGCAGTCGACTATCACTGCGACAAGCTCTTTCAATTGAAAATTCGCGACGGAGAAAAATTCATCCGTAAAAACGAGCGCGTTGCTAAAGTGCTGTTTACCCATCAGACCCGCAACTTTGGCCCCGGCAAAATTCACAATCTTGACGTGCATATCGCTCTGCCGCAGAACCGCGACACTCAGATTCTGAACGATGAATTGCAATTTTCACCCGGTTACAACGATATTGTCACCGATCGCTGGGGACAGAAAACGGCGCGCTTCAATGCCAGAAATATCGAGCCCGGCCAGGTTGTCGGTTTCACCATGACCACGAACATCAAGGTCTATGAAGTCCAGTATTTCATTTATCCGGACCAGGTCGGCGGTATGGATAAAATCCCCGATTCCATCAGGCAGAAATATCTTGAAAACAATGAAAAATACCAGTATGATCACCCGGTTATTCAGCACGCCGTTCGCGAAGCCGTCGGCAACGAACAAAATCCTTACTGGATCGCCCGGAAGATTTACAATTATCTGATCGCAAAAATGTATTATGAACTGGTTGGTGGTTGGAATACCGCCCCAACCGTCCTGGCGCGTGGCAATGGCAGCTGTTCGGAATACTCTTTCATCTATATAGCTATGTGCCGGGCGGCCGGACTGCCGGCGCGCTACGTCGGCTCGGTGGTAGTGCGGGGCGACGATACCAGCTGGGATGATGTTTTTCACCGCTGGGTCGAAATCTACCTTCCGAACTATGGCTGGATCCCGGTCGATCCGAGTGGCGGTGATCAAGATTCACCCCGCGACCAGGCTAATTTTTTCGGACACCTGGCCAACCGTTTTCTGATCACCACCGAGAGCGGCGGCGCCTCGGAAACCCTCGAATGGTTTTACAACTCCAACGAATTTTACACCACCGATCCGCAGACCAAAGTACAGATTGAAACTATCGGCGAATGGAAGCCGTGAGGGTAGATGTAGATCGTAGATTGCAAATTGAATGGCTGAATGCCTTAATGACCTAATGAACGTCAATGACTATCGAATGACCACGGAATGACAATAAGTGACGCCGCATAAGCAGTTAATGACCGCCGGCCAGATGAAATCTCTCCGAAAAATAATTAGTCCAAGCATTGGGTTACTGACCCTGGCAACCGCTCTCTTTGCCCGGGAATTGAAGATCAACTTCGATCACCTGACTATCCGAAACGGGCTTTCAGACGGGCGGGTCGATTGTATTTTACAGGACAGCTATGGCTTCTTATGGTTCGGAACCCAGGATGGCTTAAATCGCTACGACGGGTATAATTGTACCGTGTACGACCATGACATATACGATTCCACTTCGATTTCGTCCAACTGGATTCGCTGTCTTTACGAGGATAACGCCCGCAATCTCTGGATTGGCACCGAAGGTGGCGGATTGAATCGTTTTCAGCATGCCACCGGCCGCTTTTCGCGCTGGGTCAATGAGCCCGGCAATCCGCACAGCCTGCCAGATAACTTCGTACGCGCCATTCTGGAAGACAGTCACGGCGCCCTCTGGATTGGTACGCGGAGCGGTATGGTGCAATTCGATTGGCAAAAAAATTCCTTCATCTCGTTTCGTTCGCAGCCTGACGACCCCGACAGTCCGGTTTTCGCCGAGAACGTCACCGAAATCATCGAAGATCGTGATTGTAATGTCTGGATCGGTACGCCCGATAATATCTACCGTTATGAGCGCGCCCGCCAGACCATCGAGCATATTGCCTTCGATAAAGAACCGGTCAGAATCTCGGCTTTATTTGAAGATCGTGACGGTAATATCTGGATCGGCAGTCGCTATAACGGACTTCGTAAATACGATCGCCGCACACATGACTTCATACTATATAAAAACGACCCTGACGATCCCTATAGTCTTGGCAGCAATGAAATCAAAGAAATTTTCGAGGACCGCGATGGCAGTATCTGGGTGGCGACCGTGCAGGGCGGGCTGAACCTGTTTATTCCCCAAACCAATGGTTTTTATCACTATTGGAATGAACCTAATGATCCTTCCAGCCTGAGCAGTAACAGCGTCCGCACAATCTACCAAGACCGCAACGGAAAAGTCTGGATTGGCATGGATGGCAGTGGGGTTGACAGCTTCACGAAAAACAGCCCTAAATTCCGCCTCTTCAGCAACCGGGTCGGCAATCCGCAGGATCTTGGCAACCAGACCATTTTGGCAATTTTTGAGGATGAGAACGGCGTACTCTGGATTGGCACCGAAGGTGGCGGTCTGAATATGCTGGTTCGGCGCGATCAGAAATTTCTTCATTACCGGGCTCAAAAAAACGAATCTCACTCCCTGAGCAGCGACCACATCACTGGGATTTACAGCAACGATGTCAACGAATTATGGATTGCGACCAAAGAGGGGCTCAACCGCTTTGACTGCCAGAAGAAGATTTTTCAACGCTTCTATAACCGGACACCACCGGTAACCGGCCATAACTTTATCAATGTCATCTGCGAGCTGCCCGGCGAAAGGCTCCTGCTCGGCACCAACAGTGGTTTATGCATTTTTAAAAAGGACTCCGGCCAATTTCAGACGCTGCTTTACAGTAAAGACAACCCGCTTAATTATGAAGCCGTGGAATCGATCTGGATGGAGAGCCCCAATCTGATCTGGGTCGGTTATTTGCGTTCCGGGCTGGTAAAATTCAATCTGTCGGATACAACCTACATCCATTATCGCGCCGACGAAACGCACCCCAATAGTCTCAGCGATAACTTTGTTCAATATCTTTATCAAGACCGCACCGGCAATCTCTGGATTGCCACTCGTCAGGGGCTTAATCAGCTCAATCCCGCTACAGGTAATTTCAGGCTTTTTACTAAAACCGATGGCCTGCCGAGCAATGTCGTGGTCGGCATTCTCGAAGATTCCGCTCAAAATCTCTGGCTGGGCACAACCAATGGGCTCTCCCGATTCAATATCAAGGAGCAAACCTTCATCAACTACGATCTCAACGATGGTTTACAGGGCAATCAGTTCTGGGTGCGGTCCTGCTTCAAGAACAAGAAGGGAGAACTGTTTTTCGGCGGTAACAACGGCTTCAATGTTTTCGCCCCGGACAGTTTTAAAATCGCCGCCGGCGCAAATGCGCCGCCAGTTGTTATTACCGGCGTGACTGTCCTGGATAAAATTTTACCGCTGAATTTCTATGCCGATACCACCACACTGGTTTTTTCCTACCAACAAAATCGTATTTCTTTCGAATTCGCAGCCCTGAACTTCATCCGTCCGGAAAAAAACCAATTCATCTATCGGCTTGAGGGTTTTGACAACGACTGGATCCGGTCGGGCACACGTCATTATGCGAACTATACCAATCTGGACCCCGGCAATTACGTTTTCCGGGTGAAAGGCGCCAGCGCCGAAGGGATCTGGAATGAAACCGGCGCCAGCCTGTCTTTTCGGATCAAAACCCCTTTCTGGCGCACCTGGTGGGCTTATCTGATTTATATCGGGCTGGCTGCGGGAATCATCTATGGAGTGAATGCTTACATTATCGGTTTAGTACGCATTCGTCACGATCTGAAGATCGAGCGCATGGAAAAGGAAAAGACTCGCGAGATCAATCAATTCAAGCTCCAATTATTCACTGATGTAGCCCACGAACTCAAAACTCCACTGACGTTGATCCTGTCGCCATTGGAAGAAATAATTGGTACGTTCGCCAAAGACACCCCTTTAAAAAACGAGTTCCGGATAATGCACCGCAGCGTGAAATATTTACTGCGTCTGACCAACCAGCTTTTAACCTTTCAAAGGGCAGAACAGGGCCGGGAGGTTTTAAAAGTATCTCAGGGCGATCTGGCCCAATTCGCGCGCGAAGTGTTTGAAATGTTCCAGGACACCGCCCGCAAACACCATATCAGTTATTCATTGAATAGTCCGTCTAAAATCGAGGGTTATTTCGACTGGGAAAAACTGGAAGAAATCTTAATAAATATAATAGACAACGCCTTTAAATACACCTCTGATCACGGTGCCATTACCGTTAATCTTGCGCCGGACGGCGAACAAAAATTGGCGATAATCGAGGTTTCCGACAATGGCATGGGCATCAATCCGGAAAATATGCGCCATCTCTTCGAGCGTTTTTTTCAGGCGCGCGACAGCCTGAGATCCGGTCACAGCAGCACCGGTATTGGTCTGGCGTTGACGAAAAAACTGGTCGAATTGCATCATGGCACTATTGCCATTGTCAGTCCGATCAAAGACAGTGAAACCTCCCCCGGGGCTGAGAGAGGATGCCGGGTTATTGTCAGTCTGCCGTTGGACCGTGACTATTATCGCAACGATGAACTTGCCTCGAATATCGAGGAAACCGCACACTATCGAGCCCTTGTGAAAACTACTGAAGCAACCGATTTTCCTGAAGAAGATCACTCTCTGATATCGGCCGAAGTCGTAACCGACCCGCATAGTCCGCTGCTGCTTCTGATTGATGACAATGATGAGTTTCGCGCCTATCTGCGTAAAACTCTGTCCCGCAAATATCGGCTCGCCGAAGCTGCCGACGGCGCCGAAGGGCTGGAGGTTGCCCGTCAATTAATGCCGAGCATCGTTATCAGCGATCTGATGATGCCCCGGATTGACGGCCTCGAACTGTGCCGTCGGTTGAAAAACGATATCGCCACCAGTCATATTCCTATCATTCTGCTGACGGCCCGGACCGCAATCGACAGCAAGATTGAAGGGCTGGAAACCGGCGCCGATGATTATATCGAAAAACCGTTTCACTTCCGGTTTTTGGATGCCCGTATAAAAAATATCCTCAAATCCCGCGAAAAACTCCGCGAACGCTACCGGCGGGAATTGCTTCTGGAACCCCAAAAAGTAAGCGGCGATTCGGCGGATGTAAAATTTCTGCTGACCGTCCGCAACGTGGTAATCAGCCGGCTCTCCGATCCCAATCTGGTCATCCGGCATCTGGCCGCCGAGGCCGGTTTAAGCCGCACCAATCTTTTCCTGAAATTAAAAGCTCTGACCGGTCTGACTCCTCAGGAGTTCATCAAGACTATCCGTCTGGAACAGGCGGCGCAGTTATTACACAAAACCAATCTGACCGTTGCGGAAATCGCTTATCGGGTCGGTTTTAAATACCCCAAATATTTCAGCACCTGTTTCCTCCGTCAGTTTCAGCAGTCTCCTTCCGATTATCGTAAAACCAAACCTGCCTGATTGTCAATTGCCTGGTTCAACTGGTTTTTCCAATCAATTTTGAACCTGATTGAACCTAATTTGTACCCGAGCGGATTGACAATCTTGTTCCGGCTCGTTATTTTTCTTATGTTGAAGGCGATGGATAATTGTACGCTATCAAACATAAAAAATCATAATAAGGAGATGCGCCATGAATACAAAGATTGCGACTCTTTTCCTACTGGTCGGTTTGTGCGGTTCATTGACTGCTCAGACCTATGTCAGCCCCGGTGAGGGAACCCTTTCGGCCGCCATAGCGGCCGCCCAGGATGGGGATGTATTGCTGCTGATTCCCGACGCTGAATATACCGAGACCGATCTATCCATTATGGGAACGCTGGTCAATAAAAATCTGACGATTGGCGTAGACGGCGAAGGCCGGGCCATCGTGCGAATGCTGAAGGACGACCTCACTGTTGATTCTACGGGGGTGTTTTTCAGACTCGGCGACCAGGCTTCCCTGACCCTGAACGATCTGGATTTCGACGGTAATTCCAAAATAAAATATCTCGTCTCCTTCTACATGCCCGAAGCCGGCGTCCCGACCCTGATAAAAAAAATCCAGATCCAGAACTGTTTCATTCACGATCTGACCGGCAATATTATCCATGGGCAGGATGACGATTTCATCGGTTATCTGGTCGCCGATTCAACAGTCATTGACAATAGTGTTTTTCACCGCACCGGCACAATTGTGCATTACAGATATTGCGGCTCCAATTATATTTCGCTGACCAATTCCACCATCGCAACGGTCACTTCCTACGGCTTTCGTATATCCGGCTGTGCGGCCGATGGATCGGCTCTGCCGACCAATACCCCCAAAGTAATTATCGATCATACCACCTGGTTTAATATTGGAACGACCGATCCGCGCGAAATCATACTCGGCGACCGGCCGCCACTACTCAGACCCTGGACGATAACCAATTCCATCCTTTCCGATCAGGTCGCTACCGGCAACACCCGGGTTTTCATCAATATCAAAGACAGCGACCCAAGCAGCGATTCCTATATGGGCACTATTATGAACATCTGCTTCTGGAATATCGACAAAATGGCTTTCTATATGCATTCCGTTCTGGATACGATCCGGATGGATCCACAGTTCGCCGACACCGCCAACTATGATTTTACGCTCCCGGCCGGCTCGCCGCTCCTGACTTTCGGTACCGACGGCAAACCGATCGGCGATCCGCGCTGGGGTACCAATTATGTCGGAACAGTCAAACCAGATAATGCAAACCTGCCAACCAGGTTTACCTTGGCGCCGGTCTATCCGAATCCCTTCAACCCAACCGCGAATATCAACTTCAGTCTGCCGCTCGGCAGCCAGACAAAACTGGCCATATACGATCTGCGCGGCAATGAAGTCAGCCGGATTCTGAACGCATATCTGGAAGCCGGTGAGCATCATTTCGCTTTCGATGGCAGTCACTTGAAATCGGGTATCTATTTTTGCCGGCTGACCGCCGCCGGACAAACCATTTCCCGGAAGATGGTCTTATTAAAATAGTTGTTTTTAATACCGGGTATTTTAGTGCGGAGTCACAACAGGAATTCTATGTTAACCAAAAAAGCAGTTATTGCTATATCTTTATATGTCGTTTTCGGCGCCTATCGTTCACCGGCGCAAATTCCGGCTTTTCCCGGCGCAGAGGGCAGCGGCCGCTTTGCGACCGGCGGGCGCGGCGGCGAGGTTTACGAGGTAACCAATCTTAGCAACAGCGGCGCCGGCTCTCTCGTGGACGCCGTCTCACAGCCGAACCGAACAATCGTATTCCGCACTTCCGGAACCATTGAATTGGGAAGCATTATACTCAAACCGAAAGCCAATATTACGATCGCCGGACAAACCGCTCCGGGCGATGGTATTTGCATAAAAGGACGAATTCAAATCAACAATAATGACATTGTCATTCGCTATCTGCGGGTGCGGGTGGATGCCGGAGCAGCCAATTCTTCGGGAGACGCCATCGATATTTCCAGCGGAAAAAACATCATCATTGATCACGTCAGCGCTTCCTATGCCCGCGACGAAGGCATTTCCTGCCAAGAAACCTGCGACAGCGTCACCGTCCAGTGGTGTATTATCAGCGAATCTCTGACATTCGAGGGACATAGTTACGGCTCGTTGGTGCGCGGCGACAAAGGCGATCAGAAAACCTATCATCACAATCTATACGCCCATAACAACGGCCGCCTGCCGCGCCCGGGTAACTACACACACGCAGTTTATGATTCAACCGGCCTCTGTTTCGATTTCCGCAATAATGTCGTCTACAACTGGGCAGGTTTATCCCCGGGATATAATGCCGACGAAGATCAGATCAGCCGCTATAACTTTATCGGCAATGTCTACATATTGGGACCTGAATCCAGCACCAGCAGCAAACTCTTTAAGGAAGATGCGTACAATTCCTATGGCTATTTCGCTGATAATATGTTCAACGGTGTAATTCCGACCGATCAGTGGAGCCTGGTAAAATTCAACCGCTTTACCACCACCCAAATTACGGCCTACAAACAGCGTTCATATCTACTCCCGATGGAGCCGGTCACCACGACTTCGCCCGAGCAGGCTTATATTGATGTATTAGCCGGCGCCGGTTGCAGCTTTCCCGAACGCGACACGATTGACCGCCGCATCATCAACGACGTAATCAACCAGACTGGTCATTCGATCGCCAACACCAGCGTTCAGCCCGAGGGCGGCTGGCCGCTTCTGAGCAGTCTTCCGGCGCCAATAGACACCGACCACGACGGAATGCCGGATGATTGGGAAATCGCCAACGGATTGAATTTTTCCGACGCGACCGACCGCAATCTGCTTGCGGAAAATGGTTATACGCATTTAGAAAATTATCTGAACGGATTAGTTGAACAAGACGCAAACCGCATCACGTCTGAACCATCGGCGGTCCGGGATTTTCTGCTGGTTAAAAATTATCCCAATCCGTTCAACTCTGCCACCACTATTCAATTTTCATTATTTCGAAGCGGTTTGGCTGAAATCCGGATTTTTGACCTGACCGGCCGGGTGGTTAAAAATTATTCCAAAACCCGTCTCGCGTCCGGACAATATAATCTCGTCTGGCTGGGAGACAACGATCTGGGACAGCCGGTGGCTTCAGGGATATACTTCTGTACTCTGAAATTTGACCATACAATCCAAACTTTGAAAATGCAGTTAATCCGCTGAGTAGGATTCCGAAACCATTACTGTAAACAGTTAGAGGTATGCGAATGTTTACAAACCAACCGAAATTTTTCTGGGCTAGCGCCGCCCTGATAATCGCCCTGGCTACCACGAATAATCTGCTGGCACAGAACCGCAGCCGGATCGGCGGCAACATTCGCGACGCCGAGACCGGTGAACCTCTGATCGGTGTGAATGTAATGATTGAAGGAACGGTGCTGGGCGCAGCTACCGATCCAGATGGGAATTACATAATCATCAACGTACCGGTCGGAACGCATCGTGTCAAGGCCACAATGATTGGCTATGAATCCAAGATTCTGACAGACGTCATGGTGTCCGCCGACCGGATTACACACCTGGATTTCTCTTTGCGACATACCGTTATTCAGGGCGAAGAAGTCATCGTAACCGCTCAGCGCGACGAACTGCATAAAGAGGTTTCAAACACCCAGCTGGTAGTGGATGCCATGCAGATCAGCGATGCTACCGGTATCCGCGAGATCAATTCTTTCCTGACTAAACTGCCGGGCGTCGGTGAAGACAACGGTTTTCTGACTATCCGGGGCGGCTCGGCCGATCAGACCGGTGTGATGGTCAACGGCTTGTCTTTTGTCAACTCTGCCACGGGAAACGCCGAAACCAGTATCCCGCTCAGCGCTGTCGAACAGGTTTCCCTGTTGTCCGGCGGTTACAATGCCGAATATGGCAATTTTCGCTCCGGCTTGATTAACGTCACCACCAAAACCGGGGCTCAGAGTGGTTATCACGGAACTCTTACTCTTTCCCGCGACAATGCTCATATTCGCCGCTTCGGAGATTCTTTCTACGATACCGACAACGATATTTTGTGTTCTTACCTCGATCCGGAAGTCGCTTTTGTCGGAACGGCCGAGGCCTGGAAAGATGAAGCCTATGCCCGCGACCAGCATCCGACCTTTAGCGGCTGGATTTCTCAGGCTAATCTCTATAACATCGGCAAAACTGAAGAAAATTGGGCCACCCCTATGGATTATTACCTGCTGGCCTGCTGGATGTTCATGACTGTTCCGGATTATAAAGGGTTGGCCGGCCTGTCCGACTCAATGAAACAGGTTATCGGCTATTATGAAGTTTCCGAGGAGCAGAAAAAACTCTTCGCTGAGCATCATAATAAGGAGGAAAATTCCGATTGGAATGCCGATGGCGGCTTTGGCGGGCCGGTGCCGTTAATCGGCCGCGCCCTGGGCAATGCAACTTTCTATCTTTCATTCAACGGCAGGGAGCGCCATTATATCATGCCGGTCTCCCGTTCCAGCGATGAATCCTATACGACTCTGTTAACCGTCAAAAGTCAGCCCACGCAGAAGATGACCCTGACATGGAACACACTCTATAAATACCAGATTGGTGTCAGCCCGATCCGTCCGGCCTCCGGCGATTACCCGGATGCCAGTCGCCAGGGCGGGTTCATGTCAGCCAATAATATCAAATATATCGCCAAAAATCCCGAATACTGGTTCGACCCGCCTTTTTTCCCGATTCTGGAACAAAAAACTCTCATGAACGGATTGACCATCAACAAGATTGTCAATAAAGCCACTTTCTGGGAACTAAGCCTGAGCGGATTGCGAATCCGCGACAATTCCGAAACCGGTAACACCCGCGACACCACCGCCATCACTCACTTCGGCCCCTTTGTGGTCAATGAAATGCCCTACGGCAAATATCTGGAAAGCACCAACCGCGTCACTGGAATATTTGACGGCGACACGCTCAGCTATAAATATCTAAATTACGATGCGCTGCCCGGGATTGCCTACCGCTTCCGGCGCAAAGAGGGCGATCTGTACGACAATGTGCAGGTCGGACAATATCGCGCTAAATTTGATCTTTCTTCCCAGGTCGGCCAGCACCACTTCGTCAAAACCGGCTTTGAGTATAACCACATTGATCTGAACCACAAGCTCTGGATGCTCTGGAACGAAAACGCCTATAACGTTTACGAGTTCAATTATCACCGCAAACCCAGTCAGACCGGGATCTATATCCAGGATCAGATCAATTTCCCCTCCATAGTGGCCAATGTCGGATTGCGCCTTGATTATTATTACGGCGGCGGAGGCAAGTGGCCGTCCGGAGACGCTTTTGCAGAGGCCTTTACTGCCGCTTTTGGCAATGCCCCGCCGGCCAATTCATCGGCAGCCGACTCTTTTTTTGCGGCGCTGGCCGACGGTCGTTCGGTAATCTGGGAAAAATGGGAAGAATACGATTCCCTGCATCCCGGATTCCTCCAGCCTATAAAAAATCACTACGCCCTTAGTCCGCGCCTCGGCATTTCTTTCCCCGTGACCGAACAATCGAAATTTTATTTCAACTATGGTCATTTCCGCTCCAATCCGCCTTACTATTCGATGTACCTGTATCGCTACCGCTATACCAAGAACGGACTCTACAACATGTCCAATCCCAATCTGGAGCCGCCGCGCACTATCTCCTATGAGCTGGGCATCGCCACCGCAATTCTGAAAAAGAGCGTTCTCAAACTTTCCTGGTATTCCAAAGATGTAACCGGCCAGCATGGCGAAGTCGTTTATCAGAATGAGAGCGGTACGATCAATTACGAAGCCTGGGCTAATAATGAATACGAGGACATCCAGGGTATCGAAATCAATTTGTCGAAAAATGACAACAGCTGGCTTACCGGCTGGATCAATTACAATTACATGCTGAAAAAGGAGGGCTTGACCGGACGGAGTACGATTACCGAAGTCACTATCAACAATGATCAGGAAGGTCTATACGCCGACCAGGAAGACCGCTCCCTGCCTCTCCCGAAAATCAACGCCAACCTGACCCTGCGGACACCTGATCGGTTCAACCACGGTCGCCTGAAAAACTATCTGCTCTCCGGCTGGACACTAACCCTTTTCGGAGAATGGCAGGCGGGTGAGTATTTTACCTGGAATCCGCTCAATGAACTCCACATTAACAACAATCTGCGCTGGCCGGATTATTACATGGTGGATTTGAAGATCAATAAGAATCTTAATTTCCTCGGCATCAAGGCATCATTTTTCATCGACATCAGCAACCTGTTCAACTTCAAGGTTGGTCTGATGGATGACGGCTACTGCTTCGTCCGCGAAGACGGCGACCTGGAGGAATGGAGTGATTTTATCAAATATCTGGCCTCTTTGCATTTGCCGATTTACAAGTCTTCAAAATATGATGTTCTGCGCCAGCAGAATCCCGGTCAATATGTTGCAGGCCATGATCATATCGGCGAGCTGCGTTCCGCCAAGAAGTCTTATATCAACGATCCCAATTATGCTTTCTGGCTGTATGAGCGTCCCCGTGATATTTGGTTCGGCGTGCGTTTCAGCTTTTAGGATTCTTTAGAAGGAGTAATCGGTTTGAATAAGCCAAAAATAATCAACAACGCCCAAAAATTGCTCCCTGGCTTGTCGTTATTGATTCTGCTCTTGGTCCGGAGCGGATGGTCTCAAACTCAGCCCGAGTTGGTTACGGCCGTGGTAAAAATGGGGCACGTCTGGTGCGGTGTCACCGCCAATGGCGACAAAAGCAGCTTTGAGTACCGTTCCGGTTTCTTTCCGAATGATTACAACATCATTGGCATCCGCGGCCAGGAGTGGGACGCCTGGGCTGGCGCCGGCTTTCGCCTGGCGACGACCGACTGGGTCGATCAATACGACAGCCTGCATAACATCGCGATCTACGGCCCGACAAACGAGTTCCAAACAAAGGGCACCGTGGTCAGGGATTTGACTAATTATGTCCGATTCACCTATCCGGAACAGACCATTGACTTTCAAACCGTGGACCTGACATTATTCGGCGTTCACGATCCTTCTCAATTCGGCCCGGAAACCTACGATCAGATCGTCGAAGTCACTACCTTCAATATTCTGGGGGTCAATATTCACCGCAAGATATTAGCCTGGGGTCAAAACCTAAACGACGACTATATCATTGTGGACGCCGAGTTTGAAAATGTCAACCTGGACACTCTGGAAAATTTCTATATCAATATGCAATCCAATGGTGTAAACGCCTATCGTTCGGATGGAATGAATCCCTATCCATCATCGAGCGAACGATTGAATCCAACTATGACCTGGCAGCATTATTACGGTGGCCGGGTCGGCGATTCGCTGCGTGTCTTCTACGAATACAGCGCCGACGATCCCACCACTTCCGGAGACAATATGGGCGCGCCAGTAATATCGCAGGGCGGCCGACTTTTGGGAGCCAAATTCTGCTGGTATTCAATCCTGCATGCTTCCGGACAACCATATACCGACGCGGCCGGCGATGTGGATGATTTCATTCAGCCGCGCGTTACCTATATCGGCACGGCCACCAAGATTCCCTACAACAGCGCAAACGATGAATTCGGCGATAAAAATTTCTGGGCGCTCCGGGGCGCCTATTCACAATACTGGCCTATGACCGGCGATACCATTCCCGGCACCTTTCATGGCGGCAATAGCGATGAATACGGTAGCGCGGATTATTCGGCTTATCCGGCCGGAACGAAAAGCAGTACCAATTCGAAAATGTACTGTAGTTTCGGTCCCTATACCCTACTACCGGGACACAAAATTCACATCGTCTATGCCAGCGGTTATTCCGGTCTCGATCCGCAAACGGCAATGTCAATCGGTAAACAATGGCTGAACGGGACTTTGGCTGATCCACCGCATTTACCGGATCCGAATACCGGCTATTTTCCATCCAATTTCGCCTTCCCGACCGATGCCAGCGAAATTGATAAAATCAAAGACCGCTGGATAAGCACCGGCATTGACTCCGTCATGCAAAGCGCCCGTCGCGCCAAATGGAACTTTGACGTCGGATACAAAATTCCGCAGGCTCCCCCACCACCTTCATACCTTGAAGTAACCGGCCTGGGCACTGGAGTCGAAATAAAATGGAGCGACTCGGAAGCCGAAAATATGTCTAATTTTGCCGGCTACCGCATCATGCGTCGCCTTAGCGCCATTGACACCGCTTACTACGAAGTTATCTACGACTCGGATTCCGAGGATAAAGCCGCGGAACATTTATTTGTGGATAAAGACGTCCTGATTGGAGCGCAATACTATTATTATCTTCAGGCCAAGTCCCGTATCGCAGTTGACGATCCGCTGGCCGATCCTACTTCACGGGGAAAAATCTTATTCAGTCCGCGGGTGCTGGTGCCAAATATTTACTGGGTTAATCCGCCGCAGGTCTCGCAAGACGACCTGTCTAAAATCAGAATCGTGCCCAATCCTTATAATATCAACGATCCCCTTCTGATTGAACAGGGGTGGACCGATCAGCGCGGCATTCAGTTTTATAATCTGCCAGGTGAATGTACAATTAAAATTTACACCGAAAACGGCGATCTGGTTAAAACCATCAAACATGACAGCCCGGTGGAGGCTGGTTACTGCTTCTGGGATATGATCACCGCCAGTCAACAGGTGATCAGCAGTGGTGTATATATTGTCGTATTTCAAAAAACGGATGGCACGACCGCCTTCCAAAAATTTCTGGTAATCAGATAAAGCGGAGGGCCGGAATCATGAAACGATTATTCAATCTTCTGGTCATCACTCTCCTGATTGTAACCTTTATATCGTCCGTCAAAGCACAGGTCGGCTTGAAAAAAGTCGGCCAGAGTACGATGAATTTCCTGCTGGTCAGCATTTCGCCGCACGCCAGCGCCATGGGCGAAGCTTACTGCGCTCTCGGAACCGGTGTGGAAAGCATCTTCTTCAATCCGGCCGGAATTTCCGAAACGAACAACCGATTCGAAATGCAAACCTATGACACTCAATGGATCGGCGATATTAATTATCTCGGGGGAAGTTTCATTTGGAACATGCGGCAACACGGCGCCCTGGGAATCAGTTTTGTCTCCGTAGATTATGGCAGCATCTACGGCACCAGTCTTTTATCCGCCGCGGAGAAAGATTTATATCCGCTCGGCTATAAAGACCTGGGAAAAATCGATAATGTCGGCGCCTATGCCTGTGGCTTGACCTATGGGCGCGCGATCAGTACTCAATTTCTAATCGGTGGCGACATCCGTATTGTTGGACAGAATCTCGGCCAGAGTCAACTGGCGAGCGGATTGAAAAACAACAATGCTGTCAAAATGGTTTTCGATGCCGGAGTCAAATACAACACCGGATTTCACGGCTTTCGGTTTGGTATGTCGATCCGCAATATTTCATCGAATGTCAAAAGAGAAGAGATTGATGAACAATTACCGCTGCTGTTCACAATGGGAATGGCAATTGACCTGCTGGACGTCGTCGCTCCGGCTTTTTCGCAAAACAATTCCCTCAACCTGGCCGTTGATTTTCTGCATCCCAATAATTACTCCGAACGCGTGAATTACGGCCTGGAGTTTTTGTTGTTCAACCATTTTGCGATCCGGGGTGGTTATCAAACCAATCAGGACCTGGCATCCTGGTCGGCCGGGATCGGTCTGAATTACGATGTCGGAAAAAATAATCTGCGCTTTGATTATTCCTATTCCGATTTCGACTTGTTTAGCGGCGTAAATCGTTTGTCAGTGGGAATCGCCTTCTGAGATGATTCGAATGTTAAAAACCTGCCATCTGATTTTACAGTGTTCTCAAATCCGTCCGGCCGGATCGGTTTGGGTGGCATTAACCATGCTAATCGCTGCACTACGACTGGCAGCGGACACTCCAAATCCTGAAACACATTATTCCAATCCCATCATTTTCTCGGACTATTCCGATCCGGATGTAATCCGGGTGAATGATGGTTTTTACCTGATTTCGTCATCTTTTATCAACACTCCCGGAATTCCGGTCTTACATTCGACCGATCTGGTTCACTGGCAAATCATCAGTCATGCGGTGACAAATTTGCCGGATAAGGTTTATGATTTGCCGCAACCAGGCCGAGGAATCTGGGCGCCCAGCCTGCGTTATCACAATGGCGAATACTGGATTTATTACGGCGATCCCGACCTTGGTCTTTATTTGATTAAATCGCAGAATCCGGCCGGCCCCTGGGAAAAGCCGGTCCTGGTCAAATCCGCCAAAGGCTGGATCGATCCGTGTCCGTTTTGGGATGAAGACGGACAGGCGTATCTGGTACATGCCTGGGCGAAAAGCCGGGTTGGTTTCAACAGCATTCTGACCTTACATAAAATGAGCTTTGACGGAACGCAAATCCTGGACGACGGCGTGACGGTCTTCGACGGCCATGCCGACCAGCCGACCATCGAAGGCCCGAAAATGTACAAACGTAACGGCTGGTATTACATTTTCGCTCCGGCTGGCGGTGTTAAAAATGGCTGGCAGACAGTCCTGCGTTCAAAAAATATCTACGGACTCTACGAAGACGAGATTGTTCTTGAACAGGGCAGCACAGCCGTTAACGGACCGCATCAGGGCGCCTGGATCGAGACCGCCGACGGCGAATCCTGGTTCGTCCATTATCAGGATCGGGACGCTTACGGTCGGATCGTTCACCTGCAGCCGTTAATCTGGAAGAACGACTGGCCGCTGATCGGAATCGATCGGGACGGCAATGGCATTGGTGAACCGGTTTTGGCTTATCGCCGGCCGCACACCGCTCTTTCTGATCCGAATGTAATTATTCAAACTTCGGACGACTTCAACGGCACCAGTCTCGGGCGACAGTGGCAGTGGCGAGCCAATCACAAAGCGGAATGGTACTCACAGACCGCTCAAACCGGCAACATACGATTGTATTGTATAAATCCGGTCTCAACTTTCAATAATCTTAGCGCTCTGCCTAACATACTGACGCAAAAATTCCCGGCCGAGCAATTCGAGGTAGTAACAAAAATAAAATTTCACTCCGGTTCGGATAGCGATCAGGCTGGTCTGATCGTCATCGGCAGCGATTACCACGCCCTGAAAATTATCCGGCAAAACAATGAATACCTCCTGTTGCGGGTTGAATGTCTGGCCGCCGAAAATGGCAATCCAGAAATAATTCAGAACAAAGTTGTTTTAAACCAGCCGGAATTATTTCTAAAAGTGACAATTGCCCAAAATGCCGCTGGTGTTTTCAGTTATAGTCAGAACGGAAAAGAATTCGTCCGGCTTGGTCAAGAATTTCAAGCCGTCAAAGGTAAGTGGGTAGGCGCCCAGGTCGGCGTATTCGCGGCCACCACCGGGAAAAATACAACCGGTTTTGCCGACTTCGACTATTTCCGGGTAACCGCCAACCAGTAAAAAAATGGCCAATGAATAAACTATCCTCATTATTGATTATCGCCGTAAGCCTGACACTGCTGATTTTCGCCGCGACGAATAGACCATCCATTCACCTGATCGGCGATTCGACCATGGCCGACAAACCGCTGGATGACAATCCCGAACGCGGCTGGGGGCAATTGTTCCCGCTGTTTTTTACTCAGGACGTTGAAATAATCAATTATGCCCGCAACGGCCGCAGCACGAAAAGTTTTATTGACCAGGGATTGTGGAATAATGTCTTGAAGAATCTCAAACCCGGCGATTATGTTCTGATCCAGTTCGGCCACAACGACGCCAAGATTTCCGACACTACCCGCTATGCCGAAGCACATACGGCTTACCGCGCCAACCTGATAAAATTTGTACAGGAAACCCGCTCAAAAGGCGCCAACCCGATTCTGATAACGCCGGTCAACCGCCGGAAATTTTCCGCTGCGGGCGAATTCATCGACCAGCATGGAGACTATCCAGTGGTAGTACGCGAATTGTCAAAGGAATTAGACGTTCCGCTGCTCGATCTGCATGCCCGCAGCCTGGAATTGTTCCGCAAACTGGGACCGGAAAAATCCGAAGCCCTTTTCCTGCGGGCCGATTCGGGAGTGTATAAATTTTATCCGAACGGCAAGTCGGACAATACGCATTTCAACCGGACCGGGGCCATTCAGATCGCCGAACTGGTGATTGCCGAACTGCAGAGAGTCAACTCACCGATCATTAAACACCTCGGTAAAGCGCCGGAATTCAGTGAGGAGGCCTATGGTAAAGTCGTCGGTCTGGACTATTTCTACAATCATGAAGTACGGAAGAATCAAGACGGCAAAGAAGAGCAATATCATTACACTTGGGAAGACCGCACCAATTCCGGTTTTTATGAACTGGGCAACCTGTTCGAAAATCAGGGCGCGTTCATCTCGGCGGTAACGACCGTTCCGACGTCGGAAATTCTCCGGAAACTCAGCGTCTATATTATTGTCGATCCGGACACTCCGGCGGAAAATCCCACGCCTAATTATATTGACGCTCCGGCAATTGAGTCAATTACCAACTGGGTCAAACAAGGCGGGGTGCTGGTACTACTCGGCAATGATGCCGGTAATACCGAATTCGAACATTTCAACGCATTAGCTGAAAAATTCGGGATTCATTTTAACGAAGTGTCCGAAAACCGGGTAACCGCAAAAAATTACGAAATGGGAGCGATCAAGAATCTTCCGGAGCACCCGATTTTTGCCGGAGTCTGTAAAATTTATATGAAAGAAATTGCGACGCTGCGAGTGACCGCTCCCGCCCAGTCGCTTTTAGTTCAGAATGGGAATATCGTCATGGCAACGACTCGCTTTGGCCGCGGAATAGTCTGCGCGACTGGCGATCCCTGGCTGTACAACGAATATATCGACAATCGCAAACTACCCGTCGATTTCGAGAATTTCAACGCTGCCCGGAATTTTTGCCGTTGGCTTTTACAAAATGCCAAATGTGTCAGATAAAAGAGGATGTCATAGATAAAACAATAATAATCGAAAGGAGAGGTTTTATGAGAAAAATATTACGCAGATTAACTGTTTTCACGATCTTTTTGATCGTCGCTTCGGGGGCTTGGGCTCAGAATCCGGCCTCAGTTTTCTGGATGTGTATGCCACCGGACAGCCAGCAGGTCTCGGCAATCGCCGGCAATGTCATTGGATTTCCTGAGATCGGCACTCCCGGATTTATGGTGCGGGATTACAAAGAGCCGGCTACCAAACCAATTCAGTACCAGCGCTGGTGGCCTTCGGAAAATAACAGCACCGGTCTTTATTGGGGCCCCGAGACCACTTTGGTCGCCGGGCGTTATATTCAGTTTTCTTTGCAGCCCAAGATCAATAATCTATTGCACGCCGACTCGATGACAATCTATCTGGGTGGCAAGGGAACTGATAAGATCCGGGCTAAATTGTTTTACGATACCGACACCAGTTTTGCCAATAAGGTAGAGATTTCCGACTCGACCCTCTGGATGAAAAAGGATACGGCCATTTATTATAATTTCCCGATCAATGCCGACATTGCCGACCATCAGGTTTTATATGTCCGGATCTATCCCTGGAATTCCGGTCCGTCATCCAATTCCAAATATCTGTATGTCCGGGAATGTACGATATATGGAACCACTCGGGACATTCCTGTGCCAGCTTACGCACTCTGGCCATATGAAACGGATGATCAGGTGGTAACGGAAGGGCTGGTGACCGCTACGGGCACCGTCTACAGCGCCGCTATGAAATTTTATAACATCACCAATTTGCCGATTACCGGAACCTCTGATAACCTTTCCTGCGGGACGATTCAAACTGTCTCCAAATCCTGGAACGCCGAGCCGAATCCGACCGACAGTCTCTATTTCCAATATTCAATTGCACCCAAATTTGGTGGCACTCTTAACGTTACCGATATATCAATGTACCTCGGGGGATGGTATACCAGCAAAATGCGGGCGGCGTTATATTACTCCAAGGATTCATCTTTCACTACCAAAAGCCTGCTGATAGCCGATACTCTCTTATCGGGCAATGCCGTAATGCCCCTGGAAGCCACCTTAGACGAAACCGTCAACTCCGGTGAAACTTTCTACCTGAGAGTCTATCCGCACAACACCGAAGCGGTTGGCTGGGCTAAACTGGTAGCCGTGGACAGTGTAATTATATCCGGTACGACTACTGGCGCTACGGCTGAGCCGCCGACTGTCACTACCGGCGCGGTCTCTTATATTTCCACAACCTTTGCTACCGCCGGCGGGACGGTGACAAGTGATGGCGGTTCGGCGGTACTGACCCGCGGTGTCTGCTGGGATACAACAACTGCGCCGACCATTGATAAAAATAAAACCGAAAACGGCTCCGGCTCGGGGACTTTTACCAGCCAATTGACCGGGCTGACCGCCGGCATGACTTACTATCTAAGAGCCTATGCCACTAATGCCGCCGGCACGGCTTACGGTCAGGATGTCACTTTCAAGACGCTCGATTCGACAGAAGTGCCAACCGTCGTAACGGCAGAGGTGACTAATATCATGGTCAAGACCGCCAATTGCGGCGGCAATGTCACGGACTGGGGTGGAGATACTGTGCTGGTCCGGGGAGTCTGCTGGAACCCGACCGGCAATCCGTCCATTGCCGACAACAAGACAGAAAACGGCTCCGGCCTGGGTTCATTTCAGAGCCTTATATACGGGCTTGCGGAAAACACGACTTATTACGTGCGGGCTTATGCCACCAATAAAAAGGGCACTGGTTACGGAGCCGTTGACACTTTCACCACCCAGACTCCCGCGCCTCAGATAGTGAAAATCGTGGCGGCTGACAGCTCGGGTGATTACACCACGGTTCAGGCAGCTTTTGACGATGTTCCGGATTATTATACCGGACCCTATATCATTTACGTGAAAAAGGGCGTTTACTATGAAAAAATGCTTTTGAACCGTTACAAAACCAACGTCATGTTGATCGGTGAGGATGTCAACGAGACAATTCTGACCTATGACGATTACGCCGGCAAGGCGGGCGGGACGTCGATGTCGTACAGCGTTGGAATTGACGCCGACGATTTCACCGCCATGAATATCACTTTCCAGAACACTGTGAAAAATGACGGCACGTTTGCCGATCAGCAAGCCGTCGCCCTGCGAGTCAATGGCGACCGGCAGGCTTATTACAATTGCCGCCTGCTCGGCTATCAGGATACATATTATACCTGGGGCGGGCGCGGCACCGGACGGGTCTATATGAAAAATTGCTATATTGAAGGTTCGGTTGATTTCATTTTCGGACGTGACATTGTGGTCTTCGACTCCTGCGAAATACATATCAATCGTAATGGCGGAACTCTTACTGCCGCCAGTACGGAGCCCGAATCAAAGTTCGGCTACGTCTTCCGTGATTGCAATATCACGGCCGATGCAGTCGGTTTCAATGAAATCCCCATCGTATCCTTTTATCTCGGACGGCCCTGGCAGGCTTCCCCACGCACCGTTTTTATCCGTTGCAACGAACCCCAAAGCCTGAATGCGGCCGGCTGGATCGCCTGGAATGTTACTCCGGCTCTCTATGCAGAATATCAGTGTTTTGGAGAAGGATCGGATTTTTCCGCCCGCGCAAGCATTTCCCGTCAGCTAACCGATGAGGAATATCCCGATTACACCCTGGAGAATATTTTCTCAAAAGAATCAAATCCGAATCTTGGTTTTGACTGGATGCCTAAGGCGCCGGATTATGTCGGCATTGATCCCGAAAGACACACCGCCGGTCTGCCGACCGAGTACCGCCTGGCTCAAAACTATCCGAATCCCTTCAACCCGTCTACTACGATCAAATACGATCTTATAAAACCGGGACGGGTAACGATCACCGTGTACAATTTGCTGGGCGAAAAAATCATGACGCTGGTGAATGCCGATCAACCCGCTGGTTATCATGCAGTCGTTCTGGATGGCGGCCGGCTGGCGAGCGGAATTTATTTTTACCGCATCGAATCCGGAAATTTCTGTAAAACCAAAAAAATGATGCTGCTGAAGTAAATCCGATTCAATATTAAGAAAAAAAATGAGAAAACTTGTCTTCAGGCGCCGGCTGCCCGGCAAAACCAATCCGCCAGCCGGCGCCCGGACAGGTTTCCTTAAAGCCGTTCAATATTTCTGTCACTCCCATTATCCAAAGATTTTTTGCATCATCGGAATAATCTTCAGCTTTTCTTTAGCCCAGACAACGGCTTCCGGCCGGTGGTCGTTGATTGCCGACCAGAACGCCGATGTCAACGGAAATATCATCGCCTTACCCCAAAGCCTGAGCAACATGCAGGTTGAGTATAAAAACAGCGTTCAACGCAGCAGCCCCAGCGGAACCGCTGGTTCATGGTCGGGAGAAATCGCCGAGAATTGTGACCGTTATATGCAATTCGCAGTGACTCCGCAAGCCGGGTATATATTCAACATTACTTCGCTATCAATGATGCTCTATGTGAATTCGGGCAGCGGGATGCGGGCTAATGTATATTTTTCCACCGATCCGTTATTTAACTCCAAAACCCAAATCGGTACGACCTTTACGCTCGGTTCCAGCGTACCAACGACTGCGAATATCGCCGCCGTTCTCGATCAGGATATCGAATATCCGGATACTTTTTATATCAGGATTTATCCATGGTATACTACTGCGACAACCGGTAAATATGTTATCACCAAGGATGTGATCATCTCCGGAACGACCGTGTCGGCAACTGCAATCCTAGTTTCACCAAGCCGGTTAAGCGGCTTTAGGCAGACTGACCCAACCACGCCCTCCTCAATTCAAATCTATACTCTGGCCGGTATAAACCTGACCAATCCTGTTGTGATTTTTCCACCAGCACCATTTGAGATCTCGATAGATAGTCTGACCTGGAAAGCTTCCGGCGATTCGATCGTTTTTTCTGTTTCGGATGGAAATATTCCCGGACAACCGGTAAATATCGCCGTCCGTCTGAATTCTGCCGAGGCCGGTCAGTACGAAGAAATTATCAGTCATCGCAGCGAAGGCGCAACCGGCGCCGCAGTATCCCTTTCCGGGGTGAGTCTGGCGACCGAGCCAACCAATCCCTCGATAATCACTATCGATTCGCTCTCCGGAACATCCGCTCTACTTTTCTTGAATAATGGCAACGGCGCCCGAAGAATCGTAACCATTCGCGCAGAAAACGCCGGTACCTGGTTGCCAGCCGATGGAGCTCCGATAACCGGGGTTTCATCTGACTTTTCCACGGCGACTGATCAGGGTGACGGAACCAGAGTCGTCCTGGACGGCACAGATTCGACAGTCATAATAACCGGCTTAACCAGCAATACCTCCTATTTTGTCGCAGTCTTCGAATACAACGTCGCAACTGGTAACTCACAGAATTACCTGACGGCTTCCTTCGGCACAATCCTCTTTACAACCCTCGTAGTACCAACCTTATCGGTCACACCGCCAAAATTGGATTTTGGCAATGTTCTTATCAATAAAAATGCTCTGTTAAGTTTCGTTTTGTCCGGCCGCTTTCTGCAAGAGGATGGTGTTGTCATTATCAATTCGTCGCTAGATTTTCCAATGGCGCTGTCCGGTAATTCCGGTTTTGATGCATCTCTGAACATTTCCCATACGGGACAGACCATCGACACAACGATTTATGTATCCTTTTCACCAGCAATCCCGGGTCATTATTCCGGAAATATTACCATTTCGGGTGGTGCGGCTGCAACGATTTCTGTCGCGGTAAGCGGTAATTGTGTTGCCACTTTGATCCAGACTGATTCACCGGAAGGATTCGCCTCTCTTGGCGGCGGGACGACCGGCGGTCGGGGCGGTGAAGGTGTAATTGTTACCGATGCGCAAACTTTATACGATCTGATGCACGCCCGTGAAAATAAAAGCACTGAACCGCTGGTCGTTTACATCTCCGGCACACTCTCTGGATTCTCGACAAAAATATCAATTAAACGCACCGGTAATATCTCGATTCTCGGACTGGGCAATGACGCCGGTTTATCCGGTTTTGGAATGAAAATCGTCGAATGCAGCAACATCATCGTCCGCAATCTGACTTTTTCCGATTGTCATGTCGATGAGAAAGACGCGCTGGCCGTCGAAGAAAGTCATAACGTCTGGGTCGATCATTGTACTTTCACCGATAGCCCCGCCGTCGACATTTCCGGCGAAAATCACGACGGCTTGCTCGATATTAAACATGGTTCGTATAATGTAACTGTTTCCTACAATCATTTTAGGAATCACCGTAAGACTTGCCTGTTGGGACACTCCGAAGAGCAGGATTCCGATACCGTGATGACGGTGACCTATTATCGTAATTGGTACGATGGTACCTATTCGCGCAACCCTCGTATTCGCTTTGCCAAAGCCCATATCATCAATAATCTTTTTACAGATTTAACCAGTTATGGCATTGGGGTAACCTGTAAGGCCCAGGTCATGGTGGAATCTAATTATTTTGAAAACACTCCGATTCCCGTTCTAATCTCTCAGATTAACGATCCGGAAGAGGTGCTCAGCGGTGATCAGGAAGGATACATATACGCTCTGGATAATATCCTGGATAATTCTGGCGTAATCGTTGAAAACTTGAGCAACTACCATTTCACGCCCTCGGATTATTATAGCTATAATATCGTCAGAGGCAGTGAAATTAAAACCGTCGTGCAGGAAAATGCCGGAGCGGGCCGACTGGATACCACAAATGGAGAAAAAATAACCGGGAAAAATTCTTCTCCGGCCGATTTTCTGCTTCTGCAAAATTATCCTAATCCGTTTAATGCTTCTACCACAATTATTTTCAGTATACCTGTCCCGGAACGAACATTGTTAGAAATATACGACATCCTCGGCCGTCAGGTAGCTACTCTATTTAATGAGCCAGCCGAGGCTGGCATTATGTATCAAAGAACCTTTGATGCGGGTCGTCTCTCCAGCGGTGTTTATTTCTGCGTCCTGAAAAGCGGCCGGTTATCCATAGTGAAAAAAATATTACTGGTTAAATAGATATATCTTTCTATTAATTCAAAAAATGGATGCTAAAATGACTCAAAACAACTCATATTTAAGATTCACATCGATTATCATCGGTCTGTTATTTCTGTTGATGTTACCGGCTTTTTCCGCAGAAGCACCGGGCATCTCTCCCGATCTTATGAAAGAGGTGCAATCTGGTTTAGACAATCTTCCATTCGATATGCCGGCTATTCAGCCGCCGGTTTTCCCGGAACAAATATTCAACATCACCGCTTTCGGCGCCGTCGGAGACGGCCACACCAAGAACACCGTGGCAATCAATCAGGCTATTCTTAAATGTACTCAGTCGGGCGGCGGCACTGTCATCATACCCTCCGGAATCTGGTTGACCGGCCCGATCGAGCTGCAAAGTAACGTCAACCTGCATTTGGAATCCGGGGCGCTGGTCATTTTCAGTCGGGAACGTTCCGATTACCCGATCATCAAACCGCCGGGTAAGAGCTTCACAGCTGCCCCCCCGATTTCCGGCTACAACCTTGAGAATATCGCCATTACCGGCGAAGGCGTCTTCGATGGCAATGGCGAAGCCTGGCGCCCGGTAAAACGATTTAAAACCACCAGCAGTCAGTGGCGCCAACTGATTCAATCCGGCGGCATTGTCGCTCCTTCCGGCGACATCTGGTGGCCATCGCCCGCAGCTCTGCATGGCGAAAAATTTATCGACAGCCTCGAATCTGTCCGCCCCAAGGGAGAACTGGTCGCGGAGGATTACCTTCCAGCGCGTGATTATTTGCGTCCGGACCTCGTTTCCCTGATCAATTGCAAAACCGTGCTCATTGATGGACCGACCTTTAAAAATTCACCTAAATACGCCCTCCAACCCGAGCGCTGCCAGGATATTATTATCCGTAACGTCAAGGTCAACAACGAGTGGTGGGCGCAGAACGGAGACGGCATCGACATCAATTCCTGCAAAAATGTCCTGATCCAAAAATGCACTCTCACAACCGGCGATGACGCTCTTTGCATGAAAGCCAGTCGGCGACGCGGGCAATCCGAACCCGCCGTACAGAATATCGTCATCCGCGATTGCAGTGTATATCGTGGACACGGAGGGTTTGTAATCGGAAGCAATACCGACGGCGGAATGCGAAATATTTTCGTGAACAACTGCATTTTTATCGGTACCGATGTCGGATTACGCTTTAAAAGCGCCCGCGACCGGGGCGGTCTGGTCGAGAATATCATTATCCGCAATATCTATATGAAAGATATTGTCAATGAATCCATTTTCTTCAACACCTATTACGAAAATATCGGTAGGGAAATCGAGTCCCGACCGGTTACAGAAGACACGCCGATATTCAGGAATTTCATTTTAGACAGTATCTTCTGTGTCAGCGCCAAACAAGCCGTCAGTCTGGTCGGACTCCCGGAAATGCCAATCAGTCAAATCCGAATCAGTAATTCGTACCTTGCCGCCGAAATAGGGTTTTCCGCCGAGTACACCCGAGCAATCCGGCTCGGAAATTTTACTGTCGTCTCCAATGCCGATCCGGTTTTCCGGCTGTTTCAATGCCGCGACTTCAATCTTGAAAAAATCGGTTTTGCGTCAACGACGCGTGAATTCATGCATCTTTCCGGTAAAAACACTCAGGCTATTCGAGTTAAAAACACACCCTTGTCCTCTATGAAAAAGCCATTGGTCATATCTAAAGAGGTTGACGACCGGGAGATCACGCTGGAATAAACTTCGGCGCCCGGCGAAGTGCCGGCGAGTAAAAAATCCATTTTTTCTAAACCGGAATTTGCGGAAATTAAGCCCGTGATTATTGATCAGATTTACTTGAGTACTTTATTTTTTTAACCGTGAAACCACAGATTGAAATAATCAATCAGCCCGCAAAGGTTCCGGCGGGCTGTATCATTTAGGAGAAATTATGCCGAAAATCCTGGTTACCGGCGCCCTGGGGCAGATCGGATCCGAACTCGTTCCGGCTCTTTGTGAGCGTTACGGTCTCCGGAATGTTCTGTCTACCGATATCCGACCGCAGAACGATTCCCGCAGCGACAGCGACTGCCGCTTTGAAATTCTGAATGTGAACAGTGCCGCGAATTTAGCCGAACTGGTCGCCCGGGAACGCATCACGATTATCTATCATTTGGCAGCCCTGCTCTCCGCCGTTGCCGAAGCCCGTCCGCAGGACGCCTGGAACATCAATATGAACGGCCTCTACAACGTCCTGGAAGTCGCCCGACAATATCAGTGCGCCGTCTTCACGCCCAGCAGTATCGGCGCCTTCGGGCCTACGACGCCTTCCCGCCTAACGCCGCAGGATACCATTCAACGACCGGGAACCATGTACGGCGTCACCAAAGTCGCCGGCGAGTTGCTCTGCGATTACTATTTTAAACGCTTCGGCGTTGATACGCGGGGAGTGCGCTATCCCGGCATCATTTCATACAAGACGCCGCCGGGTGGAGGTACGACCGACTACGCCGTGCATATTTATTATGCGGCTCTCAAGCAGAAACAGTACACCTGTTTCCTGCAAAAAGGCACTTTTCTGGATATGATGTACATGCCCGACGCTCTTAAAGCGGCGCTCGACCTGATGGAAGCCGATCCGGCTCGCCTCCGGCATCGCAATGCTTTCAACGTCACGGCGATGAGTATCGACCCGGAAATCCTGGCAGCGGAAATTCGTAAACACATACCAGATTTTCAAATCAACTATCTGATTGATCCGGTCCGCCAAAGCATCGCCGATTCCTGGCCGGAACACATTGACGATTCAGCCGCACGTAAGGAGTGGGGTTGGCGGCCGGACTATGATCTCACCGCCATGACAACCGATATGTTAAAACAACTATCTCTCAAATTGCATAATGCTCAATACTAATTAAAATGATTAATAAACCCTCGGGCGGCGTGTGATTGCAAACGTTCAATCTCTATTCTTCAATCTCCAATTTTTATGATCTGCGGAACCGGTATTGATCTGATTGAAGTCGGTAGAATTGCCCGACAGGTGGCGGGACAGGCTCGTTTCCGCACGAAAATTTTCTCTGAAAGTGAAATCGCTTACTGTGAAAAAAAAGCCAACAAAGCCGAACATTACGCTGCCCGGTTCGCCGCTAAGGAGGCTTTCTTTAAAGCGCTTGGCACCGGCTGGCGCGGCGGTTTGAAATTTTCCGAAGTGGAAGTAATCAACGATGCACTCGGTAAGCCTGAATTGCATTTTCTCGGTCAGACCGGCGCTATTGTAAACGCCAAAGGCTTCACCCGTATTCATCTGTCACTCTGCCATCTGCAAAGTATCGCAGCCGCGGTCGTCATAATTGAAAAATAGTCGCCCCCAATATTTTCATTTTAATCAATTCAGTCTAAATTTAGATGTGCTTATTCACCGTAAATTCCGCCGATCGTCATTAATGAAGCGACCATCGGCCCCTTCTATATTAAATAAAAATTAGGTGTGCTTATGTATGGAAAAATGCAACAGGATCTGCAGAACCAATTAGCCGAAATCAAGCAACAGGGACTGTATAAATCCGAACGCCTGATCGCCAGTCCGCAGGCGCCAATCTTGAAACTAGCCAATGGACAGGAACTCCTGAATTTTTGTGCCAATAATTATCTCGGTCTCTCAAATCATCCGGAAATTATCCGGGCGGCGCAGGAAGCCCTGAACAATTGGGGCTTCGGACTTTCTTCGGTGCGCTTCATCTGCGGCACTCAGGAAATCCACAAAGAGCTGGAAAAACAATTGTCGGCTTTTCTCGGTACTGAGGATACTATCCTGTTTTCATCCTGTTTCGATGCCAACGGCGGCGTATTCGAGCCGCTCCTGGACGACCAGAGCGCGATCATTTCCGACGAACTCAACCATGCTTCGATCATTGACGGCATCCGGCTCTGTAAGGCGCAGCGCTTTCGGTACGGCCACATGAATATGGAACACCTCGAAAAATGCCTTACCGAGGCATCCACTGCCAAATACCGGCTCATCGTCACCGATGGCGTCTTTTCTATGGACGGCCATATCGCGCCCTTGCCCCAAATCTGCGAACTGGCCGAAAAATACGACGCTCTGATCATGATAGACGACTCGCATGCCACCGGTTACCTGGGAAACACCGGGCGCGGAACCGCCGAATTCTACGGACTGCTTGGCAAGATTGACATTATCACGACCACTTTCGGCAAAGCCCTGGGCGGAGCCTCCGGCGGCTGCATCTCCGGGCGGCGTGAGATCATCGAGTACATGCGCCAACGTTCGCGACCCTATCTGTTCTCAAATTCCGTTTCGCCGGCCGTTATCGGCGCGACCCTGAAAGCGCTGGAAATCCTGCGTAATCACCCGGAATTACCTCGTCAGACAATCGCCAACGCCCGCCATTTCCGACAGGGCATCGAAGCGGCCGGCTTCGATATTATCCGAGGAGATTCAGCCATCGTGCCGATCATGATTTACAATGAACCGCAGGCGATAAAAATCGCCGATCTCCTGCTGGCCGAAGGTATCTACGTTATCGGTTTCACCTACCCGGTCGTCCCGCGCGGAACGGCGCGTATCCGGGTACAATTATCGGCCGCCCACACTGAGGCACAGATCGAGCGGGCGCTGGAGGCCTTTATGCGGGTGCGGCGTCAGGCCGGTTGAATTAATTTCAGAAATAATAATTGACAAAAATTCGCCTATTCCTTAATATTAAGCGATAAACCCGTTTAATTCGCGAAACGGGAGCGAGTTTAAACGCAAAAGAGGAGGTATTCAATGGCTCTTTCAAAAGGTAGTATTAACAAGGTCATCTTAGTCGGACACCTGGGGCGCGATCCCGAAGTCCGCTACACTCCAAACGGCGACGCGGTGGCGGAAGTCTCCCTGGCGACCACAGAAACCTTTAAAAACCGCGATGGAAAAAAGGAAGACCGCACCGAATGGCATAATTTGATTATCTGGCGCGGACAGGCTGAATTCGCCAAAGAATGGCTGAAAAAAGGGCAATTAGTGTACGTCGAAGGACGCCTCCAGACCCGTCAATGGGAAGACAAAGAAGGCCAGAAACGCAGCAAGACCGAAATCCAGGTGGAACAGATCACCATGCTGGGCAGTTCCGGCCGCGGCCGCGAAAAAGACCTGTCAGAATCCGAAGCGCCTTCTGCGCCATCGCCCGACGACGAGATTCCCTTCTAAGGCAAGCCTTGTTCTGATGACATTTGAGAACCGAAGGCGGTTCAGCGTCCGGTTTATCTGACAAACCCTGTCGTTTAGTACGAAAACGAACTGTTACCGATAAATTCCCGCATGATCGAGGTTGGAGGAATTTCGGCGTCGTCCACCGGCAGAAAATAGGACAGCATATCCAGCAGGCGCTGAGCCTCTGGGTAACTATGATGCTCTTCCGGCACATTCTTCAAAACCGTCGTGGCCGGGATCTTCAGCACTCCGTGTTCATAGACTAAAGAAGAATTGAACATGGCGTCGGCATTACCCTGAAAGGTGAAAATATATTTCTTTTCGCCTTCGACAACTTTCTTCCACATTCCGATGGTCTCGGCGGCGCTGTAACCGCGGTATTTGAAATCGCGCACGATGCGGCGCAACAGCCGGGTATCGTGAGTGTGTATCCGGTTGATATTGTCAAAATTCAGGTGAGTCAGGGCGCTGACGTATATCTTGAACTTATAACGGTCGTCGATTCCAGCGGTCAGCCCGGGATTGATTCCATGAATCCCCTCGAAAATAATGACTGTACCGGAATCTGCTCTGACGGACTTTTTACCGGGAGATTTTACGCCGGTATGAAAATCGTAAACCGGAGGAATTACCTCCTCGCCCTTTAAAAGCCGCTGCAGGTGATCGTTCAGCAGGTCCAGGTCAATGGCCTCCAGAACCTCGAAATTCAGTCGCCCTTCCTGGCGGGCGACCAGCTCTTCCCGGTCAAAAAAGTAATTATCCAAAGATAGTAACAGCGTTTTTAAACCCAGCACGCGCAACTGAATTGCCAATCGTTTGGAAAAAGTGGTCTTGCCGGAAGACGATGGGCCGGCTACGAAAACAAACCGGCGCGAACCTTCGCGAGCGATCTGGTCAGCCAGACAGGCGATTTTCTTTTCCTGCAGGGCGTCGGCGATCTTGATAATATCCGATATCTGGTTGTCAACAATCAGGCGGTTTACATCGGCAATTGTACTGATTTCCAGAATGCGTCCCCATTCGTCGGTTTCCTGAAAAATCTCATACAGGCGCGCCTGATCGGTAAAAGACCGCAAACGGCGGTCGTTGCCCTCGGTCGGACAGCGCAGCACAAAACCTTTCTGATACGGTTTGATGTCAAATACCTTGATCAGCCCGGTTGACGGCGCCGGCGGGGACTGCAGCCAGTGGCGGCGTCCGTTGATATGATAAAGCGTCACGAAATTCGATTCGCAGAATTTCAGAAGTTCCACGGTATCATTTTGACCGATTTCGGAGAAATAGCGGCGGGCGTCGCTGCGGGCTAACAGGACCGGCTCGATGGAATGATTTTCTTCCACCACTCTTAAAAAGGCCGTGGAAATCTGTAAAATGACCAGCGGAGTACAGAAGGCTTCGTTTTCAAACCGGCAGAATACACCGTCGCACATGCTGTGCATTACGAGCAGGCGCTGATCGGGATAGAGATTCTCGACCACGTAATTTAAAATCAGAATCGCGGCATTTTCATAGGCCCGGCGGGAGGATTCGTGGAAATGCCGCAGAACGCTCACGTTAGTCGGCTCGCTGACGAGTTCATTGTAAGACGTAAACATGTTATTACGAACTACAAGATAAGGAGTATAGCGTCCTCTGGGTAAAGCCTCACGCACAATTTCGTGAATAGTCTTGCCCGGCTGGATCTGGACGGATTTTTGATTCAGGGTGATTTGGATTGTTTTCATGCTTATCAAGTTATTTAAAAATTGTCGAAAAATAAAGTTTGGTTTTTGCCGACAGATTAATAATTTCCAAGCAGTGTATTACGATTGTCTCAGTTTGAAAGATATCTAGCTTTAAGGAGTAATATTATGACAGCCACCGCAACGGAAAATTTGATCAATATGCCTGATTTTCGGCACAGACGTTTTCAGAATTGGATAATTATCGGCTTCATGTACTCGTTCTTTTACATGTCGCGCTATAATTTTTCGGCTTTAGCCCCGACCCTCCAGGCTTTCTTTGGTTGGACCAAAGGCGATCTCGGTGTATTTGAAACGCTCCTGCCCCTGGTTTATGGACTATCGGTGGTTCTAAATGGTCCGATTGCAGATAAAATCGGCGGAAGAAAAGCTTTTTTAATTGGCGCATTCGGTGTGATCATTATGAACAGCCTGTTTGGTTTGATGCATATCCTGGTACAAACGCCGGCTATCTGTGAAGGTAAAAATATTCTTACAGAAGCCGTTTTGAACTATGGTTTATCCAAATCGGTCGTTCTCTGGACACTGGCGATCATATGGGCGGTAAATGGCTACTTTCAATCCTTTGGCGCACTTTCTATTGTCAAGATTAATGCGCAATGGTTTCATGTTTCGGAGCGGGGGACTTTCTCGGCCATTTTCGGAGTTCTGATTCGTTTCGGTCTGATCCTGGCTTTTTCCGGAGTGCCGTGGATTGCTTCGATTCTGCCCTGGTACTGGGCTTTCTGGATTCCGGCCATGGTGGTGGCGTTTCTGTTTCTTTTGACAATTTTCTTCGTCCGGGACACACCGGCTGAAGCCGGTTATCCGGATTTGGATACCGGAGATGGTACGGTCAATGCCGAAGAAAAGGTAAAATTTAAGGAAGTTCTGGTAAAAGTGTTTGGCAGCCGGATTATGTGGACAATCGCCATTGGCTCAATGATGATCGGTTTCGTCCGGCGCGGTGTGGTGGATGCCTGGTGGCCGGTCTACTTTAAAGAGGCTCAGGGGCTTGTCGGTGTAAACCTGCCGGCCCAGTTGACGGCCTGGGGTATTGCCATTCTGGGAATTATCGGCGGATTTGCTTTCGGAATATCATCCGACAAAATCTTCAAAGGCCGGAGAGCGCCGGTAATTGTGATCGGTTTCAGTGGTATGGTCGTTGTTTTATTCCTGTTCTATCTGTCCGATGTTTTTCAGCTGGGACCGGTCGCGGCTGCAATTCTTTTAGCCTGCCTGTCATTCTTTGTCAATGGCGCCCATGGCATGATCGGCGGAGCCGCCACCATGGATTTCGGGGGGCGCAAGGCTGCGGCAACCGCAACCGGCCTGATCGATGGTATGCAATATCTGGCGGGAGCCTTTGTCGGCATGATCGTCGCTTCTGTCACGACCAACTGGGGCTGGCAGGCCTGGAAACTCTGGCCGATTCCGTTCGCCATTATCGGCGCCGTGGTAATGGCCACGCTCTGGAATACTGTCCCCAAAGGTAAATCATCTCATTAACAATAAAGGAGTACTATTATGAGTAACAATATTTTCGACATCATCATTCTAAACGGGCGACCGGCTTCCGGTAAATCCGAAGTCATCGATTACCTTAAGAAAACGCCGCTGGAAGAGCGCGCCCGCCGGTTCCATATCGGAAAGTTAGACGAGATTGACGATTTCCCGATGCTCTGGACCTGGTTCGAAGAAGACGCCATTCTGGAAAAAATTATGGGAAAACCACGCCTCCATTCCGATAAAGACGGATATTTCCTTTGGGAACATCTCTGGCATCTGCTAATCGAACGTATATCTATGGATTATAGTAAGCGCTTACGCGACCATAGCGATTTCCATAGTGAATATACGGCTTTGGTTGAATTCTCCCGCGGCTCCGAGCATGGCGGGTACAAGGCGGCCTACCCGCATTTATCAGAGGAAATCCTGAAACGGGCTGCGATTTTTTACATCGACGTACCGTTCGAGGAATCTCTCCGCAAAAACCGCAAACGTTTCAATCCGGCTAAACCCGACAGTATCCTCGAACATGGTTTGCCGGACGCCAAACTGACCCGGCTTTACCAGGAGTGCGACTGGGAAGAATTTCGCAGTGGCGATCCGGAATTCATTACCATAAAAGGCTATAAAGTGCCCTATGTCGTTCTTCACAATGAACCGGATATTACCACCGCCCGCGATGAAAATCTGGGACGGGTGCTCGAAGAATTACTGAAAAAACTGTGGGCTTTGCGCCAAAAATAGCCCGAACCTGCGGCAAACGGTTAACATTTATGCCGGATACTCATAAGGGTCTTTTAGGTCAATTCTACGCCGAATATCGGTCGATGCTTAAACCGCTGCCGATCGAGAGCTGGCCGGATATATTTTTCTATCGCCCGCTGGCCTACGGGTTGGTGAAAGCAATTCAGCCGCTGCCGATCACGCCGAACATGATCTCGTTCTCCGCCATAGTAGTCGGTCTGAGCGGTGGATATTGTCTGGCGCAGGGCACGCCATCAAGCGCGCGCATTGCCGGGTTGCTGTTTCTGACCAATGTTATCCTGGATTGCGCGGACGGCATGGTTGCCCGTTTCAAGAAAAACGGCACTCCCCTGGGCCGCGTTGTTGACGGCCTGGTTGATTACTTCAATGGAGGATCGATCTATATCGGCCTGACGATCGGCCTGGTTCGCAATGACGCTCTGCCCGGGATCGCGCTGTGGCTGCTGATACCCATCAGTCTGTTTTCCTGGATCGGCCATTCGATGGCGGTTGATTACGCCCGGCGCGAATTTCAGCGCAATGCTCTCGGACAACGGCAATCCCTGACCGAAGACCGCGATAAATTCAGGCAATACCGGGAACACCTGCGCCGTCATAAAGGTCACTGGCCTGAAAAAATGCTGGCCGATTTTTACCTTTTCTATTGCAATTTGCAGAAACCCTATGAAAAATTTAGCAAGACTTATCCGGCGGAGAGATACTACCGCTATAATAAATATGTCATGCGCGGATGGCTGTTAATCGATCCCTCCACTCACATGACAATCGTGATCCTGTCGGCGTTTTTTTTCAGCCCTCAGCTTTTCTTCTGGTACACTATCGTCATCGCCAATCTTGTTTTACTGCTGATGTATGCAATTCAATATTTCATTAACAAAAAAGTAGGGGCTTTGCCAGACCGATGAAATTTCTCGTCACAGGCGCGACCGGATTCATCGGCCAGCACCTTGTACGCCGGATTCTGGCCGAAAATTACCCGGTTCGGGCGCTTTGTAGGGCGACCAGTCCGCGACCGGAAGATTGGGCTCAGCGCGTCGAATGGACGACCGGAGATGTGACGGCGCCGGAGACCTTACCGGCGGCGGTGCGCGACGCGGACGTCATTTTTCATTTGGCCGGCGCCATCCGGGCACCTGATTTTGCGGATTTTACCAGGGTCAACATCACTGGCACAAGAAATCTGTTGGAAGCCGTCATCAATCACGGCAAGAAAGATGCTCGTTTCATTTATATCAGTTCGCTTTCGGCCAGCGGACCATCCGCTCACTGGTCACCCAAGACCGAAGAAGAACCCTGCTATCCGGTTTCCGATTACGGACAAAGCAAGCTGGAGGCTGAGATTGAAGTCCTGAAACACCGGAACAAGCTCTGGTGCGCCATTATTCGGCCGGCGGTGGTGTACGGGCCGGGCGATCGCGAATCCCTGATCTTTTTTAAAATTGCCCAATCGCACCTGAATCCACAGATCGGGTTAACCAAGCGCTTTGTCAGCCTGATCTATATTTCCGACCTGGTGGATTTGCTGTGGGCGGCGGCACAAAGCGGAAATCCCTCCGGAGAAATTTACTTTGCCAGCGACGAACAATCCGACGGATACGAGTGGAATCAGATCATCGCTTCTGCCGCTCACGCCATGAACTTCCGGTTGTTCAAAGTCTACTTGCCAAATTTTACTCTGGCGGCGATGCTGCTCCCGGCGGCAATCATTGCCAAAATAACCGGCCGTCCCGGTAGTTTTAATCGCGATAAATACCGCGAAATGAGCCAGATGTACTGGACCTGCTCGTCCGCCAAAGCCCGTAAACAGCTCGACTTCAAGCCGGTCGTGGAGCTGGAAGAGGGCTTGCGGCGCGCCTGCCACTGGTATAAGGAGCAAAAGTGGATTTAGATCGAGAAGCGTTTAACGAAACGTATACTAAATTTAAACAAGGCTTTTTCCCGGCCGATATTCTGTTATTGTTTTTTTCTCTTTTTCTGCTGCTTATCGGCATTTTCAACTATGGCCGACTCGGCCGACCATACCTCTGGATCAGCACCGACTGCGGTATAATCGGCGTGCTTTTAATGCTGATCTACCGCGAACAACACGAATCTCGAAATTTTTATCATTGGTTGCATTTTCTCTGGCCGATCCTGACCTTAGCAACCATCTACACTCAGTGTACAAGCTGGGATAATCTCTTGTTTCCGCAAACCTTCGACCCGATTTTGGCTAGATGGGACCGCGGGCTGTTTGGCGTTTCTCTGAACCGTATCATGGCGCCGGCGGTCGGCAGTCTTTGGATGGACGAGTTGATGCATTTCTTTTATTTTTCGTATTACCTGGTTTTACTGGTTCCGGCCGCCTGGTTATTCCGGCAAAGAAAAATCCAGGCGTTCGGGCTTGTATTCAGCCTGATCCTGATGCTCTATATCCATTTCATTTTCTTCATGTTGTTTCCCGGCGACGGCCCGATTCCGGAACGCCGGGTTTTATTCGGGAAGGGGATAATGTTCATTCCACTCATGGACTTTATATACCAGATGTCGGAACAGAGCGGTGGGGGCGCTTTTCCCAGCACCCATGTGGCTTCGGCGGTTCTGATTTACTTATATATGATTAAATATTTTCCCAAATTGCGCCTTCCCGGTGCGATAATATGCAGCGGAATCGTGCTGGCAACGGTTTACTGCAGCTATCATTACGCCATCGACTCAGTCGCCGGATTATTCACCGGAGGACTCTTTTTCCTGCTTGGTGAATTTATTTACACCCGCTGGCTTAATCCGACGCCGGCGCCATTCGTGGCAATCCAGCAAAGTACATGATAACAATTGTCTTTCAGGAGTCTTAAATGAAATTCAAATTGATTTATACAAGCAGCATATTGTTCATTTGCGCATTTTTGGTAAGGGCCAACGCGACCCAGCGCGCCATGCAGATCGAAGATTTGCTGAACTGCCAGCGTCTGTCAGAACCACAGTTTTCACCCGACGGCCATTGGATCGCCTTCACAGTTAAGACGATGAATATCGATGCCAATTCGGGACAGAAGGCGCTCTGGCGGATCCGTCCGGATGGCACCGATTTACAACTTCTGACCTCCGATAACAGCAACAATTGGTCGCCGCTCTGGTCGCCGGACGGCCAACATTTGGCCTTTCTCTCGGATCGTTCGGGCACCGTACAGATCTGGAGCCTTCCGCTGACAGGCGGAGAACCGAGTCAAATCACCGATTTCTACTGTGGAGTGGAGAGTTTTATCTGGTCACATAGCGGCCGCACGATGGCCTTTTCCGCCCGGGTTTACCCCGACCTGAGCAATTTTACCGAAATGCAAAAACGCGACGCAGAGAGAGAGGCTCAGGCGGTGAAAGCACGAATCTATGACGAGCTGATGTTTCGTCACTGGGATGAATGGTGGGATCATAAACGCAGCCATATTTTCGTTCAAAATCTTACCGATGGCAAAATCACCGACGTAACCCCCGGCGATTTTGACACACCGCCGATCGCCTTGGGAGAAGGCTACTGCTTCTCGCCGGACGACCAGCGCATCATCTTCAATAGCAACCACGATCCGGTCATTGCCATCAGTACCAACAACGACCTCTGGGAGGCGGCGATTGATAACCCGGCCGCTCCGACCTTAATCACGAAGGCCGGTAAAATGCGTGACTTTCGCGGCAATGACTATGCACCGCAATTTTCTCCCGATGGGAAATATCTCAGTTTTCTGTCGATGCTGCGGCCGGGATTTGAAGCCGATAAGCCCGACCTTATTCTGCAAGAGACCGCCAGCGGCAAATTTGTCAATCTGACCGACAAGGCCGATATTCGGATCGGCTCTTACGCCTGGCTTCCGGATAGCCGCGCGCTTCTGTTGCTCGTGGAAGAGCGGGGCCGGGTGAAACTTAAAATCATCGACGTCAAATCCGGACAGATCAAACCGCTGGTCGAAGAGGGTTACAATAGCGAACTGACCATTGCCCCAAATGGCCAGACCTGTGCCTTTTTACAGTCCCGCTCAACCTATCCGGACGAAATCTTTGTCTGCTCACTGGCCGAAAAACAGGTTCGTTCGATAACCAACTTCAACACAACCAGGTTGGCTGAAATTAATATGAATCCGGTCGAAGATTTCAATTTTAAGAGCTCCGACGGGGTATCCGTTCACGGTCTGCTGATCAAGCCACCATTCTTCGACGCAAAAAAACAATATCCGGCCGTTTTCCTGGTACATGGTGGGCCGCAGGGCGCCTGGGAAGACAGCTGGCATTACCGCTGGAATCTGCAGCTTTGGGCCGCCCAGGGTTATGTGACCGTCATGATCAATCTCCGCGGCAGCACCGGTTATGGTCAGAAATTCACCGACCAGATCAGTCTAGACTGGGGCGGACAAGTTTTCCGGGATTTGGTCGAAGGTCAAAAATTTGTGATTGCCAATTACAAATTCATCAACCCTGAAAAACTGGCGGCTGCGGGGGCCTCATATGGCGGTTACATGATGAACTGGATCGAGGGGCATATGGAGGATTTCCAATATCCTTTCCAAACGCTGGTCAATCACGACGGTTCTTTCAATCTATTCGCCATGTACCTGACAACGGAAGAACTCTGGTTCCCGGAATGGGAATACGGCGGCCCTTACTGGAATAATTATGAACAATATTCCAAATATTCCTGCGACAATTTCATCACGAATTTCAAAACTCCGATGCTGATTATTCATGGCGAACAGGATTTTCGTCTGGATTTCAGTCAGGGATTGATGGTGTTCACCGCTCTGCGCCGCAGAAATGTTCCCGCCAAAATCGTCCTCTTTCCGGACGAAGGACACTTTGTCCTGAAGCCGCAGAACAGTCGTTTCTGGCATCAGACGATTTTCGATTGGCTGGGGAAATATTTACAATAGCAGGCAATCGGCGGCGAATCTCAGCGTCTCTTTCGACAATTTATGATGTGACATTTTACCACCTAAAGTCGCTCCGAATGTCTATATTTAATCGGTTTTTGATAACGGTTAAGGCGTGCTGTTAGAAATAATTATAACAATAATCTCCAACCGGGAACCTTTGCGGAACGGAATCATTCGATCAGAAAAACAGGAACTTATCAATGAACATTATCTCAACAACAGTATATGATATTGATATAGCCGGGCGCATAATAATCCTTATTCTGGCGGTTCTTTCGGTTATCGCCTGGGGTATCGTCATCGAGAAGATCGCTCTCTTTATCCGCCTCCGGCGTTCATCCGACCGGTTTCTGGCTCTCTTTCAGACCTTTAACGACTGGCGGAAAATCGAGCGAGAAGCGCAGGAGTTACCATCTAATCCCTATTTAAACCTGTTCCGGCGCTTATATGAGGAATTTCAAAGCGGTAATTCATCCGGCGAAATGATCAATACCACAGAATCTGAAATTTCCAAAACAGATTCCGCGCTTTATCGGGTCATCGCCGACACGGTCATCAATACCGAACTCATGCCGTTTGAAAAACGCTTAGTGATCCTCTCGTCAACGATCAGCGCCAGTCCTTTTCTGGGATTGTTTGGAACGGTTTGGGGCGTCATGCAGGCTTTCATGAGCATCGGACTGAAGGGTTCGGCCGCTCTGACGGCGATCGGTCCCGGTATTGCCGTGGCGCTGATTACGACTATTGCCGGACTGGCCGTCGCCATTCCGATTCTGTTCGCCTATAACATCATTGTCGATAAAATTCGGAAAATCGAGAATCATCTGCAGGTTCTCTCCAACGAAATGATCCAGAAACTATTACGGGGCAACATTCATGGCGGAACGCAGGCTTAAGCCTCTGACCGAAATCAACATTACCAATCTCGTCGACGTCACTATGACCATCCTGATAATTTTCATGATTACGGCGCCATTGATCCGGAGTGGTATTGATGTGGACCTGCCCGAGACCACCCATGAAGCCCCCGCCATTCGGGAAGGTATTCTGATCACCTGCAGCATTGACGGTAAACTGTTCATTGACGGCGACGCGGTCCGGGACACCGACTTTGAGAAAACTCTGATTAAGCACTGGGTGGAGGGGGGTAAAAAACCGGTTTTGCTGAGCGCCGACCGCGACATCGAGTATGGACGTATAATCCGTTTGATCGACCGTATTAAATCTTCCGGTATAACCGAATTGGGATTGATTGTGGAAACGGAGCGCCCTAAAAAGTGAAACAGCCTTTCGTTCTGTCGTTCCTCCTGCATCTGGTATTCCTGTCAACATTGCTAATTGTAGGCGGCCGTAGTCGCCCGCACGCCATGACGGTTCCGGTGCAAACTGTTCGCTGGGTGAATATCGTTCCACCGACCGCGCCGAGTGTCGCCATGCCGCAGCCCGTCAAACCCAAGCCGGTCGCACCTAACCCCAAATCCAAACCCGCTTCGGCCACCGCCATTGTACCGCAAGATTCGCCAAAAGATTCCGAAACCCCACCTCCGCCACCACTTGCGAACGCTTCGCCAGCTCCCCGGCCGGAAACGACGGCCGAACCGAACGATCTGGCCGAAACTGTGGCCGGCGGTTTGCCCGGCGCGACCGGTATGAAGGTCGATGATCCGGATTTCACCTTTATATATTATCTGAATATCATCCGCAATCGTATCCAGGATCATTGGAATCCACCGCGCCTGTCATCCTCACAGACGCAAAACCGCCAGACAATGGTCATGTTCCGCATTACCCGTTCCGGAAAAATTACCGACATCCGGGTAGAGCAGTCTTCCGGATATTTTATGTTCGATCAGGCGGCGCAACGCGCCTTATATGAAACCGCTAAACTGCCGCCTTTGCCGGACGAATACGGCGGCCAGGAGCTGACTGTTCATATCGAATTCGAGACCTTGCGATGAAAAAGTCACTTCCACTGATTTTGGTAATACTTCTCACGGCCGAATTCGGCAGCGGCCAGACCGATGTGTTCCTGAGAATACAATCAGAGGAAACCCGTAAAATCATTATCACGGTCGCGGATTTTTCCTATGATCAGAATCCCGCTCTGGCTGCCCAACTGCATCAGATATTGGTTGACGATCTGAACTATTCCGGTTATCTGGCGGTGCTTCCGGCGCACAGCAGTCCGGACACCACCGGTCAGACCGCGGAAGTGCTGGTTTCCGGCAACTTTTCTAATAAAGGCAGCCGGATCGGTTTCGAATACAGTCTTACGGATGTTGTCAGCGGTCGCCGTTTAATGACCAAATCTCTCCGCTTCTATCCTTTTGCGGTCCGTATTCTGGCTCATACAGTCGCGGATGAAATCGTTTATCGCCTCTGTGGTGATTATGGTGTCGCCAGCACCAAAATCGCTTATTTAAGCGAACGCCGCAGCGGCAAGGAACTGGCCATTATGGATTACGACGGCCAAAGAATAAGCGTCCTGACGAATACCAATTCGATCAATCTGTTGCCGAGCTGGTCAAATGATGGCCAGATCATTATATTTACAACCTATGCTCTGGGCGGTGGGCCGGTATTGGCCGATTACATTTTAAAAGAGCGTCAATTTAAGAGATTCATCGATTTTTCCGGCACTCACACCTCGCCGGAATACTCGCCGGACGGAAGCCGGGTGGCCTTCGCCCTGACCCACGACGGCAATGTCGATATCTATCTCGCCGACCGCAACGGCCGTAATCCAGTGCGTCTTACAAATCATCCGGCGATTGATACCGCCCCAACCTGGTCGCCCAACGGCCGCGAGATCGCCTTTACATCCGACCGCGGGGGATCGCCGCAGATTTACATTATGGATGCCGAAGGCGGCAACGTTCACCGGCTGACTTACGAAAATCATTTCAATGCTTCGCCCAAATGGTCGCCCCGGGGCGATCAAATCGCCTTCGTTTCCCTGCAATCCGTTGGTTTCCAGATTTTTATCATTGATATCACCGGAGAAAATCTCTCCCGCCTGACAGACGGCAGGGCTGGATACGAAAGCCCCTCCTGGTCGCCGGATGGCAACCATCTGGTTTTCACTTCAAACCGGAGCGGGCAATGGGATATCTACTCCATGCTGAAGGACGGATCGCTCCTTCGGCGGCTGACATTCTCTGGCGGAAACACCGGGCCGGCCTGGTCGCCGCGCCTGAAACCATTTAACTAGAAAAACATTACAATAAATGCGAAAAAAATAAAATAAGGAGAAAAATCAATGCAAAAAGCGCTTACAATCATTATTATTCTGATATGCTCTGGGCTGATTTTGAGCACTTGCAGCAAAAAAACCGCCGGCGTTCAGGAAGATCAGCCTGAAACCGTGGCGCCCGCTCCAACCCAGCCAACCCCAACCCCGGTAACGCCCCCGACACCCACCGCCGTCGCCAGTCCTGCTGCCGTTGCCGGTAAATCCGACCAAAAGGATAATACTGATAAAAATCAGGGCATTACAGTCACAGCTACGCTCGGCGATCAGGTTCTGGAACTCGACGCCGTCTATTTCGATTACAACAGCTATGAGTTACGGCCGGATGCGATCATTACCCTGGAAAAAAGCGCCCGTCTGCTGAAACAGAACCCAACCGCCGTAATTACGATTGAGGGCCACTGCGATGAACGCGGTACCGTCGAATATAATATCGCTCTCGGTGAACGCCGCGCTTATTCGGTTAAAAATTATTTTATCGAATATGGCCTCAACCCCGATAACCTGGTTACGATCAGCTATGGCAAGGAAAAACCGGTCGATCCGGGCCACGATGAAGACGCCTGGTCTAAAAACCGCCGGGCGGCAATCGTTCCCAATCAATGACCTGTAAGTATCGGGACTAATTAAGAACCGGAATGTATATAAAAAAAACTAATTTTGTCTTCCTGGGTCTGATGGCGGTCGCACTCTCGACTTGTGCAACCCGCAAGGACATCCTGAAAGTTCAGGAAGAACTGTATTATCTGCGCAACCAGATCCAGACCATTAAACAGACTACCGAAAACAACCAGAAAAACCTGGCCGAACTTCCGGCTGAAATCGCCGCACAAAACACCTCGATACTATCTGAACTGGACTCGCTGGATCAGGCCATTGCCGCCCTCCAGGATGCCACAAATAGCATGCGTGCCGATCTCGGCATGAAATTATCCGGCATACGACAGGATTCTGGTCTGCTGGCTACCAAACTGGAGGATAATAACTACCGCACCGGTAAACTGATCAGCAAGGTCGAATCCTTATCCGATAAAGTTGCGGAATTTTCCGATAAACTCGACCGTCAATCCGATAGTTCCACTGAAGCTGCCAACTCTCCCACACCTTCGGAAATATTCAACAATGCCTATCGCGATATGTCCAAGGGCAATTTCGAGATGGCCGCCCAGGGATTTCAGGCGTTTCTGGAAATGTTTCCCGCCAATGAAATGGCCGATTACTGTCAGTACTATCTGGCTGAAATCGCTTACCAGAAAGCCGACTACAAACTGGCCGCCGATCGATACAACCGGCTGCTGGCCGGTTTCCCACGCAGTCAGAAGATTACCCATGCTCTATATAAACTGGGGCTGTGCTATCTGCAATTGAACGACCCAGAAAAAGCGCGCGCCCACTTCAATCAGGTCATCCAACAGCACCCCAACACCGAAGAGGCTTTGCTCGCCCGTACCAAACTCCAGAAATTAGATCAACCCTGACCGTGATCCGCGTCGCTTTTTTTGCTTGCCTAACTCAATAGCTACGGCGGACTTTTTGCAATTCATCTTCTGCGTTGGCCAGCAAGTTTTTCAGCATTTCCCCCATCGGAATGATTTTATCGATCAGACCAACGCTCTGACCGGCCATTAGGGAACCATATTCGACGTCACCATCCACCACCGCCCGCCGCAGGGCGCCGACCCAGAAATTTTCCACTTCGTACTGGGCTTTCTCACGGGAAATTTTACCGTCCGCGATTTCCTGAAGTAAACGTAGCTGGAGGCGGCCGAACTCATCCGTACCTTTGTTCTTGACCGCCCGCACGGCGACTACCGGTAGTTTGGAATCATATTGTGGCGTCGCGACGGCCTGGCGGGCCTTGGCTTTAAGCAGAGCGGCTTTAAAATTCGGATGAGTATGACATTCTTCGGTCAGCACAAAACGCGTTCCGAGCTGCACGCCGGCAGCGCCCATCAGAAGCAGGTGCGCGATCATCCGGCCGTCGGCAATTCCGCCGCCGGTGAAAATGGGCACTTCTCTAATACGGAATAAGACCTGTTGCAGGAGAATTACCAGGGAAACGTGACCGATATGGCCACCGGCTTCGCTGCCCTCCAGAATCAGTGCGTCAATCCCGTATTCGACCTGCTGACGGGCGATACTTTCCTCAGGCGCAAAAGATAGGGTGCGTTTGCCGCGAGAGCGGATTCCTTCAATATCTGCCCGGCGTGGTATGCCGCCGGCAAATACCACATAAGGAACCGCTTTTTCGCGCAGAATTTCATAATGCACCCGGAAATTCGGAGCGATCGTGATCAGGTTGACCGCAAAAGGGGTTTGCAGGCCGGCAACGCAGCGGTCCACTTCCTTTTCAAATATATCCGGTGGCAAATTCCCGCCGGCTAAAACCGGGAAGGCTCCGGTTTCGGAGACGGTCTTAACCAGATGAAAATCACTCACCCAGGTCATCGCGCCGCAAATGATTGGATATTTAACTCCCAGGAATTCCGCTCCGGGTTTGATCAATTTTTCTAGATACATACTGTATAAAAACTCCTTTTTTATGTGTACCAATTCCCCGCTCGCGCGGAATATTGGCTGAAATTTACAAAATTATGTAAAAATGCCTACTGATCGCATCCAGCTGACGATATCGGTTAGGGCGGCGAGACGGGTGAGCTTGCCGATCATCAGATTGTGAGACAAGGCATAAATTCAGAAAAACCGGTTGCGTAATTATTGCAGAATCGGTATCTTGAATTGCGAGTTTTTTAATACATGTGATAATAAACGCTTCCGCCGAAAGGGGTAAAAAAAATGAAAAAAACACGCCTGTTGATTCGTTTTTTTGGTTCCTGCTTTCTAATGATGATGGCCTCTGGATTGTTTGTCATACCCGGATTTGGTCAGACGCCCGTCGAGACCATTCTCTTTTCCAGCACTGACGCCAGCCAGTGGAACGTGGACGGCCGCGTTACTTTTCAATCCTCCGATACGACCCTGCGCTTAATCTTCGACTTTGATGCAGACCACCCACCCAAAGTACGTCCGGACACTACCATCCTGGAAATCGTACCCGACGTAAATACATCCGGCTACGATTCGGTGTTTGTTTTTTATACAACCCTCGATTACCTGCCGGGCGAAGATAGTTGGATCGTCGGAACCGTCAAGGTTTACGCCAAACATGAATACCAATCGGAGTGGACTGAAGTGTTTGAAGACCTCACTTCCGTTGCTGGTTCCGCCCAACACCTTAGGATCAAATTAAAAGTAGCCGTGCGGTCGGACACCAAAGCGCCCGGATCGTTCGCGATCGATAATTTTATGATTATCGGGAAAAAATATTAAACCGTAAGATCCGCCTGACGGACAGTAAACAATGGGACGCTCGACTCTGATTATTGTCCTTGGTTTCATCGTCGTTTTCGGATATGTATCGATCCGTATGCACATAACCGCCGAAATAGCCGAAGAGAATTCAATCGAATTCACAGAAAAAATCATCGCCCAGCAGGTCGCCAACAGTGCTCTTGAATACATGATTTCACTTTATTCAGTTTACGGCTTTCCGGACACGACGATCTCCAAAAACTCCTGGCTGGGTGGATCGTTCACAGGAACGATAACAACCGTCGTCTATGACACCACTACCGGAGAGGATAGTGTCTTAATCTCGGTTTCCGCCGAAGCCGGAGATCAGATCCGCAGTTGTTCTGTGACTTTTTGGAGCCGCGATTATTTGCTGCCGGTCATCCCGGCTGCGGTTGGCATCAGCGCCAATTCCACAAATCTTTCCATCACGGGACACTCACATATTTACGGCTCCGACACTGATATGGGCGGTACGACCTCCTGGCGCGGGTGGCATCGTTCTCCCTATTATCGCCCGCATTGGGGATGGAGAGGAGACCGCCGTCATCATGGCTGGCACCGGCATCTATACACACCTCCTGAAGATCCGGAAGATCTCCCCGGGGTCACCGTGTCTACCGAAGCCGACAGCATCAATCTGACGACCCAATTTGCCGGCACTACCAAAATTCAGGGCGAAGGCGCCTCGCCGAGCATTGCCATATATGATGAAACCACGCCGGATGATATTCAGGCCGTGGCGACCGCTTATGCCGCGATCGCGGATTATAATTTATCATCCTGTAGCGGACTGGGCAGTGGTATGCTCGGCAGCGCCGAGGCGCCGGTTGTCGTGTACGTTTCCGGCGAATGCACGCTCTCCGGAAATCTGACCGGGTACGGCGTTCTGGTGGCCGAAGGAGTTAATTTCAGCGGACGCATTAACTGGAATGGGCTGGTTATCATCACCGGAGAAACCAGCGCAGATTTAACGAGCAAGGGCAATTCCAGTATCTGCGGAGCCTTGTTGATGGGAGCTCCCACAGCGACTATAACCATTAAAGGGAATGACGCCGTTTACTTTTCCAGCGAAGCGATACAAATGGTGAAAACCTATATCACCTCCGCCCGTCTAAATCCTAAGCGAGTCGATAATATGAGTTGGTGGGATTAGCGCAACTGTTTTTTATCCGGGTACTTTTCGCGTTGATTCCCGATAGTTTCTTCCAGACTTGTGCGCTTTGCTTTCTGGCGGACTTCCAATTCCGGCAACAACTCAGCCCTGATGATAATCACCAGCTCTTTCTTGTTGCGGTCGATCGAATTGTATCCGGTTAGAAAGCGCAGGCCCAAGACCCACCAGGGCAGATCTTTCAGTCCGGGAATTCCTTTGCGGACAGTAGATTTTTCTTCGGCATACAATCCCGCGATGGCGGTCTGCTCGCCGTCCACCAGCAAGACATCCGTGGTGGCGACCTGTTTATCGATCGTAGCGCTGGTTGCGCCCGGATTCGCGGCGCTGCGTTCCGCCCGGATGCTCAGATGAATGAAAGTCACCCCCTGGTCATTGATCAGGTGCGGAGTGACTTCCAAGATGGTTCCATAATCAAAAAATTGGACAACAGTATTGCCGGCAAAGTCGGTCTGGCTGATCGAAAAAGAACCGCCAACCTGAATCGATCCCTTGGCGCCGTCCATGACTTTAATCGTGGGGCGCGAGATTATTTCACCAACATTTAAGGCTTCAAGGGTCTTGAATAACCCCTCGATATTCAGCAACCCCTGCGAATCCCGGTAACGGGAAGAAACCGAGAAGAAATTTTGCGAAACGGCGGTCCCCGCCAGGGTTGCCGCGTCAATATTAGACTTGTCGGCTAAAACTGACCAATTGATCCCGGATTCGGCCATGACGCGCCGATCACCCTGGAAGAAAATGGCCGAAATTTCAATTTCGCGCGCCGCTCGGGTTAGCTGCCCCTTGGCGGTCGTCTGGACCGGCTGCGCCGGTGCGGCGGGCGGTTTGCTTTCGGTATCAACCTTTTTAACGATTTCGATATAAGAGCCCCGGTCGATATATTCCAGATCAAAAGCCTTCACTAAAAATTCCAGAGCTTTTAGCCAATGGCAGGGGGGAATCTCGATATTGATCGGTCCTTTCTGGCCGGTTGGGTCGATGATAACCTTGTTGCCATATTTAGTGGCCATGACGCTCAATATCTGAATGACCTGTTCAAAACTGGCGGTCGGCGGAAAGGAGACCATTTGTTCCGGGCTATTATTCAATGCGACTGGCAACTTTTGAGCCATTGTTCCGGCCGGCAGCAGTGACAGCCAGATCAGGATTGCGATCAACCCTGTCAGTCGCGGGTGTTTATGGTAAAGAGACGGCATTTTCATTTACTACCTTTCCCTGATGATTTAAGTTGTAAAACATACATATCCGAGATTCCGCCGCGATCCATCAGAAACAACGCTTCGCCTTTGTTAAGGTCAATTTTGGATAAAAATCCCAGATAAACGGCGCCGCCGACCTTGATTTCCCGAACAGCTCCTTGCTGATCCTGAATAAAGGCCGAGTTAGCGGTCAGGGCGACAAGGCGGCTGTTTTCGACATTGATCAGGTTCTCTGTATTGGGCGGCAGATAATCCAGGATTAAAGGCTGGAACGGATCGAGATAGGAATAAAGCTCCGAGTTGGTGTCGGCGTACGGCCCGAGCGCCATCAGATCGGGTTTTTCGGTTTGGGCGAAAAAAACGCCATTCAGCCGGAGGGCGATTTCCAGATCGCCGTCAGTCGTTTTTTCAGCCGGTGACTTACTGATTTTCTTTTTAAGTCGCAGAGATTCGATTTTATAAAGCGGCGAACCGTATTCCAGGCGCCGGATGAACTGGATGAATTTAGGAAAATCCCCTTCGCCGCTAAGATCATACGACGCCTTTGAAACATTGTCTTTGCGCTGTACCTCCACCAGATTGAAGCGGAAATTGAAGAAGGTGCCATAGCGATCAATTTCTTCCAGATAACGATAGGTCTGGTGGATGGTCTGTTCCGGTAAAATCACCTTTGGATAATATTTCAGACGATCGGTGTTCTGTTTCAATTGCTTCGCATAACCGTCAATCTGGGCAAATGTTTCCTGCAACTTTTTGAGCTGATCGTTTTTGGCTTTCAATTCCTGCTCGAATTTGGTAAAATTCTGGCCGAACTTCATATTCAGCAGGACTGCTCCGCCCGCACCGATCAGGATCAGAAAGATAAGGAGAACAATACTGTTGCGGACTTCGTAAGTCATCTTTTAAACCTATTGAAGGGTGTTGACAAGTTGAGCGGCCTCCAGTCCGATCTCGCTGGTGGGGCTTTCTTTCATGACTGTCAGGAAAATCGCGCGGGCTTCCTTGCTTTTTTGGCTGGCGGCATAGGATTTACCTAAAAAGAGCATCGCGTTTAACCTTTCGGGATTCTGCGGATTCTCATCGATGAACGCTTGTAGGTTGGTTATCGCCTGAGCGTAATTGCCCTTCATGAAATAACACCGGCCGATCCAGACGCGAGCTTCGGAAGCATACCGGGCCGCCTCCGGACGGGCCGCCAATGTCTCGAAAAGCCTCAAGGCCTCGTCGATATCTTGCTGGTTAAACGCCTTTAAGCCCTTTTGAAAGAGAACAGCCGGTTTTTCGGTTTCTGAGATAGTAGGTTGTTCTTCCATCTTGCCGCGCATGGCGACGGGAATTTTAACTACGGGATTAAAATTCTTTTCGTCTTCGGTGATCTTATCGATCGTTATTCGGAACTGATAAACGGTTCGGCCGCGGATATCAACCGGCGTCACATTGTCCACGCTGGCCTGCGGAAATTGGGCCGCCAGGCGGGGTGGTCGGTTGCGGTAAAGGCTGACACCGCTGAGTTGTACGCCGGCGCCCTGGGTATTGATTTCCGTCAGCCACAGTTCACCATTGACATTGTTAATGCTCTGGACGATTTTATCGAGCGTAAAACTCCATTTATGCGTTCCAGATGAAAGAGTTTCGAGCAGGTCGAGCTTTTGTTTGCTCAGCTTATTCTGGATGACGAGGCTGTCCAGTCGGCCTTCGACCCATTTCAGGTCGCTGATCGCTTTATCCAGCTGATTTTTTTTCTGATGAAAGGTCGCCGCCATTTTCGATTTGGCGGCGTACTGCTGATTAATCCAGAGGGGTACCAGAAAAATCAGGAGTAGGAGGAGATACCCATGCCAGGCCAATTTTAAAACGCGCTGGCGACGATTGATATAATCCGGCACCAGGGAAAGCGGAATGATTCTCTTGTCATTCGCCAGAAACACCGTGGCAATCTGTCCCAGCGGAACGGCCATTTCCGACAAACCGGCTTCGATTTCCGGATCATAATGAAATATTTCGGGGTTGGCGGTAAAATAGGTCACATCAGTCGTCTCAAGAGCCCGCAGAAAAAAGGGCGCCGCGTCGAGCTGCCGGGATTTTCCGGTCAATACGACCCGGTAATGTTCCGGGATATTTCCAAGGCTTTGTTCGTATAGAATTTTACCGGTGATGGTTTTTAAAAGCTGCCCCGAACTGCTATCATCGCTGATAGGCGGTGCAATTTGGGTAATCCGTCCGCCGCGGGTAATAATGATTTTACTTACTTCGAGAGAGATATTTACAATGATCAGGACTTCATCTTCACCCGGTGAGTAATTCAGGCGGATGAGATTCAGCAGGGCAACTTCGTCGGGCAAAACCGAAACCAGCCGGTAGCGCCGCTTCAGGCTGGTTTGAACGGTATCATAAAGGTTCAGCAGCGGAATCTGGCCGCTGTAGGCGAATGCAAAGACATTGTTGTTGTCATTAAGAAAAAAATCGAACTGGTCGTTGCCGATCGGTTTGTTCAGACGTTCGCCGATATCCGCCGCGATTTTACGACGCCGGGCAGATTTTTTCAATTTGCCATAGCCATTGCGCAACTGCACAGACTGCGAGATAGCGGCGGGCAGATTAACGGCGCAATAAAAATGTTTGGCGGGAACCGAGCGGAAAACAGACTGTATAACCTCCTCGTTCGACTGAGCTGCCGGCCCGGTGCTTTCCATGGTGGCCGGTGTAGTATTTTCCAGAGCAGTGGTTAGTTTTTTATCATTCTCGCCGAAAATATCTTCCGCCGATATTACCGGTCCGCCGCCGGCCTCCAAATCAGGTAGTACATCACTGGTTTCTCTCAGCCTTTCGACCAGATTGTGTTTATCGATGCGCCGGATTTGAATCCGCTGCTTTCCAAACCGGCAGAACAACGCGCTCAGTTCTAAACCGTCCACATAAAGGGCAAGAAGATTTTTACTGGCACCCATCGGTTTTTATTCAGTTCCTGTATTTAACGATTTCTTCAAATCTTTTCTTGTTATTGGCATTCGCCCAGGCTTCTTCATAAGAAATGACCTTTTCCTCGTACAATCTCTTTAAGTCCTGTTCCATGGTGACCATACCCAGCTGGGACGATTGCTGGATCATTTGATAAATTTCATCCAGATTGTCGTTCTTAATGGCCGCCCGGATGGGTGAGATCATTAGCATAACCTCCTTGGCTAATACCCGTTTATTATCAAGAGTGCGCGGCAATTTTTGGGAAATTACCACGGTCAGCACATCGGCCAGGCGTTCTCTTACCCGCCCCTGTTCAACCGGAGGAACTTCGGCAATGATCCGGTTGATGCTTTCCATCGCCGATGAGGTGTGCAGGGTAGCAAAGACCTTGTGACCGCTGTCGGTGATCTCGAGGGTCGTAATGATCGTGTCTGCATCGCGCATTTCGGCTACTACGATAATATCAGGATCCTGGCGCAATGCCTGCATGGCGCCGTCCTTGAAAGACAAAACATCGGTGCCGACGCTCCGGTGCCGGACCACACACCGCTTGGGCTCGTGCACATGTTCGATTGGTCCGCCGATGATGATTATGGAGGAATCCACAGTGCGATTATTGGCATCGATAATCGAATCCAGGGTCGTGCTCTTGCCCGAGCCGGTAATACCCGTAACCAGGATCAATCCCCGCTTGACATATTTCAGGCTAAGAGCCTTGAGAACTTCCGGATGAAAATTATAAGCCGAAATCGGACGAACATCCGAACTGATCAGCCGCATATTCAGGGCTAAATGTTCGAGATCAAAGTAAACATCCGCCCGGAAGCGTTGAGGGACACCGTTGTCCATTATGCTATAGGAAAAATCCACATTGCGGTTATTGATCAGGTCGTGGGTTTGCTGCTCCATAAGAATATTCAGGATCAGCAGATCGGTCATGGTTTCCGAATATTCTCCCAGGCTCGGATCGGCTAATTTCTCGCCGTGAATACGGAACCAGACCTTGCCCTGGCAACCGTACGAGCCCAGATCAATGTCGGAGGCGCTCTTTGTGCGCATTTCTAGCAGAAAAGCATCAATAAGCCCGCGCAGCGTCTGACGTTTCCCGGAATCGCTGTTCTTCAACTGTTCAGCCAGATAATGGAGGCGTTCGATACCGTACAAAAAACCGGGTACCGAACGGCTGAATTCGTCCAGTATACCGCGGGCGTTTTCGGTCAGGGTCGTATCCATTTTCCTCCTTATCGGTTACGCAGTTTGTCTTCCAGTTCACAGACCAGCTTGTTGGTCAATACGAGTTTACGCCGCAATACTTCGATTATATTGACGATATAGATCGAAAAGATGCGCTGCTCCTGACGCGAAAAGAAATCCATCATTACGTGGCGGTTGAAGCGCAGAAGGGTTGTCGGTGATTCGGTGCGGATCGAAGCAATGCGGTAATGGTCGCGAAACACCACCAGTTCACCGAATACATCGCCCTTGGTCAGGGTAGCCAGCTTGACTCCTTCCCGCCAGACCGTCAGGCTGCCTTCACAAATGAGGTAAAAATCCTTCCCGATCTCATCCTTCTTAATCACCTGCTCATCGGGATTGAAATTGAGTTCTTCACCGAGTTCCAAAAATTTCACCGCGATTTCCCGTGGAAAATTCGCCAGAATAAGCGGAGTGTTTTTAAATGAGATGAAGCCTTCGCGTTTTTTCCTCCGGATCGCGAGGGCCGGCGGCTCGTGTAATTTTATCGTTTTATCCGAATGGTCTAATATATCCTGCATATCAAATATTTTTCAGATTTTTGGGGGTAACGACTCCCTGCCAGACAGCCGCGCCGGTTGCTCCCTGATAATAGAAAGGAGTTTCAACGCTGAGCATAATTCCGATCGTGCGGACATCCGTTGTTGTAATTGTCGGAGCGCCGTTCGAATTAAAAAACGAAAACTCCAGGCTGGTCAGTCCGAGGGCCACGTCATTTTCCACGCCGTTAAACGCACGGTAGAGATAACAGTCTTCGGGATTTTCGGTTGCAGTGGTTTCTTCCGGAGATCCCAGCCGGTAGGCAACTGTATCAAGGTCGCCATCGTTATCAACATCGGAAATAAAATCGAGTGAGGTTTCGCTAACCGACCGAATGGCGTCGGTCTGACATTCCAGCCCCTGGCCGATCCGGCTCAGATCGGTGCGTAAAATCATGGCAATTTGGGTGGCGTTGTTCTGAGCGTTTACATTCAGAGCGTTGATGGCATTCGTTTCCGTAATCTGGCCATTGAGAGCGAGCAGTGAAACGATGAAGATTCCCGCAATTAAAAAAGTTCCGGCTAATTCCAAATCCATACTGTTGCCCGCTTAATAATGGTAATAGGTGAAAATGCGGCTGATCGTGATTGGTTCGGGAATTTCATCGCTGTCAACCGTGACTTTCAATACCTTGAAATAAGTCTGGGACACCGAAAAAACATCCGGGTTATTGGCGTCTACATATCCCACATCGGCTGTGACCGAAAAGACTATCCCGTTGGCGGCGGTGTCGGTCATACCGAAATCTTTATAATCATCGACATCATCATAATCCGGATAAACTTCGCCGGATTCGGCGCCCAGATCCAGCGGATCGGTCAGCAATTCGGTGCCGCCGTAGAGAGTGGCGTCGACGGTTGTTTCATCAAATTCCTTCGTGGTGGCGCCAGCGATAATGCTCTCGGCAATTGAAGCTGCCACGGTCTGATTTTCGCAGGCGATGATGCGAAATTCGTTGTTGTAACGGCTGTTGTTGATCGTCAGTGTGTATTGCCCGAAAATCGCGATCGCTCCCAGTAAAATCAGCATCTCAGCCCGTCCGATACCCATGTTTAATCCTCAACCGTGACCGCGGCCACCTCCTCAATCGTGGTTACTCCTTCCTTGATGCGTTCCCGCCCGGAAGCCCGCAGGGTCAACATTCCATCTTTAATGGCCTGATTGCGGATGGCTTCCTCGTCTACCTGTTCTCCGGCCGCCACGATCAGGCGGCGAATTTCCTTGGTGAAAAAGAGCGCCTCCATGATAGCGATCCGGCCTTTATATCCGTTCCGGCATTTATCACAGCCGACGGCTTCGTAGAAGGTGGTTTCTTCGATCTCCTGATCGGTAAAACCCAGGTGCCGGGCGGCTTCAATATCCTTATGTCCAATCGGTTTCTTGCAGTTATCACACAATTTACGTACCAGGCGCTGAGCCATAATGATATTAACCGAATAGGCGATCAGAAAAGGCTCGATCCCCATTTTATAAAGACGGGAAACGGCACTTGGGGCGTCGTTGGTATGCAGGGTTGAAAAAGTCAAATGTCCGGTATTGGCTAACTTTATGGCTATTTCGGCTGTTTTCAGATCTCGGATTTCGCCGACTAAAACAATATCGGGATCATGCCGCAGGATTGCCCGGATCGCCAGATCGAAGGTCATCTTGTCGCTGATCTTGAGTTGTCTGGCGCCGGAAATCAGATATTCAACCGGTTCCTCTACGGTTAAAACGCACTTTTCCGGAGTTATAACTGAGTAGAGGGCGGCCACCAGGGTGGTGCTCTTGCCGCTGCCGGTCGGACCGGTAACGATCACGATTCCGGAGGGTTTATTAATCGCGCGCTTGAAATCATCCAGAGCTTGTTTCTGCAGTCCCAGCTTTTTCAAGTCAGTTATCACCTTCCGGTCGTCCAGGATACGAATCACGATGCTTTCCAATTTACGGTCGAATTCAGATCCGACGATTGGAACAATCGATACGCGGTAGCGGATCAGATATCCGTCGACTTTTTTCTGAATGAATCCGTCCTGGGCAATATCACGTTCAAAGCGATCCACATTTCGCGTCCGGTCCTTAAAGACGGCGGCAATGGCTTCCGGCTTAACCCCTTTCTGAGAATAATAGACCGCCAGCTTGCCATCCCGACGGAAATTAAAATCCGTCACGTTACCTGGTCGGGGCACGATATGGATGTCGCTGACCCCCTGGCGGACGGCCTCGACCAGAATTCCTTCTACAAGGGTCGTCAGGGCGCTCTGATTGATTTCGGCGTCTAGCGCAGCCTCATCAATGATCTCTTCCTTGGGAGCCTCTTCGTCCTCATATTCGATTTCGTCCAGCAGGCTGAAAAATTCATTCCGGCTTGACAAACACTTATTGATGATTCCATCGAGATTTTCCAGGCGGTCGTAAACGATTTCGTATTTCGGATAAGGCAATTGCTCGGCCAGCGATTTGATCTCGGTGTTGGTTGGATCGGCGCACAGGATCGTGAGGACACTTTCCCCTTTCTGGGTCACGAGCTGGTAGGGAATCACTTTATTGCGGATCAACGCCGCCCGGAATTCGTCGTTATGATTATCTAAGATTCCGGTGATAAAATTAATTTGCTCTTCGGTAATCATGTCGGCGGTTATTTCTACCTCGCGGATGGCAAATATGGACGTCAGCTCATGCAGAACGGCGTGCCGGTTTATCCCCAGATCCTCAAAAAGAATCTTACCAACCTGGCGCCGGGCAGACGGAGCTTCTCCGGCCTGAATATCCAACGCCTTTTTAAGATGCTCGGCGGTGATGATTCCTTTTTCGAGTAATATTTCACCGATTAGTTTGGACATATAAAATCCAGCTGGTTACATCACCGAAGTCTCCGATGAAACGACGGTAATTCCGATCATGACCGCCATAATGAACATCGTGATAATGAAATTGACAAGATTAATAACTTTTTCCATTCGGTAAGAGGTGTCCGTTTCATAATAATTGGCTAATTGCAGAGCATTATTGCGCAGGGCGCCTGATTCAGCCCCCGAGCGGAAACGGGAGATGGCGGTTCGAGTAAAGACGTTGGTAGCCTCCATGGCTTCGACGATTCCTTTGCCTTCGCCCAACATCAGGGGGATCGCCACCTCCTTGATCTGGCGCTCCATATATACATTGCGGCAAGCCTCGGCGGCTACCTGAATAACCTTGACATTTTCGCCGCTACCGCTATACAGTGAATAAAAAACCCGCGCGAAGATTTCTATGCTGGTTTTATGAATCAGTTCTCCTATGACCGGTATTTTAATAATATATTTGTCTTTAAGGTATTTGCCTTTGGGGGTATGCAGAAAGTAGATCAGGGCGGCCAGCGGGATGATGACAGCCAATACAATCGGAATCCAGTTGGCAGCCAGAAATTCGCTGATCTCCAGAGTTTTGGAAGTCATCGGCGGCAGGGTTTTGCCGAATTTCTTGAAAACCCCGGCCGTCTGTGGAAAAATGACCATTACATAATAAATAACCACCAGAAATATCACTCCCAGAGTGATGAACGGCGAAACCAGCGTTTTGCGCAGATTGCGCTTGAAAGTCTCATCGCGCTCCATGAACTTAGCCGTGCTTTCATAAATGGCCTGCATGTTGCCACTGGTGGAGGCAACCGCCAGCATAAACGCCGGAAATTTTCCAAAAACCTCCTCGTGTTTGGAGAAAACTTCGGTGCCTTCCTTGCCGTCCTTTAAATCTTTGCTGATCGTCTTGATCGTTTCGCGCATGGTTTTATTAGTGGTGTCTTCGGACAGTAGCGTCAGGATTTCGTCATAAGGAAGATTTTCCTTCAGCAGATCGGCACACAAGCGAATCCAGCTGGCAACTTCGCTGAGCGGGACCTTGCCCTTGAAATCAAACCATTTTTTCTGTACGTGAATTTCCTCGTATCCGAAGCGTTTAAAAGCCTGGACGAGTTCGTCTTTCGAAAAAGCCTTCTGCTCGCCGGTCAGGTTGGGTTGACCCGCTTTTTTGGCAGTATAAACAAACGTGACTTTTTGTTGTAGAGATTCTATCTTAACCTGGCGTTTGACGGCCAGCGCCTGGAGGGCTTTACGGGCTTCCTTTTTATTGATGGCCTCAATAAACCCCTGACTGCGGTTGCCTTTCTCTCCGACAATGGTATACCGAAAAGTCTCCATGCAACTCCCGACCAGGAAGGCAAACCGGTCAAAGAGCATCACGTCACCAATCTGACCCCTCTGACCGGTTTAGTCTTTTTAGAAAATAAGCTGATTAAGGCAGGGTGATAGTCGGGGCGCCGCTTACTCCATCCGGCCCAATTCCAGCAGTCACAACGACTCCCTCATTCGCCCCGGTTGCGGTTACTGTGATACTGTCATCATCGACAACCGCCAGAACAAAAGAACCGTTGGCGTTACTGGCATCCGCACCCAGCTTGGCTAAAGTAAGTCCGGTAAAATCCCGGCCACCGCCTCCCATTTCCACCGGCTTTCTCCAGTACGCCGCAGCATTGGATGCGATTGAGTTTACATCCTGCACCAAGGCGTCGCGTTCGGCATTTACAGAGCCCTGACTGAACATATTAATGCCGACGACGACCGCCACACCGACAATGATTGTGCCCAAAACGATTAGTAACAGTTGTTGTTGACCCATAGATGTCCTCCTTATGTATGGTTTTTGTTACTTACTTTTCAACCGTTTCTCTCCACATCAAGTCGAAAATTCTTTAAGCCGCTTCAATATATATATTTCTATTGGCGTTGTCAAATGTTTTTTCATGGACGGCCTCAAAACAACCGCCCGTAAGATCACGCTTCTTTTCCATTAACATTAATAATAAATGACTTGAGACCGATTGATTTAGATCATAGCCGGTCAAGGCGACCGGATTTGAATATAATCATTCGGTGGAAAAACGCGCGGCTTTTCAGCTGCTGACCAGAATCGCCAGCAGCATGGAATTCAATTTTTCAGATGGCTCGTCAGCCCGTGATAACAGCACTATCGGAACTCTCGCCCCGATGACCACGCCGCCGACTTTGGCATTTGCCAGAAACATCAAGAATTTTAACAGAGCATTGCCGCAGGTCAGTCCCGGAACCAGGAAAGCGTCAATATCGCCGGCGATCCGGCTATCGAGATGCTTGCGGGCGGCGGCTTTAGCGGAAAGGGCAACATCGGTGGCAATCGGGCCTTCAACGATCGCCCGGCCGAATTCGCCCCGTTCGGACATAGCCTGCAGAGCCGCGGCGTCCACTGTCTCGACTATTTTCGGATTGACTTTTTCTATAGGACACAGGGCCGCTATCTTAGGTTCAGATATTCCCAATTTATTCGCCACCTGGATGCAATTGCGCAGAATAGCTTGCTTGGTTTCCAGATCGGGAGCGATATTAATTCCGCCGTCGGAAACCATGAGCAATTTATGATATGTCGGGATTTCCGCTACGGCGACATGGCTGAGCACATCGCCGGAGCGCAGCCCATTCTCTTTATTCAGAACGGCTCTCATCAATACCGGCGTCGAGGTGTGACCTTTCATAAGAATCTCCGCCCGTCCCTGGCGGATCAGTCCGACCGCACTCGCGGCCGCTTCTTCTTCACTGTAAGCCGGAACGATTTCGTCGTCCCGCACCTGATAACCAACCCGGGAAGCACATTGCCGGATCTTATCCGGATCACCGGTTAGTATAACGCGGGCTATTTCTTGCTCGGCTAAAACTTTCGCAGCCCCCAGCACACTGTTATCCTCGGCCATCGCGATCGAGAAGGTTTTTCCCCTAATATTACTTCTGACTTGATTAAAAATTTCGGTATAGGTGCGCAACATACATAAAACTCCGTTTCAAACATCCTCATAAATCAGGATTTTTTCTAATCCATCCAGCGCCCGCCAGCCTCCTTCCGCCAGAGAGACCAACTCGTTTTCACCGGGATATATGATCAGCGGCGCGATAAAACTGACTTTCGACCGGATCATTTCAATGGTTTCGGCACTGCGGGCTAATCCACCAGTGACAATGATGCGATCCACCTGCCCGTTAAGTACCGTCGCCATGGCCCCGATTTCCTTCGCAACCTGATATATCATTGCCCGGAAAACCAGTTCCGCCGACCGATCCCCGGCAGCAATTCGCCGCCAAACCTCACGGACATCATTGGTGCCCAGGTAGGCCATCAGTCCACCTCGTTTTGTTAGTTTACTCTTCAGTTCGGCCTTGGTGTACTCTCCGGAATAGGCCAGATTCAATAAGCCTTCCAGCGGCAAGGCACCGCACCTCTCCGGGGAGAAGGGACCCATGCCGAGGAGAGCGTTGTTACAATCAATCAATCTGCCCTGATTCACCGCGGTAACACTGATACCACCGCCCAGATGCGCCACAATGAAATTCACCGCTGAAGGTACGGTTCCCAGTTCGGCGGCAGCTTTGCGTACGCAAGCCCGAATATTCAGAGCATGCTGGCGGCTGAGCCTTTCGATTTCGGGCAAGCCCGATAAACGCGCTTCCGGAATCATTTCGTCCACCGTGACCGGATCAACGACAAAGGCCGGTACATTATAATCGCGGGCGATTTCCTGGGCGATTGGTGCCCCCATATTGCTCGCATGCGATGCGTATTTACACTCTATCGCATCGGCGATCATTCCCGGCGTCACCTGATAAACGCCTCCCTGCAAAGGTTTCAGCAGGCCGCCCCGGCCGACAACGGCCACCAGGCGACACTTTTCCAACCAAGGCTTAAAAGTGGCGTTGATAATTTCGATCCGCAACGGTAACTGTTCCGGGATCGAGGCCATATGACTGATCGGTGTGCCGGCGTGATCAATATTCTCGACTCTGATTGCCTCCTGGCGGTCAAACAGGCCAATCTTGGTCGAAGTCGAACCGGGATTGATTACTAAAATTGTTTCCTTCATGACAGGGCTGTTCTTTCATTCATTTTTTTTCGGAATGTCCGGACTGTTTTCAAAAACAAAATCGGTGCCATCTCAGCGGCTTCGATATAAAAACACCTGGCGGGTCCAACTGAGCAGGAACTTAAATTTTTTAATTCTTAGAAACCAGACAAGCCATTTTCCCATAAAAAGAAAAAACCGCGCCGCGATGAAATTGAGAAAATCTTTGGTATGATTTTTCATTGGCTTAAATTCCAAATTGCATGAGTCTGAATGTTTATTTCATTTCCGATGTCCATCTGCACCTTAACGACAGCCCGGAGGAAGGGGTTAAGCGCGCAAGACTTTTTGATTTCTTATCAGAAGTGCGCCGTCATCATGGGATTTTGTACATCCTGGGCGATCTTTTCGATTTTTGGTTTGAATACCGCCGGGTCATTCCCGGCGTCTATTTTCCGGTCTTGTGCGAACTACGCGAAACGGTGCGGGCCGGTTGTGCGGTTCATTTTCTGGGTGGTAATCATGATTACTGGGCTGGCCGGTTTTTTACCGAAACGCTCGGTATAGCCGTCTATTACCAACCGTTTGAGATCATTCTCGGCGGGCGGCGTTTTCACCTGGCTCACGCCGATGGTATTTTACCGCAGGATCGCGGCTACCGATTAATGCGACGGGTTTTCCGCAACCGGCTCGCCATTCGGCTGTTTCGTCTCCTGCACCCGGATTTTGCTTTCCGACTGGGCGCCAGCCTTTCGGGAAAAAGTCGGCGGCTGACCATGCGCAGTCCTTCACAAGAGTCCGCCGATCGTCAGGCGATCATCGCCTATGGCCGGGAAAAGCTGGCGGGCGGGGCCGAGTTCATTGTCACCGGCCACTTTCACTTGCCGACAGAACATCGCACTCCGCAAGGGGTGATTATTAATCTCGGCGATTGGATGCAATATTTTACATTCGCACATTTCAATGGTCGTGATTTACGACTATGCTATTGGCCGCTGGAAAATAAAACCACCAATCACGAAAACAAACGAGTTTTTACTTGAAAAAAAAATAAAGATGTTCTAAAATCAACCGGGATAAATGAAAAACGGAATCAACACATGAAAACATACTACACCATCGCATTGTATCTGATTCTGGGCGGCATGATGTCTTGCGCTTCCAAAATGGAAACCATCGACACCAAAGAAATCGAAAAGCTGCGGGTCGATTATAACAAGGGAAAAATCGAAACCATCGACGATCTGATCGCTATCTATAAAGATCCGATCCAGCCGATGGAGACCCGTATCGCCGCTCTCCAGGCTATGGCCGAAACTCAACACCCGGATGCTCTGAAAATCATGCACGATTTCATGAAACAATCGGTTGGGCTCAATTATGCTCTCCTGAACGCCACCGCCAGCGCCCTGATCGACCACGCCAATGCGGAAAATGTCGAAGCATTGGTCGGCGGAGTAATCGCCGCTCAGAAGAAATACATAGATTTCCGCGGCGCCGTGATGACCAAACTGCAAACCGTGGATGTTAAACTGCAGGTAGAGCAACTTTTAAATCTCTACCAGTCCGAAAAGGAAAACTACGTCCTGATGCAGGAATCGCTGACCAAGCTACTGGGTTCGATTCCCGACGATCGGGTTATTCCAATTCTGATCAACGTGGCCAAAGATAACAGCGTCAAAATATCAGTGCGATCGCTGGCCTTTGAGATCCTCGGTAAAAAACGCCATCCGCTGATTACGGAAACATTCATCGAAATGCTAGGCGATCCGGAACAGCAGTTGCAGCTTCGCGACTTTGCAATAAAATCCATTGAAGATGTCCGGGAGTCGCGTGTAATCCTAGCCCTGCTGGAGGCGCTCAACCAGGGACACGAAGAATACCAATATCTGGTGAATGTCCTCGCAAAAGCCATGGGCGAATATACCGATCCGGCCGTCATTCCACCCCTGATCGAAATCATCAAAAATCCCGATTTTCCCCTCGAAACCCGCCGGACGGCGGTCAGGGCTTTAATTAAATTCAAAGATCTGGAGGCTTTCAGACAACTCATTCCGCTAATGGAAACCCCAGACGGCTATCTCTTATTCGATGAAATGACCGCTCTGGCCGCCAACATAGGCGATCCGGCAGCCTTCCGGCTGCTTCGCCAAGCGGCTCTGAAGGCCCAAAAATCCGCTTCGGGGGTGCAATGAAAACAAGAACTATCGTACTCGCGATAATGTCTACCGCCATCCTTGCCATTCCGGGCTTCGCCCAACAAACCCAGCCCAAGAAATCCACTACCGCTCAAAAATTCTTTGAAACCGATCAGAGCATTGAAGAGCTGCGCAAGGAATTAGCCGAAATCCGGCAACAGATCCGGGCGATTGAATTACGCACTTCCACGCCGGAAATCCGCAAAGAAATCAATAAGCTGGTACCGGTTCCCGAAATCTCCCATGAAATCATCTTGAAAAACGGTACCCTCGTTAAGGGAAAGATCGTCCATGAAGATATCGATAAAATCATCGTCCAAACTAACATCGGACAGCTGACCATCTCCAAGACCGACGTCCGGATTTCGCGCGAAGCCGAGATCCCACACGCCAAATGCACTCTGGACGGTCCGATCACCACAAAAATATTTGAGGACAAAACGATATACACCGGTAAAATAAAAAATGAAGGCGCCCGGCGGGCTGACTTTCCGCAAATCCGGATGCAATTATTCAATGATGCCACCAAACTTATCGCCACTGACTCAGTGATGGTGGCCGGGAATTATCATATGTTCCTTACCGGTGTACAAACCGATGCCACCATCGAGCCGGGTCAATCGTTCAATTTCGAAATCACTATCACCTACCCGATCGGATCAAAGGTAAGTTACTATATTCCAAAAATCAGCTGGGAAGAGTTCGAATGATTCCGCCCAGCCTAAATACTGCTTCTTGACCGAGACTCTTTCTTTAGCGAGAATCTCAAAATAATTAGCGGCTGCCTGGGCTTTGTAGCCGTTTTTCATATAGCAAAAGTATAACAAAGAAATAGGGCTGTTTTTCTTAATGAATCCACAAACCTCCAGTTCACCGGAAGATCGTCAGCCGGCCGTGACGAACGAAGACATTTTTCCACTTTCCGAAATGATACCCGGCATCGTTCACAATATCAGTAACCCCCTGACAATTATCAAAGTCCGCAGTCAAATCCTGCAAAATAAAATGCCGGATTCCCCGGTTTTTCCGGCCATGCTTGATAATGTCGCCAAGATCGAAGATATCTTAGGTAATCTGGCGGAACGGATTACCAATTTACAAAATCCCGAAATCCGGCCGATCAGCTTGAAAAATTTAGTGATGACCGAAATAAAATACCTGGAAGCTGATTTGAATTTCAAACACAAAATCATCAAAAAAATTGACCTCCAGGAAAGCCAGCCGTTTATTAAAGCGATCTATAAGCCGCTCTCTTGCGGTTTGCTGACTGCCGTCAGCGCTCTGGTCCGCCTGATGGAGTCCGCCCCGGTTCGCACTCTCGGAATCGCCATTACCTATCGGGCTGATCAAATATACTTGAGATTGACTGCGACCACGGCCGAATTTGATGATGAAGCTATTCGTTTTTTCGAACAACTGAAGCAAACCACAATCCCAGATAGAGCTCATGAAATAAAGTCGCCGGTCACCCCTGAAATTCATCTGATGATGCGCTCGTATTTCTGTTTCAAACCATATATTTCCGAATTCAATCTTTCACGTAATTCAAATGGTGAGCTGGAGTGTTTGATTATTTTTCCGACAGGTAACTGATAATCATGTCTAAAAACAAAAAGAAAATTCTAGTAGTCGACGACGATCATTATATTTGTGCCACATTAATCGAGCTGTTCCAGGAAGATGGCTTTGAGATGGAGGCGGCTTACAGCGGGCCGGAAGCGCTTGACAAATTCAGTAACAATCTGTTTGACCTGGTCCTGCTGGATATCAATTTGCCCAAGATGGATGGTCTGCAGGTTCTGCGCGAATTGCTCCGGCTTGACCCGAATGTCGCAGTTATTATGGCGACTGGAAAAACTGATGTTGCGACAATCGTCGATTCGATCAAAGCCGGCGCTGAAAATTACATTACCAAACCCTATCATGATTTCGCCTCCTTGCGAGCCATTATTCAAAAAGCCCTGGACAACAAGGCTGTGCGTGATGAAAACCGCTACTTGCGGAGCCGGATGGATTTCAAATCCAGGATTGACACCATTATCGGCAATAGTCCCAAAATGCTGGAACTTTACCAAATGGTCGAAAAGGTCGCCCCCTTAGACACTACGATATTGCTGATCGGTGATACCGGGACGGGCAAAGAGCTGCTGGCTCAGGCAATTCACCAGCTGAGTCATCGTTCCGCTAACAAATTCATCAGCATCAATTGCGGTGGAATTCCCGAGACTCTGCTCGAATCGACCCTTTTCGGTTATGAAAAAGGAGCTTTTACGGGAGCTTATAAACGCACCAAAGGCGTTTTCGAAGAGGCCGATGGGGGTACGCTTTTCCTTGATGAGATTGGCGAGACCAGCCCGGCTCTTCAGGTCAGATTACTGCGGGTTTTACAAAGCCGTACTTTCCAGCGCATCGGTGGTACTGAAACCCTGCGATCGGACGTCCGCTTCATTTCGGCCACCAACAAGGATCTTATGGCCGAGATCAAATCAAAAAACTTTCGCGAGGATCTGTATTACCGGATAAACGTCATCACCCTATCCATTCCCAGCCTCAGGGAACGCCTTGATGATCTACCATTGCTGGTTCAACATTTTATCAAAAAATATTCAGCTCGGCTTAAAAAATCGGTTACCGGAATCCGTTCGGATCTTCAGCCAGTTTTATCCCGGTATCCTTGGCCGGGTAACATTCGGGAGCTAGAAAATGTGATCGAAAGGGCTGTGGCGCTATGTGAAAAACACAGTATTGAAGCCTGCGACCTTCCAGACTACATCACCTCACCAACGCAGACAGCTTTTAACAACGCCATTGATATTTCCGACTATAAATCCGCCAAACAATCCTTTGAAAAACACTATCTTCAATCTATTCTCGAAAAATGCAACTGGAACATCTCGCGCGCCGCTGCAATCACCGGAATTCCACGTCAGAACCTTTATCTGAAAATCAAAAAACACAACCTACATTATTAACCTGTTGACACAATATTTTTACAGTGTCACAATTTTCAGACAAGTCGAGCCGATTTAATCTCACCCATAGAACAGAACCGTCGCAATAATGTGACATATTTTTATCGGTAACAAATTGCTGATGTCGGCACAATTATTTGTTAAACAGAGCTATAACCGTCCAATAACGTAATGGCATACGATTTGTTTGAATAAAAACGTATGGTCTTAAAGTGGATAATATCACCTTTATCTCTGAAAAGTTCCGCAAGTTTCTCCAACCCGATGGCGGGACTTCACCAAGACCGATCTCTCTCTCGACATGACGGCAATATTGGAAGTGGCGCTGGGCCAAAAAGATCTCCCTCCATATCCCAGACAAACCATCCGCGATCAAGACCGGTCTGGCGCCCGGCCGTCCATTCTGAACCCTCAAAAGACGCCCGCTTTGTTCTGAATAAATATCCAAATTTATTGACTCTTTGCCCCCGCGATTGGGCGCCTGTCTCACAATCAGTAACTTATCGGTAGAACATGGAAACTTTCAACAAATACAGTGTGTTGGTGGTGGACGACGACCAGGCTACCCTCGCTCTATTCTGCGAAATGTTCGAAGACTCGCCATTTAAGATAATTCCGACCGCCAACGGCCGTGAGGCAATTGAGATGCTAAAAATTCAACCCTGTGCATTGGCTTTTATTGATTTGTTTATGCCGGAGGTAGACGGCTTGCAGACTTTGACCGCTCTTAAGGAAATTCAACCCGACCTAACCGCCGTCATGATTTCCGGGTTCCGGAATGAACATTTGCTGGAAGGCGCTATTAAACTGGGAGCCTACGACTACCTTTATAAGCCGCTGGATCGTCATGATCTACTCTCCGTAATGCTTCGCTGTCTGCAACGTCTGGAGGTTAGGAATAACGTCGGGGTGCCGAATTAATTCTATTCGCTTAACTTTATCCGGGATCTGAATCGTCCAGTACCGGCAAATTACCCAATCCGTTTTTATTTTAATAATGAGATGGCCTGTGAGTCACCAAAACGCTAATTATAATAACAATTTGTGAATGTCAATCGGCGGTGGAACACAGCGGCGAATCGTTAAGAGATATTCGGAAATCAGATCAATCTTCCGGGGTGTTATGCGTTTACCATCTGCTCCCAGAATCAGATTGACCACCGGGCGAACCGGATTGGTCTTTGACGTTTGCACCACTCTACCAATTTCACCGGTGGAGAGTTGTACATATGAGCCGACCGGATATATCGAAATGCTCTTGACTAACGCCGACACCAGGCCGGCGTCGTAACAGGTGCCCTTGCAAGCCACGATCTCCTGTATTCCGACCGGGGGCACAAGCACATCTCGATGGGCGCGGGGATGCAGTAAACTTTCATAGGTATCGATCATAGAAATGATTTTTGCTTCGCTCCGCATCTGGTCGCATTTCAAATGCCGCGGATAACCCTGACCGTCGCATTTTTCATGGTGTTGTAAAATCACCTCGGCTAAATCTTCCCACTGAGGATAATATTTGCGTACGGCTTCGAATCCCAGAACTGAGTGTGATTCAAAAATACCAATTTCGTCGGCCGTCAAATATTTATAGTCCCTGCCGCTAACCTCCGGGGGAATGCGCCCCGCACCGATATCGTGAATCAGAGCCGCACCGACCAGCCTCACCGTTTTGTCAAACGGGTATCTTACAATCATACCCAGTTTAGCGACCAAAATGGCAACATTAGCGGCATGCGAAATCGTTAAATCTTCAAGATCATAATACAAAATCGCCAGATTGATAAGATCGTCCGATTTTTCCAGGCTGCGGACGATATGTTCACCATGTGCAAAAAGAACGTCCAGATTCAAACGCGCTTCGTTTTTTACTTCAGTCTGCCTGGCGGCAACGAAACCCAGCATCTGACGGTATAAGAATTTCGGCGCCGGTATCGTTTTATCCATTTTATCCTCATAAAAATTCCAGCAATTCCACCAAAGCGAGCATCGTCGTCCCGCTGAACAGAGGTATTAACACATTATCATCTATTCTACGATGCAGCACCTCCACACAGCAGGCGACAATCGCGCCGACGACCTTGATCCAGAACGGAATTCCGCCGATCCATACTGTCGCAAGCACCGAACCAACCACGAAAGCGATCCCTCCCTCCAGGGTCTTGTGGTTATAAATCCTGATCCGGCCAACGGACAACCCTACGAGGCAGGCGGTCGGGTCGCCGACCGTCAGGAACAACAGGCTTGTCACGGCAATTTCCTTTGGGAAAAAAAATATCGCCAGGAACGCACCCATAAACACATATGTCGCACCCGTAAAATGATTACGAAACTCGCGCGGACGAATCATTCCACCGAAGATCTTCCAGTAGGTGCGCCGTAAAACCGGAAAATTCATCCTCAACATTTCAGCCACAACAATTCCCAGGAAAAGCACCCCGCTTATCAGAATCGCCGGTTGGCGTGGGTAGCAAAATTGATAGACCAACGGTATTAAAGAAGATAAATAATGGATCGCCTTGCGTCCTAGTTCGCCTTCTTTGACCGTCCGGATCATTGAATCAGTTGGGATAGAGTTTTAAATGCCTGGCCAGGCCGCCCCCGACCGTAAACCGCATGGCCGGCTACTAATAAATCCGCTCCGGCTAGCGCCGCCATACCTATCGTCTGACGGTTAATTCCGCCGTCCACTTCAATCAAAAAGCCATAGCGTTCCTGCCAGACCTGTGCCCGGTGGACTTTGTCAAGCGCGCCGGCAATTATCTTTTGCGCCCCAAAGCCGGGATTTACCGTCATTACTAATAAATGATCAATCTCGGCCAGGTACGGCTCGACCATCTCAAACTTGGTTGGCGGATTCAGCACGATCCCGACTTTGGCCCCCAGTTTTCTGATTAGATCAAAATCAGCGTGCGGATTCCGGCTGGCCTCGACATGCACAATCACCGTATCACTGCCGGCTTGGATAAACCGTTCGATGTACTTGTTGGCGTTCTCAATCATGAGATGCGTTTCGAGGTGCAAACCGGTCGCCTTTCTGATGGCGGCGATAATGAACGGCCCAATCGTAATATTCGGAACAAAATGACCGTCCATGACATCCAAATGCAACCGCCTGGCGCCCGCTTTTTCTACAGCGCGGATCTGAGCTTTAAGACGGGTAAAATCGGCTGAAAGCAGAGAGGGAACAACTTGCGGCGCAGGCTTTTTATGGCTCACTGGTCACCTGTAAATCAATATTGATCGGATTATCATAACGGCCGCCTGGTCGGGGCGCTTGATCGATGATAGTAAACGGATTAAGGTCGCTGGTCGGTACATAGCGGATCAGACCAACCTTAAAACCGGCCTTGCGGATTGCATCGCGGGCTTCTTCCAGGCTCAGGCCGGTTAGCATGGGGACTTCAAGCACCCTAGCCGGTTTACCTTTGCTGACAACCAAATTTACCGGCGTGTTGACGCTGACCATTGAACCTGGAACCAGGCTCTGTTCACAGACCACTCCTTCGGGTTTATCGGAAGAATATAAATATTCAACATCGCCAAGCACCAATTTATGATTGTCAAGACTGATGTTGGCGGCTTTCAGGGCGCGGCCCACCAGATTGGGCATCTGAACAAAGCGCTCACCGCCGGTAATTATCAGGCTCACCATCCGCCCCTTTTTTACCATACGGCCGGGCGGCGGTTGTTGATCCAGCACGATTCCCCTGGGATGATTGCCGCTCTCGACCGTATCAACCACCTGAGCGGTAAAACCATTGATTTCTAGCTGTTGAATAGCCTCGACAACACTCTTCTCGCGCACATCTATCATCTCCGATTCCCGACCATGATGCACATAAAGAGGCAGAATAATCTTATCGGCCACCAGAGCTAAGCCGATTCCGAGAATGATAAAAGCCGCTAAAAATCGAAACCAATTACGAATTTTTGTCTGTATTGCCATGATTATCCGATTGCTCTGACCAGGCGCACCGCGAAGCCGCCGGTCAGATTATGTTTAAAGGGTAAAATTCTGATAGCCCCGCGCTCATCACAAAACCGCGCTTCCGCCCAACCAACCGCTGGTTCGATCCGAAAATCCGGATGATCAGCTAAAAATCTATCTGCCCTCTCCCAATTTTCTTCTTTTTCCAAAGAACAGGTGCTGTAAACCATAACTCCACCCGGCCGCACTGCGGCAGCGACATTATTCAAGATTCGATCCTGTAATTGCCGGGCTTTTTCTAGATCTTCGGGTCGGCGATTCCAGCGTAAATCGGCCCGCCGCGCTAACACACCCGTCCCGGTACAAGGCGCATCTACCAAGACTTTGTCAACTTCCGGGAATTTTTCTGTGCTGGCGTCGGCCATGCTATAATTTAAAGAATCAATCTTTAAACGGAAGGCTGATTCTTTAATCAAATCAATTTTACCGGGCGCGCGGTCGTTGGCAACGATAGCCGCCTTGTTGTTGGTCAGCTGAGCGACGAGGCCTGTTTTTCCACCCGGCGCGGCGCAGACATCCAGAATAGTCTCACCTTCATGAGGATCCAGCAGGCGCACCGCCAGCGACTGGGTGAAATCCTGCACCGTACAATAGCCTTCTTGAAAAATGGCGCTCCTCAACAAGGCGCCCGGTCGGTCGACTATGAAAAATACCACTGGCTCCGATTCGAACACCCGTATTTGAAATTTTGCGGCCGTTAGCAACACCTCCAGGTCCGGCCAGCCAATTCTAAGAGAATTATGTCGGAAAAAGATATCTTGATATTCATTATTGAAACGCAGGAGCGCTACTGTCTCATCTGCACCGAAATCCTCCAGCCATTTTTTCACCAGCCACGCGGGATGTGAATATTCGATTGCCAGCGCAGATGGTCTGTCTAAGGAATGTAACTTGCGAAGCCAGGCTCTCTCGTCCGGAAGGTGGCGTAGCACACCATTTACCAGCGGCGCTAAATCCGGGCGCTCAATCTGGCGGGTTGCCGCGACGGTCTCATTTACGGCGGCGTAAAGCGGTATCTTCAGATCCACGATCTGGAAAACACCCAGCCTCAGCAGATTCCGCGCTTTATTTTCAAGCCGTTTGTGCGAATTAGTCCGCGCCAGATCAAGAATAAAATCCAGTCGGCTCCGGAACTGAATAACACCTTTTACCAGCAGAAAGACCAGATCACCATCGGAATCGGTCAGATTGTTAGAGGCGATCTCCCGGGTGATGACCTTTTCATAATCACTTCCGTCGGGCGCTAGTTTGTTCAGAATCCGGGCGGCGATGGCACGTGTGTTCACAAGTCAAATTTTTCTCCGGCTTTGCCTGTAAAACCGCGTAAAAACTCAGCCGCTGGCAGGGGTTTGCGCCCTTCATATTGCAGAACCGTTGGGATCAGCACCCCCTGACCGGTCTGGATTTTCAGAACGGCTTTATCGCATAAAATGATCTCGCCGGGCTCCGCAGAGTAGTCTCCATTTTCAAAAATCGCGCTGAGGATTTTTAACCTTTTCTGCCGAAAATAGGTATAAGCGCCGGGAGTCGGAGAGAGTCCGTGGATCAGATATTTCAGATCGGCGGCCGGTTTATGCCAGTCTATCTCACCCAGTTCGGGGAAGATCTTGGGCGCCGCCGTCGCCTGAGAATTATCCTGCGGCACGCCTGTGAGAACTCCAGAGTCTAACCCGTCTAAAACCGCAAGCATCAGGTTGGCGCCGATTGTCGCCAGACGCGGAGCTAACGTTCCGTAGGTATCCGCCGGATCAATGCGGGTTTTAGCCTGCATGAGAATATCGCCGGTATCGACTTTCGGCCTAATCTGGAAAATCGTTACACCGGTCTCGGTCTCGCCGTTTATCAGCGCCCAGTTGATCGGAGCGGCGCCCCGGTATTTGGGCAGGAGAGAGGCGTGCAGATTGACGGCTCCGCGACGCGGAATAGCGATCAGTTCCGGCGGCAGAATTCGGAAAGCAACCACGACATAGAGATCGGCTTTATATTCCTGTATTTCCTTAATAAAAACCGGATCCTGCAACGATTCAGGCTGAAGCACCGGAACTTTCAGCGCAAGAGCGAGGTTTTTCACCGCAGAATACTGAACCGTCTGTCCGCGACCGCGGGCAGTGTCCAGACCAGTCACCACCGCCAGCAGGTCATGCCGCGACGCGCCTAAAGCCCTGAGAGTCGGCAAGGCAAAATCCGGGGTGCCCATGAAGACTATTTGCATAGCGTTTTATTCAATATCTTTGGCAAAAACGCCCTGGGCGGCTTTTTCAGCCAGATGTTTCAGTTTAGACTTTAGAAAACTGCGCTTGAGAGCGCTGACCCGGTCGGTAAAGAAAACACCATTAAGATGGTCAACCTCGTGCTGAACAACCCGCGCCAACCAGTCATCGAAATCCCGCTCAACGACCTTGCGTGCGGGAGTCTCATAACGCAGAGTAATCCTTTCCGCCCGGGGAACCTGCTCGCGGATACCGGGCAAGCTGAGACAACCTTCTTCTCCGAAAACTTCACCTGCGGCGGCGATGATCTCCGGATTGATAATAACTTCCCGGTTGACATTTTCATCACGCAGGGAAAAATCGACCACGAAAAAGCGCAAATCCAATCCTACCTGATTGGCCGACAGGCCGATCCCGTCATCATCATACATGGTCTCCCACATATCGGCTACGATCCGGTCGAAATCCGCCGGAAGTTCCTTGAGGGGTGCCAGCTTCTTACGCAATATCGGACTGCCATAGACATAAACCGGTAGAATAGCCATAGTCGATCAGACCACCTTTTCCTGCACCTTGTCGGCTACGGCCGAGCGCGATATGTTTATTTTGACATCTTTGGCAATTCTAACAATCAGAATATTTTTGTCCTTCACGCCCTCGACCTTTCCGTAAATTCCGCCGATTGTGACAATGTCATCTCCGGGTTGAATAGCCTTGAGCATTTCACTTTTTTCGCGCTGTTTCTTGGCCTGCGGACGAATCATCAGGAAGTACATCAGCACGATAATCAGTAAAAACGGCAGCAGGGATAGGATTGGATTGGTGTTCTGGGCCTGAGCCCCGCCACTCATCGATCCTGCAAATAATAAAGTATTCATTGAACCTCCATTTTATCTATTAATATTAATTAATCATGACGGTAATGGCAACCCCGGCTGGATTTATTTAAACGAGCGGCGTGTAAAACCAGCATAGCCGTCATAGCGGCATTGCGCAGACCGATCAGATCGTCGTTCAGCTGACTGTGGGCATAAAAATTTTCTATGTCCCGCTGTAGACGCCACAGGATTCCTCCGGCGCGCTCCAGCTTCTTGGTCGTGCGCACAATGCCAACATAATTCCACATGGTGTGTTTAATCGTCAAACGATCCTGCTGAAAAAGGTCTGGGTCGAGAGGTTCCTCTTCTACCTTCCAGGGGGCTACATCAGGAAAAATTATTTCATCGCGGTTAATCCGTTCGACACAATCACGCCCGGCCAGAGTTCCATACACCAGACACTCCAGCAACGAACTGCTCGCCAGACGATTGGCGCCGTGGAGCCCGCTGCAGGCCACTTCACCAACGGCTTTCAGACGATGGATTGTTGTGTTACCCAGACCGTCCACGGCCACTCCGCCGCATTCGTAATGCGCGGCCGGGACGACCGGAATGCCTTCGGTCGCCATATCAACCTTGACCGCCAGACACTGATCGTAAATCTGCGGAAAACGTTCCTTGAGCCAACTGGCGTTCTTATGCGTTACATCCAGGTAAACATACGGAGTGCCGGTCCGGCCAATTTCCTGCATAATGCTACGCGCCACGACATCCCGCGGCGCCAGCGAACCCTGTGGATGATAACGCGGCATAAAATCTTCACCCTCTTTATTGCGCAGAATTCCACCTTCACCACGGACGGCTTCGCTGATCAGAAAGCGCTCATCGTCCGTAGAGAAAAGCGTAGTTGGATGAAACTGAACATACTCCATATTCATTAGGCGCGCCCCCGCTCTGTAGGCCATGGCATAGCCGTCACCCCGGGCGTGATGTGGGTTCGAGGTGTGCAAATAAAGTCTTCCCAGACCGCCGGACGCCAAGATGGTTTGTTTGGCCAGAATCGGATGAACCTCACCGTTATCCTGAAAATAAACATAGGCTCCGGCACAGGTGCTGGGCTCATAAATATGCAGGGGATTTAAGGAGTGATGCGCCAGGGTGATCAGATCAACACAGGTCGTATTCGCTAAAATTTCGATATTGGCGGTCTGTCTGAGTTTTTTATGAAAACGCTCCTGGATCGCCCGGCCGGTGAAATCCTTTACGAAAGCAATCCGCGGTCGCGAATGAGCTCCCTCGCGCGTCAGCGCAATTTCACCATCCGATGTGTGATCGAAAGGCACCGCCAGGTCTTTTACTAATATCTCTTCAATTAAATGCGGGCCGTGCGTAAAAATATCAAAAACCGCTCTCTCGTTGACCAGATTGACCCCGGAAGCCTGAAAATCGGCCATAAAATCAGATAGCGTATCGGATGGATTCCGGTATATAATGCCGCCCTGAGCATGATAGGATGAAGACACGCTGGCGTTCTGATTGATTGTCAGTAAAACGACGCGCAATCCAGCCCTGGCGGCAGCATAGGCCGCCGAACAGCCAGCCAAACCGCCTCCGATTACTAAAACATCTGTTTCTCGATAGGGTTCGGCGGCTTTCATATTTTCAACTCCAACATTCTGCGGACGGCTGTCAGCGCATCATCACGCAGTCTTTCATCGGCAACGATCCTGTTGAACATTTTGCCGTCACGCAAACTCTCAAGTTGGTAAAGCAAATGGACCGGAGTTACCATCGCCATCGTAGGACAGCAAGATTTTTCCATTTGTAATAAAATCACCCTGCGGTCCGGCAGCTGACCGGCCAGTCTGTAAACTAAATTCTTTTCGGTTCCGACGCCCCAGACACTGCCCGGCTCTCCGGCGCTGATCGTCTTGATGATATATTCCGTACTGCCGACATAATCGGCATTTTCGGCCACTTCCGCCGAACATTCCGGATGAACGATGATTTTAATTCCCGACATTTCCGCGCGCAAACGCTCGATGTCCTGCAAAGCAAAGGCTTGGTGAACATCACAAAAGCCGTTCCACAAGATCAGGCGCGCCTGTTTAATGCGCTCCGCGGATTCGTCATCAATCGGCCGGCCGGGTTCAATCATAAATATTTCTGCGGGCGGGATACCCATCCGGACGGCCGTATTGCGCCCCAGATGCTGGTCGGGGAAGAAAAAAATCTTCGGTTTCTGCGCCCAGGCCCACTCTAGAGCGGCGCGGGCATTTGATGAGGTGCAGACTATGCCACCGTTTTGCCCACAAAAAGCCTTCAGATCAAGGTTGGAATTAATATATGTAACCGGCGTCAGGACGTCGCCAACGAGAGCGCGGATTCGATTCCAAGTTTTCTTCACCGTATCAATCTCGGCCATATCGGCCAGCGAACAACCGGCGGCTATGTATGGCAGAAATACTTTCTGATCGCCGGCGGTCAGCAGGTCGGCGGTTTCGGCCATGAAATGCACTCCGCAAAAAACGATAAACTCGGCATCCGTCGCCGCCGCCCGGCGTGACAAGGCGAACGAATCACCGACGGCGTTGGCCTGCCGCACCACCCGATCGTTTTGGTAATGGTGCGCTAGAATGAGCAGACGGGAACCAAAATGAGAGCGGATAGCGGCAATGTGCCGATCTATTTCTTCCGGGGACAAGCGTTTCATATCGCCCGGGGGATAAGATATGTCAATATTCATCTATGCTGGAAGTTCTTTCTATTAACCAGTTGCAATTACTTTGACAATAAACGCAGTAAGTTACACACAATTTTCATCATTTTCTTCAAGATGTTTCCGGCGCCGTTCCGCGCGGTGAATTTCATTCTCGGCCGAATGATCGGGTTCTTCGGGATAATTCCGGAAAAAGTCCGCCTGCCATTGCGCAAATTTGCCCGCCAGAATCGCCTGGCGCGCCCGGCTGACCAATTCCAGAAAAAAATGCACATTGTGGAGGGTGTTCAGGCGCAAACCGGTCATTTCGCCATTCATAAAAAGGTGACGTAGGTAGGCGCGCGAAAAATTACGACAGGTGTAGCAGCCACAATTTACGTCGGGTGGGGAAAAATCCATCCGATACTGGCTCTGTTTGAGAATGATCCTTCCATTCCAGGTATAGAGCGTGCCGTTGCGGGCATTGCGCGAGGGCAGGACACAGTCGAACATGTCAACACCCATACCGATCGCGCGCACAATATCCTCCGGTTTGCCGACCCCCATCAGGTAGCGGGGACGATCTTCAGGTAGTTGCGGGGTAACTCCCGCCAGAATCTCGAACATTTGCGCCTTGGGTTCACCGACCGCCAGTCCGCCAACCGCATATCCATCAAAGTCCATATCCATTAGCGCACGAACGCTTTCCGCCCGCAGATCGGCATAAACCGATCCCTGCACTATGCCAAACTGGTACTGACGATGACCATACAGCGGTTCTAATTTCAAAAAATGTTCGCGCGACCGGCCCTCCCAGCGGTGGGTGCGCTCCAGAGCCTGGCGGGCATATTCGTAAGCGCATGGATAGGGGGTGCATTCGTCAAAGGCCATGACAATATCCGAGCCGAGAGCGCGCTGAATTTCCATGGAAATGGCCGGTGAAAGACGATGCTCCGAGCCGTCAATGTGCGAGCGGAAAACGATTTCATCTTCCGTCATTTTTCCCAAATGCGCCAGACTAAAGACCTGAAACCCGCCGCTGTCCGTCAGGATCGGCCCCGGCCAGGAATTGAAACGATGCAGACCGCCGGCCGCCTGGATTACATCCAGGCCGGGACGCAAATAGAGGTGATAGGTATTGCCAAGAATAATTTGAGCCCGGCAGTCTTGCAGCTCTGCCGGAGTCAGAGTTTTGACCACGCCGTGTGTTCCTACCGGCATAAAGATCGGAGTCTTTACCACTCCATGATCCGTCGTGAAAGCTCCGGCACGCGCGGCGGTAGCTTTATCGGTCGCCTCGACGATAAATGGCATTCTCTGTCTTGCAACAAATTTGACAGACATAAAGCACTTAAAAAATTCGTGAAAATACTTGACCGAGCGATTCGACGGGAATCACTCTGGTTTTCAAATCTTTGTCAATCACTTTCAGACCGGATTTGGGAATATAAACATTGGCATAGCCGAATTTAAGCGCCTCGCGGATGCGGTTTTCCAGAAAAGGAACACTCCGGACTTCGCCTACCAGCCCGACTTCACCGATAAATGCGGCCCGGGAATCCAGCGGCTGATCTTTGAAACTCGAGGCTACGGCGGCGGTGACTCCCAGGTCAATCGCAGTCTCATCTATCTTGAATCCCCCGGCTAGATTGATAAAGACATCCTGGGTGCGCAGGGGCAGGCCGGCGCGCTTTTCGAGGACGGCGATCAGCATCACGAAACGACGATAATCAATTCCGTTGGCCGAGCGCTGCGGCGTACCATAGGACGATTGAGTCACCAGCGCCTGAGCCTCGATCAGAAAAGGTCGGGTGCCCTCCATGCTGACCGTCACGGCCGATCCGGCGACATGTTCGCGCCTTTCCGCCAGAAAGAACCCAGAAGGATTGCCAACCTCTGCCAGGCCGCGATCTTTCATCTCGAAAATTCCAACCTCATTTGTCGAGCCGAAGCGGTTTTTTACCGCCCGCAACGTGCGATAAAAATTATTCTTGCCGCCCTCTAAGTAAAGCACCGTATCAACCAGATGCTCCAGCACTTTCGGGCCGGCGATCATTCCATCTTTGGTAATATGACCGACAAACACCGTGGTCAGGCTGAGTTCTTTCGACAGGCGCAGGATTTTACCGGCACATTCCCGCACCTGGGTAACACTGCCGGGCACATTTTCGAACTGGTCGGAATAAACGGTTTGAATCGAGTCAATCACGACTGCCGCCGGGCGCTCGCTTTCCATCTGAAAAAGAATATTTTCTAGATTATTCTCGCAGGCTACCATGATGCGCGGGTCTTCAATTTCCAGGCGACGGGCGCGCAAACCCAACTGCTGTTCAGATTCTTCACCGGAAAAATACAACAATTTTCCACCCTTCAGGCACGTCAAAGCCTGCATGATCAGCGTTGATTTGCCGATGCCGGGCTCGCCGCCGATCAGCACCACTGAGCCGGGTACGAATCCCCCACCCAGAACACGGTCAAATTCGGCTATCCCAGTTAAAAGTCTTTCCTGGGGCGCACCGCCGGTATAATTCAGAGAAACCAGGTTGCGGCGAACCGGCGCGTTTTCCACAGAGCGGGTTTTCTTCTGCACCTGCTCGGCAACCAAAGAATTCCAGGCTCCGCATTCCGGACAGCGGCCGAGCCACTTGGGCTGGATGGCGCCGCATTGATTGCATACGAAGACGTTTTTGAATTTCTCAGCCATGCGCGACTTCTCCTTTACGCTGTTTCAGAATCGCGAGGTACTTTTTTAAATCATACAGCACCAACCCGGCAAAGATCAGCAACATCCCACCGATTTCACGCCAGGTTACCAGCTCGTTTAGCCAGAAAGCGCCGATTAGAGTCGCAAACACCGGAGTGATAAAAGTGACAAAGGTCAGCTTGACCACACTGATTTGATTTAAAAGATCATAGTAAACAAAAAAAGCGATTGCCGAGCCGAACAAACCCAGGTATACAATTGCGCCGATGTTCTTAAAATCCCAGACCATTTTCGCCCACTCGCCAAACACTGTCGCTCCGATCAGATGTATCCCGGAGCCGATCGCCATCGCCATGGCTGTCAGAGTCAGGGGATCATAGGACTGACGACGGGTTTTCAGGAAAACGTTCGGCCAACCCGAAACCGCCACGCCGGCCAGGGCGATCAAGCCGCCCATCAACAGACGAGAATTAAAAATCAACTGTTGATCGAAAAGAATGATGACAACCCCGCTCAGTGCGATCATTACAGACAGTATCTGGAGGCGGCTCATTCGCTCGTTAGGCAACATATAGCGAGCAAAAATCCCTACCATAATCGGCAGGGCGGTCCATAGTATCGAGGTCAGCCCGCTTGAAATAAATTTCTCCGCCCAATAGGTGCAAAAATAACTGAGTGCCATGGTAAGCAAGCCGATGACGAAATAATTTTGTACGGAGATCCGGTCAAAGACGATGCGGCGGCGTTTCCAGATAATCGCCGCTCCCAAGATTAGAGCGGCCACTCCAAAACGCAGAGCCAGGCCGACCATTGGCGGCGTCTGATCCAGCCCGACCTTGATCACCGCCCAGGTCGTGCTCCAGATAAAACAGAGTATGACAAATTTAAAATACTTCATCTAACAATAAAAAATAATCCAATCTGCGGCCTAAACTAATCAGCCTCGTCAATCCGACCAAGTCTTTTCCGGTTAATTTCTCAGAAAAAGTTAAAAATCCGTCCCAAAAGAGAAGTACCAGCGCGGACTGTAGGTCCGGTACATATCGAACCGCCAGGCGACATCTATTTTCAGGACGAAATAACCCAGGTAAATCCGCGAACCAAAGCCATATCCGGCCACCAGATCGTCCATCATGAAACCACGTGAATCATCGTTCTTGAATGGGTGCAGTTTATCGTCATACCAGGTTGCGCCCAGATCCAGGAAGGTTGTGCCCTGGATACCGCCCAGGGTCATCGGCAGCGGCCAGCCTAGCGCCAGATATTTCACGAACGGATAACGAAACTCAAGATTGGTCAGAAAATACCGGTTGCCGGCCCGCTCATAATACAGGGCGCCGCGCAAGGGGGTAATGAAATCCGAAAAATAAATATTCTGAACCAACGAAGAATCATTGGTAAAAATATCGTTACGATAATCATAGTTGATCCAATTCTCCTCGCCGCCCAGAAAGAAGCGCTGGGCGTTCTTGCCATTACTGAAACCGGTGGAGAGGCGCAGGCCGAAGGAGTAGTCCCGGTTGATTTTAAGGTAGCGCCGGATATCGGCCTTTACACTGTAGAAGCCCAGGCTGTTCTCCTGATACTTCGGACTGGCGAGCAAATCCAAGCGCGCCCGCCAGCCGTCGATCGGGCACAGATAGCCCCAGAGCGAATTATCAAACACAAAACCGACCCGCGGCAGGAGCGTGGTGATATTAAAGGAGGAAAGTTCTTCGCCGGTCAGGGCAAAAATATACTTCTGCTCGACATTATACGAAGTGGCTCCGAGCTCGATTCGTGAAAAATGGCTTGAAGGCCGCGACACGGAAAAATCCACCCCATAATTGCGTAGCCGATATAATTCATAATAATTGTAATACCACATATTCGCGGTGTGAAATCCGGTCAGCGCCCAGTTGGTTCGCCTGGCTAAGTACATATATGACAGATAATAATCGCTGTTTTCCAGATCAATGTACATCTCTGTTCCGAATGAAATCTGGTGGTTGCCGAGAATATCGCTGAAATCGAAAACCGTCGTGCCCTGCAAACCCCAGAGACTGCTGTATCCAGCCTGGCTGTAAACCACATCCAGGGTAAATTTGGTCTTGTAGGGAATAACCGGATACTTTCCGTCGGCAGATTTCTGATAAGCAGAGTCTGCGGCGAAAGTTGAATCGGGCTGGCGTTCTTCCTCATCTTCATCCACGTAATTAGTAAAATCGGGCGCGAAAACGTAATTGGAATAATTGCCAACATAACCGATTTTTTGTGAGCGCGTACTTTTTGTTTCTTCCGGAGTTGGAAAATCGAAACGCTTCATTTTTTCCGGATTTTTCCAGGTTTCCATCAGAGCGTTGGCAAAAATCGTCGGTTTGATCTCTTTTGGGGCTTGTAAAAGATCGAGCGGATTGCTGATAGAGTATATGTCCCATCCCAGATCGGCATAGCCGGCAAAAACCAGGCGCAGATCGTCTCTGGATAGACTGGGCTGCGAAACGCCGGTCAGGACATTGGTAATCGCGCCGCTTGCGCGGGTGTCCAAATCCATGACATACAAATTGTAGATACCATTGTAATCCGAGGTGTAAACAATGGCGTTGCGGGTATGCGCCCACGCCGGAAAATTTTCATTCCAGGGCGTATCGGTCAGGCGGACGATTTCTTTCGTTATCATATCAATACAAAACAGATCGGTCTGTAATAACTGAGGTTCATTCTTATGAATTCCAGCCAAGGAATCAGTCCGGGACGGAAAATGCTGAGAAGCATAAATAATCTTTGTACCATCGGGCGACCAGGCCGGCTCGAAGTCGGGCGCTTCATCGTCGTTAATCTGGATCAGACTGTCGGTCTGTAAATTCCAGAGATAAAGATCGGAGCGCTCGTTTTTCAACCCGACAAAAGCAATGGATGTGCCGTCTGGCGCCCAGCTGGCCGTAAAAACTTCCTCCAACCCATCAAAAACCAGCTGTTCGCGTTTTCTGGTTTTTACGTCAACAACTATCAGAGCGTCGCGTGCGCCGCTTTTAACGGCCAGGGCGATTTTCTTGCCATCGGGCGACCAGGTCAGCCGCGGATTTAGCCACTTCAACTCTTCGAGATCGGGCGTCCGCTGACCGCTGACCAGGCGCTTGATTACCTTGCCGTCAGTCGCCGAAATCAGGAAAATATCGGCATAACCTTTACGGTCTGACATCAGAGCGATTTTGTCTCCGTTCGGAGATACGGCTGGTCCGATGTTGTAATAATTGTCCAGTTTTTTATGATCGGTCAGTTTAACGGCGATTTCCTGAATCTCGTTGCGATCGGAAATATCGGGCCAGTATTCGGTGCGCATCCAGCGGTGCCATTTATCGGTCAGTTCTTTCGTGTCCATTCCGAGGGCCGCCTTCAATCCCCGATCGGCACTGCCTTTACTTTTCATCTGCGCCCAGACCTGGCCAATTTTTTCTATGCCGTATTTTTCGGCAATGAAACGATATACCGAGTTGCCGCCCTGATAGGCCAAGTAATAATCCAATTGCTCTATATTTGGAATGTTACTGTTAAGGGCAATGTCGCGCATTATCAAATCGGTCTGAGCCGTCCAACCATAAGATAAATATTCGGCCAACCCTTCGTTCATCCACTCCGGTATGCTGAGGCGCACCCGACCGGAAATGATACTTTGCACATTGCCGCCGTAAATCATATCGTTGACCACGACGTGCACCAGCTCGTGCCGGATCACATGCCAAAAATCATAGTACGAGCCATCAAAGGGAACCACCGCCCGGTTTTTAAACAGCTCGGTAAACCCCCCAATGCCTTCAGAAAGATAGGAAAGGGTGACATTGGTCTGCTGGAAATCGCTGTGAGAATTATATACCAGCATGGTCACTCGTTTGCGTAGTCGCCAGTTCAATACTTTACAAATATCCTTCAGAGCCTGCTCGCCCACAGGCGCGGCAAATTCGGCCAGGGCTTCACCACCCTTGTAAAAGTAGATGTCTATATTATCCGTTTGCAGATAAGACCAATCGTAGGTGTCATACTGAACTTTATTCTTGCCGAACTGGGAAAATCCGAGCGTCGCAACCAGCAAAATAAAAAAAGCGATTTGTAATATTTTTCTCATACGCTTTTCAACAAACCTCTGATAGTGATGTTCCAAAGCATTTTTAAGATAATCATAATTTAGGCTCAGGTCAAGTCTGTCGCCCAGTTAATCTCTATCAGACGCCCGAAATTGACAAAAGCATTTCTTTCTGCGGCTGCTAAGGGGATTAAGCGTAACCGTGGTGTGTTCACGTTGGCTTACTCGCCGTTCGCGGCCCCTTTTTCTTTGATAAATTTCAAGATCCGGTCGCGAAGAATATTACGGGTGATTTGGAAAGCCCGCAAGCGCATTTCGTCACTGCCGATAACCCGAATCGGATCGTCTATGAACCAATTTATCCGTTCGGCGTTGCCGGGAAAGGCCGGGCAGCTCAGCGCCGCGACTTCACATAAAACAATCACATAATCGAACGAGCGGGCGCGGTATTCGTCCACATGTTTAGAATATTGCCGATCGATATTAATACCAATTTCACCTAAAACCTGCTTGGTGTAACGATGAATGCCGGCCGGAGTAAAACCGGCACTGAAAACTTCAAACCGTTCGCCGCCGAAATGACGCAGCAGGGCCTCGGCCATTTGGCTGCGCACTGAATTTCCGGTACAAATAAACAAAACCGATTTCTTTTCCATTTATATAATCTCCTGAAAAAAAGCAAAAATCTATGATTAACCCATGCCAGACGAATATATAAATTTTTTCGGTACTATAACAAAGTCTATTTTCATCCCGACCCAGCAATCGGTCAACGCCTGGCGTTTCTATGCTTAAAACGACCTTGTTTTTAGATACGATTTTTATCAGATTACAGGTCGAATTGAATAAACTCTTTTAAAAAAGATGAAATTTTTTATTGTTTCTAAAAACCATCTCTCATATTTCGGGGGGCATCTTGAAAAGACGCGATTTTATCAAAACCAGCGGAGTTCTGGCGGCTGGTCTGGCAACCGCACCAACCTGGTGGAAAATGGGTTGCGCTAACACCCGCCCTGACCGGAATCTCCATGATTTGGAAACCATTTTTGCGGTTTCGGCAGCCGAAGCCCGTCAATTATTGGAAAAAGCTTTAGCGAAAGGCGCTCAAAGCGCGGATCTGTTCTTCGAATATCGCACCACTTCCAGCCTGCGTCTCGAGGATGGAATTATAAAGGACATCAGCAGTGGCATTGTTATGGGAGTTGGCGTCCGGGCCGTTCAGGACGATCAGGTCGGTTATGCCTACACCGATTCCATAGATTTCGTAAAGATGCTCGAGGCGGCCGAGACCGCCGCTACTATCGCCCGCACCGCCAACATCATCCCGGTCGGAGGTTTTAAAAAAATTACCCCTAAAAATTTGTATCCTGTCGGGATTTATAGCAATGGCGAGGATCTGTCGTCGAAAATCGCTCTTTTGAACCGGGCCGACGCCGCAGCGCGCGGCTTCAATTCCAGAATTAAAAAGGTCAGTGCCTTGATAGCCGATGAACTGCGCCAGATCATGTATTTCGACTCGGCCGGAAGGAATTTTCAGGATGTCCAGCCACTCATCTCGCTGCGGATAAGAGCGATCGCCGAAGACGGAAGTCGGCGGCAAGGCTCTGGAGCGTCTCGCTCGGGGCGCGCTGGTCTCGATTTTTTCAGCAGGGCAGAAAACACTCCGGATTCTATCGGCCGGGAAGCCGCCGCAACGGCTATCACTAATTTAGACGCCCGACCGGCTCCTGCCGGTCCGCAAGTCGTCGTGCTTGGTCCGGCGGAGAGCGGCGTGCTGATACACGAGGCGGTCGGACACGGTCTGGAAGCCGATTACAACTATAAAAATTTATCCAATTATTCCGGAAGGGTCGGTCAGAAAGTGGCTTCCGAATATTGTACGATTATCGATTCCGGTCTTTTCGAGAGCAAGCGCGGCGCTATTAATATTGACGATGAGGGCAATCTGCCAACTAAAACCGTTTTAATCGAAAAAGGAATTTTACGCGGCTATATGCATAACAGCATTTCAGCCCGAAAAATGAACGCCGCCCCAACCGGGAACGGTCGTCGGCAATCTTACGCCCATCCGCCGCTGGCACGCATGACCAACACATATCTCGCGGGTGGTACAAGCGATCCAGCCGAGATCGTCCGCAGCGTGAAAAGAGGAGTTTACGCCAAGGGCTTCAGCGGGGGGCAGGTGGATACCATCAAGGGCGATTTTACCTTTGGGGTTACCGAAGCTTATTTGATAGAGGACGGCAAACTGACCGCGCCATTGAAAGACGTCACTTTGATCGGCAATGGACCGGATGTAATGAATAAAATTTTACTGGTGGGCAACGACCTTAAAATTTCCGAAGGCACCTGGACCTGCGGCAAAGACGGTCAGAGCATTCCGGTCAGCGTCGGCAATCCAACCGTGAAAATAAGTGAAATCACCGTGGGCGGTTCTTAAAGAAGAGGACATTTACAATGAACCAAACGATGAAAATTGGTGAAATAGCACTGGCGGAAGCCCGACGATGCGGAGCCGACGACGCCGACGTAATACTAAACAACTATACCTCCAGCCGGGTTAAGGTGCGTCTCGGAAAAACCGAAGAATTGCGCCAGTCCAATCCCCGCACGCTTGGAATCCGCGTATTTCTCGGACAACGCAAAGCCCTGACCTATACCAGCGACCTGCGCCCGGAAGCCGTCACAAAAATGGTACGAAAAGCTCTGGAGATCGCCCGGGTTTCTGGTGTCGATGAATTCAACGGACTTCCGGACAAGACCCTGTATGGAATCGCCGCCGGCAAACTTGATCTTTACGACCCGGAGATCGAGCAAATTCCGGCCGACCGTAAGATTCAGATTCTCGGCGAGCTGGAGGCTATTGGTCTAAAACAAAACCCCTTGATTACCAATTCCGGCGGAGCATTCTGGAACGATTCTTACGGTCAAACACTCCTGATTAACACCCGCGGATTCACCGGCGTTCAGGATTTTTCAAGCTGTTCGCTGTCGCTCCAATTGGTCGCCGAAAAAGATGGCGTCAAACAGACCGACTACTGGTGGTCCGGCCAGCGGTCTTTCAGCAAACTTGACGCTATTGAATCTATCGCTAAAACCGCTGCTGAACGCACCATGCGTAAAGTCGGCGCGCGAAAGCCGAATACACAGACCGTTCCGGTAGTTTTCGATCCACAGACCGGAGGTGATTTTCTGAAAATCATTTCTGCGGTAATCATGGGCAACGCTGTTTATCAAAAAGACTCCTTTTTAATCGACAAGATCGGCCAGCCGATTGCTGTCCCGGAGCTTAATATCATCGATGACGCCATTATCCCCGGTGGCCTCGGATCACGCTATTTTGACGACGAGGGCTTGCCTGGGCGCCGTAATCTTGTCATAGAAGACGGGGTCTTGAAAACGTACCTGTGTGACTGCTATTCAGCCCGCCAGCTAAAAACCATTCCTACCGGCAGCGCCCGGCGCGGCGCAAGTTCGGAACCCTCACCGGCGACCGCTAATTTTTTCATGAATCCGGGTAAATATTCCCCCGAAGAGATAATCGGTTCCGTAAAAAACGGTCTCTATCTGACCGAAGTGAATTGGGTGGGAATCAACTATGTGACCGGGGATTACTCGCGCGGCGCCGAGGGAATTTGGATCGAAGATGGAAAGCTGACATACCCTGTCCAGGAATGTACGGTTGCCGGTAATATGCTGACCATGCTGAATTCGATTAAGATGATCGCTAACGATCTGGATTTCCGTGGCACGGTTAACTCCCCAACTTTTCTGATCGAACCGCTGACAATCAGCGGCCAATAAGGAGCCCTGAATGAAAATTATCGTCTGTGTTAAAGTCGTACCGGTTTCCGATTCGGTCATTACACTTTCGGCCGATCATCAATCAATTGATCTAAACAACATTAAGTTCGATCTTAATCCATACGACGAATATGCGATTGAAGCTGCTGTCCAAATCAAAGAGAAAAACAATGGCGAAGTCATCGCGGTTTCCTACGGCCCGGAGCGTGACGGCATTGTTCTGAAGCGCGTTCTGGCTCTGGGGACCGACCGCCTGATCCACCTGATTGGAAGCTACGACCCGTTTGGCGATCCGGTTGCAACCGCTGACGCTTTGGCCGGTGTTCTCCGGCCCATAAACCCGGATTTGGTCTTTTGCGGTAAGGTGGCGATCGATACCGGCAATGGACTGGTTGGGCCGCTTTTAGCCCGGAGACTGGGAATGCCTTGCATTTCCGGCGTCTGTGAACTGAAAGTCGAAAACGACCTCATCACGGCCGCCCGCGAAACAGAGGCCGGAAGGGCAACCCTGAAATGTGCCACGCCCTGCCTGCTGTCGACCGAAAAAGGCCTTAATAAACCCCGTTATCCTTCGCTGAAAGACATCATGCTGGCGCGCAAAAAAGAATATACCGCCATCAGAACCGAGCCGGGCCAAAATTTTTCACGGGTGGTGGAATTTTCCTATCCGGAACCGCGCCCAAACGGTAAAATTTTAGGCAACGACAAAACCGCCGTTCCGGAGCTGCTTCGGCGACTGCGTGATGAAGCCCGGGTTATATAGGAAACAATACTATGAATGTAATCACGTTTATTGAAGCCTGCGACGATACAATCTCCAAAACCAGTGCCGGGTGTCTGACTCTGGCCGGACGAATTGCGGCCAATACCGCCGGAAAATCAATTGCCGCAGTGATCGGCGAAGAAAAACCTGGAGTTGTGACTGAATGCAGCCGCTACGGCGTCGATCAAATTATTGTCTGTACAACCGGTCGGTCAATGTTTTCACCCGAAATAACAGTCGCTCTCGCTATCCAATTGATCCAATCAGAAAATCCGGACATTGTGCTACTGCCAGATAACTCAACCACACGTGAACTGGCGGCTGATATTGCGGCCGAAACCGGCGGGTCGGTTGCTGCGGATTGCATTGATATCTCTTTCCAAGATAATGGTCGGCCAATTTGCAGAAAACCCATCTACGGCGGCAAGGCCGCTGCCGGCATCGTCTTAATTCAAAAACCGGCGATCGTTACCATCCGCGCCAATGTGATTGCGCCGCAAGAATCACCTCGTCAGCCCAAGATTCTTCATTACGATAAAACATTTAAGCCATCCTTTCAAAAAGTCGATTTATGTGCAATCCAACCGACAGAATCCAAACGCCCGGCGCTTCACGAAGCCAAAGTAATCGTCGCCGGCGGGCGGGGAATCGGAGCGGCAGAAAATTTTCGCCTGATTGAAGAGCTGGCGGACACCCTGGGAGCGGCGGTGGGCGCCAGTCGCTCAATTGTTGACGCCGGCTGGGTTCCGCAAATCCACCAGGTCGGCCAGACCGGCAAGACCGTAGCTCCGGATTTATACATCGCCTGCGGTATTTCTGGCGCGCTGCAACATATCGCCGGTATCTCATCGGCCAAATGTATCGTCGCCATAAACCAGGACCCGGATGCTCCGATCTTCAAAATCGCCGATTATGGGATTGTTGCCAATCTTTTCGAAATTATTCCCGAAATGCTTAAACTACTGCGGTCATAAATGAAAAATACAGATCAAAGTCAGTTGCATACTGTAATCGCCGTGGATGCCATGGGGGGTGATTATGCTCCCGAAGAAATCGTCCGGGGCGCCGCCCGTGCCACTTTGGAAACGAGCATTAATACCATCCTGGTCGGAGATAAAGAAAAAATAGTTCCTATCCTCGAAACCACCGAGCACCGCCCCGAGCAGGTCGAGATTGTTCACACTAATCAGTATATTGATAACGAAGACAATCCAAAATTAATTCTTTCCAGAAAACCGCGCGCCTCGATGCTGGTAGCCGCCGAACTTTGTGGTGGCGGCAGTGCCAACGGCATGGTCTCGGCGGGCAATACAGGCGCATATATTTTGTCAGCCGCCAAATATATTCCCCGTATAAAAGGCGTCCGCAAAACCGCCATTGCCACGGTTTACCCAACCCGCAATGAAACCAAAAGGCGCGACCCGTTTGCCCTGTTGTTGGACATCGGTGCGAATATTCATTGCACCGCCGAAGAACTGGTTCAATTTGCAATTATGGGTAAAATCTACGCTTCGGACGTCAAGGGCGTCAATAATCCAACCGTCGCGCTGCTGAATATCGGCAAAGAACCCTACAAGGGCGGAGAAATTTTATCAAAAACCCATGAAATGTTAAACTCTATTGGAAATCTTAACTTTATCGGCAACATCGAAGGCAATGACATCATGAAGGGCCTGGCCGATATCGTCGTCACCGAAGGATACGTTGGCAACATCGTCATGAAAACACTCGAGGGCATTGCCGAAACCATTTCACATCTGGGGCGCTATGCCTTCAAGCGCCGGTTTGTCTGGATGTTGGGACTCATAGCTCTGTCCAGCGGTATAAAACAGCTGAAACAGGTTACCGATTACTCCGAATATGGCGGTGCCCCCCTGTTAGGGTTTCGCGAAATAGTCATCAAAGCCCATGGGCGTAGTCGCGCCAAGGCTATTACCAATGCTATAAAAGTCGCCGCCAAAACCCATCGCGACAATGTATGCGAGAAAATGGCCCGTGAAATTGCCCTGTACGAGCAGCAGTTTTACGGCCGAACGATTTAATGACTCCACGGGTCCATCGGGCGACCCGCAAATGCTTTATTACATTGACCAAGATGGTCTTGTAATAAACAACATTTTGACAAATGAGGGGGTTAAATGACGAAATTTTCTCTCGTAAAAAGCGCGGCTGTAATGGGAATCGACGCCTACATTGTTGACGTTGAATGTAACCTGAGCAGCGCCCAACTACCAGCTTTCATAACGGTCGGCCTGCCGGAAGGAGCCGTGCGCGAAAGTAAGGAACGGGTTTGGTCGGCCCTTAAAAATCTGGGCTATTATATTCCAAGTAATAAAATCGTTGTCAATCTGGCCCCCGCCGACATAAAAAAAGAGGGCAGCTCCTTTGATCTGCCAATCGCTGTCGGTATCCTTTGCGCCGCAGATTTAATTCCCAAAAACAAAGTCGCCGATTATATCTTTCTTGGAGAACTATCCCTCGACGGCACACTCCGCGATATTAAGGGCGCTCTGCCAATATCTGTATCGGTACGCGAAACCGGAATTAAGGGGATTATCTTACCTGAAGCAAATGCCCGAGAGGCCGCTATTACCGGCAATTTAGAAATCATCGGGGTCAAGACATTACGCGATGTTACCGATTTCCTGGAAGATCGGATTGTCATTCCCTCCACCACTGTAGACGTTCAAGCTCTCTTTGAAGAAAACCGGGTTTACCAAACCAATTTTTCTGACGTCAAGGGGCAGGAACATGTCAAGCGTGCGCTGGAAGTCGCTGCGGCTGGTGGTCATAATATAATCATGATCGGCCCGCCGGGCTCGGGTAAGACGATGCTGGCGAAACGCATCCCGACCATTTTACCAAATCTGACTCTTGAGGAGGCTCTGGAAACCACTAAAATTCATTCAGTGGCCGGAATGGTTCCGGCTGGCAGAGGTATTGTGGCCACCCGGCCTTTCCGCGCGCCCCACCATACAATTTCCGATGCCGCGCTGGTTGGCGGCGGCAAATATCCACGGCCAGGTGAGGTCAGTCTGAGTCACCATGGGGTACTTTTTTTAGATGAATTACCGGAATTCAAGAAAAATGTCCTCGAAGTAATGCGCCAACCTCTAGAAAATGGCTACGTCACCATATCAAGAGCCTTGCTTTCTCTGACGTACCCGGCCGCTTTCATGCTGGTTGCGGCCATGAACCCTTGCCCCTGTGGTTACGCTACCGACCCGAATCATCAATGTACCTGTACTTTGCAGCAGATCCAGAAATATATGGCTCGAATTTCCGGCCCGCTTCTTGACCGCATCGATATTCACATCGAAGTGCCGGCGGTTAAATTCAGCGACCTGGCCTCTAAATCTTCGGGCGAATCCTCCGAATCAATCCGCGAACGGGTTCAGAGGGCGCGCCGCATCCAGACCAGGCGCTTTGCCGGGATCAAGGGTGTTTTTGCGAATGCTCACATGGAATCGCGTTTGATAAAAAAATTCTGTCCAATTGATACAGCCTGTGAAGAACTTTTACGCAATGCCATCAACAAACTGGGGTTGAGCGCCCGGGCTTATGATCGCATTTTGAAAGTCTCCCGCTCAATTGCCGACTTAAGCGCGACCGATAAAATCCAACCGGAACATATCAGCGAAGCGATCCAGTACCGGAGCCTCGATCGCCATTTATGGTTGTAAAATCAGATATTTTGTGATATCCTGGCTTTAAGATCGTTGATCTGACGAGCGAAAGACGGGTCGCTCGCGATGCGCCCTTCAACCCAGCGACAGGCGTGTACAACCGTCGAATGATCGCGTCCGCCGAAATATAAACCGATAGTTTTCAGCGAAAGGTCGGTAAATTCACGGGTAAGGTACATAGCAATCATCCGCGACTCGGCCACCTCTTTGGTGCGCCCCTTTCCAACCAGAGAATCCAGATTTATCTTATAGGTATTGCTAACAGCTCCCTGAACACTCTCAATGGAAACCGTTGCAGCATGACGTGCCCCCAGCATTTCCCTTAAAACCCGCTGGGTTAGATTCAGATCAATATCAACCCTGATCAATGATGAATAGGCCAAAAGCCGGATCAAAGCCCCCTCGAGTTCACGAATATTCGAGCGGATATTCATTGAAAGATATTCTATGACTTCGTATGGAATATCAAGATCGTCATCGGTGGCTTTCTTTTGTAAAATTGCAATTCTCGTCTCAAGGTCGGGCGGTTGAATGTCTACGGTCAGGCTGGATTGAAAGCGCGACAGCAGGCGCTCCTGCAAGCCACGCAGTTCCATGGGGGGCTTGTCGGTGGTAAGAACAATTTGCTTATGATGTTGATAGAGATCGTTGAAAATGTGGAAGAATTGTTCCTGGGTCTGTTCCTTGTTCTGAAAAAACTGGATGTCGTCCAACAATAGCATGTCAACGCCGCGATAATAACGTGAAAATTCGGTCGTTTTATTCTTTTGCACCGCCGCAATAAAATCCAGGGTAAAAGTATCGCTGGAGACATAAACGACCTTCTTGGCCCGACCGGCGCCCAGCGCTTCGTTACCAATCGCCTGGAGCAGATGGGTTTTACCCAAACCGGTGCCACCGTAAATAACCAATGGATTAAAGGAGGTTCTTCCGGGGGCGCTGGCTACCGCCATCGCTGCAGCTCTGGCGAACTGATTGGAAGCTCCCTCAACATAGGTATCAAAAACATACCTTTCGTTAAGGCGTGTCCCCTGTTCAAACATACCAGTTTTGACATCTGCGTTGATCTGACTCGCCGATTGATCGCGGTAACCTATGGCCGGATGTTGAATGTTATTTTCCTGGTCTTCACCCAAAACTATGGTATAACTTACACTAAAACCGTTGCCGGTAACTTCGTTTAGGGCTTTCAGGATCATATCCCGGTAATGGCTGTCTACCCAATCATAGAAAAATTTATTTGGCACCTGTAACAGGAGGTTTTCATCGGTCAGCGACACGGGTTTCATGGGCGCAAACCATGTATCAAAAGTCTGTTGCGGCACCCGCTTACGCATAAAATCCAAACAACCGCTCCAGACGCTATGGCTATTAAGTGCTTCAGGCATATTCAAATATTAGAAATCCTACAGTTATCAACAATAAAAAAAGCCGTGGGTTAGTGGGGTCGTTTGGATATAAACTCCGCGCGACCATTTTTAATAAGGAACCAACCGAAACAAAAAACCCGAGAAAATGCTCGACGGAAAGAAAGACATTTTTTATTAAAAAAATAAAAACACTCCACAATAAAACAGTTAAAAGCAACCCGCCAACACTTTCTCTTATCAGTTATAAACAACTTATCAACACCCATCTAACCTTTCTCACAATAAGGTAAACGGTTCGCGGTAAATAACAAGAAAAAGTTTCAAATGAATAAAAATTATTTGCTGTAATTAAGGCCTTGTTAATCTGGTCAAAAAAGTTAAATTAGGCGGGTTTTAAAAATAACGAGGAAAAATGAAACGAACATATCAGCCGAGCAATCGCAAAAGAAAAAACGACCACGGTTTCAGAAAAAGAATGAGCACTGATGGTGGAAGAAAAACTCTGGCCAGAAGACGCGCCAAGGGCCGCAGGATCCTTTCGGCCTAACCTGCCGCGCCGCGAACGAACATCAGACTGGAAAAAAAGAGCAATAATTATCGACCGGGGCGTGTCATCAAAATACGAAAACCTGTTGATATCAATATTACCTCAACCTCAGTGGCAACTGTCAGTTGTGGTAAAGAGGGGGTGTGGAATAGCCTCCGAAAGAAATACATATAAAAGAAAGATTAAGGAGTCTTATCGGCTTTGTAAACCAAATTGTAGTGCTTCTGCCGGTGTCGCGGTAACCATATTTAAAAAGACCGAGCGGCTGCGAGTTAAGGAGCTCAGAGATTTTTTAATCAACCAAATCAACTCATTGACAAAATGAAGATCGTTAACGAAATAATGATTGTGCTGATTCGGGCCTATCAGCTATTAATCTCCCCGCTGTTTCCCAATTCATGCCGATTTCAGCCAACCTGTTCACAATATGCTATTACCGCTTTTAAACAACTCGGATTTTTCAAGGCCTTACACCTTACGATTATCCGAATTCTGAAATGCAACCCGTTCCACCCCGGTGGTTACGATCCGGTTCCCAATCATAAGGACTAAACATGGATAAAAAATCTGTTCTGGGTTTTGTGTTGATATTTTTAGTTATTCTGGCAATGCCATATTATTTCAAAATCATCTCTAATGGTCCAACTGAAAGCGTCAATTCAACCCCCCCGACCGTCGCTTCCGACAATATAATCTCCGATCCAGATCGCGGTCAATCCCGGGAGACCGAAGGATTACCCAAAAACAAACTGCAATCAAAAGAAAATTATGGAAATCCAAATCCAGACACCGTCTCAATTGAAACTGATTTATACCGTTTAACAATATCTTCGCGCGGCGGTGGCACTTTTAACAGTGTTGTGTTAAAAAACTTTAAAAAAATCTCCGGCAAAGACACCAGCCTTGTAGAGTTAATACCTCAAACCGAAAACGACCGTTTTATTATACGCTATATTAATACCAATGGCGATTCGGCTAACGTTATACAGAATTTTTCTGTCATACCGTCACGCGCTCCCGATGGTAAAAACTACTTTTACGTTTCTGGAAAAGATAGCCTGCTCATAAAATTCGTACTGGAAGAAAGGGGGACGACCTACATTGAACGCAGCCTGCTCTTTTACGGCAATCAATATCATATTTTGACAAACGTCGATTTTAAAGAAATCCGCGATGAAATGGCATCGGACAAATTTGACCTCGTCTGGGAGGGCGGTTTAGCATATACTGAAGATCCCCAGAAAGACGATATTTTCTATGCGCGGGCGTCGGCATTTGGGGGAGGAGAGACCGAAAACCTGGATGTGAAATCGGGCAAAACCAGTCAGGCCAAGCTAATCGGCGCCACCCAGTGGACGGCGGTTAAGACAAAATATTTCGCGACCGCTTTCATTCCCCAAACATCAGGCGAGGGTTATCGGCTATCGGCAAGGGGCGTTCCGGTCAAAGGGAAAGATTTTACGAAAATATTCAATATGTATTTGACTCTAAATACAACTCAGGCCAATCCCGTAAAAATATTTATCGGCCCGCTCGACTATAGTTTGGTGCGCAGAGCTTCTCCGAATTTTGATCGCCTGATGAATTTCGGCGCCAGTATTATCCGGCCAATAAGCAAAGCCATACTTTGGACCTTTACGGAAATGCACAAAATTGTTCCGAATTATGGATGGGTTCTGATTATCTTTTCGATATTGCTGAAAATTGTCCTTACTCCGCTAACCAACATTTCCACCCGCTCTATGAAAGAGATGCAGAAAATCCAGCCACAACTTAACTCACTACAGGAAAAATACGGATCCGATCAACAACGCATGAACAATGAGCGCCTAAAATTAATGCGCGAACACAATATCAATCCAATGGGCGGCTGTCTGCCAATACTTATTCAGATGCCGGTGCTATGGGCGTTGTTTATCGTTTTCCGCACAACTATTGAGTTACGCCAGGCCCCTTTTATTTTCTGGATAACAGACCTTTCTGCGCCCGACACGATCTTTTCGCTTCCATTCTCTATACCATTATATGGTGACAAGGTGAATGTCTTTCCGATATTAATGGCCCTCTCTCAACTTTTTCAGCAAAAATTGACCGGCGCGTCCGGCAATCAGCAGCAAAAAATAATGATGTATTTCATGACGATTTTCTTTTTCTTTTTATTCAACCAGTTTCCATCGGGTCTTAATTTATATTATACCCTATATAATATCCTGTCAATTGTCCAACAGCAATATTTACCCCCTAAGCCCAAAGCCCACAAAAAAACACGCAAAAGCGCCTTTCAACAATTGCAGCAATATCAAATGCAAATGAAACGCCGCCGTTAGTCATTTTTAACATGGCGCCCCATGTCATCCGATTCAACTATAGTCGCCCTATCAACGGCGCCGGGTATCGGCGCCCTGGCTGTTATCCGCCTATCCGGCCCGCAGGCTCTAAACATTGTAAATAACTTAGTCCAAAATAATCAATTACCCCGGACGCGCGAACCCCAGATTAGAACTCTTCGCAATAAAGACGAAATTGTGGACGAAGTAATCATTATTTATTTTGCAAAACCAAATTCTTATACAGGCGAGGATTTAATAGAGATCAGCTGTCACGGCAGTCCATATATTATAAATAGAATCATCCAACTCTGCATTGATCTGGGGGCGGTTCTGGCGATGCCCGGAGAATTTACCAAGCGGGCTTTCATAAATGGTAAAATTGATCTGTCTCAGGCCGAAGCGGTCTCCGACCTGGTTTTTTCTCAAACAAGAGCTGCTCACGACGTCGCTATTAAAACGATAGAAGGAAAAACCGGCCAAGAAATTGGCAACCTCCGAACCAAAATAATAGAATTAATCTCTATTCTTGAATTAGAATTGGATTTTTCCGACAATGAAATCGACCCGACCCCAAAAGATTCCCTTATAAATACCATCCGTCTCATATCGACGAAAACACAGCATCTTTATAATACTTATACTAATGGTAAAATATTACGCCAGGGCGCACTTGTACCCATCATTGGCCCCCCAAACAGTGGAAAGTCCAGCCTTTTAAACGCCTTCCTGGCGGAAGAAAGGGCTATTGTCACTCCATATCCCGGTACCACCCGCGATACGCTGGAGGAAAAAATCAACATTGACGGACATCTGGTAAGATTGCTTGATACCGCCGGAATACGAAAAACCAACAACCCTGTTGAAAAAATTGGTGTTATAAGATCTTTAGACCATTTTAAAAAAGGCGATGTAATTCTTTTTGTTATTGATTCAACCCGTCCCATAAAACGCGAATGGCAGAAATATCTCGAAAATGATAGGACGATTGTGGTCATTAATAAAATTGATATTGCCAAACCGCAGAGACTACATAATATTAACAAAAGATATGAAAAATATGCTCATGTATTCACCTCGGCCAAAAAGCACGACGGCATTCATGAATTATCAAAAATGATCCTTAAAAAAATCTTTGCTTCTGCTATTCCGACCGAAAGCATAATAATAACCCACAAAAGACACGCCCTGCTTCTAAATGCAGCCAGAAAACATCTCCGGTTGGCCTATAATCACGTCATAGAAAACCGGCCCCCAGAGATAATAATTGCCGACCTGCGCCTGGCTTTATCCAAATATGATGAAATTTTCGGAAAGAATACCAACGAAGAAATATTAAATAACATTTTTAAAAATTTCTGTATCGGAAAATAACCGTTTCACATGAAACAAAGCGATTATGATATCATCGTAGTGGGCGGCGGTCATGCCGGAGTTGAGGCCTCGCTGGCATCGGCGCGCCTTGGTATGAATACTTTATTGGTCACCCAAAGCATATCTTCGATTTCCAGAATGTCGTGCAACCCCTCGATTGGAGGGCTGGCCAAGGGACACCTTGTTGCGGAGATCGATGCCTTGGGCGGCGAAATGGCCCGGATTATAGATCAAACCGGAATACAATTCAAAATGTTAAACAAGTCGAAAGGCCGGGCGGTCTGGTCGCCCCGGGCCCAGGCCGATAAACTCCGGTATTCATTATTAGCCCAAAAAACCCTGCTTAATCAAAACAATCTGGATATCGTCGAGGATTCGGCCAACGCTATCATTGTGGAAGAACAAACGATCCGCGGAGTAAATCTGAAAGACGGCGGCGCCGTTTTGGGCCGTTCGGTGGTTTTAACCTGCGGCACTTTTCTCAACGGGCTTATTCATATTGGTTTACAACAGTACCAGGGAGGAAGAATAGGAGAAGCGCGAATTTCCGGCCTCACTGAATCTCTTGCCGAGCATGGAATTTCATCTGGGCGCCTGAAAACCGGAACCCCACCACGGATTTCCGGTCAATCGATAGACTTTTCCAAAACCACCCCTCAGTATGGAGATGCCGATCCGGTTCCTTTTTCGTTGGACACAAAAAATTTCAACCCGCCCAACACCCCCTGTTTTTTAACCCACACAAATAAACAAACCCATGATATTATTCTTAACAACCTTGACCGATCACCATTATATTCGGGTATAATCAAGGGCGTTGGGCCGCGTTACTGTCCGAGTATTGAAGATAAATGCGTTCGTTTTAAAGAACGCATTTCACACCAAATCTTTCTGGAGCCCGAATGGATAAATTCAAACGAATACTATGTCAATGGTTTCGCTACAAGCCTGCCAACCGATATCCAAGAGCGTGCCTTGCGATCGGTGCCCGCTCTCGAAAACGCTGAGATCATTAAGTACGGCTATGCGATAGAATATGATTTTTTTCCGGCCTATCAGATCTATAATTCTATGGAGACAAAAATTATTGGCGGCCTATATTTGGCCGGACAGATCAATGGCACTTCCGGATATGAGGAAGCTGCCGCCTTGGGTTTGATGGCGGGCATTAACGCAGCATTGAAATTACAGGGAAAAGAGTCATTTGTTTTACAAAGGCACGAAGCTTATATAGGCGTCCTGATTGACGACCTGATTACCAAAAGCCCAAGCGAGCCTTATCGTATGTTCACCTCCAGCGCCGAACACCGTCTATTGTTGCGTTTTGACAACGCCGACCGGCGCCTGTCTGATTATGGGGAAAATATCGGCCTCCTACCCGAGACAAGAGCCGCAATGGCTCGCATGAAAGCTGCATTTATTCAAGAAACTATTGATTTTTTAACTAACCATTTTATTTCCGCCGATGAGGCCAATCGTGTTCTGGAAGGGTTTAGCGAAAATCCAATTCGCGGAAGCGTTTCGCTATATAAGTTGCTTTCCCGGCCAGCGGTTACCCTGGAGTCCATAACCAGCCTCCTGCCCGCCGAGACAACCAGCCGTTTATCTCTTTACCCCAACATAATGGGTGAAATCGAATGCGACATCAAATACGACGGATATATAAAGCATAGTCTGGCGCTAATCAATTCAATGAAACAGAATGAAAAAGTGAAAATTCCACCGGGCTTTGATTTCTCAAAAATCCACGCTTTAACCTCAGAAGCGCGTGAAAAACTAATGCGCATCAAGCCTCAGACACTCGGCCAAGCCTCCAGAATCTCGGGCGTTTCACCGGCTGATATTGCGGCTCTTTTCTTTCTGCTCTACAAACAATCTGGTTCCACGTGAAACGAGACGCTCCAAGCTTAAATAATCTCATATCGGTCTTTTCTGAACATTCCTCTTTTCAGTGTTTTCAGCGCACCTTTATTGATAACCACAATCTTTCTGTTTCCGGCCTTTCTGGGTTTGCATTGTCACTTTTCCTGGTCTCTCTTCATAAATCTTTTAACCGTCCGATTTTAGTCATTACCAACGATTCAACCGAAGCCGAGTATATTCGGGATGACCTGGAAGTTTTTTCTTCCGGTGACAATTTTCCGGTGTGTTTTTTACCCGAGGCTCCCAAGTCATCGGTTTTATTCAGCGATATTGAATCAATCAATTCATTTTACATCAATGATTTTCTGCGTAGGCTTATTAACCAGGAGACATTTGTTTCTATAGCAACAATTGCATCGTCCAACACTCCTCTTCCTTCCAAAGAGATTTTTAATGTCTACAACCGTACTTACAGAGTTAATGATCATTTATCTCGTGATGTTTTTATTAAAACTCTTTTAGATACCGGTTATTGTCTTTCCGATATTGTTGAAAGTCCTCTTGAGTATTGCGTTAAGGGAGGTATTGTCGATTTTTTTCCGCCGGACTCGTTATTACCATACCGCCTTGAATTCTTTGGTGATGTGCTTGAATCTATCCGAACTTTCAATCCCGACTCCCAATTATCTGTTAATACCGTTTCTTCTTTTTCATTCCAGCCGCCCGTAATAGCTTCTCCCGATCAGAAGGGCGGTTCAAATATTTTTTCCTATTTAAGCCCCGATACAATCTTAGTTTTTCTGCATTCAGAATTGCTTAACGATTCCGCGCTTTCTTTGGGGCCGGCATTATCTCTTTTTATAAAGTCTCATGCTCTGGTTAGGCATTATGATCTATTATCCACAGATATTGTATTTTCATTTTTAAAACCAGAAATAAATATCAATGTCTCCGCATTAAAAAATAAATTCATTTCTCTTCTTCGCTCTTTTCCGGATTTGTCTATTTTTATCTTTTGTTCTGACGAATCTCATATAGAACGCCTTAATTCTCTTTTGGAGATTGATCAAATTAACTACTATCCCGTTCCGATTTCAGGCGGGGTTGAGATTCCCGATTTGCAGCTATTTATCTATACCGAACATGAACTCTTCAAGCGCCCCAGAAAAGCCAACCTTTTTCGTAAGTACTCCCGTGATGTTCCCGTTGAGAAGTTTAATCCGCACGAGATTGTTTCCGGAGATATAATTGTGCATATCAATTATGGTATCGGTCGTTATGCCGGTTTGACGAAAATAAAAGCGTTCGGCTCGATGCGCGAATGTCTAACCATTAACTATCTCGGTAACGATAAGGTGTTTGTCCCTCTTGAGAAGCTCAATTATATACAAAAATACGTTGGGGGTTCAGATCACCAACCTCAACTTAACAGACTCGGATCCACTGATTGGGAGCGCACAAAACTAAAAGCCCGCCGTTCGTTGGATGAAGTATCAAAAGAATTAATAGCATTGTATGCAAAGAGGCTTTCGACCTCCGGTTTCGCTTTTAATCCCGATAACGATCTGCAATATCAAATGGAATCTGATTTTATTTATGACGAGACTGCCGACCAGATCACGGCGATCAATGAGGTTAAAAATGATATGGAGCGCGCCCGCCCGATGGATCGTCTTCTTTGTGGCGATGTGGGTTTTGGAAAAACTGAAGTGGCCATAAGAGCTTCTTTCAAGGCGGTCCTAAATTCTAAACAGGTGGCGATTCTTGTTCCAACAACGATACTGGCCGATCAGCATTTCTCCGTTTTTTCCAGGCGTCTCTTAAATTACCCAGTCAATATCGCCGTCCTTTCGCGTTTCATTCCAAAGAAAAAGCAATCTCAAATAATTAAAGACCTTGCACTCGGCAACATAGACATTCTTATCGGCACCCATCGTCTGCTTTCTAAGGATGTACAATTTAAAGATTTAGGGTTATTGATAATTGACGAAGAACATCGTTTTGGAGTCAAAGACAAAGAGAAAATCAAGTTTCTGCGTGAGTCAATTGATGTCCTGGCTTTGTCGGCGACACCGATTCCGCGTTCTTTACACTTTTCTTTAATTGGTGCGCGCGACTTTTCGGTTATTAACACTCCTCCTATTTCGCGCCTGCCGGTAATTACGGATGTTATCGTGTTCGACATGAATATAATCACATGCGCCATAAGACGAGAAATCAACCGTGGCGGACAGGTATATTTTGTTCACAACAATATCAAAACAATCGGCGCTCTTTGTCAAAAACTTTCTGAAGTATTGCCCGATATAAACATCGCTTACGTTCATGGTCAGATGCCGGAAGAAGAGCTCGAAAACATCATGTCAGCTTTTATCAACAATGAAATCAATCTGCTTGTGACCACAACCATCATCGAGTCGGGGATTGATATACCAAACGCCAATACAATTTTTATTGACAACGCCCACCACTACGGATTGGCTCAGCTATACCAGTTGCGAGGGCGGGTCGGTCGTAGTAGTCGCAGAGCATATGCGTTTCTAATCGTTCCCGATCCATCCCGCATTAAACCGGATGCACTGAAAAAGCTCCAGACAATTAAAAAATATACTGCGCTTGGTTCTGGTTATAATGTAGCTCTTCAGGATCTTGAAATCAGAGGGGCGGGGAATCTTTTTGGCTCCTCACAAAGTGGTAATATTGAAGCAATTGGTTATGAATTATATGTGAAATTTTTACGCGAAGCGCTCGCCGAAAACAATGAGAATCTAGAAACTCTGCCGGAAAAAATTCGTTCGGATACCGAGGTGTTTTGTCCTCTGCCGGCCTTTTTCCCAGAAGATTATATTTCCGATTCTTCGGCTCGACTTGAATACTATCGTCGCTTGTCGGTTGCCGACCAGGTAAGTGTTGTGGATGATATTTCCTCGGCTATCCGCGATATTTACGGCCGCTTCCCGGTGGAGGCGATCAATCTTTTTAACATAAGTAAAATACGTATTGCTGCATCCGGACTCGGTATAAAAAAGGTCATTTTAGCCCAACGATCTGTTCAGCTGGTTTGGGACGATTCTTTTACATCGTCATTGGGAGACGGTATTTTATCCGGGATTCGCGATATAGCAATGTCTCAAAATCTTACCTATAAATTCATACCCCACGGAGCTCTTCACCTGACTCTCTTTTTGATAGATGGAAATCTTGCTGAAAAAACTATTTGCTTCTTGAATCTGCTGACCGACTCGCTTAACTTATGAAGTTTTTCAAAAATTTCGACGGACAAAATATGTATCGTTTCATTTGTATAATTTCAACTTTAATGCTGATTGTTTGTTTTTCAGCCTGCGGGAATGGCGACCCAATGCTGGTGAAAATTAACTCGCGGTGTATCTCTGTGAAAGATTTCTATCGCACAGTGCCGGCTCACGATTTTTCTTTTTATTCTGTGGATCAGCAAAAGGAAAAAGTTACCAATTTTGCAAACGATGAGCTGATGCTGTACGACGCCCATAAGAAAAGACTGCACCGGGAGAGTTCATATACCAAACAAATTGACTACTACTATAAAAATTCTCTTATCGATGAATATCTTATGACAACGATAGTAGACTCCATTGTTTCAGAGAACTACCTGTTGCATGCTTATGCCGGCCTTGGGCAGCGTTTTCGCGACGCCCATCCGTATTCCAAATACCGTGAACATCTTTTTCAGTCGGCTGTTTCTGAAAAGCGCGATGAACTCCAGAACGCGCTATTCGCTCTTATGAAAAAGATCGCCTCTGATTATTCATTTGCTTTTGATGACAGCGCTCTCAATTTTCTTTCAAAGGCTTATAATGATACTTTTCTTAACCGTTATGGCAATAATTCTCCCGATATTACCCCCGATCGTATTTTAATGAGCATTAAGGATGACCGAACTGTACTAAAAACCAAATCGCGGTCGTATTCAAAGTCATGGCTCGAAAATGAAATTGATTTGCGTCGTTTGGAGCTGCCATACGGCACAATTGATCCTAAACTCTTTAAAAATATTTTTGAGACTATTGCCATAGAGGACATTTTTTACCGATTATCTCTTAAAAATAATCTCGATAAATCGTCTCGCTTTTACGATAAATATGAAAATTATAAGCGATCTTTTCTATTGTCTCAATATAAATTAAAAATGATTAACAGCGCAATTAATGTCAACGACGATTCGCTTTTAGCGTTCTATTCCAAGCATAAAAATTCGCGCTACCTTTTACCATCCAGAGCAGAAGTTTGCGAAATATTTATTAAAGACAGCCTCCGGGCATCACAGATTTTGAAAATAGCCCTAAAGTCCAGGGATTTCTGCAATCTTGCGAAAAAACATACCGAACGCTTTCGCAACCAAGACCGTCCGGGTTACCTCGGTTTTATTACCGCCGATCAATATGGAGGCATCGGTAAGGCGGCGCAGAACATCAGAACCGGCGAGGTGGGCGGTTCTCTAATCCGGTCCGGAGAAGGTTTCTCAATTATCAAAACCCTTTCTTTCATACCACCTGAACCAAAAAGTTTCGAGACCGTTAAAGCTACCGTTGCACAGGATTATTCCGAGCAAAGATACAAAGTAGTCTGCGATTCATTGATAAATACTCTTGGTAATAAGTATCGTTTTAAAATATTTTTCGAAAACATCAATGTCAAATAACGATCTGGCGAGGTGTCCGTTTGCGTAAAGTTCTTTGGTTAACGATTATAGTTTGCTTGGGGCTTTCCTGTTCAAGGCATAAAAATGATTACATCGCCCGCGTTGGAAAATCTTTTCTGACTAAAGACGATCTTGTTAAAATGTTACCGGAGGGCGCAATAACCAAAAATACCGACAAGAACCTGGTCAACTCCCTGGTTTCTTCATGGGTAAATAAGGAAATCCTTTATCAGAAAGCCTGTCAGTACCATTTCGATCGCGATGATAATATTCGTTCCAAGGTGGCTGATTTCTACCGGGATCTGACCATCGATTCATATGTGCGTTACTTTTTACAGACCAGTGTAACGATTCATGAAGACGAGATCAGAGATTACTATCTTAAAAATAAAAACAGTTATATTCGCGACCGCGAAGAAGCAAAAATCACGCATGTCCTGGTGCAAGATTTCAACGACGCCATGGCAATCAAAACCGCCCTTCTTTCCCATAACAAGGAATCTCTTGACAAATTTTACCTTAAATACAAATTCGAAACCTCGATTGTCAAGCGCGGTGAGTCGCTGGGCGAAATTGATCAGAATATTTTTGAAACAGCTCCACGCACTATCATCGGGCCAATATCATCGGACTATGGCTTTCATCTTGTCGAAGTTTTGGCCCGTTACAATACCGGATCAGTAAAAACGATAGACGAGGTTCGCGATGAAATCAATCATCTTCTTACCCGAAAAAAAATACAATACCAGTATGAAGCATTGATTGACAGTCTGGCGCGAGATGCTAATTACGAAATTCTTGATGAAAACATTACAAATTTTCTGAGCAACAAATGATCAAAAAAACAATCCTGGCTATCCCTTTTCTGTTCAACATCCTCTTTTCACAGACAATCGTTGACGGCATTGCAGCGATTGTTGGAAATAATATCATCCTTTTAAGTGAGGTCGAACAAGTTGCGCGTATTTCCGCTTCCCAGATGAATATAAATCCTTACCGGGATACCCTGGCGTTCAATGTAATAAAGAGAAATATTTTAAATTCCCTCATTGATGAAAATGTTCTGCTGGAGCAAGCCCGCATTGAAACCGTTGAGGTTAAGGATCGTGATGTGGAAAATGCTCTTGAACAGCGCATCAATACTCTGGTCGAGCAGGCCGGGTCAATCGAAAACGCTGAAATGCTAATGGGTAGTTCAATAAATAAAATCAAAAAAGACTACCGTCCAATTTTTAAAAACCAACTAATCGTTGAAAAACTAAAATCTGAAAAGTTCAGTAAGGTTACCGTTTCCAGACCTGAAATTCAAGATTTTTACGAGACCTATAAGGACAGCATTCCGCCAATTCCACCATCACTTGACTTCAGCGGAATACTTTTCAAAATTACTCCCGGAGAAGCGGAAGATAAAGCTGCTAGACAATTGATCGATTCTCTACATAATGCCCTCCAAAATGGGTCTGATTTTGGCCTGTTGGCAAAACAGTTCTCCGACGATGAGGCCAGCGCACAATATGGCGGAGACCTTGGTTTTATTAAAAGAGGATCTTTTATCAAGAGTTTTGAAGAGGTGGCTTTTTCCCTTCGTCCTGGCGAAATCAGTGATATAGTGAAAACCGACTTTGGTTATCATATTATTCAGATGTTGGATCGCAAGGGGGAAAGCATTAATGTCCGCCACATTCTAATAAAAGTAAATCTGTCCGAACAAAATTTTGACGAGCATTACTATTTTGCCGACAGCATTCGTAAGAAAATTTTAAGCGGAGAAATCTCTTTTGACACAGCCGTGGTTATGTTCAGCGACGAACCCAACGCCAAAACAACTCTCGGTCGGCTAAGAAGAATTCCCCAAAATCAAATTGAAAATACTGATTTTATAAATATTTTATCTTCATTGAAAATCGGTGAGGTAAGTTCTGTATTTGAAACCTCATCCGGATATTATATCCTAAAATTAAATAATGTGTATGATGATACTTGGATCACGGTCGAAAAGTATGCGCTCGAGTTTAAAAAGAATCAACTTTACATTGAGTGGTTGGAAAAACTCAAAATGAACATTTTTATTGACCGAAAAGTTGTTTATTAATCTGTTAATACATTTACTTTTATTGTTAATAATTTTTTGACAATTCTGTCAACGACCATTTTCTTAAAAAATCAATTATTAAAAGAAAGTAATTAACATTCTATTCACTATAAAAATATCTATTGAATTTTATATATTTCCGTCATGACTGTATCAGTTATCAACAAATTCACAATCTTATTCTAATACGTGCAATTTTAATCTTTATTTATAATCAAAAAATAGTTATTGATAAAGCCTTTTAAATTTCTTGTAAAAAAGACTATTTTTTGATAAAATCGGGGCATGAAAGAGATAAAAATAAGGAGATAGAACATGCAATTTTCTGTCAATAAAAATATACTTCTGTCTAATCTTCATAAAGTCTCGAAAGTTGCTCCGGTAAGATCCACAATGCCGATATTAAATAGCATTTTATTTTCTCTGGACGGAAATAGACTCACCCTGAGATCATCGGATATCGAAATTACCATGAGTACATCTTTTGATGTTAATGGAATTGAAGGTGGTAGTGTTGCAATTCCATCAAGAATAATTACTGATACTGTCAGTGAAGTTGAGGAAGGTGAAGTATCTTTTATTGCTAATGAAGACGGAAAAATTCTTATTTCCGCAGGAAAGGGAAAATATGAAATTATGGGACGTCCGGGTGAAGAATTTCCGTCTTTACCGAATATTTCAGAAAAGAGTGAAATAGAGATAGATAATAAAGTGCTCTTAAGAATGATTCAAAAGACGGTCATTGCGGTCAGTCGTGATGAATTAAAACCGGCCTTGACTGGTGTTATGCTGCAGATTAGAAATAATGAACTGAGGTCGGTCGCTACTGATGGTCATCGCCTGGTTTGCGTAGTTAGAAAAGATTTTAATTCACCCGGTTATGAACGTGAAATAATAGTACCTGTCAAGTTTTTAAATCTTATTACCGGTTATTTAACGGAAGACAGTAAAGTAAATTTTACTGTCAGTGAAAATCATGTCATGATGGAAACAGACTCAACCATGATTTTATCGAGAATCATTGACGAACGTTTTCCGGATTATGAAAGTGTTATACCGAATGATAACGACAAATTACTGACCGCGGATGTTAATTATTTGTCGGCCGTTCTTAAAAGAGTATCGATTTTCTCGAATAAAACCACCCATCAGATATCCATGTCGCTGACGAAAGAATCATCAAAAATTAGTACGGCTGATCAGGAATCCCGTTCATCAGCCGATGAAGTACTCGATGTTATTTATGAAGGCGCGGATCTATTAATTGGATTTAACGCTGAATATTTGCGCGAAATTGTTAAAAATGTCGATACAAAACAAGTGTATATAAAATTGAAAACACCGATCAGCGCCAGTTTGGTCCTTCCTGAGACTCAGGTCGAAAACGAAGAATTGATTATGCTTTTAATGCCAATCAGATTGAGTGAGTAAATAACAACTATATTAAAATATCCCATTGAAGATGATATTGGATGGTATTGCGGAATTTGAGACTGGTAAATTTTAGAAAATATACTGATTCATATTTTGAGTTTAACGACAGAATAAATTTTATAAACGGCAATAATGGCAGCGGAAAAACCTCGATTCTTGAGGGGGTTCATTATTTATCTTTAGCAAAAAGTTTTCGTACCAATAATGATACAGAGGCGGTCAATTATCAGAGCGATTACTTCAATATTTTTGGAGAGTTGTCGGATAGAAAAAAAAGTACGATGCTATTTAATATGAATTTTACAAGAGCAGATGGCCGTAGTTTTTTACTTGATAAAACACGCGTGAAAAGATACACCGATGTAGTTGGCTACGCCCCGGTTGTCATTCTGTCTCCGGGATTTCAGAAAATCACCGAAGGTGGTCCGTCCGAAAGGCGCAACTTCATCAACCGCATTATTTCTCAGGTCGATCGCAATTATTTCCTGAAACTAATTGAGTATAAAAAAAGAATCTCCCAGCGCAACACCGTTCTGAATCGATACCGCGAAAAGAATAACCGTAGTTATGATGCCTATTTTGAAGCTCAGGATGAAATTATAGCAAAACTTGGTGCTGATTTGTATATCGGCAGAGAAGAGTTTGTTGATTCCTACCGATTGGTTTTCAAAACGGTTTTCGCACGTATCAATCACTCTGGTGTTCAGGTGGACATCAGAATTAAGCCCGCCGTCAAAGCGAAAAACGATCAATACCAACAAAAATTACTCGCAAATCTGAAAGAGAGATTCGTCCGTGATTTATGCAACGGTCGCACCGGAACGGGTCCGCACCTTGATGATGTCTATATCGATTTTAACGGAAGAGAAATTCGGCAGATCGGATCTCAGGGCGAACATAAATTGGTTTTAATTGCATTGAAGCTGGCCGAGGGAGTTTTTCTGGAATCTCATAAAAATGAACCGATTATTTTTTTACTCGATGATCTATTCGCCTTTCTGGACGCCGACCATTGCCGTAAGATCGTAGAAGAAATCGGCGGCAGTAATCAGACTCTAATAACCTCTACCGATATTAAAGAACTGCAAAAGTATGGTTTAAAAAAAACATTGAGCGGCGCCAGGATCATTAATCTGACAGAAGGTGAGGCTTAAAATGGAATCTCTCGGCGCCGCAATTGCCAAGATGCTGAAATTATACAATATAGAGAAACCCGTTCAGCAGAACGAAGCCCTCATCCTATGGAATGATATTGTCGGTAAAACCATTTCCAGGCATACGACCCCCGAAAAAATTATGTATAGTAAATTATTTATCAGGGTTGATTCACCGGTCTGGCGGAATGAATTGAATTTTCGCAAGGCGGAGATATTAAAAAAATTGAATAACCAATTAAAAAATGCTCAAATAAAGGAGATTGTCTTACGGTAAGTGAAATGAAGATAACGGACGCCACAACAGCAAGTTATGGCGCCGAAAAAATTACGGTATTAAAGGGACTGGATGCCGTTCGCAAACGTCCCGCAATGTACATCGGTGACATCAGCAAGCGCGGTTTGCATCATTTGGTTTTCGAAGTAATCGACAACTCAATTGATGAAGCTCTGGCTGGTTTTTGCAATAAAATAGTTGTCACCATCAATGCGGATAATTCGATCAGCGTGCTCGATAACGGACGCGGTATTCCGGTCGATATTCACAAGGAAGAGAAGAAATCAGCCCTGGAAGTTGTCATGACTATATTGCACGCTGGCGGAAAGTTTGACAAGGGTTCTTATAAGGTTTCCGGCGGTTTGCACGGTGTTGGTGTATCGGTTGTGAACGCATTGTCCGAATGGATGTGCGTCGAAGTTTATCGCGACGGACAGATTTATACCCAAAGTTACACGCGCGGTATTCCAAAGAGCCGGGTTGAAACCGTAGGTAAAACCAATAAGGTTGGTACCCTTGTAACATTTAAAGCCGACGAAGAGATTTTCAAGAAAATCGAATACGAATACGAAATTCTTGAACACCGCTGCCGCGAACTGGCTTTTCTCAACCGCAACCTGGAGATAGTCTTGATTGACGACCGGGAAGAAAAGACCAGCGATACTTTTCATTATAAAGGTGGGTTGGCCGAGTTTGTCTCGTTTTTAGACGAAACCCGCCCGGCAATTATAGAAAAGCCCATTTCCGCCGAAAAGGAACAGGACGGTGTTTTTGTTGAATACTCCATGCAGTATAACAATTCATACAATGAAAACATTTTTACCTTCGTCAACAACATCAATACGATCGAAGGCGGAACCCACCTGGTCGGCTTCAAGACCGCCGTGACTCGCACTCTGAACAACTACGCTCAGAAAAACAATCTTTTCAAAAAGGAGTCGTTCCAATTATCCGGTGAGGATGTGCGCGAGGGATTGACCGCCGTAATCAGCGTGAAAGTCTCCGACCCCCAGTTTGAGGGACAGACAAAGACAAAGTTAGGCAACTCGGAGGTCAAAGGCATCGTCGATTCGGTCGTTTCAGAGAGTTTGTCGGAATATCTCGAGAGAAATCCGACCCAGGGACGCCGGATAATCGAGAAAAGTCTGAATGCCGCCCGCTCGCGCGAGGCCGCCCGGAAGGCTCGCGAACTTACTCGCCGCAAGAGTGCGCTGGATATTGGCAATCTTCCCGGAAAATTGGCCGATTGCTCCACCAAAGACCCGTCGATGTGCGAGTTGTACCTGGTGGAGGGTGACTCGGCCGGCGGAAGCGCCAAACAAGGACGCGACCGGCGTTACCAGGCCATTCTGCCCCTGCGCGGCAAGATCTTGAATGTCGAAAAAGCTCGGATTGATAAAGTACTCAGTAATGAAGAAATACGAACAATGTTCACCGCCATCGGGACCGGCTTCGGTGAAGAAGAGTTCGATCTTGAAAAACTACGCTACAATAAAATTATCATTATGACGGATGCCGACGTCGATGGCAGCCATATTCGCACATTGTTGTTGACTTTTTTCTTCCGGTACCTGCCGAAGCTGATCGAGGAGGGTCATATTTACATTGCCCAACCGCCGCTTTACAAGGTGGCTTTCAAACGTCAAGAATATTACGCTTATGATGACGATGAGTTGGAAATCCTGACCAAGCGATTCTCAAAAGACGGCGGCGCCAAAATCGACATTCAGCGCTACAAAGGATTGGGAGAAATGAACCCCGAACAATTGTGGAGCACAACGATGAATCCCGAAACCCGCACCCTGCTGAAAATTTCGATTGAGGAAGCCGCAGCGGCCGACCGAACCTTCTCGATCTTGATGGGTGATGATGTTGAGCCGCGCCGTCAATTTATTCAGAAAAATGCAAAATACGTAAAGAATTTGGATATATAAAAATGGCATCACAGGTAAATATAGAATTTCAAAGAGATAAAATCGTTACGGTCAATATTGATGAGGAAATGCGCAGTTCCTATCTGGATTATTCCATGTCGGTAATTATTGCGCGCGCCCTGCCGGATGTCCGCGACGGCCTGAAACCGGTGCACCGCCGGATATTATACGGAATGTCTGACCTGGGGCTGGCCTATAACCGACCCACCAAGAAAAGCGCCCGTATAGTCGGAGAGGTGCTGGGTAAATATCATCCACACGGTGATACTGCCGTTTACGATGCACTGGTGCGGATGGCCCAGCCCTTTGCCATGCGCTATCCGTTAGTTGACGGCCAGGGCAACTTTGGCTCATTAGACGGCGACAGCGCCGCCGCCATGCGTTATACGGAAGCCCGCATGAGCCGGATAACCTCGGAACTGTTGCGCGATATTGAAAAAGAAACCGTCAGATTCGTACCCAACTTCGACGAATCTCTACAGGAACCCAGCGTCTTACCGACTTCGGTGCCGGTCATTCTGGTCAACGGGTCGAATGGAATCGCCGTCGGTATGGCGACCAACATACCGCCCCACAATCTGTCGGAAGTTTGTAACGCGGCAATCTATTTGATTGACAATCCGGAAGCAACCGTCGACGATTTAATGCGCTTTGTGCCCGGGCCGGATTTTCCAACCGGCGCATTTATTCTTGGAAAAGGTGAAATCAGAAGGGCTTATGAGACCGGTAAAGGCGTCATTAAAATGCGGGCGCAGGCCTTTGTCGAGAACAACAAATCCGGAAAAGACAGTATTATCATTACCGAAATACCCTACCAGGTAAATAAATCCAACGTGATTGAGAAAATCGCCGATCTCGTGCGCGACAAGGTCATCGACGGCATTACCGACATCCGGGATGAATCGGACAAAGACGGCATTCGCATTGCGATCGAACTGCGCCGGGATGCTTATGCTGAAGTTGTTTTGAATCAGCTTTATAAACACACCCAACTTCAGGACAGCTTCGGGATAAATATGCTCGCCCTGGTCAACGGAGTCCCGCGGCAGCTTTCCCTACGGGAAATGCTCCAGCATTTTATCGATTTCAGGCACGAGATTGTTATCAAACGCACCCGCTTTGATCTGAAGCAGGCCGAGGAAAAGGCGCACATACTGGAAGGGTTGAAAATCGCGCTTGATAATATTGACGAAGTCATCGCGATTATTAAAGCTTCGAAATCCCCGGAGGACGCCAAAATCAACCTCATGGAACGTTTCAAATTTTCCGATCGCCAGGCCCAGGCTATTCTGGATATGCGCCTGCAGAAACTTACCAGCCTGGAGATTAACAAAATCGTGGAAGAATACCGCGAAACCCTGAAGCTGATCGAGCGGTTGAAATTCATCTTGGACAATCTCAGCGAACAGATGCTGATTATCAAGAATGAGCTGGTTGAGGTGCGGGAAAAATACGGCGATCAGCGCCGCACTCAGATTATTGCCGATGAAGGTGAGTTTTCGGTCGAAGACATGATCGCCGAAGAGGATATGGTCATTACCATAACTCACAATGGCTTCATTAAACGTTTCCCGGTGGACGCCTCCCGCCGCCAGAACCGGGGCGGACGCGGCAGTCTTGGCGCCCAGGCCAAAGATGACGATTTCGTTCGCAATCTTTTCATCGCCAATACGCATGACTATCTTCTCATTTTTACAAATAACGGGCGCTGTTACTGGCTGAAGGTTCACGAAATACCGCGCGCCGGAAAAGGCACGCGCGGCCGCGCTATCGTCAACCTGATCAACACCCAGCCCGGCGAGGACGTACGGGCGGTTCTGGGGGTCAAGGAGTTCGACAATGAACACTATATCCTCATGGTGACGCGAAGCGGCATTATTAAAAAGACAGTGCTGTCCGATTTTGGTAATCCGCGTCGTTCCGGAATCCGGGCCCTGAATGTGCGCGAGGGCGACGATCTGCTCGATGTCCAGATTACCAACGGAAACCAGGATATTATTCTAGGTACCGCCTGGGGCAAATCGATCCGTTTCCGTGAAGCCGATGTGCGTCCGATGGGGCGCACCGCCGCTGGAGTCCACGGCGTGAAGTTGAGCGGTAAAGGCGACAAGGTCGTTGGGGTCGTCACCGTTCACAACGAGAGCGGAACCATTTTAGCGGTCGCTGAAAATGGCTACGGCAAACGTTCCGATATCAAGGATTATCCGGTTATTCATCGTGGTGGAAAGGGTGTAATTACCCTAAAAACTTCGGTCCGCAATGGACAGATGGTGGCTCTCCGTGAAGTCGTGGATTCCGACGACTTAATGATAATCACCGAAAAAGGAGTTCTCATCCGCCTCCCGGTATCAACGATCCGGACGATAAGTCGTAACACCCAAGGAGTGCGCCTGATCCGCCTGGACGAAGGCGACCTGATCTCCGCGGTAACACGCGTGGTTGAATCGGAGGATAAAAACACCGACAACGAGTCTGAAATCGACGACCTTAATCTGCTCGGTGAATCAGACGATGGCGACAGGCTTGAAAACGACGCGGCGGAGGCAGAATAAAACAGAGCGTCCGATAAAATGACAAAACAACTTTCGACAGAATCCGATGATTAAAACTACCGATATTCGCAGCCGGCAATTCCGGAAAATCCTGCGTGGCTACGATCCGGTTGAGGTCAAATATTTTCTCGAAATGCTGGCAGACGAATTTGGGCAGATGGAAGAAAAACTTGAGAAACTCGAGGCGCTGGTCGCGGAGTTTGACCAGACCCGCAAGGGCCGCGATAAAATCCTCAAAGAAGCCCAGGATCGCGCCGCCCGCATTATTTTAGACGCGGAGTCTATCTCGAGCGGCGTGGTTAAATCCGCCGAACAGAAAAAGAGGGCGATTCAGGAAAGCAGCGTCAGGCTGAATTATGAGCGTGATAAACTGATTCAGGATTTGCGGAATTGTCTTAAAAATCAGGCCGATTTGATTGCGCTGTTGGAAAATACGGACGACTGGTCTCAAACGGAGGATGTTAATGATGAAAAATGACGGTAAAACGATCGATTATCGTCCGCCTACAATTATCATGGCAGCGTCGGCCTGTGAAAAAAATACGCCGATCAGTAGCCGTAAAGTATTAATCCTGCCGGACGACACTAACGCCGCCGGGTGGCGCGAGATAGTGCGCGCCGAAATTATTTCCGGGGGTGAGCAATTCGTTCTGATCGGCCGGGGAAAACCGACCGGGCTAGCGGGAGAATGTGACGGGATTGTGATTACGGATCAAATCAATGTTTCCGGAGAAAATCCGTTAGTCGGACCGAACGACGACCGATTTGGGCCGCGATTCCCGGATGTATCGGGATTGTACAATCCTGAAATAAGCGCCAGAATTTTGGCGGCCGGCCAAGAGTCCGGCCTGGTTCTCAAACCGGGGGTGATATTGATTCCGGTAAATCCGGCGATCCCGACTGCGCTCGAAGAGAAGCTGATTGGGCAAAATGCCATCGTGGCGGTCACCAGAGATGTATTTGCCGGGGCGATTACCGTTAAACATGCCGGTTATAGATGCGCCGGGTTGATCCTTTTCCAATCACTCGCCGGGAAAACCGTTGACAATTTTTTAGCCGGTCTGAACTGACGGTTATTTTTAAAATCGTAGATTATTAATAGATTTCTTTCCGAAATGAGATCGATGATCGGAAAGCAAAAATTGGCAGAAATTACAATTCTGCTGTTTATTATTATTCCGAAGATATTGTTCGGTGGAAAACCAGCCACGGAAGTCGATTTTCAGGGCGGCCGCACGCGGCGGGTCTGGATATATCTGCGGGACGACCCTGGCGTGGAAAAATATTTTACTCCAATCGTGTTGCCGGAAAGGGCGCAGCGCCGCCTGGCGCTTCGCAGCGGTTCGTCTTGTGACCAAGCGGCAAATATGGTTCCGGTTTCCGAAATCCGGGCTATGGTTGCCGCGAATGTACTTCGTCTGCGTTATTATTCCAGATTTCTCAGGGCCTACAGCGCCGAAATAAACATCGACGAGTTGAACCGGCTGCAAAAATTTGAAATCGTTCGGCGGATAGACCTGGTTGGGTGTAATGTCAGGAAGCCTTTTCCGGATAATCCGGAATATCGAAAGCCCGGGGCGGTTTTAACTAAAACTCAATCAGAATTTTATCAAAAACAGCTCAGCCAGCTCAACATACCAGTCGTTCACGCGAATGGAATTACCGGCCGGGGCGTGCGGATCGGAATAATCGACACCGGCTTTTTTTTAGATCACGAGGTTTTCAGAGATATTATCACCACGGAGCGCCTGATTGCCACCTATGACTTTATCAATGACGATGAAAATGTCAGAGATGAGACCGAAAATGATATCAACCGGGCCCAGAGCGTTCACGGCACCGCTGTGTGGAGCCAGATTGGCGGATATAATCCGTCCATTTATATCGGCGCTGCTTACGGCGCGGAGTTTTTGTTGGCCAAAACCGAACAAAACGGCACCGAAATACGTCAGGAGGAAGACGATTTCGTTGCCGCAGTCGAATGGTGTGATTACTGGGGGGCCGATATTATCTCAGTTTCATTGGGATACCGTGATTTTTACGGCGGGTTTGAGTATGCTTGGGAAGAGCTCGACGGGAACACGACCGTTACAACCCGGGTGGTCAACTGGGCGTTTGAGCGGGGAATTCTCGTCGTCTGCAGCGCTGGCAACGATGCCCAGAATTTCGATGACGGTGGATTGCTTTCGCCCGGCGACGCTTTTGGCGCACTAACCGTTGGAGCGGTTGATTCGTGTGGAATAATTGCCGGTTTCAGCTCGCATGGTCCGACTTACGACGGCCGCATCAAACCAGATCTGTGTGCCATGGGGATCAGAGATTATTTAGCCAGCGCCAGCTCGGCTTCTGCGTACTATTACAGCAATGGAACTTCATACGCGGCGCCCCTGATTGCCGGTGCGGCGGCGCTTTTGCTGGAATCGCTACCGGAATTGACTCCCGGCGAAATCATGACCGAACTAAAACGTTATGCTGATCGGGCCAACAATCCGGATAATCGGTATGGCTGGGGAATCCCGGATGTATATAGAAGCATCGTAGATTACGTGTCCCCCGGATTTCCTGGGACGGAACCGTCCACCCGGCAGATATTGGCCTATCCTAATCCAGCCAGGATGGCGGTGAATTTCTACTTTATTTGGCATAAAGCCAATCCGGCCGCCGCGAACGCCAAATTGCAGGTTTTCGACCTGCGCGGAGGGTTGGTTTTCGAGAAAGAGCTGGCGAGCGGTTATCTGGGTAAGAAGGAAATCGTGACCTGGAATATTTGCGACCAATCCGGAAGAAAGGCCGCTTCGGGTGTATATATTGTCCGGTTACAAAACGCCGGCTACCTGAAGATCGCCAAATTTTTAATATTGAAGTAAAGAACGCCTGACAACTTTCTGTGACCAGGCCTGTCTAAAGCCGGGAGATGCGAAAAGTATGGAAAAAGAAGAAGTCGAATTAATAGAAAGAATACAAGGTGGTGACAAAATGGCTTTCGGGCAGTTAATGGAACGATACGGGGAGCGGGTGATGAGCATGGCCTACCGCTTTACCCGCAATCCCCAGGACGCCGAAGACCTGTATCAGGATACTTTTATCAAAGTCTACCGCAATCTGAATAATTTTCGCTTCGAGAGCGAATTTTTTACCTGGATGTACCGGATACTGGCCAATCAGGCCTTTAATCTTTACAATAAGCACAAACGCATGGTCTTGGCAGACCCCGGCGAAGACGATTATCTCTGGGAAACAATTCCAACCGAAGCCGAAGACGAACCCGACCGCCTGACTTTTAGCCGTTCATTACAGGAACAAATCGACGCCGCCCTCCAGGAGCTTTCTTCTCAACAAAGAGTTGTATTTATTCTGAAGCATTTTGAGGGTAAGAAAATAAAGGACATTGCCATCCTTCTGGACTGTGCCGAAGGAACCGTGAAGAGATACTTATTCAGGGCAACCCGCAAACTGCAAACCCTTTTAGCCGAATCCTGAGAAAGGATATGAATATGAAGCACGATAAACATTTAAACGACCTGCCGATGCTGTATTTTTATAATGAACTGTCCGACACAGAACGGATCGCGTTTCAGGCTCATCTTGACGAATGTCCGGTCTGCCAGGCCGAGCTTAAGCGATTGCAGGCGCTGAAAAGAAAAGTCGATTGCGCTCCCCAACCGGTTCCATCCCAGCGACTTCTTGCCGAGATGAACCGACGGGTTATGCTGGAGATCGCGGGGGGAGAACGGCCGCCAGCCATTGTAAAAGCTAAAGAATTGCTCGAAGAGTTCTATGAATTAGTAACCAATTCAATGGCCAGACCACGCTATCAGCTGATCGCCGCCGGTTTGACTTTCGTGATCGGTATTTTTGTCGGCAAGCTGTGGTTGAGCAGCGGCTTGCGCCACGATCCCGAGATGCTGGCCAACTTTGTCAGCTATAACTACCATTTTACCGATCCCGAAGAAAACGATATTCAAAAGGCCATCGCCGGTTATCTGTTGAAATCGGGCGGGGTCGAAGTTGCGGATTTGGCCCAGCCGGATCGGAATGATGAAAACAATGGCCTAGTCGAGGTTAACGTAAGAGTGGAAAAGAACCTGGCCATCAAGGGCGGCCTGGACGATCCCACCATTCAAAACATGTTGATGTATGCGGCCAGACAGGAAGCCGATCCAGCAAGACGTCTGCGGGCTGTAAGATTGCTCGGACAGGCCGAGCCCAGTCTGGAAATTGATGCCACTCTGGCGGCCGTCATGCTGCACGATCAGGTCGAATCAATCCGTCTGCTTGCCGCCCAGCTGTTGAACGATCGCGCTCCAAACGAACAGCGCTTGGAAGCTTATAAGTCGGTGGTTCTGCATGATTCCAGCGCGACGATTCGAAAAATGGCGTTAAATAATCTGGTGCGCCAGGGTGGACAGGATATTTTGCCGGTAATCGCCCTGGTAGCCGCCCGCGACGATAACGAGGAAATCCGCCAATTAGCACGCGGCGCTCTGAGCGAAATATATTCCAAAGACAATCTTGAACATAAATAGGGGGCTATTCAGATGAAGCTAAGAACATTGTTTTTGATCCCTGTGTTGCTGGCGGTCATTAACGCAGCCCCTGATAAATTTGAGTTTGACGGCATGCGTTATGTTGGCGACATCGTGAAAAGTTTCGATGTCGGAAGTAACGGTGAGCTGGTGATGGAGCGCATTACCGGCGACGTTACGATCGAGGGCGAAGCCCGGAATGACATTGTCGTTGTTGAAAAATTTAAAATTGACGCTTACTCCGAGGCCAGCGCCCAGAAAATACTTACCGACGAAAAAGCCCGTTTTCTTCAAAAAGGAAACCGGGTTACGGTCACCGGATCCGATTTCACCCGGCGCTATACCAGCGATTTCATGATCAAGGTGCCGTTCTCGTTTAACGTAGACGTTTCGGTTTCGGGCGGCGATGTCACCATCAGCGCCATCGTCGGTTCTCAAAAAATCAATACCAGCGGCGGCGATGTTGACATCGAAGAATGTCGCGGAGTAATAAACGGACACACTTCCGGCGGCGACATCCAGGCCCAGCGGGCGGAAGGCGAAATGAACATCGTCACCTCCGGTGGTGATATTGTGGTCAAAGATTTTAACGGCAGCCTGCGCGCCAGCACTTCCGGGGGTGATATTTGCCTGAATCGAATCCAGGCCAGCGGACAAGTGCACACCAGCGGCGGCGACATTGACATTGTCAATTTGCGCGCCAAAACTTTTACAGCCCGGACCAGTGGCGGTGACATTGGAGCGGATAAAGTCGAGTCGGATCTTAATATGACCACTTCGGGCGGCGACATTATTATAGGACAAGTCGTCGGAAATGTTGAAGTTCACACTTCCGGTGGCGATATTGAAGTCCGCCAGATCGATAAAAACCTGAAAGCCACGACTTCCGGCGGCGATATTAATATCGGATTGGTCAAGGGATATTGCTATGTCCGCACCTCGGGCGGCGATATTGAAGTTGATCGGGCTTACGATCTAGAGGCCATTACTTCCGGTGGCGATATTTTGGCCAACGGGATTGCTGGTTATATCTATGCCCGGACCAGCGGCGGTGACATAACAGCCCATAAGCTCCTGAAGCCAAATGTATCCAATAACGCTATCGACCTGGAAACTTCCGGCGGTGACATTGAGGTTTATCTTCCTTCCGAAATTAACGCCAATATCGATGCCGAAATTACCATTACCGATCGGAGCAATGCGGATGTTAGCATTCATTCCGATTTTCCATTGAAGAAAAGCCAAGATATGAAAAGCTCCCGGATATATCTGTATGCTAGCGGACCAATCAACAAGGGGGGCGATCTGGTGCGCCTGCGAACTGTCAACGGTGCCATCGTTATTTCCAAATACAATCCGGAACATAAGTGAGGTGATAACATGAAAAAATTTATCTTTCCGTTTATTTTGATAATGACCATCGCGTCAGCTGAAGAGGTTATTACCGAACAACACGACATTCCTTATAAGGGCGAAGAGGAACTGGAGGTAAATATCGGTTTTGGTCTGGGTGAAATCGAGTTGCGTGGCGGCGATAATCCGGATTTTTTATTGCGCTCGGAAATGAAATATGCCAAAGATTTTCTCCGGCCGATCGTAGAGTATAAAACCCTGGGCAATCGCGGACGCCTGCGCCTGCACACCGAAAAATTTAATAAGGGCGAACTGACAGTCAACAAGAAGGATCGCGACCTCCGAAGCAACCGCAACCAGAACCACTGGCGCCTGGAATTTACGCGCCGGGTGCCGATCTATTATTCGATAGAACTCGGAATGGGCAGCGGGCAGTTGGATTTTACTGGCCAAAGAGTCCGCGATCTGAAGCTGGAATGCGGCTTGAGTGACGTCAAAGTCGATTTTCAAAATGAAAACAGGGAAACTATGCGCGCCCTGGAAATCGGCACCGGCCTGGGCAGCGTCACCATCGGCGGGCTTGGTTACGCCAACATGGAGCGTTTCAACGTTGAGTGCGGTCTGGGCTCGACCGATCTGGTTTTCAACGGGAATCTCCAACAGGATATTCGCGGGAAAATTGAGGTCGGCCTCGGCTCGGTCAGAATTGACATCCCGGACAATATTGCCGTCGAAGTGCGCGCGGAAAGTTCTTTTCTGTCTTCACTGAATCTGCACGGATTCGATCGCGTTGGGAATAATCTATATCGCAGCGGCAACTGGCGTACAGCTAAAAAACGTATCTATATGGATATCACGGTCGGGTTGGGCAGCGTCGATATAAACTGGCTTGATTGAAACGCAATCCTTGCTAAAATAATATAGATCAAAATGCGGTTACTAAACCGCATTTTTTATGACGAATGTTTTTATTCTAGGAAATTTTCGCGGATCAACAGCAGGATATTCGAATGCGAAACGATCAGGTACTTTTTACTTTCCAGTTCGATCTCGATAGCCGACTTGCGCAGAAAAATAGCGTAATCGCCCTCCTGCGCCTGGAGCGGAAGATAGCGCGGTTCTTCGATACGCTCTTCCCAGGGTTCGTCGTCTATGTCATCGGAGTATGGAATTGGAAAGCCCGGCCCGGTCTTTACGATAAATCCGCCCTGCGCTTTTTCTTTTTCCTTTACGCCGGGCGGCAGGTACAATCCGCTGGGAGTCTTATTGGGATCATCATCGGGGTCAATCAGCACCCGGTCGCCGATCAAAATTATTTCACGTTCTTCGTTCATCGAAAGGAATTTAGAAAGTTATCGGTCTTAATCCAAATGTTACGGCCGATTGAGACTAGCTGTTTCCTGTCTGCCCGCCTAAGCTTAAATTGTAACCAGGAATGGGAACTTTTTACTAAGCATTTAGGGAATAGTAAAATTGAAAGGAGCCAATTGCTGTGAGCGAAAAAAAATTTGATGTTGCGATTATCGGTGGCGGGCCGGCCGGTTTAACGGCGGCGGTCTATGCCGCCCGCGAAACTCTGAGCACGATTCTACTGGAAAAATCAATGACCGGGGGCATTCCCGCCATTGTTGATCAGATTGAAAATTACCCCGGTTTTCCGGATGGAGTGCCCGGCCTGGAACTGGTGCAAAAAATGCGCGCTCAGGCGGATCGGTTCGGCACGCTGGTCAGCGAATTTGAAGAGGTGAGTAAAATCGTTCCGGACCATGGAGAGTTCAAACTTGTAACCGAAAATAATCGTCACTCAGCTCAAACCGTCATTATTGCGACCGGCGGGTTGCCGCGCAATCTGGGCATTGATTCGGAGAAGGAATTTTTAGGGCGCGGGGTGTCATATTGTGCCACCTGCGACGGTCCGCTATATCGCAATGCCGAACTGATCGTGGTCGGCGGGGGAAATGCTGCGGTGCAGGAAGCCCTTTTCCTGACCAAGTTCGCCAAACGGGTAACGATTGTACATCGCCGCGATAAGCTGCGCGCACAACCAATCTTGCAGGAACGCGCCTTTAAAAACGAAAAAATCAAATTTGCCTGGAACTCGGTAATATCAAATATTTATGGAGCCAACCAAGTCGAGGGGGTAGAAATCCGCAATGTTAATTCCGGAGAAAAAATCTCGTTGCCGGTCGAAGGGGTGTTCATTTTTATCGGCTGGGTGCCCAACACTGCCTTCGTGAGCGGATTGGTTGATCTGGACGAAGAAGGTCACATTCTCACCGACAGCGAAATGGCCACGAATCATCCGGGAATCTTCGCCGTGGGTGACGTTCGTTCGAAAACCGTGCGCCAGATCGCCAATGCAGTCGGCGATGGCGCCATCGGAGCCTTATCGGCATCGAAATATTTGGAGGGAAAGCGCGAATAATGGTTTTTAACAAAGGACTTTTAAAAATCTACGGACTGGTGGTGATAACATTTGCGCTTGGGGCACAATTCACCCGGGCGGAAGAATGTACCACCGGGCTGGCAGCTCCCGGAGCGACGGCCAACCGGCGCGCACTGCTTTGGAAAAATCGCGACAGCAGCTTCCGTAACAATGAAATTGTCCGGCTGACGGCCCCGGGGGCCAGCTATCTGGGAATTATCAACACTGACGACACCACCCAAATCTGGGCGGGAGTTAATAGTTACGGCTTCGCCATCATGAACGCCGAGGCGCTCGATATGGCCGTCCCGGGCGAACCGACGCTTTTCGATGCCGAGGGCGTTTTAATGAAAACTGCTCTGAGACAATGTCAGAACCTCGCCGATTTTGAGAATCTTTTAAAGCGAACCAATGATAGTGGTCGGGCGGTGACCAGTAATTTCGGGGTCATTGATGCAGACGGCCGGGCGGCATTTTTCGAGACCGGCAACCATGAATATTTCCGCTTCGACGCCCAGGACGCCGAAGACCTTTTCCTGATTCGCGCTAATTTTGCTCTCAAAGCCCGTGGCAGTGAAGGATACGGACGGCACCGTTACGAACGCGCCCGAGAATTGTTTTCTGCCGCCAGGCAAGAAGACCGGCTTACGGCTCGTTATATAATCACTGTGGTGGCCAATGATCTTTTTCTGGCGGATTCCATCCGGGAGAGGAAAAGTATACCACGCGGAATCAGTAAAACCAGCGATTCCGTTAACCGTCACCGTACGGTCGCCAGCGCGGTTTTTGAGAGCGCAGCCCCGGGAGAGAATCCAGGCCTGACGACCTTCTGGGTTACTCTGGGCGAACCGGTTGTCTCACTCAGCGTTCCGCTCTGGACCTATGCCGAAGCGGTGCCGGAATTGCTGAACGGTGAAGGCGATGCCCAACTTAACCGCGAATTCCGTCGCTTAAAGGCATTGGTCTATCAGGATACACTCAATCCTAACATAATTGATCTTCCCAGAAGCACCGCCATCGGGAAATCTTTGCATCGTACTCAGAAAAAAATCTTCAGACTGACCGGCAAAGCCCTCCGCAAATGGCACAAAAAACCGCCGGAAGCCAGTGAAGTGGCCGCCTTTCAGGAAAAAATAGCTTTAATGGCTTATCGCGCTGCCCAAAAAATACGGTGACAGCAAAATATTTTGCCGTTTAACAGGCATGACAGAAACGAACGCCGACCGGAAACGACAGATGATCGTTAAGTCAATTTTCATTTTTGTTTTGGTTCTGTGGGCGCCGTTTATAATTATTGCCCAGACGGGTAATGGCCGCGTCAGCGGTTACCTGCACGATGCGTCGACCGGCGAACCGCTGATGTACGCCAATGTTGTGGTAGTGGATACGGATTATGGCTCGGCCTCTTCGTTGCAGGGATTTTATGTCATTCGCGGTTTGCCGCCTGGAAATTACACCTTGCGGGTAATGATGATGGGTTACAGTCCTGTCGAGAAAAAAATTACGGTGGCCCCAAAATCCGATCAGCGCCTGGATTTCGACCTGGAAATCGAGCCGGTCAAGGGTGCGGAAATTACCGTGACCGCCGAACGGACTCGCTTCAAGGAACAGGTTGAAATCAGCCGCACCAGTCTGTCGTTCCGCGAGATAAAAACAGCTCCGGCTTTTATCGAATCCGATTTGTTTCGATCCCTGCAGCTCTTACCGGGTGTGATTGCCCAGAACGATTTCTCAGCCGCGCTGATCGTGCGCGGCGGCAGCCCGGACGAGAACCTGATTCTCTTGGACGGAACCGAAGTTTATAATCCCTATCATATCGGCGGGGTTTTTTCGACATTTAACGCCGACGCTATTGCTGACGCCGAATTTCTGGCGGGCGGTTTTCCGGCGGAATACGGCGGGCGGATTTCATCGGTGATAAAAATTACCTCCAAAGAAGGCAACTCTAAAAACGGGCGGCTGACCACAAACTCTTGGCTGGGTAAATACTGGGATATCAGTCACGGACGGGGCGAGATCAGCGCGCTCAGCAGCCGGATCATGCTAGAAGGTCCCTCTTATAAAGGCGGCTGGATGTTTTCCGGCAGACGAACGTACTTTGATCAGTTGGCAAAAATCTATTATTCTGTCAGTGGTAAGGACCAAAACTGGAAATATTTTTTTTATGACGCCCAATTTAAAATATACAGCGATCTTAATCCACAGAACCGGCTGACGTTCGAGACTTACACAGGCCAAGATCATCTGGCCTTCTTGTTGGATGCCCGCCTGATCAATGAGACCGATTTTAACTGGAACTGGGGCAATCGCACCACCAGTTTAAAATGGCGCCACGTTCCCAACTCAAAGTTTTTCTCCGAGACGACTTTATCAGCAACTAATTATGGTTTCAATCTGGACTTGATTATCAGTAAAACCGATAGTCTGGCCGGCACGGCCTCCAACCGGATCCGGGTGCTGAACAATATTGCCGATCTGACCCTTGAAAACAAGTCAACCTGCTATCTCTCGCGCCGCCATACCGCCACGGTGGGTTTCACCCTAAAAAAACTTGCCATGGATTTTAACCAGAAGATCGACGCGGTGACCTATTTCGACTTGCGGCAAAGTCCACTGATCGCCAGTGCTTTTATTCAGGATAAATGGCAAATCAGCGCCCTGCTGGCGCTCCAGTTCGGCTGGCGAACGACCAGATACGAATTACACGACCGGCTCTATTACGAACCCCGCTTCGGGTTTAAATATAACCTGACGGAAAATCTGGTTTTCAAAGGTAGTTGGGGAATATATTATCAGTTTCTGTTCACTACCAACGATGATGAAGAAATCCTGCGGATCGTGGATTTCTGGGAGCCGATTTCCAAAAATCACCGGGCTCAGAGCAACCAGCATTTTATTATTGGAGTCGAGCGCTGGATCGGTGAAGGCTTCACCGGCTCAATCGAGGCATATTTCAAGCCCTATAGTTCGCTTTTAGATAATAATCCTGCCAACAATCCGGCGGACGAAAGCGATGATTATATCACGGGAAAGGGAACCGCCCGGGGTGTGGAACTTCTGCTTAAAAAGACCAGCGGTAAACTGACCGGCTGGCTGGGTTATTCATATTCTTTCGTCGAAAAACGCATTGACCTAAACAATGATGGTCGGGTCATACGTTCTCAGGACGAAATCTATTCTCCGAATTATCACCGGCCACATGTTGGCAATCTCGTTCTAAATTATCAGATCAATGCAAAGAATTCAATAAGTCTGACCTGGTCGCTCTCCAGCGGTCAGCCTTATACGCCGGTGATTGGGAAAGTCTATACTCAGGGCGGCTATGGTGGTATGGAAAATCCGTATAGCCAATTGACGACTATTTACGGCCGCAAGAACTCGGCGCGTTATCCGGCTTACTATCGCGGCGACATAGGATGGACACGGGAGATCAAATTCTTCGGTTGGCGCGGCCGGTTTAAGGTACAGGTAATAAATTTTACCAACCATTTCAACGCTCTTTTCTATTCCTGGGATCACAGCCGTTCGCCCTCGCGGGTGTCGGCCTTCGGGATGTTTCCGATTATTCCAAGCGTCGGAGTTGAATTTGAGTTTTAAAAGAAATATTTGCGCGATTATTCTGGCCATTCTTGCTGGCGGGAACCTGTTTTTATCCTGTGAGCGGCAGCTTGATCTGTCCCTTTTTAGGGATGAATACGGCGAATACGAGCCGGAAGTGCGCATCGAAGCCGTTATCAACCCAATTTTTTACCCATCATCAGGACCGCCGTACTTCACGGTGATTGTGCGCATAGACCGTTCAATCACGATCGATGACACGACGGTTTTCAATGGGCGTGACGATAATGACAACTGGCGGGGCTACCGCGATGAAAACGGCAATGGTCGCTGGAATGAAGGCGAGCCGCTCAATGACGATCTGGGCGAAGATGGCATTGCCGGCCAGACGAACGGTTTTCCGGCGCGCGACGAAGGTGAGGGTAACGGTCGGCCCGACTACGGCGAGCCGAATGTGGACGAATATGATGAAATACTGCCGCTGATTCATGACACGTCGGCGGTTGTCCGACTGACCAATTTAAACACCCGGGAAACACACTTATTAGCGTGGCAAAAAACAGCGAAACGGTTTCAATACGTCGGGAATAATCGTGACGATGATTTTTTGTCGAATGTTTATTTCAGTTTTTATGGCGGATACACCAATATCGGTAACATTGAAGGTCTGGTCGATACAAATAACATTTTTGAGTTCGCTATCGAGTTACCCAATCGCAATCTGACCGTAAAGGGGCAAACGCATCCCGTTCCACCACCGGTTTTCATCAATAAATTGTTTCCCCAGGTAAAAGACACACTTTTTATTCCCTATGGCTCCCCAGCGGGAATTTTATGGCAGTCCGATCCGCGCGCCACGGTTTACTCTGTACGGGTTGAAGTGGTTTTACCGGACCTTTGCGAACCGAGATTGTTTTATGAGCATCCGAATTTTGCCAATCAAGCCCTGACGGCCGCCAACGAGGGTGTCCCGGTTGGTTATGAGCCGATAACGTCGGAACTGAATCCCGGACTATATCGCATGGTGGTGATAACCCTGGATGAAAATTACAGCCGTTACTATTATTCGTCCCTGTCGCTCAAAGATCCAGAGAAATCGAATCTGCGCGATCAATACGGAAACGTCGTAATGGGAGTAGCTGGATCAAAGGCGGAAAGTCGGATTTATTTTCGCATTGTCGGCGGCGGGGTGGAAGATCTCGCATTTAAAATATCAAAGGGTAAACTCGATTGAATATGGTAAATTCGCACGATAATTTTGGATTTGATAATGTTAGGAGAAAAAAAATGAGACGGTTATTTAATTTTTTCGGCCTGGGCTTGCTGTTAACCGGCCTGATGTCCTGCGCTCCGCAGACCGACATGCTCCGCCCAACCCCGCGGAAGACCGATCCGCTAGCCCTGGAAGCTCAGATACCATTGGATTCCAAAATAACCAAAGGCCGGTTAGATAACGGTCTGACCTATTACATTCGTTCCAATCAAAAACCGGAGAAACGCGCCGAACTGCGCCTGGTGGTCAACGCCGGATCGGTACTGGAAAACAACGATCAACAGGGCCTGGCGCACTTTATGGAACACATGGCCTTTAATGGTACGGCTAATTTCCAGAAGCAGGAGATCATCAATTTTATGGAGTCGGCCGGAATGCGCTTCGGTTCGCACCTGAATGCCTACACCAGCTTTGATGAGACCGTTTTCATGTTGACAGTGCCGACCGACCGTGATTCGCTGGTGGAAACCGGGTTCAGGATTTTAGCCGATTGGGCGGGCAAGATTAGTCTCGAAGAGGAAGAAATTGACAAGGAGCGTGGCGTTATACGAGAAGAATGGCGTCAGGGGCGCGGCGCCAACGCACGTATTCGTGATAAGGAATTTCCGATTATGTTCCGGGGTTCAAAATATGCCGAACGTCTGCCGATCGGCCAGATCGCGGTCATCGACACTTTTCATTACGAAACGCTGCGAAATTTCTATCGGACATGGTACCGGCCTGACCTGATGGCGGTCATAGCGGTCGGCGATTTTGACGAGACCAAGATAAAAAATCTGATCGATAAGTATTTTTCAGAAATAGACAGCCGGCCGAATGCTCTCGCCCGGACGCTATCGCCCGTACCCGACCACGAAGAGACCTTTTATTCCATTCAATCCGATCCGGAGTATACCCGAACGATCGTGCGGGTGTTGTACAAATTACCGCTTGGCGAGAAAGGATACGTAGACAACTACCGTCAGAAAATGGTAGAAGATTTATACAACGGCCTGCTTAACAAGCGCCTGGACGAATTGACTAAATCCGCCACCCCGCCCTTTCTGCGGGCGTTTTCCCAGAAAGGGAGCCTAGTGCGCTCAAAAGACAGTTATTATATCGGCGCGATCGTCAAGGACAATGGTGCCGAAAAAGGTCTGGAGGCCATTCTGACGGAAATCAGGCGCGTCCAGCGGTTTGGTTTTACGGAGAGCGAACTGCGCCGGCTGAAAACCCAAACCATGCGCAATATGGAGCGGGCTTATCGGGAACGCGATAATATTTATTCAGAAGATCTGGCTGATGAGTGTAAGCGTAACTTTCTGGAAAACGAACCGGCGCCGGGCATTGAATATGAATATGAATTATATAAAAAATATCTCCCCGGCCTTACCCTCGACGAGATAAACGCTCTTTCAAAAAAATGGATTACCGATCGAAGTCGGGTAATTTTAGTAGCCGCCCCGGAAAGAGCCGGCCTGAAAAACCCCACGGAAGCGGAATTGGCGGCAATCTTTAATGTGGTTGAGCAGAAGCCCGTCGAACCCTACATCGATCAGGCGGCCGATCGCGATCTGGTCGCAACATTACCGCCGCCGGGTCAGATCGTAAGCGAATCGCACATTGACTCCCTGGGAGTAACAGAACTGGTTTTAAACAATGGTGTGAGGGTCATTGTTAAACCGACCGATTTCCAGAACGATGAGGTTCTGGTCACGGCTTTTAGCCCGGGTGGAACCTCACTCGTTCCCGATTCCAATTATATCGCCGCCATCAGCGCGGTACCGATCATCAGCGAAAGCGGATTGGGCGAGTTTAATAAAATCGACCTGAATAAAAAGCTGACCGGAAAAGTCGTTACAGTACAGCCGTTTTTAACGGAATTGACGGAAAATCTGAAAGCCTCGGCTTCTCCTCAAGATTTGGAAACCATGTTTCAGTTGATTTATCTGTACTTTACAGCCTCTCGCGCCGACAGCAGCGCTTACCTTTCATATCTGGAAAGAATGAAAGACTTTCTGGCCAACCGCACGGCCGATCCGACGACGATTTTCAGCGATACGATAAATGTAACCTTGGCTCAGCATCATTTCCGGGCGCGACCGTGGTCCGTCCCAATGTTAAAAGAGATGGGACTGCAGAAATCCGAGGCGATTTTCAAAGATCGTTTTGCCGATGCCAGCGATTTTACCTTTTTTCTGGTCGGCAATGTATCGATAGATTCCGTCAAACAACAAGTCCGGCAATATTTAGCGACATTGCCGAATAAAAAGCGCAACGAAAGCTGGCGGGATATTGGAATGCGCACACCGGCCGGCATTGTTAAAAAGGAAGTCCGGCGTGGCCTCGAAAAACAATCCTATGTCCAGATTACTTTCAGCGGACCTTTCGTATTTAATCGCCAAAACCGGTTTGAATTGATGTCCGTCGCGGATATATTGCGAATCCGGCTGCGCGAACAGATTCGGGAAGAAAAAGGCGGAACATATGGGGTGGGGGTTGGTCAATCCACCAAACAATATCCGGTTCCTGAATACCGCCTTACCATCCAGTTCGGCTGTAATCCGGAAAGAGTCGATGAATTGATCGCAACAGTTTTCCGGGAAATCGAGAGACTGAAGAACGAACCGGTTGACGCAGAAGACCTGAATAAAATTAAAGAAATCGATTTGCGGACTTACGAAACCAATCTCAAGGAAAACGATTATTGGTTGGAAACCCTCTATTATTATTATCTGAACCATGAAGATCCCGGTGAGATTCTGAGATATCCCAAGGTGGTTAAGGCGCTGTCAGAAGAAGCTCTTCAGGCCGCGGCGAAACGCTATCTGCCGGCCGATAATTATGTTTTGGGGGTGTTGTATCCGGAGAAATGACGACCGCGGCCGGTGACGGTTGTCGACAGAGCTTTGTTCTGAAACCAATCCGCGCGTAAATTGCAGTGTATTATTGCTGGAAAATGATTGATACTTAGAACGCTAAATTTGAGTAAACGCTTCGGCCGGCGCTGGGCGGTCGCCGACCTGAATCTGGCGATTGAACCCGGTCAGATTTTCGGTTTTCTCGGTCCGAACGGAGCCGGCAAGAGCACGACGATCCGGATGTTGCTGGCGCTGATCAAGCCCAGCCGGGGCTCGTATGAATTTTTTGGGCAAAACACCCGCCGGAAGGGCGCCAGGGTTTTGAGAAAAATCGGCGCGCTGGTCGAGAAACCCGATTTCTACCTGTACTTATCGGCTGCCCGCAATCTGCAAATGCTGGGTGAGTTGAGCGGTGGAGTCAGCCCTCAGCGCATCGCCGAGGTGCTTGAGATTGTTAAATTGCGCGACCGGATCGGTGATAAGGTCAAAAATTATTCACATGGCATGCGCCAGCGCCTTGGAATTGCCCAGGCTATTTTGAATGATCCGGAACTGATTATTTTAGACGAGCCGACTACCGGCCTGGATCCGGTCGGCATCAAGGAAATCCGTGAGCTGATCGTTGGTCTGGCGCGCGATTTCGGTAAGACGATTTTTTTGTCATCGCATTTGCTCCACGAGGTCGAACAAACCTGTACTCACATGGCGATTATTGACAATGGCAAATTGGTGGTTCAGGGCGCGGTGCATGACTTATTGAAAGCCACCGACTTTTTCGTCACCGAGATAATGGTCGACGATCCCGAAGGCGCCCGGGCCATTCTGTCCAACGAAACCCGGATTGATAAAATTACCCTGGCCGGCAATACCCTGAAGGTGCATGCGCCCGACGATGCCCGCCCGGAGATTGTTGAATGTTTAGTTCGAAACGGACTGAAAGTATCAGCAGTTATCCCGCGGACTTCGCTGGAAGATTATTATCTCTCGCTGGTCCAACATTCGGATGGGCAATAATATGTTGGTTCTGAAAGCCACCCGACTCGAATTGATTAAAATTTTCAGCAAATGGCGGACATATATCGGCTTTGCGACGGTGGCCGTTCTGATTCCGCTGATTATGTGGCTGGTGCGCAAGTTCGGTTTCGGACTCGAATATCAGGTATTACACTCGCTGGGAGAATCGTTTGAGTTTGTCGGCTCCTTGGCTAATGGCCTGCTGGTTTCGTATTACCTGATGAATGTGCTCTGGGTACATTTTCCGTTTTTCATCGTACTGGTAGCCGGCGATGTCATGGCCAGCGAAGGTGCGTCCGGAACCTATCGCCTCTGGCTGACGCGCCCGATCGGCCGGTTTCAGGTAATAACCAGTAAATTTCTGGCGACTTTTGGCTATACCCTGGCAATCGTGCTGTTTATGGGACTGTGTAGCATCGGGCTCGGGATGTTGATTGTCGGTGGCGGCGATTTATTCGTTTTTGATAAAGGTATCCTGATACTGTCACAGGGAGACGCTTTGCAACGTTTCCTGCTGGCTTACCTGATTGCCACCTGGGTACAGATGACAGTGGCGGCGCTGGCCTTTATGTTTTCCACCTGGACGAATAATTCGGTTGGCCCGATTATCGGCACCTACGCCGTTATCGTGGTTTCCATGATCTTGACGGTCATAAAAATCCCGGCTTTAGAGGTGATTCATCCCTACCTGTTTGTGTCGTATTTTGATGTATTCTTTATGCCGTTCAGCGACCCGGTTCCGTGGAGTGAAATCGGAGCCAGCCTGCTGCGGCTGACGATTTTCATTGCGACATTTTTCGGTATAAGCGCGGTTAGCTTCCTGAAAAAGGATATTTGTACATGAAAGAATTTCTCCGGATCACAACGGTCATATTTTTAGTGCTTTTAAGCGCCCAAAATCTGAAATCTCAAACCGATCCGCGTACAATTCTGGACAAGGTTCAGGCCCAGTATGATGCTATCCAGGATTATCAGGTCAGCGTGCACCTGAATGTGGACATCAAGAATTTCCGAATGCCCAATAAAAACATGCGGGTTTATTTCAAGAAACCCGATAAAATTAAGATTAAAACAAGCGGATTTGCCATGGTACCGCGCTTTGGTCTGATGCCCACACCGGCGACTTTTATAAACGATTCGATGCGGATTGAATATGCACGTTCGTTCCGCGAGAATGGTATTACCTATCATGTCATCTCGGTTCAACCACAGAAAGAGATAAAGAACAGTCCCGCGATTTTTCTGCGGATCAACGCCGAGCGCTGGACGATTGACCGCGTGCAGATGGAATACCCGCAGGAAGGCACGACCGAGATGAACATCGTCTATCAAAACGTTGCCGGATTTTGGCTGCCGGATACCACTAAAATTCTGTTCGATCTAAAAAATTCCATTCCGCCCGTCGAGCGCCCTGATATTGATCGTCCGTTTGGTGGTATGGAACAGTATGCCGGAAAAGACCCGCAGCCGGTTAAAGGCTATGTGACGATTTCATTTACCAATTTTGTCATTAATAAAGGTTTGAAAGACGCGATTTTCGAAGAAGAGGATTATTAATAAAAACGATTTGGCTTTTTAGAAAGGCCTGTTTAAAATTGAGGCAATTATGATTCCAGGTATCTTCTCAAAACGCCGCCCGGACAGGAAAAGCAGATGACAATACTCGAAATTACCATCCTCGGCATCGTGTCTGAAAATCCCAGCCATGCCTATAATATTGAAAAAATAATAGTCGATCGCGGCATCCGCGACCGCACCAACATCGGTTTTTCCACGATTTATGCGATTCTAAACAAGATGCAGGAAAACGGACTACTGGAAAGCAGCTTCAGGCCGCAGAAGGGTTTGCCGGGGCGCCGGATATATGCAATTACCCCCAAAGGCCACCAGCGTTTTAACGAAGAAATCATCAAGGCGCTTTCTCAGCCCCAGAGAACCGCCTCGCTGTTTGAAACCGGCCTGATGTACAGTAAAATATTAAAGAAGGAAGATCTTAAAGAAGCCCTCGCTCTTTATGACGCCGAACTGGGTCGCCAGATTCAAACTAAAGTGCGCGAGCTGACCGATTTGCAGAATCTGACCGACCAGATCAGGCGCGCCCTGCTGACCCGGCCGCTGACGTTGCTGCAGGCCGAGCGTAAATGGGTGCGCGAACTCATGGGATTAATGTAAAAAAAGGAGGGATAGTAATGGATATTTGGATTAGTTATCTGACAGACCATCCGATTATCGGAGCGGCGCTGGTCGCCGTCCTGATACTTTTTATCGTTATGGTTGCGGTGCGTTTGATTAAGTGGGCGATATTAGCCTTTATTATCCTGGCGCTGGCGGTCGGCCTGACATACAAGATTGCCCAACCGAAGAAAATCCTCGACCGCCTTCAGGAGGGCGTGGAATCGGTGACCCAAACCAATTCTGAAAAAGTGACCAAAAAGATTCAAAAAAGCGCCGAAAAGACCGTCGAAAAAGTCAAAGAAAGCCTCAATAAGAAATAATCAATTATTTTGAATAAACCATTTTTCTGTCCGGAAGATCGTGAAAGGTTTCCGGATGACAAATCAACCCGGGGAGTAAAAATGCCAAAATATCCAGCGGAACCCTTTCGTATCAAAGCCGTCGAACCAATCCGCCTGACAAGTGCAGCGGAACGCCAGGTCATCATGGAAAAAGCCGGCAATAATATGTTTAATATCCCGGCCGATCAGGTTTATATAGACCTGTTAACCGACAGCGGCACCGGCGCAATGAGCGACAATCAGTGGGCTGGTCTGCACGTCGGCGATGAATCGTACGCCGGCTGCCGCAACTGGTTTCACTTTGAAAAGACGATCAGAGACCTGACCGGCCTGCGGCATGTGATTCCAACTCATCAGGGACGCGTCGCCGAAAACCTGCTTTTTGGAGCAATTGCCCGCGGAAAAATTATCATCAACAACAATCATTTTGACACCACCCGCGCCAATATTCTGGCGCACGGTGGCGATCCGGTCGACATGGTGATTGACGAGGGGCGCGATCCGGAAACGCTGTACCCGTTCAAGGGCAATCTCGATCTGGTCCGCCTGAAGGACGCCCTGGCCAACCAGCGTGATAAAATTGCGCTGGTCATGCTGACCCTGACCAATAATTCCGGCGGCGGGCAGCCGGTTTCGATGGAGAATATCCGGTCCGCCAGAGAACTCACCGAACGGTACGGCGTACCGCTTTTTTTCGACGCCTGCCGTTTTGCTGAGAATGCTTATTTCATCAAGCTGCGCGAACCCGGTTACGCCGATCGGCCGGTGCTTGAGATCGCACGCGAGATGTTCTCATATGTCGATGGTTGCACGATGAGCGCCAAAAAAGACGGGTTGGTAAATATCGGTGGTTTTCTGGCGTTGAATGATGGTGAATTGGCTGAACGCGTAAAGACCGAGCTGATCCGCACCGAAGGTTTTCTGACCTATGGCGGTCTGGCGGGACGCGACCTGGAGGCGATTGCGCGCGGTCTGAGAGAAGTTTTGAATGATGATTATCTGGCTTACCGGATCGGCCAGATTAAATACCTTGCTGACTTGCTGACTGAAAACGGTGTGCCGATTTTACAACCGCCGGGCGGCCATGCGATTTATTTGAACGCCACCAAGTTTGCGGAACACATCCCCGCCGAGCAGTTTCCCGGACAGTCAATTGCTGTCAACCTTTATCTTATGTCCGGCATCCGCGCTACGGAAGTCGGCAGTTTTATGTTCAGACGGCAGGACCCGCAGACCGGAGCGATTCAAACGCCCTTCATGGAGCTGGTGCGCCTGGCGATTCCCCGCCGGGTTTATACCGAATCACATTTGCGCTATGTCGCCGAGTCGGTGATTGAATTGTATCAACAGCGCGCCAAATTGCGCGGAATGCGAATCGTCGCTCACGGCGAATCACCCTTGCGGCATTTCATCGCCCGGCTGGAATTTATTTAACAACCCCAGAAGGCTACCATGCAAAAATTTTTATTTACCATTTCTGTGACTGTGATTTCATTCTTGGAGGGAAGTATGTTGAAGGCCGCTGAATTGCAGGTGATCCCGACGCCCCAGGAAGTTATCTGGCAAGATTCTGCCTGTTCCTTGGTTAAAAATATGAAAGCGGAAGTGCTGATGCCACCCGACTCATGCAATTGCCAGGCCGGGCTTCAAATGCTGACCTACGCTCTGCGGAGCGATCTCGGCGCAACCGTCGAATTAGTGAAAAAAACTAGTAAGAGCGCCAATCTGGTGATCGTCCCGGCGCTTGATCCGGACAACCGGCTGGCAAATGACCGGTTGGGCCGTCCATTCACGCCGGAAATGCATGCGGAGGGTTATTTTCTGGAAATCAAAACGGGCTATATCACGATTCTTGCGCAAACTCCTCATGGCCTGTTTAACGGCCTGATGACGCTTTGTCAGATCATCCGCAGCGCAGGCCATAGCGAGCTGCCCGGCTTGTTGATCGCCGACTATCCGGCCATGAGCTGGCGGGCGGTATCCGACGATTTCAGCCGCGGGCAGGTTTCCACGATGGACGATTTCAAGAAGATCATCCGCTTTCTGGCGGCGTATAAATTTAATGTCTATATGCCTTATTACGAGGATTTAATCAGGCTGGAGAAATATCCGCAAATCGGACAGGGACGCGGCGCCCTTTCCAGGGCTGAAATCACCGAGCTGCAGACTTATGCCGCTGATTACTTCATTGAAATCGTGCCGGTATTCCAGACGCTTGGCCATTTCGAGAACATTCTCAATTTGCCGGATTTCATCCAGTACGCTGAATATCCCGGTGCGGCGTCGCTGAACGTTACCAATCCGGCCAGCGATGAATTTTTATTCAATATGCTGGAAGAGGTCGTCCCGCTTTTCCAATCGCCTTATTTCAATATTGGTGCGGATGAGTCCTGGGACGTCGGCCTGGGCGCCAACCGCGATCTGGTCGCCCGGGACGGAATCGCCGCGCTGCACGCCAGCCATTACAAAAAGGTTTTCCAGAAGGTTAAAGCCCTTGGGAAAAAACCGCTTATGTACAGTGATATGCTGTTAAATCACCCAGAAATTCTCAGCCTGATCCCGAAGGAGGTCGTTCTGGTGGACTGGCACTATAACCTGAACGATAATTTTCCGTCGGTCAAACAGCTGACCGATTCCGGTTTCAGTGTGATCGTTTCACCGGCAGTACACAACTGGCATAATCCCTTTCCGAATCTCGCCAACTCCTGGATCAATATTACAAATCTTAATGGGGAGGGCATCCGTCAAAATGCCCGGGGTACGATCATTTCCAACTGGGGCGACTTCGGCGCACCCAACTTCCGCGCTCTGAATTATCAGGGCTACGCCTACGGTGCGGAATCGGCCTGGAATCCCAACCCGGCCGACCAGACAGCTACCGACCGACACTTTTTCCAGCAGCATTACGGGATCAGCGATTCACGCATAGATGCCCTGATGCTGAACCTGAACGAGATTGCCAACAATACGAATTTCAGGGAAATTTGGCGCCAGCCGTTTTATAAAACCGAAGAGACCCCCGGCCGGCAACTATTCCGTTCGCAGCAGTTGATCCGGCACTGCCGCTCGGCGCACGGTCTGATCGCCGAACTGCGGCCGTTAGCCAAGCGGAACGTGGATGATTTCGACTATTTTGTGATGGCGGCCGATCTGGGACTTTTTATGGGTGAAAAACTCGCGTTTGCCAGACGAATTGATCAGATCAATCGCAACGGTTTACCATCTATTGCTCCTCTGACGGCGGTTGACCTTGAACGTGAATGTTCCCAATTGATCCAAGATCTGACTATTCTGGAGGAAAAATACAAGAACCTCTGGCTGAGAACCAACCGTTCTGAAAATCTCAGCCGGATCATCAATCTGTTCCGCTTGCAATGCGCGCATTTTGAGGAAGCGCTGGATCAAATCACGTCCGGGAATTTTAATATTCAAGCCGAGTTGGATTCCCGTTTTATTACCGCCCAGCCGGTGACCAAAGACGAGAAACCGGCTCCCGCTTTCCTGCGTAAGAGTTTTTTCGTTCAAAATCCGGATAGCCTTGTCAGCGCCCATCTGCAGATGATCGCCAATTCGGAAGCCTCGATTTTTCTGAACGGCGAAAAGATCGGCGGCCTGATTGCTACCCGCTCGTTGTCGCTCGTGGTAGAAAATCAGCGCGTCGGTTGGTGGCTGGTACGCGATAAATTACAGAAGGGGCGCAACTATCTTTGCGTGAACGTACAAGGTTATAAACCCCAGATGCCGTCCGCAGCCAATGTCTATCTGGAATTGGTTTATGCCGACGGCCGGAAGGTCGTCATCCGTTCCGATCAGAGCTGGGAATCGACCACCCGGGTTGCCGACCGGTGGCAGATCGGTGAAGACCAAAAAACACGCTGGAGTCCGGCGATTGTAACCGATAAAATTAACTGGAAGATTTCTGCGCCTCTTTTTGCAAGAGGTTTTTCTTCCAGGATCGAGTTTTGAATGATTGAAATAGCACTATGAACTGATAATGAACTCACCCAGTAGAACTTCCGGTGGCAAATCATAGTTAAAAGCACATTATGTAATATGAAAGTTATCAAAAATGGCGCTGCTCAAAATGAATTTAACCGGCAAGCAGTTGATAATGTTACTATCATTTTCAGCGGCTGTAAATCTTACTATGGCGGCTGATCGGTCAGTAACCCTGGCGCAACTCAAAGACAGCACCCTGTCCATCGGACTGGCGCTAAGCGGCGGCGGAGCCAAGGGGCTTGCTCATATTGGAGTCATCCAGGCTTTGGAGGAAGCCGGTATAAAAATTGATTGTATCGCTGGCAGCAGTATGGGAGCGCTGGTCGGGGCGGCCTACGCCTCCGGAGTTCCGATTGACACGCTGGCGAAAGTGGCAATCGAAACCGATTGGAAAACCACCGCCCGCCTGTTCAGGCCGGGTTTTTCACCTTCCGGATTTGTCGATGGCAAGCGCGTCAGAGACCTGCTGTATAATTTTTATGAAGATAAAAAGATAGAAGATCTGCCGATTCCGTTTGCGGCGACAGCAACCGATGTGAACAACGGAAAATTGTATGTCATTAACCGGGGCAGCGTTCTCGAGGCGGTGCGGGCCAGCATTTCAATACCGGTCGTCTTTACTCCGGTTCAATACCGAGACCGATTTCTGGTGGACGGCGGGCTGGTGAATTCAGTGCCGATCGACGTCGTGCGTGAAATGGGAGCTGATTTTATTATCGCGGTGCATGTCATTCATGCCGGGTTGCCGTCGCTGGAAAAAGAGTATATTGCAATTGACAGTACGGTGGATAAGAAGAAAAAAATGACCGTGGCAATCGAAAATCTCAGCCATCGGATCGCTGAGTATCTCAACCGGACCAAAAACGAGACAATCAGTGAAAAACCGAGCGCGAAAAACGATCATCCCAAAATCGCCGAGATTTCGCAGAATACCGTTCACATTGCCCAGGATGTCATTGCCAAGCTGCAAATCGAACTGTATAAACCGGAGTTGGTGATCGAACCGGATACCCGCCAGATTACTCTGTATGAATTTTACCGCGGGGAAGAGGCGGTGAAAATCGGTTATGAAGAAGCCAGGAAAGTATTGGCCGGACTCAAGTAAAAGATTCCACGACAACAGCCTTTTGCAGAAAATTCCTAATTATTACGAATCGGGACGCGTCCCGAATTGATTTTCAACTTGCATTTCTTCCGGTTTGTTTAATACTTTTATCCCGGTTGTTAACCGTATGGAGAAGAATGGAGGATTGAAATGGAAAGCCGGTATCACTTTGCCTATGCCGATAATATGGACGAGGACAACGCCCATGTAATTTGTCCGGGGGCGACCTTCGAGGGAGTTGCGGAGCTGCGGGATTATCGCTTGACCTTCACTTCACAGGGGCGTGCAACCCTGGTGGCCGAGACCGGGAACACGGTTTGGGGAGTGGTTTGGTGTTTATCGAACCGCGACATCCATCTTTTAGATAATAATGAGGACGAATATCTGCCGGATTACCGGCGCACCCCCGTTAAGGTGCGTTTTTTAGATCAACGCACCATCGGGGCGTTTTGTTACGTCAACGTCAATCCCGGCGAGTCCGCCCCCGACAATATTTTATTAATGACGATGATCGAATCGGCAGAATTTTGGGGATTACCCGCCGGACATATCGCCTATCTGAAAAGCCTTATCCGGTAGTTCATTGTTACGGTAACTTTTTGCGCTTTACAACCGTCGGACCAACCGAATGTTGCCGGCGGCATTAGCACTGCCGGTACGATTAAGACAGCCGCTCTGGGCTGGATATATGCCATGTTCTTACCGGCGATAAACTACGATTGGCATGCAAGATTATCAAATTGTTACTGGCTAAACATTCTTCGCGCCCGAAAATCATATCCGTTTATACAACCCGCTAACTCGTAACCCGCGACCCGTAACTTTTACCGAGCCGCGACGTAGAGTTGACCGCAGGCCGCCGCGATGTCCAGTCCCTTGCTGCGCCGCACGGTCACGGCAAAGGGCGCCCGGTAGATGGCGCGGATGAATTCATTGAGATGTTCCTCGCCGGGCGATTTGAAGGGGAACTGCGGATTTTCATTGTAGGGGATCAGGTTCAGTTTGCAGGGAATCGGGCTGAGCAGTCTGACTAAGCGCTTCGCATCCGCCAGGCTGTCATTCACGCCAGCCATCAGGATATACTCGAAAGTCACCCGCCGGCGGGATACGCGCGTATATTCGCGGGCGGTTTTCAGCAAGTCGGCCAGTGGATACTTACGGTTAATGGGAATAAGCCGGTCGCGCTGGTCGTCGGTCGTGGCGGTCAGTGAAATCGCCAGTTTGTAGCGCTGGTCCTCTTTGATAAAGCGCTCGATGGCCGGGACAATGCCGCAGGTCGAGATCGTTATGCGGCGGGCGGCCAGTTCCGGTCCCAGCTCGCTGTTGAAAATCTGCGCGGCGCGGATGACATTATCGTAATTTAGGAAAGGTTCGCCCATTCCCATGAAAACGACATTGGTAACCGGCGCGGGCATGGCGGCATTGACAAAAATCAACTGATCGACAATTTCACCGGCCGTCAGGTTGCGCTTCAAACCCATAATGCCGGTCGCGCAGAAAGCGCACCCGATTGGACAGCCGACCTGAGAGGAAAGGCAAACCGTGCGACGGCGCTCCTCCGGCATGTAAACCGACTCGACGTAATTGCCGTCGTTTAATTCGAATAAAAACTTAACCGAGCCGTCAATCCGGCTGGATCGGGAATCTTTCAGCCGAACCGATGTGATTTCAAACCGGTCAGCCAGTTCCGCCCGCAGGGGCGCGGAGATATTGGACATCTGAGCCCAGTCGGTGACGTTTTTTTGGTACAGCCATTGGTAAATCTGGCGGGCGCGATAAGGTTTTTCACCGAGCGTGGCGATCAGATTGGTAATTTCTGCGAGATTAAGGCCTTTCAGGTTAATTTTTACGGGCGCGTCACTCATCGCTGGAAATTAATCAGGTAGAATCTTTTCGCCTAAATAATTCATTCACCACTGAGGACAGGGACATACAATGGTCATTCGATGGTCATTCATGGCCATTAGCCGCTGGCGCGGCGTCATTTATGGTCAGGGATAGTCATTCAACCATTTAATCACTCAATTACTCAATTTGATCTTTGATATTTGAAATTTGCCCCGAAGAGGCTCCCGTGGAGAAATCTACAATCTTCAATCTTCAATCTTCAATCTATAATCTACAATTTCGGTCATTAGGTCATTAAGGTAATAAGTCATTCAGGCATTGGGTCATGCAGTCAATTTTCAATCTTCAACCTGCAATCTACAATGGTCATTCGATTGTCAATCAACCATTCATGCAACCATTCATTCAGCCATACAGTCATGCAATCCTGCAATTTGAATTCTGCCACAAAGAGGCCTCCGCTATGAAAAAACCTGACCGAACACGAAAACTATTTCATATCACCAAAATAATGTTTAGTATTTAATCCGTCAATTTTAGGAGAGCAGATGGCAGAAAACACCCCGGAAATTGTGATTCGCACTGCCCGGAAGTCCGACGCTGACGACCTGGCGGCTTTCAATACGGCCATGGCGCTGGAAACCGAGAACCGGATTCTGCCGCCGGACATAATCGCAGCAGGCGTGCGCAATTTTATAGAGCATCCCGAATGGGGATTTTACATCGTGGCGGAATGCGACGGGCGGGTCGTCGCCGGCCTGATGATTACCTACGAATGGAGCGACTGGCGGAACGGGCTTTTCTGGTGGATTCAGAGCGTTTACGTACGCCCGGAATTCCGGCGCCGGGGTATTTACCGGAAAATGTATGCGCATATCCGCCAGGCCGCCAGCATGAACGGCAACGTCTGTGGACTGCGGCTGTATGTCGAACGCGATAATCAAAGCGCCCAGACAACCTATGCCAGCCTGGGCATGTCCAAAACCCATTATCTGATATTCGAAACCACCAAAATCAAGAACGATTCCACAAAATAGCGAGAGGAATTTATGAAGCGGATAAAATTATTTAATGTATTAAGGTCAACACTCATCCCGGCAACCGTTCTCTGGCTGAGCGGCTGCCCGGCCAAACCGCTGACGCCGCCGGTCGCGAAAACCGAACCCAAGGCGACCGTGGTGCTGGGCGATACGCTGATTGACAACTACGCCTGGCTAAGAGAAAAATCCAACCCCGAGGTCATCAAGTACCTCGAAGACGAAAACGCCTACACCGAAGCCATGATGAAACCCACCAAACGTCTCCAGAAAAAACTTTACAAGGAAATGCTAGCCCGCATTAAAGAGACCGATGAATCCGTGCCGGTAAAAATTGACAGCTTCTACTATTACACTCGTACCGTGGAAGGTAACCAATACCCGATTTATTGCCGGAAAAAGGGCTCGCTGGAAGGCGCGGAAGAAATTCTGCTTGACCAAAATCAGCTGGCCGCCGGACAAAAATATTGTGCGATCGGGGAATTTAAAGTTAGTCCGGATCATAAACTGTTAGCTTTCGCGGTGGATTTCAACGGCTCCGAGAAGCATTTGCTGGTTTTCAAAGATCTGATCAGCGGCCAAATGTTACCCGACACTATCCGCGATATTTCCTACGGACTGGAATGGGCTAACGACAACCAGACGGTTTTTTATTCGACGCTGGATTCGATCCTGCGCCCGGATAAACTCTGGCGTCATCGGCTTGGTGAGAAACCGGAAAACGACGCCCTGGTTTTCCACGAGCCGGATGAGATGTTTTATCTGGGTCTCTCCAAGACACGCAGTCAAGCTTACCTTATGGTTTATCTTGGTAGCCAGATCACGACCGAGGTACACTATCTGCCAGCCGACCAGCCAGACGGAAAATTTCGGATGTTCAGCCCGCGCCAGACGGGCGTCGAATATGCACTCGATCATCACGGCGAAAAATTCTATATCCTGACGAACGAGAACGCGGTCAATTTCCGCCTGCTGGAAACCTCCGTAGCTCAGCCCGCCAAAAGCAACTGGAAGGAAAAACTGCCCCACCGGGTGAATGTATTGCTGAGCGGCATTGACCTGTTCCGCGATCATTTGGTGGTTTACGAGCGGGAAAACGGCCTGGAAAAGATCCGCGTCGAGAACCTGAACACCGGCGCCACGCATTACGTTGATTTTCCCGAGCCGGTTTATACGATTGATGGCGACAACAACCCGGATTTCAACACCGGTGTATTGCGGTTCAGTTACACCTCGCTGGTAACACCGCGATCGGTTTACGATTATGATCTGGAGTCTAAGACCCGGGAACTGAAAAAGCAGACCGAAGTTTTAGGCGGTTATCACCCGGAGCAGTATCAATCCGAGCGGATTTTTGCCACGGCTTCCGACGGCGTCAAAGTGCCGATTTCCTTAGTTTACAAGAAAGGTCTGGTAAAAGACGGTTCGCATCCGCTTTTTCTCTATGGCTATGGAGCCTACGGCTATCCCAGCGAGGCGCGCTTTTCTTCAATCAGACTCAGCCTGTTGGATCGCGGTTTCATCTATGCCATCGCGCATGTGCGCGGCGGCGGCGAAATGGGTCGGCCGTGGTATGAAGACGGCAAACTGTTACATAAAATGAATACTTTCAACGACTTTATCGCCTGCGCCGATTTACTGGTCGCCGAGAAATATACCGCCACGGATAAATTAATTGCCAATGGCGGCAGCGCCGGAGGTCTTCTGATGGGCGTGATTACCAATCTGCGTCCCGATCTTTTCAAGATCATCGTGGCCGAGGTTCCGTTCGTCGATCTGATCAACACCATGCTGGACAAATCGATCCCGCTGACGGCTATCGAATGGGAAGAGTGGGGCAATCCCAACCTGGAAAAATATTACGCCTACATGCAATCCTATTCGCCGTACGATAATGTCGTCGCGAAGAATTATCCCCATCTGTTGATCACCGCCGGTCTGAATGATCCGCGCGTGGCTTACTGGGAACCGGCCAAATGGACGGCTAAACTGCGCGCCCTGAAAACCGATGACAATGTCCTGCTCCTTAAAACCGACATGGGCAAAGGTCATTTTTCGGCTACCGGGCGCTATGATTACCTAAAAGAAATTGCTTTCGAGTACGCCTTTATTTTCGATAAACTCGGCATAAAGAAATAATCATTGCCAGAAAGGTAGAAATGTCGGTCAACGAAACTAAAACCATCACCTGCCCGCACTGCCAGCACGAACAAAGCGTTCAAATCTGGCAATCTCTGAATGTCGCTCTTGACCACGAAACCAAAAAAGAGCTTTTCGAGGGTCGGCTTAATCTTTTAGTATGCGAATACTGTGGAAAGAAAACCTTTATCCCGGTGCCGTTGTTATATCATGATCCGGGTCGGCAGATTGCAGCCCAGTATTACCCGCCCGGAGTGATCCGCGACCATAAATTTTTAGGTCAGTTCCGGTCTGATGGCGCCTTTGTCGTCAGCGATACCGCCGGTCTCGACGTGCCGGAGTATATGCGGCACATTCACATCGTTTTTAATATGGATGAGTTGGTGACCTATATCGTTTTCCGGGAAGTGCTGTTCGACTATCACCGCACCGGCAGGGTGGAATTGAATTGAACGGTAAATCCATTCAGGTTATTGCCCATAAGGGCGCTTCCGGGCATGCTCCCGAAAACACCCTGGCGGCGTTTAAGAAAGCCCTCGCCTTAGGCGCCGACTGGATCGAACTGGACGTGCAGCGCGTCGCAGATGAACTATTTATCATGCACGATTACCGGCTCGAACGCACCACTGATGGCCAAGGTTCGATTTATACTAAAACCGTGGCCGAAGTCCGCCAATTACGCATCGCCGGAAAACACTCGGTTCCGACATTGCGGGAGGTTCTTGACCTGGTCGATCGCCAGGTAAAAGTCAATATCGAGATTAAAAGTCCCGATACTGCCGCATTGATCGTTAAATTGGTCGATGAATATGTCACCAAGCGCGGTTGGCATTATGACCAGTTTCTGGTAAGTTCTTTCAATCAATACGAAATTCTGGCGGTTAAGCAAATGCAACCGCAGCTGGTAACCGGCGTCATAATCTACGGACTGCCGTTCGGGTTGGCGGAATTTGCCCGGCCGCTGGGGGTGCGGACCATCGTCACGAGCGCCGAATTTATCAATGCCGAATTGGTGACCAGCGCGCATCAATTAGGACTCGAAATCATCGTCTATACAGTCAATTATCCGGACGACATTCAGCGCGTCATCGCACTCGGCGTGGATGGGATCGTAACTAATTATCCGGATCGCGTCAAAAAGTGTATTTTGGGCAGTGTTTCAATTGGTTAATCAATCTGGATTTATTTCATCAGGGAAAAATAACCAATTACATTTTTGAGAAAACAATTGATAAAAATGTTTGATATTTTAGAGAAAATGACCAATATTTATTTGAATGCGTAGCGAAATTTTTAATACCCAAAAGTTTGTCGAAAAGGTCTTTAGTAAGGATCTAGTTCTTCTTGATACAGTAAATGAGCTTTTTGAATTGGAACTCGCTTGGCTTGAGTCTAAAACATTATCAAAAGAAGAATTAATTGATCGTTCAGCATTCTTTAAATTCGTGAATGGAAAGCCAACCAATCACTACAAGCTATGTCAATCTTTTAATGGTCACATGTCTATGGACAGGTCTGAACAAACCCAATCATATTTTATGGAGGGAAAATTTTCAACGGGTTATGCGACACACGGTCTTTTCCCATATCGAGGAAAATTCCATCCGCAGCTAGTAAAGGGATTGCTCAATATTGTTTCTGTCAAACCGGACGACATTGTTTTAGATCCAATGTGTGGAAGCGGAACCTTGAATGTTGAAGCATCCTTGGTTGGAATTAATTCATTAGGGTTTGATATAAGCCCGTTCTGTCAGCTAATGGCACGTGTAAAATGTCAAAGCCTATCTTTACAACCCGACCTTGTTCAATCAATGACTATTGATAATAAAAAATGGTTCAAGTACTTTTCAGAAGGGCAGATAAATAAAAAAATTGAGACAATAAGCGATAATAATAAACTCAAGATTATTGAACTTTTACTTCTTGCTTATTTGGATGCGATGGGCTATGCCCGCCGAGTTAACAAGGCCGGACACGAAGAACTCTTTGAAAAGGTTCTTAAGCGTTACCAAACAACAATTATTCAGACTATTACAAATCCAGTTATAAGCAGTATTAAACTTGGTGAGGCAAAAATAATGGGGGGTGACGCACGATCACTTCCTATTCCCGATGAGAGCATTGACTGCGTTCTTACTTCGCCACCATATTCTTTCGCTATTGATTATGTGGAAAATGATGCTCCCCAATTAAAATTTCTTGGATGTAATATTGACTCTCTTCGTTCTCAAATGCTTGGCCTTGCCGGTAAAACGAAGTCTGATAAAATAGAACGCTATTTTTTTGATATGGGTGCAGTCGCTAATGAAATTGTTAGGGTCATAAAATCAAAAAAATATATTATTTTAATCATCGGTTCAAATACAAATCAGACCGGTGGTATTCGTCTTGAGCAAAAAGTAATAGATCATTTTAAACATGCCGGCGCGATACTTGTTCGCAGTATTCTGAAACCCATTAAAGGTATGCGAAATACAATGAAGGATATGATTGATATTGTTCTGAACATGAGTTTTTTCGAAGGGCATATTTATGCGTGAACAGCATCTCGGAAGTATTGAGAAAGTTGGAGTAGGTCTCGCCTGCTCTGTTGAGACCTTCAGGGGATGTAGAATCCAATTATTGAAGAAAGAGTCAGGATTTAATGGACTTTCTACAAGTAATAATGGAGAAGTAAGAAAAATCGAAGTGAAGTCGATGGAAAAATCCTTTAACTGGATTGCTATCAGTAGCTTGATTGGAATCGACAAGCTATTTTTCGAGAGAGATTATTGGATATACTTTGTTCTCCTCCCAAAGAATTATGTGGTAATGACAAAAGGACTACCATTTTTAAAACGCCAGATCTCATTTTCGACTAATGATGAATTTATTAAGCTAATCCAGGAATGGATGAAATCGACCAGAAAACTAACTCGCCATTCAGGATTGAAATTTTTGCCGAAGCTCCAGCTTAAGTTCCCCATCCCCTTGGACGATTTGGTCGATCATTTAATCAAGAATCCAGATGACAAAACCTGGCATGATTCAGTCATTGAAATATGGCAAAATGATAGCAATTGGAAATGTTTGTATCGATCACCCGATGAAGACTAAGATTTTGTAATGATTGACGGGTTCCTTAGATTCTATGAAAAAAGGATAAGACCATGTCACTCAAAGTTGAACAATTGCTTGATAATTTCTTTTTCACAACTGGTGAGCCCAGAATTTATACAACAGGGGCGTATTTAGTTCCGTTAGAACTGAAGAAAGGAAATGAGAGCAGATATGTTTGGGTTATGTATGACTACAAAGATGACACATTTCGTTCTGATGGGAAAGACTTCTCGCCACGGGTGTATGGGCGGTCAGTAACAGAACTTATGAATTATCCACAAGAAGAATGAGCACACCACTCGGAAAAACATTGATGCCAACACATTATGGTATTCTATTCTACGCCAAAGACAAGAAACGTAATAAATTTTATGAAATTCGACATCCTCACAAACGTTGTAGAAAATGTAATGTACTCTTGAAAGATTACGGTGGCAAGAAAGCGGGACTCCATCCATTTGGTCCGTTGGTTTCCGACGTATGGACAGATTTACATCGTATTAAACACGCAAAGAATCGAGATGATCATCCTTGTCAGCTTCCCGAAACGGTTCTTGAAAGATTAATTCTTATGACTACCGATGAAAATGATGTCGTTCTTGACCCTTTCAACGGAACAGGAACAACCGTACTATCAGCAAAACGTCTCGGTCGAAAATATATCGGCATTGAAATAGATGAGAAATATGTTCTAATTGCTGATAAAAAATTAAGACAAACAGAATCTGACTCACGTATCGGCGGCATTTGGATTAGTAAATATCTAAACGGGATCTCTACGATTCGCGACAGAGACTGGGAGACCCTTAGAGGATATTTTTATATTCCGTCTCCGATTCCTCTGATAGAATACACTAGTATCAACTATAAAGAAAAGATCGTTGGTACACGACATATTAATTCGAAAAAAAAAGACAGGGATCTTGTACTTCAGTTTGATACTTTTATCCATCACTCAAAAGTGAAGGTATAATTACTGTCATAATAAATAGTGATAACCTTAAAATATTATTCTGTTATTTATTAATGTTGGGGATAAATATGAGCACACTGGGCAATATTCTGTGGATTTTCCTGGGTGGGGGAATTTTCATATTTTTCTTTTACCTGGTTGGCGGCGTGGTGTTGTGCCTGACGATCGTCGGCATTCCGTTCGGTATGCAATGTATCAAGCTTTCGATATTAGGGCTGATGCCGTTCGGCCGCACGCTGGCATACACGAAGTCGGCGCCGGGCTGTCTGTCAACGATCATGAACCTGCTCTGGATATTGTTCGCCGGGCTGGAGTTAGTGATTGTGCATTTCGTTTTTGCAATTCTCTGTACGATTACAATCATCGGGATTCCTTTCGCCAAACAGCATGTCAAAATGATGTCGCTGGCGCTGACCCCATTTGGACGGGAAGTCAAGAATAATTCAGAGAAATAGATATTTACCACAAAGACACCAAGGCTCGAAGATTTTTTGTTTTAAAATTTAAATATATCCTCTTAGTGTCTTTGAGTCTTTGTGGTTATGGACTGATTTTTTATTCATAAATTTGCTATATTATTTTGGCAATGACATTCAATTTCAATTCACATAATTCATAGCGGAGGCAAGCATGGCGACTTCCAAACCCAGGAAAATTTTCGTGCTGGACACCAATGTAATCCTGCATGACGCATCCTGCATTTACAATTTTCAGGAGCACGACGTGGTTTTACCGATCACGGTGCTGGAAGAACTTGACCAGTTCAAGATCGGTAACCAGACAATCAACTTCCAGGCACGCGAATTCGCCCGTACGCTGGACTCGCTAAGCGGCGCTCAATTATTCGATGGCGGCGTCAAGATCGGACCGCGGCAGGGTAAAATCTCGATTCGTCTCGAACGCGAATTTCATCCCGATCTGGCTATGAATTTTGCCAAGAATGTTCCCGACCATCACATTCTTAACATTGCTTATTGGTTAGCGAAAGAAACTAAAGATAAGCAGGTTATCCTTGTTTCGAAAGACGTCAACCTGCGCATGAAGGCCAAAGCCTTCCGTCTGATGGCCGAGGATTATTACACCGATCACGTCAAGAACATTTCGGAATTGTATTCCGGGCGGCGGTTAATCGAGAACGTGCCGACTAAATACCTCGATCTGCTCTTCGCGCCACCTTACGAGCTCGAAGCAGCCGTTCTGAAACCGGAGCAGCCGCTCCAACCCTGGGAATATCTGATCCTGCGTAATGAGCGTGTCTCGGTGCTGGCGGTGAACGATCCGCTGGTTGGAAAAATCAAGCGCGTCGACAAGGTTACCGGCTATGGCATCACTCCACGCAACGCCGAACAGACCTTTGCTCTGAACGCCCTGATGAATCCCGATATAAAATTAGTCAGCCTGAGTGGCAAGGCCGGCACGGGCAAGACTCTGCTGGCGCTGGCCTCAGCCCTGGAAGCCCGCAAGAATTACACTCAAATTTATATGGCGCGTCCGGTCGTGCCGCTCAGCAATAAAGACATCGGCTTTCTGCCCGGTGATATCGAGTCCAAACTCGATCCGTATATGCAGCCCCTGTTCGACAATCTGGGCGTCATTAAAAATCAATTCCCGGATTCCAGCCCGAAAAGTAAAAAAATTACTGAGTTGCTGGAAGAGGATAAATTGGTCATCGCCCCGCTGACCTACATCCGCGGCCGCAGCTTAGTTAAAGTCTTTTTCATCGTGGACGAAGCCCAGAACCTGACACCGCATGAAATCAAGACCATTATCACCCGCGCGGGCGACGGCACCAAGATGGTTTTTACCGGCGACATCTACCAGATTGACCACCCGTACTTAGATATTCATTCCAACGGGCTCTGCTATCTGATAGATAAGATGAAAGGCCAGAATATCTACGCCCACATTAATCTGGAAAAAGGCGAACGGAGCGAACTGGCCGAATTAGCGAGCAATCTGCTATGATTAATCGTCAGAAATCGGCGGGATTTTTCAGGTGGTTTATGACCTTATTGACTCTGGTGAGTGGGATTCAGTTAACTGATTGCGATTCGGAGGCAAACCGTCCTTCGGCTAACGAACCCAAAGATATTTTCGAACTCAATCAATATTTGTCCAAAAGCATCAATCTGGGGAATGCCCTGGAAGCGCCGAACGAAGGCGACTGGGGTGTAACTTTGATAGCCGCCTATTTCGACAGCATCGCGGCGGCCGGCTTTACGGCGGTGCGGGTGCCAATCCGCTGGTCGGCGCATACCGGTGAGAGTTCGCCTTACACGATCGCCAGCGATTTTTTCCAGCGCATCGACTGGGTAATCGCGCAGTGCCAGCGCACCAATCTGGCCGCAATTATTAACCTGCACCATTATTCCGAAATCTTCAGCGAACCGGAATCGCAAAAGGCGCGTTTTCTGGCCATCTGGCAACAGATCGCCGAACGCTATCAGGACCTGCCGGACGATGTCTTCTTCGAAATCCTGAACGAACCGAACGATCGGTTGACAGCTACTTTATGGAATGAATATCTGGCCGAAGCGCTGGCGGTAATTCGCGCGACCAATCCGCAACGCGGGGTTGTGATCGGAACCGCTGAATGGGGCGGGCTGGGCGGACTGAACAAATTGGTTCTGCCGGAAGACAGTTTGCTGATCGTTACCGTTCATTACTACGAACCGTTCCAGTTTACCCATCAGGGCGCCGAATGGGTCAGCGGCAGTTCCGCCTGGCTGGGCACGACGTGGTTGGGCACAACCGCCCAGACCAATGCCATCACCAGCGCTCTGGCTTCTGTCGCCACCTGGGCTGAAAATTACAATTGTCCGGTCCTGCTGGGCGAGTTCGGTTCCTATTCTCAGGCTGATATGGACTCGCGCATCCTCTGGACAACTTTTGTGCGCCAGACCGCCGAAGCTTTGGGCTTCAGCTGGGCTTACTGGGAATTCTGTTCCGGATTTGGTATTTACATCCCGGATACCAACCAGTGGCGCACCGGTTTGCGACAGGCTTTGATACCCTAAGGCCAATCACTATTTAACCACGTGTATGAGACCGTTCCCCCGGAACGAGAGTAAAATTAAAATATTCTATGTATTCCTTAGTGTTCTGGTGTCTCTGTGGTGAAAAATTACTTCACGAAGACCACTTTCTGCATAGACGTCTGATTGCCGGCTTGCATACGGATAATATATATTCCGGCGCTCAGGTTCACCGGATTCCAGTTGTAGGAATAAGTGCCTTTAAGAGCATAAGTGCTTTTAAGTACTTTTACCAATTCACCGCGCAGGTTGTAAACTTTCAGCGACATGTTGCCGTCTTCGGTCAAGCCGTAAGGTATGGTCAAACTCGGATTGAACGGATTCGGGTAGGCCGGTTTCAAACCGAAAACCACCGGCATTTGCTCAACCTCAGCCTTAACCTTGACCTCGACCTCTCCATGCCACGTCACCGCGCCGCTGTAATCCACATCGCCGAGGCGATAGAGATAGGTTGCGTCCGGAATGACCGCCGCATCGGTATAGGCATATTCATGCGCTTCGGAAGTACTACCATGCCCGGAGAGAGCGTTATTGGTTGTATATGAAGCTATCTGTGACCAGGAAGAGGGCAAATCATGATTTGCCCCTACAATTTTACGCTGGATGATGAAACCCAGATTTTCCGTCTCCGACTCCGTGCGCCAGGTAAGCACAATTTTCCCCGAATTGCAAACGGCGTTGAAAGAGGTCAGGGAAACGGGCAGCGAATTATCATTTTCGTTACTGCCGATGGCAAAATCCGAGAAATCTGTCAAGCCGGTGCGGTGAACAATCGGGATGGAGTTGCTGCCGGTTCCGGCGCTGTGAGTGCCTTCTAAAGTCCAGGCAGACTCGCTGTTTATTCGCTTCACAATCCGCAAGGCCTGATAATTGGAGACGCCACCGATATTTTCACCCGTCAGATCAAGGCTGTAGGTTCCGCCGCTTAATCCGTCTGCCGCGGTTAATGTCCAGTATCCAGCGGGACTCAGTTTGTTAATAATTGTGCCGCCATCTTCGAGAGACAGTCCGCTCGTGCCAGGGTCAGAGGCCGTAAAACTGGCGGTGATGGTTCCGCCTTCCGATGGCGCGCCGGTAAAACTGATATTGGCAGCACGATAATCACTGCCATTTCCCAGAGGAAAGAGAATGTCATTGGCGGTCGAGGCCGCAATCCAGCGCTTGAAATTGCCGACAATGGCGCCACCGGTTCGAGTGAGAGTGCCCACACTTACCGCAGAAGAACCCAGCGTCAGTGTATTGGAACCGGTGCTCAAATTACCGCCGGTAAGGGTCAGAGTGCCATTGACTCCGACACCGCTGGTCAGGGTGAGACCATTGCTGTTGTTAACCGTGAGATTATTAACCGTTGAAGGCAAACCACTGCCTGTTACTTGCGCTGATGAACCATTATAGGTATAATTACCCGAACTATTGAAGGTTCTGGTGTCTGTTTGAATGCTTCCTGCAGAGCCGGATGCCGCAATACCCTCCGGCGAACCGATGGTCATCGTTCCATTATTTGTGAAAGTAGAAGCCCCGCTGAGTGTATAGGTGCCCATGTTTATCGTGCCATTATTGGTAAAAGTCAAGCCGCTTCCACCACCCCCATCATATTCATAGATTGCATTGACCGAAATATTTATGACGCCGCCACTATTATTTTGAATACTTTTATCAGAGCCGCGAATTTTGCCTGATCCTGTCCAATTTATTGTACCATCATTGGAAATTGGTCCAGAAGTGGAACGGAATTTACGATCTGTTGATCCGATAATATTCAAAACTGCTCCTGAAGCGATTGTTGTATTAGCGAGTCGGTACTCTCCATCTCCGCTCCAATTCATGATTCCATTCACCGTCAGCTTGCCGCTTCCTTCCAGCAGTCCGCCGGTATAATTGAAGGTCAAACCGGAAGCCATCGTCGCACCATTTGTCGTACCGCTTACGGTCATAGCCCCATCGCTTAGATTTATCGAACCCGCGCCGGTGAAGGCAACCCCCTCAGCCACCGTGTGCGTCCCGCCATTAAATGTAATCGCCGCGTCGCTTGAAGCAGTAAAGGTGCCTGTATGGGTTCCGCCTTCATCACAACTTATTATTCCTGACTGGCTCTCGACGGTTCCGCTATTGGTAATTTTCACATAATCAAAATCAAAGGTGCCGGCGCCCGCCGTTTTTCTTATCGTTCCCGCGTTGACCAAATCAAAATAACTGCCACCGCCGATGTCATATTCCATTTTCGCATCATTTTGAATATCAAACAACGCCCCTTCATAATTCTGAATTTCACTATCTGATCCTCGAATATATCCTGTCCCAGTCCAGCGAATCGTACCATAATTATAAATATGACCCGCTGACGATCTGAATGTTTTATTCTCACTGCCACTTATGATGAGTGTTCCTCCCGAATTAACGGTGGTCGAGGTCGTACTCAAAGACCCGCCGCTCCAGTCCAGCGATGCGCCGTTGCTAATTTGCACCTGTCCTGAGCCGTCGAGAGTACCTCCGGTTTTCAGGTATGAACTGCCCTCGATTGTGGCGGTGCCGTTCACTGTCAGATAGCTCTCCACATTTACAGAAGCGCCGCTTGGCACACTTAAAGTTCCATCTATCCGCAGGGTTCCGCCGTCAATGCTTGAGGTGCCATTCAAAACTAAAGAACCATTCATATCTAATATACCGCCGGTAATCGTCAACGTACCGTTCACTTCCAAATCAGTGCCATCTCCGTCGGCAACAGTAAGGGTGGAGGTATAAACCTCTAAAGTTCCACCGCTTGCAACCACAATCTGGTCAACCGTTCTGGAGTCAGTGGTAGATACCTTATGACCATCGCGGATGGTGATTGTCCCATCAGAAGATGTTGGTGGGATGACCGTTGAGGTCCATTGTGATGCCTCATATTTTTCCCAGGTATAATTTCCAACCCACGGACCGGATGCTATTGAGCGATAATCCCCGGCACTTTGCGAATAACTAATCTGACTTGACACGACCAGAATAACCAGAAAAATTCCATAGACTCTTAATTTTGACATACACAGACCCCTTCTCTTGTTTCCTTTCACTTGATAATTTCTTTCAGTGATGCTTCCTGTTGATGAATCCCCGCTCAGGATTTCACACGGCTACTTCAATAGTATAATCTTCTGTGTCTGGATGTAATCCTGACTATCCAGAGCCAACTTCAGAAAATAGACGCCGCTCGACAGAGCATCGGTTTTCACCGTATAATTATAGTCCCCGGCACTCAATTTAGCATCAAGAATGTTCATCACCCGCTGACCCACCATATTGTAAAGAGCAATTGCCACCTCTCTTTGTTCATGGAGAGTCATCGACACAGTGAAACTGGCGTTGAAGGGATTGGGATAGACCGGGAGCAGGGTAAATCCTTCCGGTATCTGCCCACTCTTAGCCTCAACCTTGACCTCGACCTCCTTATGCCACATCACAGCGCCACCGTAATCCACATCCGCCAGGCGGTAGCGATAGGTCGCGCCCGGCACGACCGCCGCATCGGTGTAGGAATAATCATGCGCCTCAGATGTCGAGCCGTGTCCAGCAAGAGAGTTATTACTGACATAACTCGCGATCTCTTCCCAATCAGCAACTCGCAACTCGGAACTCGTAACCCGCAACTGCCTTTCGATAATAAAACCCAGATTCTCGGTCTCGGATTCGGTGCGCCAGGTCAGGACTACTGCGCCGCTTTTACATTCTGCCGAAAAGACGGTGAGTTCCACCGGCAGAGAGACATCCTCGCCATCCTGCCAGGCTAAATAGGGATAGCCATTATTGATGGAGCCAGAGTAGTCCAGATCCCAGTAATCATCGGTGCCGTTGTTTGTTTCTCCTTCAAAATCCCAGCCGGCCGAAGTGAAAGTTGAAAGGGTCTTCATCTCCGCCGTGGTCTTGCCGGTGCCGCCTGAACTGGTGGCTTTACCGGATGTCTGGGTATCCCAAAAGCAATGGGTAATAGTATTTGCATTATTTCCGCAAAACCCACCTTCATACTCGTTATTATTTTGAGAAAGCGGAACCCCTGTACTGTAAGAATTCGTTATTGTACCAGTATTTCTTCCCACAAATCCACCGGTTTCATTATTACTGGATTGCGCCGACGCACGGCTGTAGCTATTATTGATTGTTGCGTTATTCTTTCCAACTAATCCACCCGTTTGCAGTAAACCATAAACCGCGCCAGTACTGTAGCATTGTGAAAGTGTGGAATAGTTATCCAACGCACCCATCAATCCACCTACATAATCTCTCCCTTGGACATTTCCAGTCGTGTGATACGAGTTAGTAATGGTGGAAGCTGACATACTCGTATTGGCAATTAAACCACCACAATATGACCCACTTCCACTGGTTGCTGCTTGTGCACTTGCTGTGCTGTAACAGTCCGTGACCGTGCTGTTATTGACTTCACCAATCAGTCCGCCGATAGATCCATAATATCCGGTCACCGATCCTTCCGAGTAACAATTTGTGACCGTTGTATTCCAACAATATCCAATGAGCCCTCCGCTAGTGCTGTTCACTGATATGCTGACACTTACACCAAGATTTTGAATTGTTGCGCCATTAGTATATCCAAAAAATCCTTGATTGGTACCACTATTTTCAATACTTAATCCCGAAACTTTATACCCCTGTCCGTCATAATTTCCCTGGAAGTTAGTTGACGAATTGCCGATGGGTGACCAGCTTCCGGTCAGGGTAATATTGGCTGTTTGTTTGAAATATTTTCCTGATACCCAATCACCGGAAGTTGACGCTAAAGTGCCAAGATCGGATGCATTGGAAATCAGATAAGGATCTCCTGAGGTTCCCGATCCTCCGCTGTAGGGTCCGGCTAAAATTATCCGGCAACAAAACGCTATCATACCGAATACATATCTGCTGGTTTTCATATTTTACTCCTGCTGGTTGATTACTTTCAGAATCGGATTTCCTATTTTATCAATAGAATTTTCTGCTGGCGTGTTATTTCTCCCGCCTTGTATTTGAGAATATAGATGCCGGATGAAAATGCTCCCGCGCTGATCGTTCTGGAGTAAGAGCCCGGCGCCAGCAAGTCATTTAAAACGGTCATCGACTTGTTGCCGGAAATATTGTAGAGTCCAATTGATACGTTCATAGGCTTACTCAGTGTGAAAGGCACAGTGAAGCTGGTGTTGAAGGGATTGGGATAAACCGGGAGCAAGGTAAATCCTCCCGGCATTTGCGCACGCTCAACCTCAACCTCAACCTTGACCTCGACCTCTCCATGCCACGTCACCGCACCGCTGTAATCCACATCCGCCAGGCGATAGAGATACGTCGTACCCGGCACAACTGCCGCGTCGGTATAGGCATAATTGTGAGCCTCAGAAGTCGAGCCATGTCCGGCCAGAGCCTCGCAACTGAGGTACGAGGCGATTTCTTCCCATTCTCCGTTCTCCGTATTCCGTCTTCCAATGATAAAACCCAGATTCTCGGTTTCGGACTCCGTCCGCCAGGAGAGAACCACGCCACCGCTCCGGGAAATGGCCGAAAGGGAGGTGAGCTCCACCGGCAGAGATTGATCCACGCCTACCGCCCATTGCAGGTAAGAATAACCGCCATTCAATGCTGAATTGATAGCCCAGGTGGATGTAAAATCCCAGCCGGAGTAAGTGCCCTGGGTCTGCATCTGGGTCGTAGTTTTGCCTGTAGCACCGGTTCCGGTTGTCTGTCCCGATACTTGATTATCAAAGAAATTGGCGGTATATGATCCCGAGTTTGTATACCCTACAAACCCTTTGTCGGTTGGGTTTGAATATCCTGTATAACTTACCGATCCGGTGGAGTAGCAATAATTAATTGTAGCATATGAATTGTTCCCGCAAAAGCTGCCAATTTCCGTACCGGTTCCACTGCTTCGGGTCACGTTGCCCCGGCTGTAATTGTTACTTACCGTGGTAGTATTCCTGTTGAACCCTATCAATCCACCGACAGTATTAACACCTGATACGGCCCCGGTAGCATAACTGCCAGTTAAAGTAGAACCATTGTTATCCCCTACCAATCCACCAATATTGGTATTTGACCCTGATACGGTGCAGGTTGAATAGCAGTTGCTCACCGAAGCGCTTTGATTAATCCCCACCAGCCCGCCGACATAAGTCGTTCCGGAGATAGAACCGGTCGTATAGCAATTACTGATTGTAGAAGAATTATAATTGTCACCCGCCAGTCCGCCGGTTCCATAAGCTCCGGTAATATTCACATTAATGACTCCAAGATTTGAGATAGAAGCGCCCTGCATTAATCCAAACAAACCGCTCCAATCTGTGGAACGATTGATATACAGACCATTGATGATATGTCCCTGTCCATCATACGAACCTGAGAATGAATTTGATCCGGTGCCACTCCCGATCGGCGTCCAGCCTTTATTATTGTCCCAGGTCTCAATCGCAGGGATTGCACTTCCCAGATCAATATCGGCGGTTTGGATGTAATAATCGTCCCAGCGACCGGTGCTCTGCGTTATCCAGTAGAGATTCTGCCAGGTCGAGATCTGGTACGGATCGCCGCTTGAGCCAGTGCCGGTTGGCTCAATGCCTTCCTGAGCGTACAGGTCGATTCCAATTGCTGTTGTTATAAGGGTAACAATTGATTTCCGCATGGCAATCTCCTGCTGGGGGTAATAATGAGGTTCAAAAAAAGGCTGGCGTTCTGGCGCTTGCCGGAAAAATACGGTCTGCGGCGGGAATATCGCTTTGGTAACACAATTTCGACGAAAACTGATCATTCTTTTTTCTCTCTCTTAAAGTCAACAATCAATTTTCAAAACAATATTAAAATAGTGGTATTTATTAATTTTGTCAACAAAATACTTTTTGCCTGTCCCCAGACCGTCTGGCCGCGAGAAGGATAAATTTCAGGTGAATCGGCGCCGATTTCCTTTGAGAAAAAACAGGGATGAAAAATAATCTTTTTGAATATCACAAATGTCTAAAAAACGATTTGTTTTATTCCTCTGTCGTTATTACTATTCGCGCTGAATGTGATTTGTATCATAATTATTTGGAACACTATAATGAGTCGGCAAAAAAAAGAGATTCGTGAACCTGCGGTCAACCCGAAGCAGTCAGACCGCCGTATTCGCGATTTTGAAAAACAACTGGATATTTTATACGAAGCGTTTAATAAAACGCCGGTCGGCATTGCCGTCATCAATAAACATGTTTTTATAGAAGTCAATCGGCGATTCTGCGGCCTGGTGGGTTATGAAAGGGATTATCTGTTGGATCGCGACTGCCGCCTGATCTTCCCCACAGAAGATGATTATAATAAATTCGCTCTTCCGGCAAAAGATTCATCTCCCTCGACGGCTGGTTATCAGGCGGCCACCACATTCCGGCATAAAAACGGAGGCGTCCTTCACATATTGCTCTGGGTCGTCCCGATCGGCGATTCCATACCGCCGGAAACATTTTACTGCACCGCTGTAAATCTTGACGAATATACTACTTTCGATAAGGACTCAAAAAATACGTTCGATCTTTACCGGATAGCCTGGGATCAATCCTTTGACGGCATGCGCCTGGTGGATGAAACCGGTCGGATCGTTATCGTCAACCGGGCTTTTTGCGATCTGGTCGGCAAGCCACGTCAGGAGCTTGAGGGTCAGCTGTTGTCCGTCATGTACGACACCGAACATGGTCAGTCCATCCTGTCAGCTACTATCCAGCGCCTGAAAAACAATCAGATCGTTCCCCACTTTGAGCGCCAGGTGACTCTCTGGAACGGTCAGGAAGTCTGGGTGGAGCTTTCCAATTCAATTATTGAAGTTATCTGGGGGCGCCGGATGCTGCTGAGCATTTTTCGTGATCTGACCGAGCGCCGCAAGTCTGAAAAACAAATCCGGCTTCTGGCTCAGGCCACCGCCAGCGTCGGCGAATGCATCAGCATTACCGACCTGGAAGACCGTCTTATTTATGTCAATCCCGAATTCGAGCGCACTTATGGTTATACATCGGATGAATTAATCGGGAAGCCGATCACTGAAATGATTCGTCCGGTCAACCGGCCAATGGAATCGGTAACCCACATCTTGCCCGACACCCTCAAGGGTTACGGCTGGAAGGGTGAACTGCTCAACCGGCGCAAAGACGGTCGTGAGTTTCCCGTGGCTTTATCCACCTCGTCCATTCTGGACGATCATGGCCAACCGATCGCCCTGATGGGAATCGCCCGCGACATCACAGAACGCAAACGGGCTGAAAATGATCTCCGGGAATCCGAGCGAAAACTGGCCACCCTGATCGCCAATCTACCCGGAGCCGCCTTCCGCTGTCAGAATGATGACCAATGGACGATGTTATTTATGAGCAACGGATGTCTGGCCTTAACCGGCTACCCGCCAGAGGATATTGTCAAAAACCGGAAAATCTCATATAATCAGATAATTCATCCGGACGACCGCGAATTTGTACATGATGAAATTAACGCCGCTCTGGGCGAAAAAAAGTCCTACCAGTTGCTGTACCGGATTGTCACAGCTGACCAAAAGGAAAAATGGGTTTGGGAGCAAGGCACCGGCGTCTTCGACGATGATGATAATTTGGTCGCCGTGGAAGGTTTTATTTCAGATGTCAGCGAGCGCATTCTGGCTAACGCCGAATTAAAACGCTCCGAGAACCGTTTTCGCTCGGTGTGGGAGGGCAGCTTTGACAGCATGCGGCTGACTGATAAAGACGGGAAAATCCTGGCGGTCAATGAGGCTTTTTGCCATCAGGTCGGTATGCGTCGCAGCGAACTGGAAGGCCAGGGCATGGGAATAATTTATCCTCTTGAAGTTCGTCAGGCGGTAGAAGAGAAGTACCGCGAGCATTTCCGTGAACGGCGGGTTAAACCTTTGGTAGAGGCCAATATCACCCTCTGGAATAAAAAAAATTACTGGTTTGAAATCTCCAGCTCGTTCATTGAAAGCTCTAATGCTCAGACGAGTCTGCTTTGCATTTTCCGGGATGTAACCAAACGCAAGAAATCCGAAGCCGAAGTGGCTGAATCGGCCCGGCGCTTTCAATGGCTGTACGAATACGCGCCTATCGCCTATCACACTCTGACCCCGGAAGGAGTAATCGTCAATGTCAATCGCCAGTGGTGCGAGATCATGGGCTACCGTAAAGAAGAGGTTGTCGGTCGCCAGATTTTTGACTTTATTGTCGAAGCCGAACGCCAGGCGGCCGTTGCCTCCTTTAAAGAGAAAAGACTAACTAAAAAATTCTTTCATGGCGGAAATGAGCGCCATTATGTAACCAAAAGCGGCGACATCAGAACCTTTATCATCACCGATTATTTTTCTTTAGACGAAAATAAAAACATCGTCTCGATCCAGACCACGATGTCCGATATCACCGAGCGGAAAATTACCGAGGAAGCCCTGCGCCAGAGTGAGATAAAATTCCGCAAATTGGTCGAATCCAGTATGGATATTATCTGGCAGGTTGACGCCGAAGGCCGCCTGATCTACTTCAGTCCCAACGTGGAACCGGTTCTCGGGCGCCCGGCGAGTGAGCTGATCGGAAACCTGCTGGTAGATGTTCTGCCCGAAAATAGCCGGCAGAACCGGCGCGCCTATATCACCGCAGCTTTCCAATCCAAACAGGCCATTAGAAATCAAATCATGACTCTGCGCGGACAGATGGACGAGCCAATTATTCTGGAAATCAATGCCACTCCGACCTATGATACTCAGGGTGAAATCATCGGTTTCATCGGCACCGCCCGCGATATTACCATCCAAAAGGCGGCTGAAAACGAACAGATTAAATCTCAAAAACTGGAATCGCTCAGCGTCCTGGCCGGCGGAATTGCCCATGATTTCAACAACCTCCTGGTCGGCATCCTGGGCAACATCTCGTTGGCAAAAATGAAAGTTAAAGAGCCCGACATACTGCGGATCATCGATCAGGCGGAACGGGCCGCCATGCGGTCGCGCAATCTGACCCAGCAGCTCCTGACTTTCGCGAAGGGCGGCGCGCCGGTCAAGGAAGTGCTTAATATCGAAACCTTCCTGAGAGACACGGTCGAATTTGCCCTGGTGGGTTCGTCGGTGCTGTGCAAATTCAATATCGCCAAGGCCCTGCCGTCAGTCGAAGCCGACCGCGGACAGCTGACTCAGGTCATCCAAAACCTGGCGATCAATGCCGTGCAGGCCATGCCGACCGGCGGTGTTCTGACGATTTGCGCCGATTCGGTCGAATTGACCACCGATTCTTCTGCGACGTTGAAAGCCGGACGTTATATTAAAATTACCATCAATGACACCGGAATAGGAATTCCCGAAAAACTGCTGTCCAAGATCTTCGACCCCTACTTTACCACCAAACAGCATGGCAGCGGACTGGGGCTTTCGGTTGTATATTCGATCATTACCAAACATAATGGTCAAATCTCGGTGGAATCCGAACAAGGCGTCGGGACCACTTTCACGATATTATTGCCGGCCGCAGAACGGGAGAACAGACCGGCGGATGAATTCGAAGAGGTTATTCCCCACGGTACGGGGCGCGTTCTGGTGATGGACGATGACGAAATGGTCTGCGATGTCGCCGAGGGTTTGATTTCCAGTTTAGGCTACCAGGTGCATTGTGTTCACGATGGTAAAGCCGCCCTCAGCGCCTATCAGGAAGCCAACAAAACCGGCCGGCCTTATGACATTGTCATTATGGATTTGACGATCGTAGGCGGCATGGGTGGCAAGGAAACCATTGCGGAACTGATGAAAATTGACCCGCAGGCCAAGGTTTATGTTTCCAGCGGCTATTCCACCGATCCGATTATGTCAGACCCGGAAAAGTACGGTTTTAAGGGCGTGATCGCCAAGCCCTACCGTCTTGAAGACCTCAGCCGGACCCTGAAAATAGCCCTCGGCTGATTAGAACCGGTCTTCACCCAAAAATTGCGTAAAAAAACAATCAGCGAAAGACAACTTTTTCAATCCGCTTAAGGTCAATGGGGTATACGATTTTTTGAGGAGTACATGAAGATAACCGCAAACGATCCAAAGATAGTAGCAATAATTTTATTCTTTTTCAACCTGTCGTCAACCACCCTCTTCGGGAACATCCAAATCCGCGCAACCCGCACCGACCAGCCGATCCGAATTGACGGACAGTTGAACGAGGAAATTTGGCATACTGCCATTCCGGTGCCGGATCTGATCCAGGACGAGCCGGATGAGGGCGCCCCGCCAACTCAGAAATCCGACATTCGGATCTTATATGACAACAAGGCGCTGTACTTTGGGGCCCGTTTGTATGATACGGCTGCGGATTCGATCGTAGCTCTTCTGGCCCGGCGCGATCCCGACATGGACGCGGATATTGTACTGATCGCCCTGGATCCGTATCATGATAAGCGCAGCGGTTATTATTTTGGACTTTCGGCTTCCGGTTCAATCCACGATGGTATAATCTATAACGATACCTGGACGGACGACTCTTGGGACGGGGTCTGGGAAGGCGTCGCGAAAATCGATGAAAAAGGCTGGTGTCTTGAAATCCGGTTCCCCTTTTCCCAGCTGCGTTTTAAAAAGAGCGATACATATGTCTGGGGAATAAATATTTACCGGCGCATCCAGCGGCGCAATGAAGAAGATTGGGTAGTTATTACTCCCCGCAAAGAGAGTGGATTGGCCTCTCGCTTCGCTGATCTGGTCGGGATCGAAAATATCGACGCCGAACGCAAAATGGAGGTCTTGCCCTACCTGCGCACCAAAGCCGAATACCTGGCGGTCGATTCGGATGATCCTTTTAATGACGGCTCGCGTTATTTCGCCGGGGCCGGCGCCGATTTAAAGATCGGGGTAGGCAACAACCTGACGATCGACGCCACGTTCAATCCGGACTTCGGCCAGGTGGAAGTCGATCCGGCCGTGATCAACCTGTCCGATGTAGAAACCTATTATACTGAAAAACGTCCCTTTTTCATTGAAGGATCGAAAATCTTCAGTTTCGGTCAGGGCGGCGCGACCAATTATTGGAATATCAACTTTTCCAATCCGGAAATTTTCTATAGTCGCCGCATCGGACGGGCTCCCCAGCGCGATCTATCCGATTATGATTATACGGATGCCCCGGAAGGCGCGCGGATTATCAGCGCCGGCAAACTGACCGGTAAAATGGGTGACAATTGGAGCGTCGGCCTGTTGAATGCCCTGACCGCCCGCGAATTCGCTAAGGTGAATCTGAGCGGTGACGATTCTAAAATCGAAGCCGAACCACTGACTAATTATACCGTTTTCCGCACTCAGAAAGAATTCGACGAAGGCCGATATGGCCTGGGGATGTTAACAACTCTGACAAAACGTCTTTTTGATGATCAGATCATTGCCGATAACCTTAGCGCGCAGGCTTTGGTCGCGGGTGTGGATGGCTGGACTTTTCTGGATACCGCCAGAACCTGGGTGATTGCCGGATGGGGCGGACTCTCGAATCTGTCCGGAACGCAAGCCTGTATTACGAACATTCAGACCAACTCTCGCCATTACTTTCAGCAGCCGGACGCCGAACATTTTGAGGTAGACAGTACCGCTACAACACTGACCGGCTATGCTACCCGCATTAACCTGAACAAACAAAAGGGCCGGTTGATTTGTAACATGGCTCTGGGTATTATCAGTCCGGGATTTGATGTCAACGATCTGGGATATTCTTCGAGCACCGACATTATCAATTATCATATCGGCGGCGGTTATAAATGGACCGAGCCCAATAAAGCTTTCCGTTACTTCGATATCGAATTTGCCGTCGCCCGTTCGCTTGACTGTGCCGGTCATACTCTTAGCAACAGCCTTATGAACTTCGGTTATTACCAGTTTCCGAATTATTACAGTATCAACTGGGGCAACGGCTATTTCTTTGAATCCTGGGATAATCGTTTGACCCGCGGCGGGCCGCTGACGATTTCACCGTCCGGATTCTGGGGATATGTCAATTTTTCGTCCGACTCCCGAAAAAAATTCACCTACGGCCTGTATTTCGGAGCCAGTGGCAGCGACACCGGCTCGGTCAATCGCTATCTGGAATTCCCGTTCGGGTGGAAGATCGCCGACAACCTTGCGCTCGAGATCGAACCGGAACTGGCCTGGAACTACAGTTATGCTCATTGGGTTGACGATTATGACGATGTCTATGCGACTGCGACCTATGGCAAGCGTTATGTTTTTGCCGAAATGAATTATACCATGCTCGCGGCCAGTTTGCGCCTGGACTGGACCTTCACCCCACGCCTCTCGCTTCAGCTTTATTCCCAGCCGCTGTATGCAAGCGGCGATTTCTACGATTTCAAGGAGTTAAAACGACCGAAGAGTTACGAGTTTGTCGAATATGGGGCCAAGTTAGACTCCGGCGATCCGGAATACCTGGCGGTAGATCCGGATGGCGCCGGTCCGGCCGGGACTTTCACTATCGAAAATCCCGATTTCAACTATTACAGCTTCCGCTCCAGCACCGTTCTGCGCTGGGAGTTCCGGCCCGGCTCGGCGGTCTATTTAGTCTGGACGCACAACCGGAGCGACGACGATGGCAACGCGGATTTCGATCTGAACCGTTCGTTAAAGCGCCTCGGTCAGATCGAACCGGATAACATTTTTATGGTAAAAGCCACCTATTGGCTGAATATCTGAAATCCAGCCGAAAATCGTCCCCGCCAACCGCTGAACCTTAGAATATCTCCATTAAAAGAATAGGCCGTCTTACGGCTTGGTTAACCGGCAACTTTTCAGCCAATCTGAAGGTCTGATAAGACAGAAAAACGATTAACAAAGGAGTATGAAATGAAAAAACTGCAAACCATTTTTTTTCTGAGTCTGCTCATCATGGGAAACGGCACGGATTCATTCGCACAGAAAACCATGGCAATGCCGGAGGGCGGCTATGAATTCTGTGAAAATGCAAAGAGCACCGTGATTCCATTTAAACTGATTGATAATCTGATCGTAATTTCAGTAGAATTGAACGGAACACCCCTGAATCTGATACTTGACAGCGGTATGCCTTTTGATGGCGCCCTGCTCTTTGGCAGTGAAAAAGTGGATGCCACTAAACTTGATTTTTCGGCAAAAATGCCGGTCGGTGGCGCGGATGGCAATCCGATACTATCGGATGTCAGCCCGGGAAAAACCCTCAAAATTCCGAATCTGACCCTGACTAATCAGACGATCGTGGTTTTACCGCGGGATGCGGCTCGCAGTCGCCAGTTCGAAGACCTGGACGGCATTATCGGATTTTCTTTGTTTAATCACCTGATTGTCTCGATCAATTATGAGCGCCAATATATGATAATCAGTCAGCCCGGTATGGTTGACCTGACTAAAGCCGGCCAGGAAGTCCCGGTTGAGGTGCGCGGCAACCGCATATTCCTTATGGCAGAAGTGAAACTTGACAATGGCGCGACCGTCCCGGGGGAATTCGTCGTTGATACCGGAAACCGTAGTGCGCTTGTCCTGAATACCGGCCGGAATAATGCTCTGAAGTTGCCCACCAGGCATTTACCTTATCTGGCCTGCGGATTGAATGGAAAAGTTGACCGCAAAATAGGCCGTATCTCCGGTTTCAGTCTGGGCGGTTTTCAATTGGATAATGTCCTGGCAGCATTCAACGACGACGCTTCCGGAACCCCGCCCTGGGAAAAAGAGGGTAATCTCGGCAATCAAATCCTGGGTCGGTTTCACCTGACTTTTGATATTCCGGAAAATAAAATCTATCTTACGAAAAATATTTTATTCAGCGCACCGTTTGACTGTAACCTGGCCGGACTGCAGGTCGAACGCGCCGCCGATAAGAGTCTGTTCGTTTATAATGTTATCCCCGGATCTCCGGCCGCAAAAGCCGGCATCGTCACCGGGGATAAGATTTTGACAGTCAACAAAACGCCCTGTTCGGAATTGTCACAAGATGATTTTACCACCCGACTTGAAAAAAAAGGCAAGAAAGTTGCGGTGCTGCTGGAACGTTCCGGCGAAAAACTAAGTGTTAACATGAAACTGGAACGGTTCATATAACCTAACGTTTTCCACTCGTTTCCATTAAGCATTCCGGGGCGATCTGATCGGATTTAACAGGCGCCCCGGAACCATTTTCAGACTGATTCTGCCATAATTATTCATTGACGACGCGCCGGTCGACTATGACAATTATGATTGCAGTAACGTTTATTCCATCGTTTACAAACAGAATGAAGGTTCGTATCTGGCTGGCGTGTAAGCCGCCGCGAGGACGACCCAGTCAATAACCGGGAAGAATTCCGAGAAAATAGTCGGCTGTGTCGGAGCCAGGGAAATCGCGGTAATTTTAGATTTCATTGTCGGCTTCGAGCAGGGGGCCGGCGATACAGATCCGGACGTTCAGGTCATTCGTTCGTTTGCCGACGGCTGGAACAATCCGACCCTTGGCAAGACCCTGGCGGAAGCCCAGTATGCCCAGGGCGCCGACATCATTTTTCAGATCGCCGGGGCAACCGGCCAGGGCGTTTTCGAGGCGGCCGAGCAGGATTCTCATTATGCGATCGGCGTCGATTCCGACCAAGCATCCATTATCGAAGAAACCGATTCCTCTCAAGCCGCTCATATCCTGACCTCGATGCTGAAAAACATCGATAATTCAATTTATCGCGCCATCAAATTGCATATTGAAGGCGACCTGCCGTACGGTCAGATCGATTCGCTGGGAGTCGCCGAAGGCGGCGTGGGAATTGCCCGCAATACTTACTATTATGCTATTACACCGGAATCCGTGCAGGAATTAGTCGACGCAGCCGAGGACAAAATCATAAACGGCGAGATCGTGGTGCAGACGGCGTTCTGATTTCTGCCGCGGATTTACGCGGATAAATACGGATAATTTATATTTTCTCGTTTCGGGGCTACCGGCTGGCCGGCCGCCCTGTGATTATTAAACACAATAAACATGTTGACAATTGTGTGTATAATTCTGTACATTTCAGAGCATTATCGGGAGATTAAAATGATTGAAAAGCACACCCGCATTAACATTACCCTGCCGACCGCTCTCGATCGGGAGCTCACGCTTGTCTCACAAGAGTTGAACGATAAAAAAAGCCATATTATTGCCCGGGCACTGACACTTTACTTTGACGAACTAGATACTCTGGTAGCCGACAAGCGGTATAAAAAGTTCAAAGAGGAACAAACCGAAACCCTCACCGTATCCGAACTGGAAAAAGATCTCGGATAAAACCTTGTACTCGCTTGAATTTCTCAAAGAGGCCGTGGCGGAATTAAAACGTCTCGATCCCGTCTGGCAAAAACGCATCCTGAACAAATTGAAAATCCTGGCCGAGGATCCGGTGCGCCTTGCCCAAAATATTAAACCGCTCAAAGGACAATATCATGACTATTTTCGCCTGCGCATCGGCGATTACCGCGTGATCTACAGCCAGGAAAAGGCTCGTCTGATTATCCTGATCATCCGGATCGGACACCGGAAAGAAATATATTTATTGCCGGTAAGCCTGTCTGAAAAGACATATTGACAACCAGGAAAAGCCGGAGTAAATTCCAGCAAATGAAATAGATACCGTCAAATCGGATGCGAAAGGGGGAATAGCATGGCAACATACTTTTTAATCGAAGTAATCCAGGTGAAGGACGAAGCTTTGTACAAACGTTATGCGGAATCGGCGCGGGCGATCATCGAGAAACACCACGGCGAGTACCTGATCCGCAGTCGCGATATAAGGATCGTCACCGGAACGACCAAACCCGAACGCCTCGTCCTGGTGAAATTTCCTGATGAACAAACCGCCAACGCCTGTTTCTATACGGCCGAATATCGCGCCCTGACACCTCTGCGGGAACAGGCAGTGGAATCAGGGGCGTTTTTGGTTAATGAATAGCGGAATGACAATTTCGGTAAAAAAAGATTTAGAAAAATTTTACACAGAGCAATTTGCCCATAAAATGAAATATGATTGGAGTGTGAGTATTCCTGACAATGAAACAGATTTCCCTGATTTGATAATAAATAATAACGGTCTTGTATTTGGGCTAGAGGTTAGAGCATTAAATAAAAGTGAAAGAAGAAGAGGCGGTTCTTATGAAAAGGAGAAAGAAAACTACAACCAAAGAATGATAACCAAACTTACCCAATCATATTATCAACAGACAAATCGTCCAATAAAAGTAGACATATTTGGTAAACTTAATGATGAGATTGTCGGCAGAATACTCAATATATTACTTAAGAATCCTATTGAGGATTACCAAACGTTTTCACATGCTATAGAAAGCTCAAGTGGGAACATATCAATCTATATAACAGGATTACCAAATAATTTTCAGAATTATTCTTATTGGCGAAGTATTAATAATAGTATTGGATTTGAGAAAATTATAAAAACGGAAGATATTGAAACAATAATTAAAATCAAGTCTAGAAATATAAAAAAGTATACAAAATATTATGAAGATGTTTCCTTGTTGTTATATTGCAATCAATTATTTAATAGTGGAATGATCAATTTGAAAAATATATTTATTGTAAATAAATATGGTTTTAAAAATGTGTATTTGTATGAACACCCTACATATGCATCATCATTTTAGTAATATCTAAAGGAGGAACAAGGTTCCTTTCTAAAGGCTTTATACTCTCATATAAATACGTTTCTTTTTTATTAATCAAAAACTCGCTGCATTTATCGCTCCGGTTTTTAAATTATCGCCCGTGAAAACGATGAATGTTTA
>CAZNUN010000005.1:0-186572 GCA_964576275.1 uncultured bacterium | reverse complement strand
CAATATATTAAGTTGTTATTCAGGGGCGACTATTTACTGTCGAAGATTACAGGATTACTAAACAATTCATTATTAAAGTAAAATCTCGGCCGTAGAATATAACACTAATTTTTTCAATAGACTTGTTCTGAGTCGAGTATCTTTATTCGTATTTCAGCGTTTCGGCCGGATTGGTCAGAGCCGCCCGGATAGAATGATAACTGACAGTCAGCATGGCGATCATTAAAGCAATAATGGCTGAAAACAAAAACACCCCGATGCCAATCCGGATCCGGTAAGCGTAATCCTGTAAAGTGTTGTGCATAATATACCAGGCGACCGGCCAGGCGATCAGGTTGGCAATCAGTACCAAACGGGCGAACTCGCGGGAGATCAGTATCAGAATATCTGATACGTGGGCGCCAAGAGCCTTGCGAATTCCGATTTCACGAATGCGGCGTTCCGTCGTAAAAGAAGCCAGCCCGAATAATCCCAGACAGGCGATCAGAATTGCCAGAACCGCCGCTCCGGAAAACAAGGTTCCGGTACGTTGTTCGGATTGATAAAGGCGGTTGTAATAGTCATCGAAAATGAAATATTCGAATGGTTTAGAAGGTATAAATTTATTCCAAACCCGTTCGATGTATACAATCGTTTGCGGAACATCCTCCGGCCGGATTCGCACGCAAAGATAAGTACGATTATGATTATTTTGTCCGATCGCCAGCGGTTGGATCGGTTTATGGAGTGATTCGTAATGGTAATCTTTGATTACTCCGACAATTGGGATACCTTCCCCATCCTGATTGGGAACGGTAATAAATTGGCTGGTGTAAGGTTTTTCCAGGTCGAAAACACGTGCGGCAGTTTCATTGATTACAACGCCCTGGCGTTCGCCATATTCACGCTCGAACCAGCGTCCTTCAATTATTTCTAGGTCGAACGTTTTAGCAAAGTCATAATCGACCTGAAACCAATTAATCGGATGCTGATCCTCATCAGGAGCCCCGCTTCTTTTAAGAATTGCATTGGAGCATAATTCACCCGGTAAATAGGTCGTGCCGGCCGCTGACAGGATTTTGGGATTTTTCAGTAAATCATTTTTAAATGATTCAATCGGGGCAACTTCATTGCGGCCCCAGGAGATTTGACTGCCGTCCGGATTTTGTCCGATTGCCCACCCACGCTTGATCACGACGATGTTTTCTTTGGTAAATCCAAGACGTTTATTTTGGATATAATGCAGTTGTCTGAAAAGCAGAAAAGTGCTGATGAAAAGTACGATTGAAATGGAGAACTGAAAAACTACCAGTACACTGCGCAGGCTGCGTCCCCGCAAACCCATACTGGTATTTTCCTTGAGCACCACGGCCGGTTGGAAAGACGAAAGGAAAAAGGCCGGATAGATTCCGGCGAAAATCCCCAGAAAGATTCCAAAAATAACTAAAACTGGTAACACGAACCACGGGTGGAGATAATTCAGTGTCAGGTTTTTACCGGAAATATTATTGAAAAACGGCAATATTAACTCGGTCAGTAACAATGAGAATACAATCGCCAGGAAACAGATAATAATCGATTCTACGAGAAATTGCCAGACAAGCTGCTGCCGGGTAGCTCCCAGCGACTTGCGGATGCCGACTTCCCGGCTGCGCCCGGCCAGTCGCGATGTCGACAGATTTACGTAGTTGATGCAACCGATCAGTAAAATGAAGATGGCGATACTGATAAAAATGTAAACATATTTTATATCGCTATTCGGTTCCAGCTCGCCATCGTAGTGGGAACGCAGATGAATGTCGGTCAGGGGTTGCAGGAAATATTTATAACGTCCGCCGTTTTTTTCCATTTCATCGAAATTCATTCCGGCTTCACGCTGGAGTTCCGAAGTTGCGTACTTGCGTATGAATTGGGGAAATTTTTTTACCAGGTCATCGGGATTCGCATCCGGATGCAGGCGGATATAGGTAAGGAAATAATTATTCAGCCAGGATTCTTGCCAATTCCATTCCCAGGATGAAAACGTCGATAACATGCCGTAGTGAAAATGACCATTCCCGGTCGGATTTTCCACCACTCCGCTGACCCGGTAGGGCGTACCGTCTTCATAATTGACGATTTTGTCGATGGCATCGGCCGGATTGCCAAAAAAGCGAACGGCGTTATCCAGGGTCATCACGACAGTGTGATCATCTTTGAGAGCGGTTTTTGGATCACCATAGAGAACTTTTAGCGGGAAAATGTCGAAGAGGTTGGTGTCCACCCATAAAAAATTTTGTTCGTTGAAAACGATATCTCCGTATCGGACTAACATATTGGGAGTATGTAACAAGCGGGTGGCGGACTGAATTACAGGATACTCTGCTACGATCGTCCGGGATAAGATCGACGGTGTTCGGACGGTTTTGAGATCCTGGCTCCCAATCAAGGCATCCACACCGATCCGGTAGATATGATCGTGGTCCTTCCAGTGCCGATCATAACTCAGTTCATCGCTAACATACTATGAACGGACTCGATTTGGATTATAAAACCGACGGATGGTTGTCAACTAACCGGCCAATTTTTCAAAGAAATCAAAATGTTGCTATAAATTAGACTGTCGGATTTAGTTTTTTTTCCTATGATATTTATTTTCGAATTGCTATTCTGCCGGGAAAGGCGTAATGTAATTCGTTAATTGGGAGCCGTTCATGGATATAAAAGTTAAAATGTATACGCTGAGCACCTGTATCTACTGTCAGAACACCAAAGCCTTTCTGAATAGTTTGAAAGTGCCGTTTGATTATATCGATGTCGATCTGCTGAATCCCGATGAAAAACCGCAGATTATGCAGGAAATACGTAACCTGACGACTTCCGTGTCTTTTCCGACAATTATCATCGGCGAAAAAATTGTCACCGGTTATCGCCCGGATGAAATCAGAAAGGCGCTCGGCATATGAGTACCGAGCAATTGTACGAAATGCTGCGCAAATTGCAGGAGCCGAAGGGCTATTATTTCAATAAAGATCGCCAGCATGTCGACCGATTGCTGAATTCGCTGGTAATCAACAAGGAACGTTACGGCTACATGGCCTGTCCCTGTCGTTTGGCCGCCAATGATCGCGAATGGGATCGCGATATCATTTGTCCGTGCGTTTACCGCGAGCCGGACGTGAAAGAGTTCGGGCGTTGTTACTGCGGACTGTACGTTTCGGCGGATTGGAACGCTGACCGGATCGCCGATCAATATGTCCCGGAGCGCCGACCGGTGCAAAAGATGTTCGGTCCGGGTTAAAACCTTTACCATCTATGATTCTTAGAATTCTCGATCATTTTCCGTTATTGCATGACTGGCTTCAGGCGCATCATTCCGCTCTCCGCTGGTCCAGCCTGATATCGCTGATTACATTTGTCGGGACAATCCTGGCCATACCGCTATTGATCCTGGCGATTCCGGATGATTATTTCACCAATCCGGGACGCAGAATGCGCCATTTCATAAATAAGCGCCCGCTAATCGGCATTCTCGTACTGACATTTAAAAACCTGATCGGAATTGTTTTTCTGCTGGTTGGTTTCATACTGTTGTTCATGCCCGGTCAGGGTTTGCTGACGATCCTGATCGGCCTGATCCTGGTGAATTTTCCCGGCAAATACAAAATTGAAAGACGGTTGGTGCGAAGACCGGGTGTTTTGCAAAGCATAAATAAAATCCGCACCCGATTTCAGCGTCCGCCGATCGAAATCTGATGTTTGCGGTACAATTATTTTGATTGTAGAGTTTTTTATTAAATCTATAAGTAATCCGGATTTTATTATTTTCATTGACAAATATTAAAATGCATTTTAAATTAATTTAAATAGAAGATAACTACTAAGGGCCTAAAGTTTTAAAGGTATTAGGTTGCGAAAGGAGGAAAAATGAAAACTAAAACCTTTGTGTGTTTTTTTGTTTTTTTATTGATTTGTGCTTGTTCTGACAACATGACTACAAGTCCTGTGCAAGGAAACTCAAATCTTGAACAGTACATTGATAAAACTAGTACAGAACCAGTCATGTGTCTTTCTGAGGCAGTAATTAGATATATGATTGATCATCCCGAATGGTACGCCAGTTATAGTGTTAATAATGACAAACCGATCGATTTTGATGAATTGTGCTGGAATCAGAGGCCTGAAATCATGGAATTAAAGGATTTATTAGAATCAAAATTCCAGAACTTTGCCATCAACGAGGACAATACCTTTTCATATAAAGAATTGCAATATAAATTTCAGGTTGAAAAGTATCAAAGGATAAGACCGGGTGTCAATAAAGCTATTAAACTGGAAAACCTAGGAATAATGTTTGATACGGATTATAGCAATGATTCAGGTGAGGGATATATTTTCTTTAAGAATAATGCAGGTGCAATTGAAAAAATGCACACTGTATTAACTGAAGAATATATCGATGGAGATCTTATTGTCCTGACACTTAAAGAAATCACTCCGGAACCCATATTAAAATCTGCTTCTTCACCAGGGACATACCTAATATTGGATGCAATTCAAATCAAAGAAGACAATGATAGTGGCAGCGCCGAGGAGATAGAAATATTTGTCATGGGATACCAGTCCTCATTTTACTACTCTAGTGTGACTAACCACAAATTCGACGGTGCGGCTCATATCGATGCTGCCGGTGATCTAAAAACCTACGAAAATCTTGATGTCTCTCTTGATTATGTAGATTGTAACGATGTGGCAATTTTAAGGCTGACAGATGATTTTGAGCAAAGAATGATAGTCGTTGAAAGTGATTATGGTGATGGCAAGATGGCTCATGATGAAAACTCGGCTTATGATGATTATTACACGTACTTTGTTAACATTTATTCGTGGGATGTGACGGATGTTAATAGTAATTCGTTACAAGCAAATCAAACCAGATATTTTAGACTGTGTTACGAAAATGAAGAACAGAATGATGATGTGTTGGAACTGAGTGAAGTCCGAGGCCTAACCAAAAGTGCAGTATCTACTAGTGTAATGACAATACAAACAACTAATGTGAATTACAAAGTTAAAAAAGTAACCTATTAACTTAATTTTAGGCCCTTAGTCATGGTTCTTCGTAAAATATATACTAAAGCAGTCCTTTCTCTAATCATAATATTTCAGGGCTCACTTTTTGCCAACCCGATCTTAATTAAAGGTCGGACGATAAATTCCGATTCCGAGCCGTTATCTTACGTCAATATTTTAGTGAAAGGTACTACTGTTGGCACAGTCAGCGATGCGGAAGGCTTTTTTTCACTGTCGGTTGAAAGTGCTGATTCGCTTATCTTTTTATTCAGTTATATTGGTTATTCCACAAAAGAACTTACGATTCGCCCGGCTGATAATGGCCGGAATTTAGGAAATATTCTCTTGGTTCAGGAGTCCATTTCGTTCAGTCCTCTGCAGATTATCGGTGAAAGTAATCTGAGAAAGCTGGAATCTCTGGAAACATCATTGAAACTGATAACTTCTCAAGAAATTCCATCGATCCCATCTATATCAGGTGGCGACGTTTTTCGGGTAATTCAGACGATGGAGGGAGTAAACTCTACCAGCGAACTTTCCAACCAGCTCTATATCCGGGGTGGAACACCAGATCAGAATCTGGTTTTGCTGAATGGCGCTCCGATCTATCAACCGTTTCATCTCTTTGGACTATCTTCATCGGTCAATGAAGCCGCCGTGGATTATATCAAGTATTATTCCGGTTGTTATCCGGCCGAATACGGCGATTATATGAGTTCCGTGTTGGACATCTCTACCAAACCGGGAACGGATAGTTTAGCGGCAAATGTTGCCGTTAATCTGCTTGAATTCGATGGAACCCTGATGGGTTCGCTTGGTGATAAATGGCGCTGGAGGGTCAGCTACCGGCGTAGTTATTACGATAAGTTGGGAGAACTCTTCAATGTGACAATCCCCTACTATTTTTACGACGCCGAAGGGAAAATCTCCTACCTGCCCAATTCCAAAACCCTGATCAGTATCAGCGCTTTTGCTTCCGAAGATAAATATCTGACTAAAACTCAGGAAATCAAATATAATCGTTATTATAAATCTCATGCAGATTCAGCGGTTGCCTTTGCCGATTCCAATAAGTACTATTTCGTTAAGGAAAATGATATAATCTGGTCGAACGGTCTGGCCAGTTTCAGATTTCTAAAAAAGATTTCCGACAGAAAATTGGTTGATCTGGTTGGGTATTACAGTGGATTGAATCAACGTCTCAAATATCAGAGACGCTACATACCGCACGTGGAGGCTTCGCTGTTAACCAGGTCAATTGTATCTGAGACTAATGAAGACTATGGTTTAAAGGACGGCTTAACCTATGCAACTGCCAATTTTGCGGATCTTGGTCTAAAACTTAAGTTCGACTGGACAATATCGGACCGTACCAATATCGTAGCTGGAGGCGGTTTTTCAAGTCGCTTCCTGGATTACCACTGGGACATGGCCAATTTCTACGCCATCGATCCTTATATTAATGTTTTCATGGATTATCCCCCTGATACGATGGAATACCGGAAAAATCTGACTTCGTTTTTTTCTTTCTATGAAACTCAGGTCGGAATATTGAAAAATGTCGACCTTCGGGTGGGCATAAGACCAACCTGGTATTCTTTTTCATCAACATTTCGATTAGATCCGAGAATAAACGTCAATATCCGAGTGAGACCTCAAACATCTTTACGATTAGGCTTCGGGGAATATTCACAGCAGTTATCCTCTTCCCAGGAATATGGTTTTTACAGTATTGCCGGGATTTATTTTCCTTCCCCAAAAGTGCCACTTAGCCGGCATTTTTTTCTGAATGTTTATCATACGACGGCGAAGAACCTGGAGATTGATGTAACCGGCTACCGAAAGGAGTTTAAAAATCTATTCTTTGTAACCAAGAACAGTACCTTTGCGACGGGGTATGGCATTTCTTATGGATGCGATTTTAATACCGTTATTAATTTTTCTCCGGAGCTGTCCTCTAAATTTCTCTACTCCTTTACGGTAACCCGGAAAACCGCCGAATATGAAACATTTTACCCGAATTACGACCAGAGACACCGGGTCGTTTCACAGTTGATTTATAGTCTTCCGAAGAATTTTCAGATCAATGTGATCTGGAATTTCAGCACCGGCCGACCGGCGAATCTTTATGACTCGAAAGTTTATACCGGCGATACTAGCTCCGATCCTTATTTTCTTATAGAAACTCCCAAAAATTCATTCTGGTACCCGTCATATCATCGACTGGATGTAGGTTTGGAGAAAAAATGGTTTTTTAACAGAGGACAATTATCCCTGACTTTAAATGTTTTGAATTTATATAACCGAAAGAACGTCATTTACTACCAGGATCTTGATGTTGATATTGAATATCCAATAGATCCATCCGAACCCGGAATATATTATTTTAAGGTGGAGCCTTTTAATGGAATTCCTTTCCTGCCGGTGATTGGAGTAAGGTATGAATATTAGAAGTAGTTTTCTTTTGGTATTTATATTTTTAATAGTGATTGGTTGTGACGATAATCCGGTTATCGATAGAGATAAGTTTGCTGATTATTACTTAGTTGTGGCAGAAATAGATTCTTTTACCAATCCGAATTGGGATAAGTATGAACAATTCATCAATATTAAAAAGATGAGGTACTTAATTGATTTGGCTTTTGACCGGGAAGATAGTGTTAACTTCGGCGCGGAAAATTGTGAGGTTTCACTTAGCTATGATGACTCATCCTATCAATTTGAGGATCGGGGTAACGGTTTATATGCTCTGCCACTAAATTATCCACAACAAAACTTCACTTTTGGGAAAGAATATCGCCTGGATATAACCTTTGAAGATGGAAGTCATGCTTATTCAGTCATCACTACTCCTAAGATCACCTTTCCGGAAGTTAAGGATACGATTTACGTCGCTCCGGACAGCGTGCTTGAATGGACTTATGTGCCATGGGGAAGCCCAGATCCGTTGACAGTTAATTCAATGAATTTTCATGATTCTATTAGAATCCAGCTTACTGAAGAAGGTTTTTTAAAATACCCCGGTACAGAAATATCCTTCATCTATCACTATATATTCCAGGATGATACCGCAAACACTCTTTGGCTCAATTACAGATTGAAAAATGATTGTCTTCTCATCTCGAGTGCAACTGCATCTCCAACCAGATTTACCCAAAAGCACCCAATAGATACAATTAATATAGAATTCAGTGTCGAGCACTCTGCATATAAAAATCTAAGCATCCTGAGTACCGATGATTTTTGGCCGATTAAAAATATCGTTGATATTTCGAATATTACCGGGGCGTATGGAATTTTCACTTCTGGTAGTTATAATATCTCTAAAAAATTTATACTGAAAGTAAAAGAATAGCCCTGTTTAACACATAAATAAAATCAGTCAAATAACACGGATTATGTTACTGAGTGGAAAAATTCACGTTGGTGCTTATATTTACATCAATTGACATTGGGGGTGACGATGTTTGAGTGGCAAGTAAATTCAAAAAAATATCCACTCTGGTTGGTACTGACTGTCGGAGTTCTGATTGTTGTCTTCCTGGGAGTCACTGACTACCTGACGGGTCCTGAACTATCCTTCTCGATCTTCTACCTGATTCCGATATCGCTGGCGACTCTGGCGGCTGGAAAAATTCCCGGTTTCCTGATTTCCTTAGTCAGCGCTATTGTCTGGTTGATAGCCGACGTTACTTCCGGCGCGCAATATACCATGCTGCTCATTCCCTACTGGAATGGCGTCGTCCGCTTTGGATATTTTTCCCTGCACACTTATTTGCTTTCGATCTTGATGAAAACGATCGAACGTGAAAAGGCCATGGCTCTGCGCGATCCGCTGACCAACGCCGCCAACTGGCGCTTTTTCGAGGAATTCGCCAACCGGGAAATCCAGCGCGATCGCCGCAATAAAAGACCAATCACGATTGTTTATTTCGACCTGGACAATTTCAAAACCGTCAACGATACGCTCGGTCATGATGTCGGTGATGATCTCCTGCGCGCCGTTTCGGAAATCACGCAGAGCAGTTTAAGACCAAGCGATATGCTGGCGCGGGTCGGCGGCGATGAGTTTGCCCTGCTTCTGCCGAGTACGGATTTTGACGGCGCGGACAGGGTCCTGAACAGAGTACGCGAAAACGTCATCCGGGAGATGAAAGCCCATGGCTGGCCGGTCACGATGAGTATGGGCGCGGTGACGTTTAGCACCCTGCCGTCAACTGTCGGACCGATGCTTAAACGCGCCGATGAAGTAATGTATATCGTCCAACTCGGCGGTAAAAACAATATCATCCATGAACAATGGCCACCCGCTCAGGATAACGGAAAATCTGAAATGCCTGAGTGAATGATTAACGGCTGGGACAGAATAAATATAAGGGAGTATCGATATGTCTCGTGCAATTAAAATGATTTTGCTCGGTATAATATTGGTTGGGATAAATGATTGTGCAAATAACGAAACCCAATCAATTGAAACCCTGACGTATTCAAAGACTGTTTATGGCGGATGCAACGAAAACAGCGAGGGCGCTATCCTTTCGAAAGCGGTCTATGAAAATGATACGCTTTATTGGGAAATCAGCGACGATACTCTGAAAATTTTCACAGGAATTCAATACATCTGCTGTGCACCATTTTTCGTCGAAAGCTATCAGAATGGTGATAGTGTGACCGTAATGATTGAAGATACTTGCCGTACTCCTTACGACTCTTGTTATTGCCGGTGTATTTGTTATTATGAGTTCCTGACGATGTTCACCGGTTATGACGACGACCGGTATCACCTGTTGGTGTACTTGCACGATCCGCGCCAAACGCAGGATTCTCTGCTCTGGTGTGTAGAAATTCCGTAAAAAACCGGGATTGCTTTAATAGCGATTTCAAATAAAAATACTTCTTTTAATTGGCAAAAAGCCGTATAATTTTCAGGTAATATGATACTGAATTAAGTCAGAACCTTTCGCAAAAAGCAAAGCGGAGAAAATATTTTCAGATGAAAGCAGGAAAAATAGCAAGACGATTCATCCTGATGTTCATAATCATCAGTCAGGCATTGAGTGCCGATGCCCCGACCAGCGCCCGTTTAGTTGAGGAAGCCTGGCAAGCCTGGAATACAAACGAGCAGAAAATCGTCGAACAAAAATTTCAGGAAGCCATCAAGGCCGATCCGACCAATACCCGGGCTTATCTCGGGCTGGCTTATTTGTACGAGATGCAGTATAAATTTCAGGAAGCCTGGAAATCTTACGCCAATGTAACCAGGACCGAGAAGGAAAGTGAACCATACATCTTCGCGGCTATGATGACCCAGAAACTGGTCATTTCCGAAGAGAATAATGCGTCCGGGGTTATCGCGTTATTTGAAAATCTGTCTAAAAACGCCCGTTATACTACCATGAAAGTCAATGCCAATGAAAAACTCGGACGTTATTATAACGAACATGCCGACCTGAAGAAAGCCCTGTTTTATTATGATCAGGTCGATGCCATTACCGACTGGATGCTGATCGGACCGTTCGATAATATTTCCGCCTCCGGTTTCGATAAAATCTATCCGCCGGAAGAGACTTTTGATACCACCAAGGTTTACTCCGGGAAAAATGACATCGCCATCAAATGGTTGAACATTCCCGACCTTCGATATGATAAGTGGGTTGACCTGCGCCGCTATTATCCGGATGACGATGCGTTTTTTTATGGCAATACTTTCATTTATTCTCCCGAAAAACAGACCGTGCATCTACGTATCGGCACCTCGGGAGCACTGAAGGTTTTTCTGAATGACGAACTAATGATTGAATGCTTCGACGAGAATAACAACGGCCATGATACTTACAGCGTCGAGACCGTCCTGCAGGCGGGCTGGAACCGTCTGCTGATCAAATGCGGCTATTCGGAGATAACTCAATGTAATTTCGCGGCGCGTCTGACCGATCCGCAGGGCGAACCGGTTGCTAATTTGAAATTTTCGGCCGCTCCGCAATCCTATCATTCCAAACCGGGCGCAGATAAGAAAAACATCCCGAATTTTGCCGAGGAATTTTTTAAGGAAAAAATTGCTGCTGATCCGGCTCATCTTGAAAATTACTTGCTGCTAGCCGAATGTTATGCCCTGAATGACAAAGCTATCGAATCCGAGTTGATTCTGCGGGAAGCCTTGCGCCTGGCGCCAAATAACGCCATGATTTATCTGCATTTGGTAGAAACCTATCTGCGTGGCGAGAAGTATGATGAGGTCAATACGGCTTATGAGAAAATCTATCAGCTCGATTCCGACATCCCGGCTGTCCTGGAACGCCGTTTCGCTGATTATCTGGAAAAGAAGAATTTCGACGAAGCTGGTGCCTTGCTCGAACGACTGGCGCGATTGATTCCGGAGTCTCCCAACCTGCAGCAAAACTACCTGAAGTATTATTCGAAGCGCGGACTGACTGATAAAATTATTGAGACGACCAACCAGGCTTATGCCAGATTTCCCGAGGTCTGGGATATAGTCGAGACCAAGGCCATGATCGATTCTTATGTCAAACAGGATCATAAAGAAGGATTGCCGATTCTGCGTAAATATATCAAAAAACACACCGAGCAGGCTGCTTTTCTCAAATTAGCTGAGTATTGCCAGAAGGCTTCCGATTTCAAAGGTTGGGAAAAGGCTAACCGGCAAGCACTGAAATTTTATCCGGCCGCACCGGGTCTATTATATCAGATGGCGCGACATTATTATACTGTCCACCAGTTTACACTGGCGCTGAGTTGTATCACCGAAGCCTTACAACTCTGCCCGCAATGCGCGGTTTACTGGGGCACCTGCGCCGAGATCGAACGTTCGGGAGGTCAGAAGGCAGCCGCGATTAAGTCCTATGAACGGGCATTGGAGCTGAAACCGACCTATTATGAAGCCCGCGACAAACTCCGGCAGTTGCAGGATCGCAAGTCAATTTTTACCAATTTCAGGAAGGCAAATATCGATAGCCTGTTAAAAAATGCGCCATCCGACGATCGTTATCCTGGTGAGAAAGCGGTGGTCTTATACAATTACCGTCAGCGAGCTGTATATCCCGGCGGCGCCACCGAACAAAGTCAGGAGATTTTAGTCCGGGTTATTAATGCTGACGGAATCGATGAATTTAAAGAATACTGGATCGGTTATAACGGTTACAACGAGGAATTGATCGTCGAAAAAATGCAGACCCTGAAAAAGGACGGTTCGAAGATCGATGCCGACGTTTCTCAAAATCACGTCGTTTTCAAATCCCTCGAACCCGGCGATGCCGTGTATCTGAAGTGGAAAATCAGAAATTACTATGCCGGAAAACTCTCCCAACACTTCTGGGATGAAGTCAATTTCAACCTTTTCTATCCGGTGCGTGAAATCGGCTATTCCCTGCTGGTGCCGCCGGAAGCCGTCTTTCAATACAAAGGCCAGAACATGTCTTCCGAACCTGTCTCCGTCAAGACGACGCCGGACGGTGTTTTGTATGAATGGCGCCTGACCGATGAGCCGGCGGTCAAGGAGGAAGCCAATATGCCCGGCTTGGCGGATGTCGGTAAATATCTGCGCATTTCCAGTATCCCGGATTGGGATTATATCATCAATTGGTATCTTGATCTTTCGGAAACCAAGACTCGATCGAGCTACGAAATCAATGCATTTCTGAAAACTATTGCGCCGGATACAATAACGATGAGCGACCGGGAAAAGATTGAAAGGATTTATAAGTTCATAACGGAGGAAATCCGCTACAGCAGCGTACCGTTCCGGCAATCGAGTCTGGTTCCCCAGAAAGCGCGCGACGTTTTTGTTAACCGCATCGGCGACTGCAAAGATAAAGCGGCTCTGGGGATCGCCATGTTAAGGGCTGTTGGAGTGGAGGCGCATTTCGTTTTGGTCAATACCCGCGACGAAGGATTGAATCGGGCAATTTTACCCGCGATCGCATTCAATCACGCTCTCGTTGCCGCTCAAACCGATAAGGAAGTTGTTTATCTGGATTTGACGGCGCAGAATTTTCCGGTCGGTTCGGTGCCGATCATTGATCAGGAAGCTTACGCGTTGGAGATCCGTAAAGGCGCCCGGCCATTTTATCTGGATAATAAATATTTTCTCAGCAAAGTCCGGACGCGTTCCGCGCGGATTGAAATCCAGACCGATAATGGAATTATCGCCCACATTCGCACGATCCGCAAAGGCGCTCAGACGGCCGATATCCGGGAAATTTATCGTTATAAAAACGAGACTGATCGTTCCCGGGAACTGACCGAATCACTTTCTCAGGATTATCCGAATGTCGAGCTGATCAGTTTTGAATTTCCCGACATCGACTCGATCGTCCCGGTCCAGTGCTATGAATATTCATTTAAAGTGCCTAATTATTTGTCTGAATCCGGCAGTATGCTGATCTTTCCGATTCCCTGGACAGACAATTTTTTTCCGATTAAAGCCCTGTCATACGAGCAGCGTCATTATCCGTTCACCTACTGGCCGAATGTCGATACGATCCGGGAAGAAATTGAAATTCATTTTCCGGCTGGTTATCGGCTGCTGGACTTTACCCCGCTGTATGCCTATTCTTCTCCGATTGCCGATTATACGCTCCAATTAAAAGCGGAAACCGGAATCCTGAAAGGGACGCGCCAGATAATCAATAAACAAATGGAAGTTGCGCCGGAGGATTATCAGGTGTTCAAGGATTTTTATAACAACGTTATCAAGGCCGATCGCAACCAGATATTATTTCAAAAAGAATAGGTTTACTGCGCCAGTCGCCGGACGTTTAATCCGTTTTAGAAGATTCCTTTTTTTTATAATAGTCCGGGTAAAGCTTTTTCATGCAGTCCGGGCAGATGCCATGCGTGAATTCGACATCGGCATGACTGTGGATATAAGACTCGACACTATTCCAGTAACCTGAATCGTCGCGGATTTTCTTGCAACAGGCACAGATAGGGATCAAACCTCTAAGGGTTTTAATTTTATTGGAAGCCTCCTGCAGATCGCGGATGACCTTTTCGCGTTGTTCTTCAGCCTGTTTGCGGGCGGTGATATCCTCAATGGTTTCCAGCGCGCCGATAAGATTGTGATTGGAGTCGAGAATCGCCGTCGCAGTTAAGAAAACCCATCGGCCGGTATCTCCTAAACGAGGGAAGAAATCGGTTGCCTGAAAGGCGCCTTCGATCAGTTCTGATTTCTGGTATTTATCGGAATACAACCGGGGCAAGTCTTCGAGTTTGGCGTCAACGATAATGTCGGCCAGGCAGGGGCGCTCGTTCTCATAAAAAACCTGCCAATGGTTGCGAGTGCCAATCATCTCTTCAGCCTGCCGGCCGCTGAGTTTGGTCAAAGCGTTATTCCAGTGCACGATGCGATGATCCCGGTCAATAAAAAACTGCGGAATGGATGAACCATTGATGATTTTGTTGAGTTTATCCTGACTGTTTTGCAGGTCACTTAAGGCTTTCTGCAAATCTCTTTCAGCCTTTTTACGGTCGGTGATGTCCCGGGATACGCCAAAGGTTCCGATGATATTGCCGTTATTGTCAAGCAAAGGCAGTTTGGTGGTGGAAACCCAGGTTTCGCTGCCGTCCGGCCAGGTTTCTTTTTCTTCGATTCCGATGATAGGCTGACCGGTCTGGATTATACGTTGTTCATCTTCATAAGCGGAACGGGCATGTTCTTCGGTAAAAAAATCGAAATCGGTTTTACCGATGGCTTGGGCGGGATCATCGAGACCGAAACGTTCTGCCTGGGATTTGCTCATCCGCAGGAAGCGGCTGGCGCGGTCTTTGAAATAAATATGATCGGGAAGGTTTTGCATCAAAGCATAGATTAAAGCCATTTCTGCGTGGAGCGCCTCTTCAGCCTTACGGCGATCAGTAATATCGTGACCTAAACCAACAAATCCGGCAATTTGCCCATTGTCGTCGCGAAAGGGCACTTTGCTGGTTGAGACCCAGCGTTGTTTTTCCGGCTTGCTTTCGTCAATAGTCGGCCCTTCGTGTTCGTATAAGCCGCGGCCGGTTTTGATAATCTTCTGCTCTTCATTGAAATATTTTTCCGCGATTTGGGGAGGGAAAAGATCGTAATCCGACTTTCCAATCAGTTCTTGCAGAGACGATAATCCCATTTGACGAATGACGGCCTGATTGCCAAGCATAAAACGTCCGTTCGAGTCTTTTACATAAATGTAATCCGGGAGATTATCAATGAGAGTGCGCAGGAGATTGCGTTCCTTGGCGAGGGCTTCTTCGGCTTGTTTGCGGGCGGTAATGTCACGTCCGATGCCTACAATGCCGATGATTTCTCCATTCTTGTCTTTGAGCGGTACTTTGGTAGTTAAATTCCAGCGTGGAAAGCCCGGCGTCTGATCGAGCGGTTCCTCATGATTTAATAATGGCCGGCCGGAGCGAATGATCTCCTGCTCGTCGGCGTGAAACCGGGTGGCTAAATCGTGAGGTAATAGATCGAAATCCGATTTTCCGGTGATTTCGTCCGGGTCGGTCTTACCCATGCGGACGGCGACGGATTGATTGCAGGTGATAAAATGGCCTTCAACATCCTTGACATAAATTTTATCCGGGATGTTGTCAATCACAGTGCGAAGCAGATTCCGTTCCTGTTCGAGAGCTTCTTCGGCTTTGCGGCGTTCGGTAATATCGCGGAAAACCAGAACGGCGCCCAAAATTTTTCCATTGCTATCCTTGATCGGCGCTCCGCTGTCGTCAATCGGGATTCTTTGGCCGTTTTTAGAGATTAGCATGGTATGGTTAGCCAGAGCGGTAATGATTCCTTTGGTCAAGATTCTGGTAAGTGGATTGCGGGCTTTCAGACCCGTGCGTTCATTGATGATGTTGAACACTAACGGTAATCTTTTTCCTGAAGCTTCCTGGAGCGACCAACCGGTTAATTTCTCGGCTACCGGATTCAGGAAGGTGATCAGTCCGTGTGGGTCGGTCGTGATCACCGCGTCGCCGATGCTCTTCAAAGTGGTGGAGAGGAGAGTCCATTTTTCTTTGACCATTTCGTTCATCTGATGATGAGCCAATGCCAGTTCGATGCTGAAATGGAGTTCGGACTCGCTTGGTGGCAGGAATAAATATCCATCATGCCGGGTCTGTTTGATGCGTTCAAGATATTGTTTATCGTTAGGTCGGATTAAAAATAGCAGGGGGAGATTCAGCTTTTGATTAATTTGGATCGCAGTTTCGACTCCGTCCGATTGACCTTCCAAGTGGACGCCGATCATCAGAATGTCCGGTCTGAGGTCGGCGGCGGTCTGGAGAGCATTCGAAGCGCTGGTTACCGTTTTCAGGAGCTCATACTGCATGTGGTTGAAAATTGTGCTCATCATCTGAATCGTTTCAGGATTACACTCAACCAGGAGGATTTTTACCTTAGACACCACCCTCTCCTTTCCGATGAATTTCTAACTAAAACATCGTTTCTGATCAATGACCGTATGGGTCGTATTTTAATTAATTTTTTTGGAAATGTAAAGTGGTGAAAATTGCTGGCGCGATCATTTGGTGACATGGTTCAGAACATTCGCCAGTTCCTTGGTTTTATAGGGCTTGGTAAGGACTTCGCAAAAACCGTACTGCTTGAATTCGGACATGATTTGATCGTTACTGTATCCGCTGGCGACAATCGCTTTGACATTTGGATCGAGAATCTGCAGTTTTTGCATGGTTTCCTTGCCGCCCATTCCGCCCGGAACGGTCAAATCCAGCAACACTGCCCGGAACGGCTGGCCATCCCGGATCGCACTGGCGTATAATTTCAGCACTTCGCGCCCGTCTTTAGCGGTTATGACTTCATAGCCCAGGCTTGAGATAATATTTTTTGCGATCTCCAGAACGCCTTCTTCGTCATCCATGACCAAGATCTTGCCACTGCCACTGGTGATTGATTCGGTAGCTTCGCTTTCTCTGACAATGGTTTTATCGGTTGCCGGCAGATAGATATCGAAGCGGGTGCCGGTTCCGACCACGGATTTTACGGTAATGGTGCCATTGTGTTTTTTAATGATGGAATAGACCGAAGCCAAACCGAGTCCACTGCCGGTTGATTTGGTGGTAAAATAGGGGTCGAAGATCTTAACCAGGTTTTCTTCCGGAATCCCCACGCCTTGATCTTCAATGCTGATTTTAACATATTTGCCTTCGACCAGCGAGAGGTCGTTACCCGCCGGCACGATCGTGTTTTGGGCTTTAATCTGGATATTGCCGCCGTTTGGCATCGCCTGGACGGCATTGATAATAAGATTATTGAGACACTGGTTGATTTGGCCCTCGTCAAATTCCATTGGCCAGAGAGTGTCTTTGATGGATAGCTGGCACTTGACGCTCGAACCGGTCAGCGAGAAATTAACCGATTCTTTCAGAATATCGGCCATGGAGGCCAGCTTTTTAATTGGAGCGCCGCCTTTTGAAAAAGTCAGTAGTTGCTGAGTCAGATCTTTAGCGCGGAAACCGGCGTTTTCAGCTTTATCCAACCACTTCAGGATCGAGGCGTCTGTCTTGGAAGCCAGTTTACAAAGAGAGATATTTCCCAGGATAATCGTCAGAATATTGTTGAAATCATGGGCAATGCCGCCGGCCAGAATGCCAACCGATTCCAGTTTAGTGGCTTTTAGCATGTCCATTTCCATTTTACGCAGGTCGGTGATGTCACGAAAAATCGCCAGAATGCCGGCAGTATATTCGGCCGTACCCGGTTCGTACGAAAAAGTGAACTGCAGTAACCGGCGGTGGCCGCCCGGCTGAATTATTTCGATTTCCTGATTGGATAATTTTTCGAATTTTTTCCAGTTTTCGAGCCGGGGGATTTTTTCCAGAACGGCGGCTTCAAAGTATTCCGCGACCGGCCGACCAACCAGTTCGCTGGATTCCGTACCCAATATGCGTTTGGCGGCCGGGTTGGCTAAAACGATAGTCTGGTTTTCGCCGATTACGATCACTCCTTCTCCGAGGTTCTCGATCAGGTCGCGATACCGTTTTTCGCTGGAACGCAGGGTAATATCAGCCTGTTTTTTCTCGGTAATATCCTGAATGACACCGTCAACGTATTTGATATTATGATTTTTATCGTAGACTGCGACGGCAGTTATGGCGCCCCAGAATTCGGTGTCGTCTTTGCGCCGGAATTCGAATTCTTCATTTTTAAGATAACCCTGATCCACGATCTTGTGCTGCATGCTGTTATACTGCCCGGCATCCAGGAAAAGCTGCCCGAATTCCGTTGCCATGAATTCCTCTTTGTCAGTATAGCCGAACATTCCGACGATAGCAGGATTGGCTTCCAGGAAAACGGCATTGACCTCGCCGCAATAACGGTAAATACCGGCATTCAGGTTTTCAGTGATCAGGCGGTATTTTTCTTCACTTTCCTTGAGAGCCAGAGAAGCCAGTTTCTGCTCGGTGATATCATATTCGGTAACCGCGGCGCCGTAGCGTTCGCCTTTTTCGTTGAAGAGAGGAGTGCCCGTGGTCATTATGTAGCGGATTTTACCTTCTTTGGTAATCCGCTGGGTTTCAACCGACTCGAAGCCGGCTCCATACCGGATTTCATCCAATAGTTGTTGAGTGTCGGCACTTTTTTCAAGCGGAGTCATTTGCTTGATATTCAGCAAGAGCGCTTCCGATTCGGAGTAGCCGTACATGAGTTCCGCTCCACTGTCCCAGGCGATGATGTTACCCTGAAAATCGACAATCAAAATGGCGCGGTTGAAGTTGCGCAGCACCGAGGTTAGGCGGGAAAGTTTCGTTTCGATGTTTTTAGTAGGAGTGATATCATTGAAAAAAATGACGACGCCGGTCAGTTGGTTTTCATATAGATAAGGAGTCATCCGAACTTCAAATATCAATTCATTTTGGTTGTTATTAACGCGCTCTTCGGTGAGGATTTCTTTTTGTTTTACGATGACTCTTTTCAGGTTGAGATCAAATTTGGGGAAAAACCGCGAATAAGCGGCGATCAGCTCCGCGCTGCTCAGAGAGGCATTGATGTTGAAAACCAGATTAAGTTTTTCCAGGGCACGGTTCAAAATGGTGGCTTGGGAGGGTATCTCCACAAACAGGCACGGCTGGCTGAACAAATCCAATAATCCGGGTAAAATATTCCCTGAAGTTATTTGGAATGGCTGGCTTTGCGGTTGACTGGTCTTAGGCGAGATTTTACTCATTCGTTAACCATTTGACCACGATAACTTAATGATTTTACCGAGGCCATAAAAGATATTTACGGACAGCTCAAATGGATTTCCGTAAAATGTACCAGTCATGTGGCGTGGGTCCGTGGATTTATCTTTTTGCTTAAGTCTGTTCATACTTAAGATAAATATGTCAATATCCGTGCCAGCTTGATAAATGAATGGCAAAAGACCAGCCGTCAGGTGCGGCGATCCCGAAACCTGGTTTGGAAGCCTGGAAATGCGTTTCGCCGGGCATAGAAGTAAAACCGGTTCAGTGGGAAATATTTTCCGCTTCAGGGGTGCAATTTTCTACCTGTCTGAGCTGCTGCTAGGTCTTGATTTCCCATACATATTAATATTAGGAACCGGTGGTGGCAGGTTCTGCCGGCGCGAATTGGTCGGGCAACTGCTCGGCCGAATTGGATTTATCGCGGGATGATATACAGCGGCGCCTGGGGGAAATATCGTTTGGCACATATTTTGGACAATGGAAACCGAGATTTTGACAAGTTGATTTTATTAAAAAAAATGAATGAGTTCAGAAACAAATACCAGTTTTCAGAGATTTCAGGACCCTTTGGTGAGCAGCTATGCCCGCATAAGGACCCTTACGGCCAGACCGGAAACGGGCAAGAGCCTGATTCTGAAAATTGCCGATACGATCCAGACGGTGCGAACTACTTTTCGTCCCGAAGCCTTTCTCTCGCGGACTTACGATCCGGTACTGGTTGGCATCGGAAATTTGCTGAAAACGGAGGGATATTCCTTGCAATGGGAAAGAATCGTCTTTATTGGTTGCTCGGCGGGCGGCAATGTGGCTCTCCGGACGCTTTTCAAGAATGTTCTGGTGCCCCATTTGCCAATCGTAATCGTTATGCATCACAATCCGGGTTTTAATTTTATGGCGAAGTTTGAAATGGCTGGTGGCGTTTTACAGAATGTCGAGCAGATTTCTGCCGGAATGGCCATCAATGGAGCCAACATTTATTTTATGCCGGTCGATCACGATTTGAATTTTAACCGTCAGAAAAATACTTTTGAACTGGTTCCCCTCAGGGAACGGACTAAATTTCGTCCGGAAATTGACCGGGTGATGAACGGAGCCGCTCGTTTTTTCCGCGAACGGATCGTAGGAACGATTTTTTCCGGAATGCTATCGGACGGCGCCGCCGGTCTGAAAGAGATCGCTGCTCACGGCGGCGAAACCTGGATACAGGAGCCAGCCTCAGCCTTGTTCAAGGAGATGCCGGAAGCCGCTCTCCGCAGCGTTTCGACTGCGAAAAAAGCCTCGCTCCTGACGATCGCCGAACGGATCAACAGTCTTTCGAAGGAATATTTAACCCTGAGACAGAATTAAATGAACGCCGCATCCCACGTTTATGAAGCCAATCTGAACGCTAAAAGCGACCGTAAAGGGTTTTTCGAACAGACCGGGATCGTCAATCAGACCGATTTTTTCCGTAACATCGATTTGTTCCGCGAACTGACCGACCTGGTTTTACCGGCTCTGAATCGACGCCAGCCGAAAATCAATCTTCTGAATATCTGGTCGGCTGGTTGTTCGGACGGGCGGGAACCTTATTCAGTGGCGATGGCTGTCGAAAAATGGTTGCTTGAAAACCCCGGCGCAGCTTTCCAGAATTATCGCATTCGGGCTTCGGATCTGAACAGCGAATACTTGACAGTTGCCCGCCAGGGAATTTATACGCTGAAGAAAAAGGAGCGGAGCCTTCTGCAGTTATATGGCGGTTGTTTTGATCTATTGAGCCCAGACCGGATTTTAATTGCGCCCCGTTTGACCAGCCGGGTCTCATTTTACAACGAAGATATTACTCTGGCGGCGCACAACCAACGCTTTCAGATTATCATCTGTACCAACGTTCTGATGTATTATGAGAAAGATTTCCGTAAATCTATTATCGGTGGTTTGATCGAAACACTCGACCGGGATGGATTCCTCTTCATTGAATCCGCCGGTACGAAGTCTATGAAAGAACTTGGTCTGATACGACTATCACCTGCCAGTCATTTTTTTCAAAAAACTGAACAATTATTCAAAGAACAGGGAGTTAAGTAGTTAGGTGGAAACATTAAAAACGGTTAAAGACGCAAATTTCTCGACGATCGTAAAGCGCCTCCAATCAGCCGATTCGGACGAAAGGCGCTGGGCGGTCTTCGATATGCAGGAGTACGCCCCGCATCTGACCATACCACATTTGGTAATGGCTATTCAGGATCAGAACCGTGCGGTGCGGGAAGCGACCTCCGAAGTGATGAGCACGCTTCCAGCCGAAAGCGTTTTGCCGCCGGTAGTGCCGCTGCTCGGCAGCAATCGGATCGAAGTACGCAATATCGTGGCTTCCCTGCTGGTACAATTTGGACAACGGGCTGTGCCGTTTCTATTAGACGGACTGACGCATCCCAACGAGGACGTGCGGAAATTCGTCTCCGATATTCTGGGACTGACCGGCGATCAAAAGGCCGTACCGGCTTTAAGCAAAGCCGCTCTCGAAGATGAGGAACCTAACGTCGTGGCTGCGGCAATCGAAGCATTGGGGAAAATCCGTTCGCCGTTGGCTCTGCCATCGCTCTATAAAATCTTCGAGAAATCCGAAATTATGAAGGTCGAAGCCGCCGAGGCGATCGGTCTGATCGGCAACCCGGAATCGGCCGGCTTCTTAGAAAAGAACCTGGATTCGGACGATCCGATCGTGAAATACGCTGTAATTGACGCGCTAGGCAATTTGGGTCAGCTATCTTCACTTCCGGTTTTGCTGGCCGCAATCCCACTCAATGAGACCTTGATTCAGGAACAGCTCTGTCAGGCAGTTTTAAAGATCGGCCAGGCCCGCCAGGTCAACATTCTGAATCAAAATATGGCGGTGCTCGAGCCAGTCATTTTCCGGATTTCGGAAACGGAAAACAGCAATATTTCGACCGCTCTGTGTTATCAGTTATCGCTGCCAACCGACCAGGCAGTTATCGCAACTTTCTTTAGTAACAAGCACGTCTGTTCGACGAACGTTCTGGTAGCTTTGATCAAGGCCGCCTCTGCATACGAGGAATTCATCGAGCCGATCAGTCAATTGAAGGATCACCCGGATGATTGGGTGGCCTACTCGGCGCTGGAAATGCTTGGCAACTATCCCAAGGAGAAAGTTGCCCCGACTATTTTGGCGGTTCTGGCGGGTGAGGAGAGTCTGGCCACCATTGCGGCCGTTAAAACCGCCGCCGGCATGCAATTGACGGAAGCCTTGCCTTATCTGAAAATCCTGGCGAACAGCGAGAATGAAGATATTAGTTATGCCGCTACGCAGGCACTTAGCCAGTTCGGCAGCAATTGAAGGATAGCATGAATTTTATCAGCACCGTCGAGATGTATGATTTTTTCAAGGCTCAAAAACCAAGGATGGGAATTTTAGCGTGATTAATAAACTATCTCCGGATGAATACCGTCAAAAAGTATTTTCCTTAATTAACCTGCCGACGTTACCGGTCATTGCGACCGAAATACTGAGAATTATCCACGAGGATAAACTCTCCGTCAATCAGATGCTGCCGGTCATCGAGCGCGATCCTCCGCTGGCTATGAAAATCCTTAAATTCGCCAACTCATCGTACTACGGTTTACAGGAAAAAGTGCGCTCGCTGCGACACGCCATGGTCGTCATCGGAATGCGGCAACTGAGTGAGCTCTCCATGGCTTTTTCCGTAATTAAAATCTTCGATCAAAGCGAAGGTCAGCAGGTCATACCCTGGAAAAATTTCTGGGAACACTCCGCCGCTTGCGGCCACATTGCTCAACTGCTGATGGAAGTATTAAATCTTTCAGTCGTCAATAGCCCCTATTCTCTGGGATTGCTGCATGACATCGGCAAGTTGGTGATGTACAAGGTCAATCCTCCGGAGTATATCGAGGCTTATAATTTTGCCATGCGCGAGAAAGTCCCCAGTTATGTGGCTGAGAAAGAGGTCATTGGCCTGACTCACGCCGAGGTCGGAATGTGGATTGCCGAACGCTGGGAACTGCCCCAATCTCTGATCGCCGGAATCGGCTATCATCACCACCCCGGCGCGGTGACCGATCCGGAACTGGCCATCTCGACCTCCCTGACTCAGATTTCCGATTTGGTATGCAACTTTAATTCTATTATGTTCGGCACCGGTTATATCCAGTCTGTTCCAAGAGATGAAGAGGGCTGGTCGGTTATAAAGCAGTACAGCAGCCTGATGGACGATATTGATTTTGAACATTTCGTCATGAGCATCGAGGATCAAGTCAATACAATCAACGAAATGATAAAGATCGTTCGGAATTAGAATGAGGTCATGACGTGGAGATACCCATTATCAACCCGAAAAAAGCAATCAAAATCCTGAAGCAGGAGACTTTCCGGATCCTCAGGGATATTATTTACGCCAATAGCGGAATTTTCTTTCCCGAGAATAAACTCTATTTGCTGGAAGGGCGGCTGAATAAACGTCTGGAGGAGATCGGACTGGATTCTTTCGAAGATTATGTCATCTATCTGAAAAAGGGTTCCGTTCAGGCCGAAGAATTGAAGAAAGTTTATAACCTGATTACGATCAACGAGACCTATTTCTTCCGTCATGAAAAACAGCTGTATGCCTTTGAAAAGAAAATCCTGCCGGAAGTCATGGAACTTCGTAAAAAGGAAGGTAAACGTAATCTGCGCGTATGGAGTGCGGCCGCGTCTTCCGGCGAAGAGTCTTACACCCTGGCGATTCTGATGAAAGAAACCCTCAACGGCCAGATGGGTAACTGGCAGGTGGAGATCACCGGTACCGATATCAGTCAGAAGATTTTAGCGAAAGCCCGCGAAGGAATTTTCGGAAAAAATTCTTTTCGCAGCAATATGGTGAATTATGCGCAGTACCAGAATAAATATTTCCTGCCGCAAGGTGAGAATCTGGCAGTGCGTGATGAAATAAAAAAATTGGTGAACTTTGATTTTCTTAATCTGAACGACGTAAATGCGATACGGGCTCGTAAAAGCGTCGATTTCCTGTTTTGCCGCAATGTATTGATTTACTTCGATATGGAAGTGAAGAAGAAAATCATTCGCGCCTTTTATGACATCATGAACCACGGCAGCTATCTGTTTCTAGGTGAGGCCGAATCTCTGCATGGAATCAGTTCCGCCTTTAAAGTTGAGCATTTTCCGGGAGCTTTTATTTATAAAAAGGAATAGGTGAGTACAATGGATAAGGACAAAAAAATGAAAAAAGTTATTATGATTGCCGACGACTCATCGACAGTCAGAAAATTCGTGGCGTTTTCCCTCCAAATGAATCAGTTTGAAGTCGTCATGGCCGAGGACGGTATGGACGCAATGGAAAAAATATCCCAGAACCAGGTCGACCTTGCAATCGTCGATTTAAACATGCCAAATATGGACGGTTTTGAATTCATTGAGACCATTCGCAAGACTGAGGATTACAAGAATCTGCCGATTATTATTCTGTCATCTGAAAAGAGCGAAGAATCGATTCAGAAAGGCAAGGCCGTCGGCGCCGACAGCTACTTGACCAAGCCTTTTAACGCCAAGATGATCCAGTATCATGTCGCTAAATTTTTGGGTGAATAAAAATAAACAAGGTCTTAAACCCGTATGGATGATTTAAACGAACTTGAAGGTATGGACGAAATTTTAAAGGATTTTGTCATTGAGACCAACGATCTGATCGAACAGCTCAATGAAGATCTATTGTTGCTGGAATCGGGCGATCGTTCGCCGGATTTAATCAACCGCATTTTCAGAGCTTTTCATACTATAAAAGGCACTTCGTCCTTTCTGAATTTTTCAGCCTGTACCGAGCTAGCCCATGCCGCCGAAGATATTCTGAATTGCATCCGCAATGACGGACTCGAACCGACTTCCGCGATTATTGACGCCCTGTTGGACACCATCGACTGGTTTAAAGGTTTTATCGGCGATGTCGCCAATCATGCTGTTCAGGAATACGATACAGGCGATATGGTCGAAGCTCTGAAACATCTTCTGATAATGGAGAAGAAAAACGCCGGTTACGAATCAGCCGGAACGGAGCCAACTGTCGCTGCGCCGGTCAGCGCCTCTTCAAATGCGAACAGTATCAACCTGGAAATGCCGCCGGAACTGATTGATGAGTTCACCACTGAAGCCGGCGAGCTGCTCGAAACCTTAAGTAATGACCTGCTTAGCCTGGAAATTGAAAGTACCAACGAGAATCTTATCAACACCCTGTTCCGGGCTTTCCATACCCTGAAAGGTAATTCCGGTCTGATCGGACTGCAACAGATGTTTGAAATCGCTCATCGGGCGGAAGATGTACTCAGCCTGATCCGGGATAAAAAACTCGAGCCCGAAACTCAGGTCATCGACACATTGCTGGCTACCGTAGATTTATTCAGGATCATCGTCGATGAAGTCAAGGAACACAAGTTGAACAGCCATGATACCGTCGAGATCGAGACCAGCCTGGATAATATCTTAGGGCGTCAACCCGCAAAAAAGACCGAAAAAGATACTCATATCGCTGCGAAAATCACTCCAAAATCCGCAGCTTCGACCAAACAACTCGAACAGACTATCCGGGTCGACGTTGACCGCCTTAACAACCTGATGAATTTAGCCGGAGAACTGATTCTGGAAAAAAATCGCCTGCAACAGCTCAACCAGATCCTGAATGCCAGGTTTTCCGGGACCAAGGAAGTCGGCGATCTCGACAGCCTCAATAATTCATTAGGCCGGATAACGACCGAAATTCAGGAAAGTGTCATGCGAATGCGTATGCTGCCGATTTCCAACGTCTTCCGAAAATTTCCCCGTATGGTGCGCGATCTGGCCAAAGAAAAGAACAAGGATATTGATTTGGTAATCACCGGTGAAACCACCGAATTAGATCGCTCCCTGATTGAGGCAATCGGCGATCCGCTGGTACACCTGCTGCGGAATTCCATCGATCACGGCATCGAGGAACCGGCAGTGCGAGTCAGCGCGGGCAAACCGGCTAAAGGCACGATCAACATGTCGGCTTATCAGGCCGGTAATGACATCATAATTGAAGTCGCCGATGACGGCGCCGGCATCGATCCGGAAAAAATCGCCCGCAAGGCGGTTGAAAAGGGAATGATTTCCGAGGATCAGGCGCGCAGTCTGCCGAAGCGTGAGATAATAAATTTGATTTTTGAAGCCGGCTTCAGCACGGCAAAAGTCGTCTCGGATGTCTCCGGGCGCGGAGTGGGCATGGACGTCGTCCGTTCCAATGTGGCCAAACTGAACGGCTCGGTCGATGTAAAAACCGAAGTGGGACAAGGAACTACCTTTATCATTAAACTGCCGCTGACCCTGACGATCATGAACGGTATGGTGGTCAAGGTCTGGGATGAGGTTTATATCATTCCGATCAGTTCGATAACCGACACCCTGAAACTAAGCAATTACAGGATTTCGCTGATCAAAGGACGGGAGTTTATAACCCTGCGTGAGGCGGTCGTGCCGATCATCTATCTGGAAAAACTCTTCGATGTGCCCACTCCCGCCAATACCGATCGGGAACGTTATGTGGTTGTGGCTTCAGTGTCCGAACGAAAGATCGGACTGGTGGTTACCGGAATATTCGGGCAGGAAGAAACTGTCGTCAAGTCTCTTGGTCCATTGCTCGGTAAAGTCCCTTATATCGCTGGGGCTTCGATTCGCGGCGACGGGCGGGTCAGTCTGATTCTGGATACGGGTGAACTTATTTCAAATCATAACCGCAATTAATCACTGGTGAAGGATGATCCGCGTAGTAGTCATAGATGATTCGGCCTTTATGCGCAAGGCGCTCAGCATTATGCTGGAGTCCGATCCGGAAATCAAGGTAATCGGCAGCGCCCGCGACGGCGAAGAGGGCTTTCAGGTCGTCAAAAGGCTTAAACCCGACTTGGTGACGCTGGATGTGGAAATGCCCCGCACCAACGGGCTTCAGTGTCTGAAAATGATCATGCAGGAAATCCCGACTCCGGTACTGATCGTCAGTTCGATTACTACCGAAGGAGCCAAAATCACCCTCGAAGCCCTGAATCTGGGTGCCGTCGATTATATCGCGAAATCGCAGTCCTTCGTGGCGATCGATATAACCAAGATCAAGGACGATCTGATCGCTAAAGTCAAATATATCTGCCGCAGCTCGAAATATGCCAGCCTGAAACAGAGACTGGAAGTCCGTTCCCAACGTGTGAAAAGATACGACCAACCATCTCCTCAGGAAGTTTATAACCTGCATAATTCTTTCTTCAACTGCATCGCAATCGGGGTCTCAACCGGCGGACCGCCCGTCATTCAGCGCATTCTGGCTTCCTTGCCGGGAGATTTTCCGCTGCCGATCCTGATTGCCCAGCATATGCCGCTTGAATTTACCCGCACTTTTGCCGAACGCCTGAACAACCTTTCGGCTTTGACCGTCAAGGAAGCCGCCACCGGTGAGATACTCCAAAAAGGGACGGCCTACATCGGGCAGGGCGGCATGCATCTGGTTATCCGCCGCGACGGCGTCAAGGTCATTACCGAACTCACCATTCATCCCCGCGAACATCTTTATCATCCCTCGGCGGATATCTTATTCTCCTCGGTGGTGGATGTTTATGGATCGGGCGTACTCGGATTGATTCTGACCGGTATGGGTAAGGACGGTTTAATCGGATTGAAAAAATTGAAGGAAAGAGGCGGAAAAATCTTAGCCCAAAACGAAGAAACCTGCGTCGTTTACGGTATGCCGAAAGCTGCCGTAGATGCTGGCATCGCCGACGCAGTTCTCTCTGTAGATGGAATTATCGAATCATTGAAAACAATCACGAAATAATTTAAGAGGAAATTATGAGCAGCCATAAAGTACTATTCGTTGATGATTCTCCGACCATGCGGCGGATCATTCACAATTCTCTGAATAAAATCGGTTTCGAGGATGTCAATATCGCCGAAGCCGAGCATGGGGCTGACGCCCTGGCGAAAATCGAGGCCAATCCGCCGGATCTGATCCTGACCGATTGGAATATGCCGGAAATGAATGGCGAGGAACTGGTGAAAGCCATCCGCGAGTCGGATAAACCCTATAAAGGCGTACCGATCCTGATGATTACCACGCGGGGCATGAAGGACGACGTCATGACGGCCGTCAAGCTCGGTGTCAACGGCTACATCGTGAAACCTTTTACGCCTGAAGTGTTGAAGAAAAAGATACAGGAATCATTAGATTTATCCTAAATCCGAAAGGTAAAATAATATGAATGAATTCAATGAGATCGACAACGTGCTGGATCAAATCAACGAGATCCGGAATTTCCTGAAAAGCACCGACGAGCAGCTACCGTTTCTACGGGAGCTTTTCCAGTTTATCAAAGACATTATTCCGTTGATATCCGATGCCAAAACTTCATTATTGGAAAGCACCAGTACGATCACAACGGCCTCCAACCGTATCAATGATGTCAACAAAACGACCGAGATGGCCACCCATGAAATCCTGGATAAATTGGACAGCATTTCCAATAAACTGGCAACCCTTTTCAACGAGGATATTGCCAACCAGAAAGAAAAAGTTGACGGCGTTCAGAACGAGATCACGGATATTATCTACGCGCTTCAGTTTCAGGATATTACCTCCCAGAAACTCCAACACGCCGAAAAAATCCTGAACGCGATTTATGAACGATTCGTTGCCCTTTTTGATTTTTACGATCAGATCAAGAAGAAATCAGCTCTGAACAAACATCTCCTTAGCGAGATTGAAAACAGAGACCTGCGTGATGACTTTCAAAGCAACCAGATCCAGTTTAGGAATAAAATCGAGGACAAGGTGCGTCATCAGGGAATCAGCCAAGACGATATTGATCGGCTTTTTAAATGAGATAGGTGTTTCATAAGATGGATGAAAAGCACGAGTTTAAGAAAATAATTTCCATCGGTAGCGGTAAAGAACAGCCAGCCAATACTAAACCGCGCAACCTGATCAAAAGTGAGCAGGTCATCAGTCGCGATCCCGTTGTGATCAAAACCAACGAAGAAGAATTTAACGAAAGCGGTCCCAGCACGATTCAACCAATCATAGAAGATGGCGTGGTGATCGGGATCTTTTTTCGTTGCAGCTGCGGCCGGACCGAGGAGATCAGATTCGTCTATGAAAATTAATTGAACGGGAGAAGCTCTGTCAAATGGAAGTGAGTACAGATTATAGTCCGGTAAAAATCGTGATAGCAAAGAATAGGTTCGAAGCTTATTTGACGATTGAGGAGAGCAATCGCCCCTTCCCGACAGAGGCCGAACTTCTGAACGAAATCCGCAAAGCCGGCGTGGTCTTTGGAATCGACAACCAGGCGCTGCGCGAAATTGTTTTCGCCCGCCGTCCGGTATACGAAGTCCTGATCGCTACCGGACAGAATCCCTTTGATGAACATGGCAGCAACCTGATCTGGTATGTCAATTTTGCCCGGCCGTTGCGTCCGAAAATCACCCGCTTTGGCAAGGCCGACTTCAAACAGCTCAATCAACCGGTTTTCGTACAGAAGAATCAGGAGATCGTTTCGCGGGTACCGGACTCCGCGGTTGTTGGTAAGACCGTTACCGGCGAAAGCGTCACCGATATCGATCAGTGGTTCCGCCATCTGATCGGGAATAATATCACTATTTCGGATGATGGACTGACCCTTAGCGCGACGATTGAGGGCTGTTTGTTCTGGAAAACTGGCAAACTGAATGTCGATGTCATCTATCATATTTCCGGTGACGTCGATTATAGTACTGGCAATGTCCGATTCGATGGAGCGGTTCTGATAGATGGCGACGTACGCTCGGGTTTCCGGGTTGATGCGACCGGTTCGATCTACATCAATGGCAGCGTCGAAGCCGCCGAAGTCTATTCCGAAAAAGGAGACATCGTGATCGCCTCCGGGATCCTTGGTAAAGGACGTGCCAAGATCATCACGTCCGGCAATTTAATTTGCCGGTTTTTGCAGGATGCGCAGGTTGGCGCCAAGAAAGACGTGATCATCGAACACTACGCGATCAATTGCTCCATCTCCGCCGGAGGAAAAGTTCTGTTGGTGCAGAACGAAGGTCTTATCCGGGGCGGGCGTGCCTATGCCGAAGGCGGTATGAAAGCCGTCGAAGTCGGCTCGCAACAGAGTATTCCGACGGATATCGGCATTAGCGGAGAAGACACCTTGTATCTGGATGCCGAAAAATGGCAGCTCGAAAAACAAATTGACGAATACAAAGCCAAACTATCAATCATAGCAAAGAAAATCAGCTTTCTCAACCTTTTGAAGGTTCACCTGAAAACGCTTTCTCCCGAAAAGCAGCAGGAAATGGAAAAACTTGAGGAGGAGAAAAATGTCCTGACCGATCTGCTGGCCGAAAAGGAACAGGAAACTCAGACAATGCTCGATCAGAAAATAGCAGCCGAAGATACCCGTTATATTGAAATTTCCGATAAAATGCACCGCGGCGTCACCATTACGATCGGCGATCAGCAATATTATACCAACAAGACTGTGCAAAACGTAAAAATCTACCGCAAGGGAAGCGAAATCATGGTCGAAAACCTGGGAGAACCGGCATGCGATTAGAGAATGTTTCCATATTAGTCATAGACGACGAGCAAATGATCGTCGAACAATTATGTATCTTTTTAAGCAGTCTGGGCTATAAACCAACCGGCCGTACCAAGCCGCAGGAAGGCCTGGCACTCCTCCAAGCCCGGCGCTACGACGTGGTAATGGTCGATCTGCAAATGCCGGAAATCTGCGGAATGGATATCGTCCGAACGCTCAAAGAACAACACGTTGACACTCAAATTATCATCATCACCGGTTTCGCCACCGCGGATTCGGCCATCGATGCTCTTAATCTGGGAGTGTACGGCTATATTCGTAAACCGTACCGGCTCGAAGACGTCAGCGCGATTGTCTCCCATGCTGTTAAAGAACAGCATTTACGCCGCGAAAACATTGCCCTGACGGCCAATATCCAGAAATTGCTCGGCTACGTGACGACTCTCTATGAAATCTGTTCGATCCTTTACCAGGTCTCCGATTCGGAGATGGTGTTGAATATGATTCTGGATACGGTCACGGAAGGCATGAAAATCCGCAAGGCAGCGCTGTTTATTCACGACGAACTTTATAATAAATTCCGCATCGTCAAATCGATCGGTCTGTCACCGAAACTGACTCAGGAAATGATGTTCAAGACCGGACAATTAGTCAATGGTTGTGAAATCACGACCAACGAGCCGACTATCCTCAGAAATATTCGAAAAAATATCGAGATTGACCGGTTACATATCATCGATGAAAATTTGCAGGATTTCGTATTGATACCGATCCGCTATCTGGATCAACCGCTCGGTTTCCTGGGAGTGTTTCAGATTACCGAAGAAGATGTCTCTTTCGGGGATCTGATCAAATTGCTGGGAATATTGGCGACCCAGATAGCCCCGGTATTTTACCATATGAAAAATAGCTTCGGGAATCTGAACGGCAAGTCTTTCTCGTTCGACCGGGCAGTGTATCAAATGATCAGCGACCGGATCGAACAAGCCCAAAACGCTCGTTCCACCGTTTCATTCGCAATGTTGAGATTGGTGCTGAATGAGCGCCTGAATAATAATTTGCCGCTTTTGGATCTGCGGAGCCGTTACAGTCAGGTGGTTACATCCACGTTTGGGACCAGCGCCGAAATCGTTTGGCAAAATCTGGAAACGATTATTATCGTCATGCCGGGTTGCAGTCTGGCTTCGGCCGAACTGACCTGCGCCAAAGCCAAACGTGAGATCGAAAAACAGTTGTCTGATGATGAAAACGACCCAAATCTATCGCTGGAGTATATGATCGCTTCCTATCCTCTGGACGGTGACTCGGCTCTGGATATAATGATGCGTTTAAGTAATAAAATCTTCGACCGGGCCGAGCTGACCGTCCGACCGGTTAATTCATAAAATCATTATGACCACTCAAATTGAAAATAAAGGTTCAATCATAGTTATCGACGACAAGAAGACCATTCTGCAAATCCTGAAATTTGGATTCAGCGAAAATGGCTACGAAGTCGTGACGGCCTTGAATGCCACCGAGGCTCTGCACCACATCCAGGAGCGCTCCTTTGATTTTGCAATTGTCGATATCCATCTGCCGGAAATGAACGGCATTGCGCTCAGCGATAAAATCCGCGAAGCGTCGCCGGATACGCTGATCGTTATTATGACCGGCTATCCCGAAATCGACAGCGCGGTCGAAGCCTTGCGTCACCATGCTTATGATTACCTGATCAAGCCATTCAAGTTCGAACAAATCTATTCGATCATCGAGCGAGCCCGCGGAGAAATTGCTCTGAGGAAAGAGAACCGTGATCAGATCGAGCAGATTCGGCAGCTGCGTGAGGAAAACTCAAAATTGCGCAGCTTGCTGCAGGAAATCATGCCGGAAGAATTCCGGGTGGAATCGAAACTGGTTGATAAAAAAATGCTGACGCAGGCCAGAAGCCAGAATGCAATCGGCTCATATCAGAAAGTGCGGGACGAGCTGATTCAGCCCGATAACAAAGATTCCGAGTGAAATGAGTATTTGACTAATTCAGGAAAATCGATAGATTTACTAAAGGAAAGCAAATGAAAAATATTTTAGTAGTAGATGATGACCATAGTATTCGAACGGTATTGTACACCGCTTTAAGCGCTCATGGCTACAAAGTAAGTGTAGCCGAAAACGGCGTCGCGGCTCTTGAAGTTCTCAAGAAAGAAGCGATTGATTTGGTGATCAGCGATCTGATTATGCCAAAACTCACCGGTCTGGAACTCCTGGATATGGTGAAACAGCAATACCCGGGAATCGGTTTTCTGATCATCACGGCCTACGGCACGATCGAAAAAGCCGTCGAAGCCCTGCATAAAGGAGCCTTCGATTTCATCACCAAGCCGTTCTCCGTATCACATTTACAGTCGCGCCTCGAAAAATATTTTGAGTTCGAAAAACTGAAGAAAGAAAATGAGGATCTGCGGCGCAAATTATCCAATGTCAATAAGTTTAACCGGCTGGTGGGAAAGAGCAGTGCCATGCAGACCATTTTCAACCAGATCGAAGTAGTCGCCAAAAGCGATGCGCCGGTTTTTATCCAGGGCGAGAGTGGTACCGGCAAGGAACTGATCGCCCAGGCGATCCATGACACCAGCGACCGCGCTACACAAGCCTTTATTAAAGTTAATTGCGCCGCCATTCCCGAAACCCTGTTCGAGAGCACTCTATTCGGACACGAAAAAGGTTCGTTCACCAATGCCGTCCGCACCACCAAAGGCATGTTCGAGGAAGCCGACGGCGGTACCTTTCTGCTGGATGAAATCAGTGAGATACCACTCGGCATGCAGGCCAAACTCCTCAGAGTCCTTCAGGAGGGTAAAATCTCACGCATCGGCAGTCCCAAAGAAATCGAAATCGATGTGCGCGTCATTGCCACCACTAACCGCAATATCATCAAAATGGTCGAAGAAAATAAATTTCGGTCCGACCTATTTTTCCGTCTGAATGTCTTCCCGGTGCGCGTGCCACCCTTGCGCAACCGCCCCGAAGATATCGTCGATCTGATCGATCATTTTCTGCAAAAATTCAAAGCCAAATATAAATTCAAACACAAAGAAGTCGATCCCAAAGCCATCAACGTCTTAGTCCAGCAGGAATGGCCCGGCAATGTCCGCCAGCTTGAAAACCTGATCGAGCGCGCCATCCTGTACTCCGGCAATGACGAGATCCTGACCCTGCAGCACTTTTCACTCGAGACCGATCACGTCCAGGGAACCCAGGAAATTCAGGAAATGCCGGTCATTTCGATCGCCGAGATGGAAAAGAGACTGATCTTTAATGCTCTTAAAAAAACCGCCAACAACCGCACCCGCGCGGCCGAACTCCTCGGTATCACCGTTCGCACACTCCGCAATAAACTGCATGAATACGGTGATAATACACCGGAAGAATAAACTTATCCCGCCGCGGCGCCTCCTTTTGAGCTAAGCTGCGGAAGTACGTGGAAACATCTCATTAAGCCGGCCTCCAGCCGGCTTTTTGTTTTGACGTTTTCAAGCCAAACCGGTTTTGGAAATATTTTCCTATCCGAATTCATTTTTATCCGGTATTCTGACAGTAAAATAAGAATAAGCAAAGCCGGTGAAAATATTTTTATAAACTTGAAAATAATAGATTTGCAATATCTGTAATACGAACCATTCAGAGGCTGGCACAGCAATTGAGATATAAGTGACGTGATGAAAGTAGAATTGTTTAAAACAGAAAATGCCCAGGTTCTCAAGCGAGCCCTGGATGTCTATCAAAAGCAACACGAAGCCATTGCCCGTAATGTATCCAATATCAATACGGTCGGATATCAACCGGTCAACACCGATTTCTCGACGCAGTTGGAAATTGCCAGCAGCCAGTCCAACATCAAAACCAGCGATCCCCGGCATATCGCGGGATCGAACTTCGAAGCCCGGACTGCGGATCCGGAATCCGGCGCTGCCGAAAAAGTCGATCTCAGTGCCGAAATGACCAAGTTGGCCGAAAACCAAATCCGTTACGAATTTGCAACCCGGGCGCTGAACAAATTTTACACCGGTATTTATACGGCTATCACCGGTAAGAGTAACTAATGGGGCAAACTATGAATACAGAAGGAATTTTTGCATCAATCCGAACCAGTTTGACAGGACTGATGTCCCAGAGCCGCAACCTGGAAATAATTGCCGAAAATATCGCCAACGCGGAAAAACCCGCCGATAAAAATGGTGAAATCTATAAAAAGAAAGTCCTGAAAACGACTGCCGAAACGCCGGATTTTGAAAAGACCCTCCAAAAGCAATTCAGCCTGGGCTTGAAATCCACCAGCGGTAAACATATTCACAGCAGCGCTCAGGCGACCGGCGTCGATTCCCCGATCATTCCCCAAAAACTTGCCGAAATCGAAATCGAGGAACTGAACTCCGAAAAATCGGTCTATAATCCCGGACATCCCATGGCTGATGAAAACGGCTTCGTCCGGATGCCGGATATCAACGTCGTCGAGGAAATGGTAGACATGATCTCCGCCAGCCGGGCCTATGAAGCAAATCTGACCGTCATGAACGCCGCCAAGCAGATCGCTCGCGATACCATGAAAATCTGAATCACACTGAAGTATGAACATTTCTCCAAATATAAATAATTCATATTGGCAGGAACCGGTAACCGGTTGGAATGAGCGCGCGGTTCGGAATCCCGAATCAAATGACTGGGCGGCGAGCGAGAATGAACTCTTCAGCCAGTCGTTGCTCGAAACCGGTCTCAACCGCGAACAAGTTCTCAACCAGAAGGAATTGGCAACCCTGCACATGCTGTTTGGGACTCAGAAGCCGGAAGAAATGACAGTTTACGGTAAAAATAAAATGCAACAAATCCATAAAGGTCATTTAATTGACCTGGTAGGTTAGGAGCAGATATGGACGTTAATAACATTTTTTTGAATGGTGTCGGTTCTGTCGGTCGGGATGTCGCCCAGCCGATGACGAAATTGCCGGTGGAATCGGGGGCGGAGCAACCTACCTTTGCCGATACTATCCAAGGATTTCTCAACGCGGTAAACGATGACCAGCATCTGGCCGCTCAGAAGGTGACCGATATCGTTCAGGGACGCTCCGAGAATCTGGCCGAAGCCATGAGTGCCCTGGAAGAATCGCGTCTGAGTTTTACGTTAATGCTGGAAATCCGCAACCGGCTGCTGGAGTCCTATCAGGAACTGAACCGTATTTCGATATAACGTAGGGAAACCGGAAGATGGCAAGACTATTTCAAATCCTTGGTAAAATTTTTCAACGATATAGTGTCACCCAGCGGATTGTGATCGTGGTGATTTTTATCGGTATAATCTCGTCAATCATTTCCCTGCTGGTTTGGGCCAGCCGTCCTGAATTTGAAGTGCTGTATTCCGATCTCGATCCGAGCGGAGCCAGCGCCATCGTCAGCGAATTACGCGGCATGAAAGTACAGTATAAGCTCGAAAACAACGGGCGCACCGTTTTAGTGCCGGCTGAAAGCGTCGCCGAATTGCGCCTTAAATTCGCCGATTCCGGCTACAACAGTCAGAAAGTCGCCGGTTATGAGGTTTTCGACAATGTGAAAAACGGTATGACCAATTACATGCAACAGATTAACATGCGTCGGGCCCTGGAAGGCGAATTGATAAAAACCATCAGCCAGTTCCCGGAAGTCCGCAACTGCCGCGTGCATCTGGTACTACCGGAAAACAACCTCTTTGAGCAGGAGAGCAAAGGCTCGGCCTCGGTAGTTCTTTATCTCAGACAAGGGCGTACGATGCATCCCAGTCAGGTCAAAGGCATCACCGCTCTGGTTTCCAATAGTGTCAAAGGGATAGCCGCCCAGGATGTCGTCGTGGTGGATTCGGATGGGAATCTGCTGACCCAGGCTCAGAGTGAAGATGATATTTTAGGTTCAACCGGCACCCAGTGGGACATCAAGCATCAGGAAGAAGTCAAAATGCAGACCAAGATCAAAGACATCGTCGAAAGTATCGTCGGTGCGCAAAACGCAGTGGTCAAGGTCAGCTTAGATATGAATTTTGAAAAGATCGAACGTACGACCGAACTGCCTGATCCAGACAATGTCGTAGTCATCAGTGAAGAATCGCATATCGAGTCTTCCAACAGTAGCGATACGGTCGGCAATCAGAATAACCGCCGGCAGAACGAAAACACGATTACCAATTATGAAATCGGTCAGACCCGCGAGCATTATGTCAGCAGCGTCGGAACGATCAAACGGGTATCGGTGGCGGTTCTGCTAAATGGCAAGTATAAGACTTCCACCGGGGAGAAAGGCGCCGTGAATCGGGAATATGTACCCTGGAATTCCAAAGACCTTACCCAGATCACCGCTCTGGTGAAAAGCGCGATCGGTTTTAACGAACAGCGCGGCGATGTCGTCGAGGTACAGAATATCCAGCTGGAAACGGCCGGGTTCGATCTGGATCGCGAATATTTTATCCAAGCGGATCGCCAGGAGATGATCCAGAACCTGATCAATAAGGGTTTGATGTTCCTCGGCATCATCGCCGGTTACATGGTCATTCGCAGATTACTGAAATCCAGTTCGACGGCGTTAAACCTGCCGGCTAACGCCAGGGCTTTTATTCCGGTTAGCGAGAATACCGCCGCTGCTATGTTAGCCGCCGAGGAGCAGGAAGAAATTCCCGAAGATATTTACATTAAGAAACTTAGTCCGGAAGCCAAGGCGAAATTAAAAGCCAAGGATAAAATGACCAGCAATGTCATAGAATATGCCAAATCCAGCCCGGAAGATGCCGCGAAGCTGATCCGGTCATGGTTAACTCAACCTAAGAACGGTTAATAATATGCCAGAGAATCGCCAAGTTTCCATCAATCCGGTTCAGAAAGCCGCGATGATTTTAGTCGCGCTCGGTACCCAGAACGCCGCCGAAGTGCTCAAATCGCTCAATGAGTCGGAAGTTGAAAAAATCACGATTGAAATTGCCAAGATGCGCAATATCTCAGCCGAGACTCTGGGCGAGATCATCGAGGAGTTTTATCAGTTGATGCTGGCCAATCAGTACATTGTGCAAGGTGGTCTCGAGTACGCCAAAAAAGTTTTGGAAAGTGCCTGGGGACATAAAAAGGCCGAAGATATTATCAAGAAGGTCGAGGCTTCCACCGAGGTCAGCGCGTTTTATCTCCTGCAGACTGTCGACGACAAACAGTTGCTCAGCTTTCTCCAGAACGAGCACCCACAGACCGCCGCTCTGATTCTGGCCAATCTGAAACCGGCTCAGGCTGCTACCATTCTATCCGAACTGCCGCCCGAAAGCCAGGCCGAGATTGCCTACCGACTGGCTACCATGGAGAAAACTTCGCCGGAATTGATCGAGGACATCGAATGGGTTCTGCGCGATCAGATCGGAACGGTTTTTGGCGGCGATCTGAGCACCACCGGCGGGGCCGATGCAGTGGCTCAGATATTGAACTCCGCCAGCCGCTCCGCCGAGAAAAATATTCTCGATAGTCTGAAAATCCGCGACCCCAAACTAACCGACGAAATCACCGGATTGATGTTCCTGTTCGAAGACCTGATCCGTCTGGCGGATTCCTCGATCCAGAGAATCATCAAGGAGGTCGATTCCAAGACACTCGCCTTAGCCCTCAAATCCACCAGCAGTGAACTGCGCGACAAGATTTTTAAGAATATGTCGGAACGCGCCGCCGAAATGCTGCAGGATGAACTCAAATACCTCGGACCGGTGCGTGTCCGCGATGTCGAAATGGCGCAGAAGAATATTCTCGACGTTATGCACCAGCTCGAGGAAAGCGGCGAAATAACGGTTAGCCGTACCGAAGAAGAGGAAATCATCGAGTAATGCATACTATTCAGCTAAAACGCCGCGTTATTGATTTAAAATTGGAGCATTTGACCGATGACTCAGCCATTCTCTCAGGAGATCCGGCCGTTATCGCCAAGTACGATCGCATCGAAAAACGCGGCACCAGCACCCAACGCCAGATATTAAGTCTGAAAAATCAGATCAAAATGCTTGAAGTTGCTCTCCAGCAAGCGCGCGAAGAGGCTTTTCAGATGGGTTTTGAAGAAGGCAAAGATGCCGGCCGGCGCGAAACTGAAGCCCGCTTTGCCACCAAACTGAAAAATTTCACTAACCTGACCGAAACCCTGTCGAAAGGTTTCGAAAAAGCCTTGTCTGAACTGGATCGTCCGCTGCTGGATCTGGCTTTCAAGATCGCGGAAAAGATTTTAGGAAATACACTCCACGTTGATGAACAGGCTAACCATCTGCTGATTGCCAGAATGCATGGAATCCTGGATTCCCTCGTAGAACAGACCAAAGTCATTATCTATCTCAATCCGGATCAATATGACTGGATCGCCAATGGCGGCAGCCGCTCCGAAGACCAGTTCTTCAACAACCATGTTACCTTTAAATACGACGTTAAACTGAAACCCGGTGAATGTCTGGTTGAATCCGACAATTTTGTGATTGACGGAACGATCGACAAACAACTGGAAGACCTGCGAACCCAAATGCTGGTAGAGAGTAAGAATTGAATTTTCTGAACCGCACCCTGGATAACTATACCAAAGAGATCGACGCCCTGCCGATTTTCAACGTCGAAGGGAAAGTCAATCAGGTCATCGGTCTGGTCATCGAGGCTACTCTGCCCAACGGCCGAGTTGGTGAACTGTGCGAGATTTACACCCAGGGCGGCAATCTGATGCAGGCGGAGGTTGTCGGTTTTAAGGGCGATCGTGTGCTATTGATGCCGCTCAGCGAACTGGTCGGGATTTCGCCCGGCAGTCGCGTCCGCAAATGCCCGCGTCCGCTTTCGACTCCCGTCGGTCCGCAACTTCTGGGCCGCATCCTGGACGGGCTCGGCAATCCGATCGACGGCAAAGGTCCGTTGAGAGTCGAGAACCGTCAGCCGGTCTACAACACTCCTCCCAATCCATTAGCCCGCAAACGAATCCATGAGCCGCTTTCTACCGGTATCAAATCCATTGACGGGTTGCTGACCCTCGGTAAAGGCCAGAGAGTCGGCATTTTCGCCGGCAGCGGCGTCGGTAAAAGCGTACTACTGGGCATGATTGCACGGTATACTTCAGCTGAAGTCAATGTCATTGGATTGATTGGCGAACGCGGCCGGGAAGTGCGCGAGTTCATCGAACGGGATTTGGGCGAAGAAGGGCTTAAACGTTCGGTCGTGATCGCCGCTACCTCCGATCAGGCGGCGCTGGTGCGCGTTAAAGGCGCGCTGATCACCACCGCCATTGCTGAATATTTCCGGAGCCAGGGATTGGATGTTATGCTGATGATGGATTCGCTGACCCGTGTCGCTATGGCGCAGCGTGAAATCGGACTGGCTTCCGGCGAACCACCGACCACCAAAGGCTATACCCCTTCCGTCTTCGCTCTGTTACCAAAAATGCTCGAACGCGCCGGTTGCGACAGTCAAGGCAGTATTACCGGTCTATATACGGTTCTGGTTGAGAATGACGATATGGACGAACCGATCGGCGACGCGGCCCGCTCGATCCTGGACGGTCATATTGTTTTATCAAGACGCCTGGCTACCAAAGGCCATTATCCGGCGATTGACGTTCTTCAGAGCGTCAGCCGTCTAAAAAACGAAGTGACGACTCCCGCACAGCGCAAACAGTCGCAGGCCATTCTGGAAATGATGGCCAATTACCGTGAATCGGAAGACCTGATCAATATCGGGGCTTATGTCGCCGGCAGCAGCGCCGACGTTGACAAAGCTATAAAATACATGCCGGTCATCAACCGTTTCCTGCGTCAGGAAATCAGTGAATCGACCGATCTCGGCACCACCTATGCGGAAATCGCCAAGATCGCAACTACCGCGGGTTATAAGAATGAGTAAGTCTTTTCAGTTCCCGCTTCAAAAAGTATTAAACTACCGCAAGTCGGTCGAAGATAAATGCGTCATTACCCTGAAACGCTCTCAAACCGCTCTGCAACAGGCCGAAGAAACCCTGCAGGCCATGGAGCACACCAAGGATTACTTTCTCGATGAACAGACCGGAAAAACTGCTCATGTTTCGCTGGCCGAGCTGCAGGTTTCCACTGATTATCTAAAACAGATCAATAATATGATCGACAGACAAACTATCGAAGTCGTAAAATCGGAAAAAACAGTCGAGAAAGACCGGGCGGTACTGCTGAATGCCGCCAAAGAGCGCAAGATCACTGAAAAACTGCGGGAAAATAAATTTGCCGAGTATGTGACCGATTCGCGTAAAAAGGAACTGTTGGCCAATAGCGAGATCGCTCTACAAGTCAGCGCCAGGAAAAAGGAAAATGCACAATGAAGAAAGCATTGATTTGGATTGGAATCGGCGTGGCGGCTTTTGCAGTGCTGGTCGTGGTAATCTTTCTGGTGCTCTCTTACATCGAACCGGCACCAGAAACACCGCCAGTCGCTTTGGTGCCGCACGGCGTAGATCCCAAACTTTTAACCGAGAAACAGGAAGAAATCAATAGTTTGAATAAAACTATCCTGAATTTAAAAGACAGTCTGAATTTAGTGGAAATGCGGATTGATAGCCTGCAGGAACAAATCCAATTCCGGGATGGCATTATCCGGGAATATGCCCGCACGGTCGAGAATCTGAACGGCCAAATAACCGCTCAAAACCAGAAAATGTCAAATGTAAAAGAATTGGCCAAGACTTTTGAATCTATGAAAATCGAAGACCTGAAACCCATTTTAGCCCAGGTTGACGACCCGACCGTTATTGATCTTTATAACAACATCAACAGCCGCAACCGTAAAAATATACTCATGGCGCTTTCAACCGCCCGGGCTGCGGCGCTCACTCAAAAAATCGCCAACCTGTCCGGATCTTAATATTATGCCTACCATCAATGTTGCCAAACTCACCGCCGCTCTCGGATCGAATTCTTTCGATAAAGAAGAACTGCTGCGTTTTCTGAAAAAGAACACCGGCGCCTCATTCGACGAGGTCGTACGAAAGGTCATGTCCCAGACTAAGGCAAAGCCGAAAACTTACCGGAGAACGCTCCTAAATCAGGTTGGTCAAAAAAATACCAAAACCGCTCAGATTTCCGGTGTGACCGGTAAAGCGACCGGAACTCAATCCGGCACCGCGGCAGAAACCAAAAAAACTGCGCCAACTGTCGTCGTTCTGAAAGTTAAAAACACCGCTCCTTCCCGGACAGCTCCAGTGACAGCATCCGGTCAGATCACTGTGTCTACCGGGACTGTTGATCTCAATCCCTCCGAAAATAAGAAGGCGGTCGTCAGACAGCCGGTAAAAAAAGTATCGGGCGCACCCGGCGTTCTGCCAAAAACCGACCTGTCGCGGACGACTCTCCCGTCAGCGGTTCCGGCAATATTAACGCCGGCATCACACTCCTTAAATCCCGGCAAGGATATTGTTGAAAACGCCAGTCAGGACACGCATCCCGATGCACGGCTGAAGCCAATTTTACGTTCCCTAAGAAACAGCCCGGCAACGGCAGAAACTGGTAAAATTTCCACGGATCGCTCCGCCGTTGTTAGCGTCAGTCAGCCGCTGACCGGTGCGCTGAAAACCTCGGTAGAAGTCCCGCCGGCAAATCAAAAGGGGCCTTCTGCTACGATCAGAGAACGCAGCTTCCCGGAAACGATAAGTCAAAATAACTCCACTCCAACCATTTCCGATCCGACCAACGCAAAGGTGGATGTCAAGATCGGGATCCCCGAAAACACCATTTTAAAGATTGTTAATGAGCCGGCACAGTCCGACCAACAAACGCTCTCGCCTGATCTAAATGTTAAAACCGTCTCGGTCAGGCCGGAAATGAACCGTAACGCTATGGTTGAGGCCGTAACCCGGACGGCACTAAAGCCTAGCTCCGTAAGCAATTCGCCAACTACTCAAGAGAATATTTTTACCAAAGAAATAAAACCTGAATTAAATCTGCACAGCAATACCAAAATCAGCCAACCGGTTCCTTCGTCGGCCACGGTGGCGACAGAAAAAACCGAAACCCAGCCGACTTCTGTCCGAACCGCGGCTGATGCCTTTATGCCGGGAACTGCAACCGTTTCCAAGGCGCCGGAGAATTTGCCCAAACCAGTATTTAACCGTTCGATGGCCAGCACCCCTGCTCCGGATGCCGCTGTAAAATCGCCGGATGTCCCGACCCCGGAGCGCCAAACCGTCGTCTCTTCGGAGAGAATGCCGATCGCGAATGAATCGCAACCTCAGGAAAAGATTTCATCGGAACAGATGGCAGACCGCCCGTCAAATCCAATTGTACCGAAAACCACCAGTCAGAATTTTGTCAGAAATGACGCGACCAACGATTATTCGGTAAAAGTCAGCAGCGATCGTTTCACTGAACCTCCGACTCAGGGAAGCGGCGACGCTCCTTTGAAATCTGTTACCCAACGTCATCCGGAAAATTCCAAATCTGCTATGGTCACAGCCGATCGGATTAATGGACAGGAAGGGGAGAAAGACGCCAAAACAGATTTTAACAGGGATTTTTCGAAAGAGAAAAAGGAGACCGGCAATCCGAATCCAGCCGGGAAAACCGCTCTGTATCATCAAACTCCAGCCGGTCAGGTCAATATCAGGTCGAATGCCGAACCGGTCAGAAGCGCCGATCGCAACGGCGGCGACCAGCGCCTCGCCGGCAGCCAGTTCATTCAAAAACTGGGTGAACAAATTAACCTGGCTGTTACCTCCACACCGCGCATGACCAATATTGCAGTCGAGAGTGAAACCGTCGGAAAGATCGAGGTTCAGTTTTCTCGCGATCCCGACGAAAACAAGGCCACGATCGTTGTGGAATCGGAAGAAGTTTCCGGTCAAATTCAGAAGCTGATGCCCTCGATTATCGATAATCTTAACCAGAAGGGCCTCCAGTTCGCGGCATTGGATGTGCAGGTACGCAATTTCGGCGACAATCGTAAACGAGAGAAGGAAACCGGATCGGCAAATATAACCCGCGAGCCGAACGCCGCCGAACCCGAAGCCGGTTTGTCTACCAATAACCAGAGTATTCGTAATTATGGATACAATACAGTCGAATATGTCGCATAACTCAAAACAGAAAGGAGGCAGACATGTCTGATGCAATCAGTACGGTGACCAGTTCCACCGCTACTACAACGACGGATACCAGCAGTTTGCTAAGTTCGACCATTATGGAAGAAGAGGATTTCCTCAAAATGCTGGTAACCCAGATGCAGTATCAGGACCCGCTCAATCCTATGGAAAGTCAGGAATTTGCCTCGCAATTGGCCCAATTCTCGTCAGTCGAGCAATTGACCAATATCAATGGTAATCTGGCGGAAAGTCTCAGCGTTGATCTTGTCCTGACGCAGGCGATCAACAACACGCTTTCCACCACGATCATTGGTAAAGAAGCCAAAGGCGAAGGCGACTTCGTCATGTTCAATGAAGACGGTGAAGCTCAAGTATCTTTTGAACTGGAAGATGCCGCCGAGACCGTTGAGATTTCCATTTTGGATACCAATGGAAATGTCGTCCGAACCTGGAGCGTGGAAAACCTGAGTTCGGGCGAACATACGCTTGAATGGGATTTGCAGAATGATCACGGAGAAACCCTGAATCAGGGCGATTACACCTTCGAGGTTAGCGCCTATGACACAAGCGGCAATGCCATCGACGCGACGCCTTATATGATCGGAACCGTTACCGGAATCCGTTATGAAGATGGCGCGGCGATCATGCTGATTGACGGCAAGGAAATTGCCTTCTCAGCCATTCAACGGGTGGGAGCATAGGTGCCGCTATGAAAGTGTACGATCTGCAAATCCATAACAATGTTCAGCGCATCCAGCCGGGAGATCTAGCCTATCTCGAACGAAATCCGACCGGAGTTCAGGGCGTTCAACCCGAAGTAACCTTCGACGAAGTCCTTTCCGGTCAGATCAATCAGGTCGGTGATTTGAAATTCTCCGGCCATGCCCTGAACCGCCTGAACGAACGAGAAGTAAAGCTCACCAACACGGATTATTCCCGCCTGGAACAGGGCTTGAAACAGGTTCAGGAAAAGGGAGCGTCTAAATCCCTTATACTGGTGGATGACAATGCTTTCATCGTCAGTGTAAAAAATAAGACCGTAGTAACCGCACTGTCTATGGAAAACAGTGTAAGCAATGTCTTTACAAACATAGACAGTGTCGCAATTGTTTGATTTTTTAAAAACCAATGAGCTGGTCCCGCAAGGGAAGCTCGCAATCCGTCGAACGACAGAGACGGATTAAAACCAAAAGGAGAAAGTCATGTTTTCTTTTAACATCCCAGTCGCAGCTTTGAATCAGCAGCAAACCAAGCTGGAAGTTTTGGGCGAGAATATCGCTAACCTTAACACCACCGGCTACAAAACCAAGCGAGTAAGTTTTGTGGATACTCTTGGTTCAGTTTCCGGAATCGTGCAGAATACCTTCAATCAGGGGTCCCTGACTGCAACCGGTATTTCTACCGATCTGGCTATTGACGGCGATAGCTTCTTTGTCATTAAAAAGGACGATGAGTATATCTATACCCGTTCCGGATCTTTTGAAATTAGCGCCGAAGGAAAATTGGTCAACGCCTATGGCGATACCGTCCAGGGCTGGATGACGAACATTTCAACCGAAGGCGTCCTGCAGGGCACCTCATCCCTGAGTGATATCATTATTGATTCCAATATGGTGATTTCAGCTCAGTCCACGGAAAATGTCTGGCTGTCCGGCAACCTGAATTCCAGTCTTGAGTCTCTGACCGAAGTCTGGACGGCTAACAGTGCCTATACCACCCGAGCTACTTTAACAGGCGCCGCCGCCGCTTATCCGCTGACGGTCACAGCCGGCGTAAACGACCAATTTGCGATCACCGTGGACCCGGAATACGATTCTGCCATTACTGCCGAACTGACTCTGACGGCCGGAGCTTATGCCACTGTCGACGATCTGGTCACTGAAATCAATGCCCGCATTGCCGAAACCGACCTGAATGGCAATGTCGAAGCCGTAAACGACGGCGGCAATCTGAAATTCAGAACGCTCGATGGCGAAGAAGAAACGGTCTTGACCGTTAACAGCGGCACCAATGATGTTCTGACCGACCTGGGTTTTGTGGACGGTGCGACCGCGACTTCCGGCGGATACGCTAGCTCTGATACGGAAATGAACGATCTGCTGCAGATAGCCACTAATCTGACCAGCGGCGACCAATTCAATGTTACCGGAACTGCTTTCGACGGTTCTGCTATCAGTTCTGTCTTTGAATACGGAGTAGATGGAACCACGCTCGGTGACCTGATCGAAGCATTGAATGATGCTTATGGTGCCGGTTCGAATGTCTCGCTCGTAGACGGGAAGATCACGGTTACTGACCTGGCCACCGGCAACAGCGACACCACGATCAGCATCACGGCTGATTCTGGTAATGTAGGCGATATCACCGTGCCGAGTTTTGCCAACACCACAGCCGGATACACCGCCGAAGTTTCTACTTCAGTGGTAATCTATGACAGCCTTGGCGAAAGCCATACATTGACGATTAATTTTGTCAAAGGCGAGGAAGAAGGCGAATGGTCGTGGGACATAACCTGTTCTGGTGATGAGGTTATTTCCAGTGGCGGCAGCGGTAAGGTCTTCTTTGACGACAGCGGCGAATTCGTTTCGTTCACCTACGACGGCGGAGTCGACGCCCTGACCGTCAATCCCAATAATGGATCGTCCGAACTGATTATCAATATACAAGGCGGAGATGCCGACGGGTATTCCGGTTTATCGCAGTATAACTCGGTTTCAACCCTTTACGGTCGTGATCAGGACGGACGTCAGTCCGGCGCCTTAAGCAGTTTCTCCATCGAATCGGATGGCTCCATCGTTGGACTGTTCGATACCGGCGAGCAAATGCAGCTGGCTAAAATCGCCCTGGCGCATTTCAATAATCCGCTTGGGCTGGCCGAAACCAGTGAAAGCAATTACACCGCCACCGACGAAAGCGGAATCGCTCATATCGGCACCGCTGAAAGTCAGGGAGCTGAGATCAATTCCGGTTATCTGGAAGGTTCGACGGTTGATCTGGCCGGACAGTTTACCGAAATGATCGCCTCACAGCAGGCCTATCAGGCCGCCTCGAAAGTGATTACGACTTTCGATGAATTGTTCGATACTTTAAATAATATGAAACGGTAAAATGCGTACAAACAGATTGAATTCTGTTAGGTTATTGTGGTTACAGGTCTGCCGGTTTTTCCGGCAGACCTGGACCGGTCTTCGGATTTTATTGGTTTTTTCCCTGGAAGTTAGTTTCTTCACTATCCGGTTGGAGTATTAATGGATATTGCGACCTTCGTCGGAATAATAACCGGAATCGTACTGATCGTCTCGTCCATCATGATGAATGGCGATCTGAGCGCTTTTATTGATATCCCTTCGATCATGATCGTCGTCGGCGGCACTCTCGCGGCTACTATGGTAAGGTATACTATGAAGGATGTTCTCGGCGTGATGGGAGTGGTAAAGAACGCCTTTCGCACTAAAAGTAATGTGCAGAGTGAAATCGTCACCAAATTTGTTGATTTAGCCAAGATCACTCGTAAAGACGGTATTCTGGCGGTGGACCGCGAACTCAGTAAAATCCAGGATCAGTTCATGCGCGAAGGTTTAATGATGGCGGTGGACGGCAACGAACCGGATACGATCCGCAATATAATGGAAACCGAGTTGAATTATCTCCAGAGCCGCCATCGCAAAGGAGCGGCAATTTTCTCCGCAATGGGCGAATATTCGCCCGCATTCGGGATGCTGGGCACTTTAATTGGTCTGATTAATATGTTGCGCTCTCTGGATGATCCATCCAATATCGGAGCCGGCATGGCTGTCGCCTTAGTTACCACTTTCTACGGTTCGGTGCTGGCTAATCTGGTGTTTCTGCCATTGTCGGGCAAACTGAGGAATAAATCCGAGGAAGAGGTGATCGAGAAGGAATTGATTATCGAAGGCGTTTTAGCTATTCAGCAGGGCGAGCACCCGCGCAACATCAACCGGCGCCTGCTGAACTTTGTGCCGCCTAAGCATCGCGATACTAATCAAAAAGAAATGGATACGGCGACTAAATGAGAAAAAAGATCGAAGAAGATCCACCGCCGTCTGCTCCATTCTGGATGCTGACATACTCCGATATGGTCACATTGATGCTGACCTTTTTTGTATTACTGGTCTCCTTTTCCAATATGGATGAGGTCAAGTTTGGCGCCGCCGCCAATTCCCTGAAAGGCGCGCTGGGAGTAATGAAGAACTATCCTTCTCCGGTGCAAACCCGCAGTATCAGCATGTCAGAAGCCGGTGAGAAATTTGAAAGAGAAGTACGCGAAAACATTGGACAACTCAAGGATGCCGCCCAAAAAATGGGTGTGGAAGATCAAATCCAGATCAAATACACCGGTAGCGGCTTGCTAATTCGCATGGGCGACAAAGTGATGTTCGACGTTGGTAAAGCTGAACTAAAGCCAATAGCCTATCCCTTACTTGATATCATCGGCAATCTGATCAGGGATAAATCCAAGGAAGTGCTGGTCAGCGGTCACACCGATAATGTGCCGATCAACACTCCACTCTATCCCTCCAACTGGGAATTATCCTTAGCCCGGGCGATGGTTGTCGTGAAATATATGATCGGTCAGGCCGATGTCCCTCCTGAAAAATTAGTCCCCGCCGGATACGCCGAGTATCGTCCGGTAGTGCCAAATACCACCGACGAAAACCGGCAGTTCAATCGCCGGGTTGAGTTCCTCGTCACCTGGAAAAAGACCGAATTTTTCCGTTAATCCAATCCATCTCGTAAAATACAATAGCACCAGGCGACTTTCCGGTCGTAATCCGGAATTTGGTATAATAATCCGCTCCAAACTATCCGTCCGGCAGTTTCCGGTCACGACGACCGACAGCGGAAAAATTGATAGAAAAACGGAAATATTTTCCCGGTTGAGTGCCGTAAACTTCCGACCGGGAATTAATTGACTGGTTGTTTTAAGCCGGATCCTGGACGGCGGCTAGGTCGCAAGGATTGTGCGGTTGCGGTTAGCAATTCAAAATAAGAAGGGGATTCATGGACGGTCGGAAGGGCTGAAGATAAAAAATAATGTTAAAAATACGCCTTTCTTGAAATCCAAATCAGGTCTTGCCGAGGCCGGGATGGCATAGTATTTGACGATTATTTCTCTGTCGGTATTTACAATTGAATTAACCAATCAGGATCAATGAAAAAGAAAAAACAGATCGAAAAAGATGCCGAGATTGAAGATCAACCGGGTAAAAGAGACTCCCAGAGCGAATCCGAAGGCCAGGAAAAGAAACCATTCAAAATAGGCTTGGTGTTAAAAATCCTGCTGATCCTCATAGTCATTGGTGGAGCTACCGCCGGGGCTTTTTTCTTAACGAAAAAAGTGCTTTTACCCGCCAATCAGCAATATCAGATCAAAAAAGCCCAGCAAAAAAAAGAAATGGAGATCGTTGAAAAGAAGATCATGGGACCTGTCTTTGTCATCAAAGACATTACCGTTAATACTCTCGGTAGCACCGGACGCCGTTTTATCATGGCGGAATTTGCCCTGGAGACCAAGAATCCTGAAGTGATGAAAGAGGTCGAAGTGCGCGAGCCGCAGTTTCGCGACATGATCATAAAATACATGCGGCAGTATAACGAAGATGAAATCCTCGATATAAATTTTCAGGAGAGCTCCCGGACGGATTTAACCAATCTGGTTAATGAACGTCTGACGAAAGGCAAAATCGACAGCCTCTATTATGTGACCTTGGTAGTCCAATGAAAACCACAAACCAAATAATATAATCACCAGGTATAATGGCAAAAGTACTGTCTCAGGAAGAAATTGATGCTCTGTTGACCAGTGTTACCACCGGCGAAGAGGTCGATGGTGAATTAATAGAGAGTCAAAAGAAATTAGCCCTTTACGACTTCAAGCACCCGAACCTGATCTCCAAGGAGCAGATGCGTTTGCTGGAGAATGTGCATGAAGGGTTGGTGCGTAATCTGGGGGTCTATCTGTCGGCGCAGCTGCGGATGATTGTCGACATGAACCTGCTGGCAATTGACCAGATTATGTATTCCGAGTTCGTCATGTCCATCGCTTCGCCGGCGGCTACCTATGTCGGACAGATCAGCGATCCGTCCTCCCAATTTGTGCTGGAGATCAGCCCGCAGTTGGTCGTTTTTATCGTCGAACGGTTGTTCGGCGGTCAGGGCTCCTTTATTTCGATCAGCCGACCGATCTCGGTCATCGAACGCAAGATCATGACCCGGGTCGTGGATCGCATTTCCAATGAAATATCCAAAAACTGGAGAGGTGTGAAAGAATTCGACTGCCAGCTGCAGCGCTTTGAGAGCAACCCGGAATTTGTGCAAATCGTTCCGGCTTCCGAGCCGGTTGTAGTCGTGTCCATGGAAATCAAGGTGCGCGGCAACACCACCATGATGAACATCTGTTATCCGTATATGTGGATTTCGAATGTTCTGTCGCGACCGGAAGTGCAGAGTAAAATTTTATTTGGTGCTCAACAAACCTCTCAGGAAGAACGCGAAATTATCGAGTCCAACCTGGATCAAACCCAAGTCGACTTCAAAGTGGTTCTGGGAAAAACCACGATGAGCGTCAGCGATATTATCAATCTGAAAGTCGGGGATGTACTGCGTCTAGATACGCGGACCAGTTCAAAGATTCCGGCTTATGTATACAATATGCATGCTTATGATGCTTTTATCGGATGCCGGGAGCGTAACTATGCCGTGCGAATCCATTCCATTTTAAAGGGAGCCGAAGAAGATGAAATCTGATCAAATGAAAAAAACAATTATTGCCTTTTTAAATAGCTATCAAAATGATCTGAGTCAGCTGATTAATCAGGTACTGAACAGTGAACTGACCTGGAATCATTCGGTCGATGAAAAGCTTCAGCCGGCCGGGATTATCCAGACGGCCAAACATCCGCAGGTGGCGCTCCGCGTCAGCCTGAATGCCGGCAAACTGGAACACCTTTTTCTCCTGACCCCGGACGCCGTGCTGGAAATTTATGCCTGGATGACCGGCGCCGAACCGGATCTGAAGGTCAGCCCGGAGCATCTCGACGGCCTCAAGGAAATTGCCAATCAGATCCTCGGACAGATTCAAACCCTGACGCAGGGCACCGGCCAGAAATACAAAGTCGATGAGATTAATTGTATCGTCAGTAATGTAACTACCGACAGCCTGAATCTGCTGCCGGCAGACGAAAACGGTTTGTGTGTCGTTCACAACTTCCAAAAGGATGCCACCGCTTTAACCGTTAATCATTTTATCTGGATGCAACCAGACACCGGCAGCGCGCCGGCTGAAAAAAGTGGTTTTGAGAGCAAGCCGTTGGAAACCGCTAGTGTTCATCCGGTCGAATTCCAGAATTTCAAGACCGAGGGCGTCGATCTTTCCCAGCCACGGAATATTGATATGCTGATGGACGTCGAAATGGAAATCTATGTCGAACTTGGCAAGAAGACGATGTTGGTCAAGGATATTTTAAAACTGGGAAAAGGTTCGGTGGTCGAATTGGAAAAGGCGGCCGGTGAACCGCTCGGAATTTTCATCAACGGCCGCAAATTAGCCGAAGGCGAAGTCGTGGTGGTCGATGACCATTTCGGCATCCGCATTACCCAGTTGGCCGGTACCAAGGAAAGAATCAAGAGTTTAGGATGATGTTCTCCCGTAAAAATGTTAATACAGGGCGTTCGGGCTCGATGGGTCTGGCGCTGCTGTTTTTGATGATCGCCGTTCTGGGAATCGTCATGACGATGAATCGTAAACCGCAGCGGCCGCAACTGGCAATGCCGGACAGTAGTTATGTCGTGCCGGAATACTCCGAAACCGCTCGCAGTTTCGGTTCGTTCATCGCCCGCACCGTGGCGGTCACCGGACTGATCATTATGGTTCTCCTGATGGTCAGGAAGTATTTAAAAAAGCACAATGTCAGCGATGGTAGCGGCCGGTTTCAGTTTGAAGTTTTGGGTAAGCGGTACCTTAGTCCCAAGCAATATCTGGCGATGGTCAGGGTGGAAAACAGCCGGATTCTTCTGGGGGTGACCGACCATTCCATCAATCTCATCAGAGAATTTCCCGAGACCGAAGAAGACGAGACGTTCGAACAATCCACCCCGATGTCCGCTACCCAGTCTTTTATTAAAATGTTTAAAAAAGAAGCTGGTTCTGACGCCGGCCAAAATCCGGAGAACAAAGACCGTTGACCAGATTTCTGAAATATATACCAATTATCCTGATTGTCATGTTGATCGCGCCTCAGATCGGATCAGCCCAGACTTTACCCAAGATCACGATCGGGGTCGAGCAGGCTACCAAACCGGCGGAATTCAGTCAAACCCTGCAAATCCTGTTTTTAATCACGATCCTGTCGCTGGCGCCGTCGATCCTGATCATGATGACTTCCTTTTCGCGCCTCCTGATCGTTTTTCATTTCGTACGCACCGCGCTGGGGACCCAGACCGTACCGGCCAACCAGATTCTGATCGGATTGTCGCTTTTCCTGACTTTTTTTATTATGCGGCCGGTGATCGATGAAATGAACGATAACGCCCTGCAACCTTATCTGAGCAATCAGATCGATCAGCGCACCGCCCTGCAGGAAGCCGGGAAGCCGATCAAGTTATTTATGCTGAAGCAGACCCGCCCGAAAGAGCTTGAATTATTTCATCGTCTAAGCAACGAAAAAACCGTTCAATCTCCTGAAGAGCTCTCGCTGGCGACAGTCATTCCGGCTTTTATGATCAGCGAGATCAAGACTGCTTTTCAGATTGGATTCCTGATTTATCTGCCGATGCTTCTGATAGATATGATCGTGGCAAGCGTTCTGTTGTCAATGGGTATGATGATGTTGCCGCCGACGGTGATCTCGATGCCGCTCAAAATTCTGTTGTTTGTGCTGGTTGACGGTTGGTACCTGGTGGTCGAGTCACTGGTGAAAGGATTCAAGTAAAATGAATGTCGACTATGTAATCTATATAACACGCGAAACGATGTGGACGGCGGTTTATATATTAGCCCCGATCCTGGGCGCCGGTCTGGTTGTGGGTTTAGTGGTTTCGATCTTTCAGGCTATCACCCAGATTCATGAAATGACCCTGACATTCATTCCGAAAATGGTAGTCATCGGTCTGGTCATCCTGATATTTATGCCATGGTTTATGGATATTTTGATCAGTTATACGCAGGAAATTTTCAATCAAATACCTTTAATGACCCAATAAGATGTACGCTCTGATCGATAAAATAAGCATAATGGTTCCGGGTTACTTAATGGTCTTCGCGCGGTTGACCGCTATGCTCATGGTTCTGCCGTTTTTTAGTTATGCGGTGGTATCGGGACGCATTCGGGCGATGCTGGCGATAGTTCTGTCAATGGTGGTTTTCCCCTTGTTAAAAATCGGTCGGATTCCGGTCGATTCCTGGCTGCAGCTCGTGACAATGTTGGCGCAGGAGGTTTTAATCGGCACCCTGATTGGTTTCGGGGCCACGATGATATTTGAGGGTTTCAATCTGGCCGGCGAACTGATCGGGCGGCAGATGAGTTTTGCCGCGATCAATATTTTCGATCCGTTCAGTCAGCAGGAGAAATCGGTCATCAGCGAGTTTTGGATTTTATTGGCGATTATTTGTTTTATTTTGATCAACGGGCATCATTTTTTCATCGAAACCATTTTCAATAATTTTCGCCTTATACCGGTTGGAGACGGCCATTTTCCGCCGGCTCTGGGGGCTAGTCTGGTCACCGGAAGCGGCAATATTTTTCTGATTGCGCTACGCATGGGTGGCCCGATCCTGGCGCTGATGTTGATCGTCGATACGGCAATGGCGCTAACCGCCCGGGTTATGCCGCAAATGAATATTTTTTTCGTTGCCCTACCGCTGAAAATCATTCTCGGTATTTTGGCGATGATTTCCTCCCTGTACATTTTTCAAATGATATTCGATTCGATTTATAACGAGATGGTGACTTATCTCGGAACCGTATTAAAACTGATAGCCGGACATTAAGATGGGCGAACATTCGCAGCAGGACAGAACCGAACGAGCTACCGATCGCCGCCGCCAGCAGGCGCGCGAGGAAGGCAATGTATTTAAAAGTGTCGAGGTCAACGCCGTGGCAATTTTATTGGCAGGAATCATCGCTCTGAAATACCTTATGCCGGCTTTTTATGACATTACCCTGCGGTTTATGCGGGAAATTTACCAGAGTATCGTCACCTTCACCCTGACCCCGGAGTCGGTGAAAATACTGGTGATGAAAACCTTAATCTGGTTTCTGCCGGTTCTGGCTCCGATTTTTCTGGTGCTGGTCGTGATTGGTTTGGCGGCCAATATCGGGCAGACCGGATTTATCTTCTCCAGTAAAGCTCTGATGCCGCGTCTGGATAAACTCAGTCCGGCCAAAGGTATCAAGAACCTGTTATCCCTGCGTTCATTGGTAGAGCTACTTAAGGGGATTCTGAAAATCGGATTAGTCGGTTATGTCAGTTGGATCGCGGTAAGAAAACATCTCGATGAATTCTGGTTGCTGGCGGAAGTGACGCCCCAGCAGCTGACGATCTTCATCGCCAAACTGATGTTTGATTTATTCATTAAAGTCGGGATGGTCATGGTCGTTCTGGCCGCCGCCGATTATATCTATCAAAGATGGAATTATGAAAAGAATCTGCGTATGACCAAGCAGGAAGTCAAAGATGAATTCAAGCAATATGAAAATCCGGAGATCAAAGGGCGGATTCGTTCGGTCCAGCGTCAGGTGGCTCGTCGCCGTATGATGGCCGCCGTTCCGACTGCCACGGTGGTGGTCACCAACCCAACTCATATCGCGGTGGCTTTGAAGTACGAACCCAAGAAACGCAGCGATGCCCCGGTTATTGTCGCCATGGGACAGCGCAAGGTCGCCGAGAAAATCAAGGAAATCGCCCGTCAGCACGGGGTTCCGGTCATCGAGAATAAGCCGCTGGCGCGCAGTCTCTTCGAAAGTCTGAGAGTCGGCATGCAGATACCGATGGTCTATTACCAGGCAGTTGCGGAAATCTTTGCCCAGGTCTATCGTATGAAAAAGATGAAGATTCCAACCAAGTTCAACAGTTCGTATGCCAGCTAAACCCCGTCCCAATGCCACTCGTAAAAATCCGCCCGTAAAAACCGGAGCATCCAGCCCATTACAACTGGCCGGCGGCGGAAGTACTTCGCGCTATTCCAATGCCACGCTGGCAGTCGGTATTGTCCTGATTCTGGGAGTTATGATCCTGCCGCTGCCGACAATGTTCATGGACATTTTACTGGTCATGAACATCACCGGTTCTTTAGTAATGCTGTTTGTGGCGCTTTATCTCACCAGTCCGCTCGATTTCTCGGTATTTCCCGGACTGCTGTTGATCATTACTCTTTTCCGGTTGTCGCTGAATGTGGCGACGACCCGTCTGATTCTCGGTCAGGGTTATGCCGGCGAAGTGATTCAAAGCTTTGGATCGTTCGTAGTCCAGGGAAATTTTATTGTCGGAATAGTAATTTTCCTGATATTGGTAATTATCAACTTCGTTGTCATTACGAAAGGCTCGACGCGTATCGCCGAGGTCACCGCGCGTTTCACCCTGGACGCCATGCCCGGCAAACAGATGGCGATCGACGCCGATCTCAATGCCGGTCTGATTGATGACCAGGAAGCTCAGCGGCGCCGGATCCAGATTGCCAAAGAAGCGGATTTCTACGGAGCCATGGATGGAGCGGCCAAATTTGTGCGCGGCGATGCCATCGCCGGCCTGATCATCACGGCCGTCAATATCATTGGTGGTTTGACGATTGGGGTTCTCCAGCGAGGTTTGCCGATCGGCGAAGCGGCTTCACTCTATACTTTACTGACGGTTGGTGACGGACTCGTCTCGCAAATTCCGGCCTTGATCGTCTCGACCTCTTCCGGCATTATCATTACCCGTACCTCGTCCAGTTCGAATCTCGGAGATGATATAGCTTCCCAGGTGACCAAACAACCCCGGGCGATCTATATTACGGCCGCTGTTTTGGGAGGAATGGCGTTCGTGCCCGGCCTGCCGTTCTGGCCGTTTATCATTATTGCCGGGGCGGTCGCTGGAGCCGCCTACCTGGCCGATAAGAATCAGGCTAAACAAAAACAGATTGCTGAGCAACCTGAAGAGGTCGCCATTCCGGAAAAAGAGGAAAAAATCGAAAATTTTCTTCATCCCGATCCATTTGAAATCGAAATCGGTTACGGTCTCATATCACTGGTGGATACCAATCAGGGCGGAAATCTGCTCGGCCGGATTTCCACTATCCGAAAGAGTCTGGCAATTGAACTGGGAGTGATCGTGCCGCCGATCCGCATCCGTGACAATGTCCAGCTCCAATCCAACGAATATGTTTTCAAGATTCATGGCGTCGAAACCGCGCGCGGCAGGGTCATGATCGGTTACTTTTTGGTGATCAATCCCGACGAAAGGCTCAAACTGGAAGGCATCGAAACCAAAGAGCCGACCTTCGGATTGCCCGCCCTCTGGATTCCAAAGAGTGAAAAGGAGAAGGCCGAAGTCGCCGGCTATACCGTGGTTGAACCACAGGCGGTCGTGGCTACGCACCTGATGGAAGCTCTCAAAGCCAACGCCTATAAACTGCTCGACCGCCAGGAAACCCAACGAATGCTCGATCATCTCAAGGAAACCCATCCGGCGGTCGTTGAAGGTCTGGTGCCTGAAATCGTTTCACTCGGCGTCGTCAATCAGGTCCTGAAAAATCTGTTGAGCGAGAAAATTCCGATTCGCAATCTGACTATTATTCTGGAAACAATCGCCGATTATTCCAATTATTCGAAAGATCCCGATGTACTCACCGAATACGTACGCTCCGCCCTGACCGAAACGATCACCGATTATTTCAAGCAGGATGACAATACGCTGACGGTCTGCACGCTCGAGCCGCGTCTCGAAGACCGGATCATGGAAGTCCTGAAAAGCGGAAATGGCAAGATGCGCAACATGGGACTGACCCCGCAACAAGTCAATAAATTATTTGAGTCGATCGGTGAAAAAACCGAACAGATCATCGCCGGCGGAGCCAAGCCGATCCTGCTGGTTTCTCCCCAAATCCGCCGGATGGTGAAAAATTTCATCGAACCGGTTTTTCCACAGACTTATGTGCTGTCCTATAACGAATTGAATCCCAACACCAATCTGAAATCCGTCGGAACTGTGAGGTACCCGGTTGAAAATTAAAAAATACATTGGATCATCTCTGCAGGAAGCCCTGAAAACCGCCCGTGCTGAACTCGGCGACGAAGTCATCTTACTGGAATCAGCCGGCATCGCTCCCCAGGATGATTCCGCCGGCGAGAAAAACCGCGTGGAGATCACGGTGACTCTGCCTAAGCCGGACGCCCCTAAACCGGAGCGCCGGAATCCGCCCGCCCCTGCGCCGGTCAATACCGGTCTGTCGGCCCCTTTTGCCAATTTATTGAATAAAATGATTGCCACGCCGCCACCCGCGGCTGCCTTCACCGCCGAATTGAACGAACAGGTGCAGAATCTCATGCATGAAATGAAGCGCATGAATCTCAGGCTGCACAATCTCAATAAACCGGATTTTCCTGACAATTTCGCCGCCATCGGTGAGCAATTGATTCAAAACGGGATGGCCGAAGAGGATGCCAATGCCTTTGTCCGGCGGGCTTACCTCAGGTTGGAAAGCAACGAGTCGGTCGGACATGCGGCCATAATCGAAGCCGTCCGGAGTGAAATCGGCTTTGTCCTGAATCAGCATAAATACTCACCGCCGAAGAAAGCTCCAAAGCCGCGGATTCTGGCATTCGTCGGCCCGGCTGGCTGCGGTAAAACCACCACGATCATGAAACTCGGTCTGAATGCCGGACTGACCGGCTCCGAACGGATCGCAATCATATCGACCGACCGTTACCGCATGGCCGCCGCCGAACAGCTGAAAGCCTACACTAAAGTCAGCGGTGTGCCAGTCATCGAGCTGCGCGATCCGACCGCTCTGGCGAACGAATTATACAATCTGCGCGGCGCGGACCTGGTGCTGATCGATACGCCCGGCCGCAATCCGTTGATCCCGGAACAGACTCGGGAACTTCAAACTCTTTTCAATGAAATAGATGGAATCGAAATTCTAATCGTGACCAGCGCTACCACCGATTTACAGGATAATGACTGGTACATTCAGAGATACCAGATCCTGAAACCGGCTGGCCTGGTGCTTACAAAAATAGATGAATTGCAGCGACCGGGGAAACTGATTTCTCTCATTCAACGCACAACCCTGCCGCTCTATTTTAGTGGATTCGGCCAGACCCTGACGAGCGATATCATCAGTTCGGACAGCAGTTACATACTGGATAAACTTTTTATGGAAATCAGGTAGACCAAGATGGAAGAAAAAAGTCAGAGCATTTTCACGCTTGCCGGTCTTAAACTCGAGAGAAATTTACCGGAAATCATAACGATCACCAGCGGCAAAGGCGGGGTTGGCAAGACCTTTATCAGCGTCAACCTGGCCATTCTGCTGCGGCAACTCAAGAAAAAGGTGCTCCTGATCGATGCCGATATACACCTGGGCAACGTCGACCTGTTTCTGGGACTCCGTCCGACCTACACGATTGAAGATGTCGTCACGAAAAACATGGATTTGCGCAAAGTCATCATGCCGGGACCGCATGGCATTGACATTTTACCGGCGGCTTCGGCGGTGCGCGAACTGCTCGAAAACGAAAACAATACCCTGACGAAACTCGCGGACGCTTTTGGCCGTCTGGAGCACGAATATGACAAGGTTATCGTCGACACCGGCGCCGGTATCGCCCGCAACGTCCTGTCATTCGTGATCGGGGCTGATAAAATCGTGGTGGTGGTGACGCCCGATCCGGCTTCCGTGGCGGATGCTTACGGGATGATCAAGGTTATTCGCCATAACCAGATGGAAACGCCGATCCTGCTGGTCACCAACATGGTGGATTCTGAAGAGGAAGGGCTTTCTTTATTTGGCAAAATGAATTTAATGGTGCAGCGTTTCCTCAACAGCGAGGTTGTGTTCGGCGGCGCCATTCCGAAAGATAACTGGATCGCCAAGTCAATTCAGAAGCAACAGGCCATGGTCATCGACGTGCCTAATTCGATCCCTTCCAATGCGCTCAAGATGATCGTGCGCAAATTGCTCTGGATGCCGATCCAGAATGTGGATAAAGATCAAGGATTCTTTGATCGTTTAATGAATAACCGTAACCTGGATTTCGACAGGGAGGTTTTATGAAAAAGATAATCTATGGAATTGCCCTGCTGACGGCGATCCTGACTTTTCTGATTTGCCTGGTCAATGGGATCAGTCTGTTGGCGGGGATTTTCCGCAGCGGAGTGGTATTTCTCGGAGTTCTGTTTGTATTCTCGATCGCCGGCCATCTCCTGAGTTGGGGCATTATGCTCACCGAAAAACGGACCAAACCTACAATAAACGTGGATAAACAATGAAGTCAGATTATACTCCAACCATGCTCATGACCGGCGACGATCCGGTAGCCGAATATCTGCGCAGTCCGGTCAAAGAAACCCGCGACAAGGTAATTTTCGCCTACCTGCCGCTGGTCAAGTATATTGTTGGCAGAATGAACATTCCGGTCGACGGCGTCCTCAAAAAGGAAGACCTGTACCAGTTCGGCATTATCGGTTTGATTGAAGCCCTGAATCGTTTCGATCCCACCAGCGGTGTCAGTTTCAAGACTTTCTCATATAAACGCATTTTCGGCGAAATAATGGACGCCGTACGCCGCGTCGGTATCCTAAACCGCGAGCAAATCAAAGAAGTCAGCCGCCTCGAAAAGATTATTGACAATCTCAGACAGGTTTTGCAACGCGATCCGTCGGTCACTGAAATCTGTCAGAACGCCGAGATGACGGAAAACGAATATTACGACCTGCAGATGATGAAGAGCCTGAATTTTTCCATCTCGCTGGAAGATAAAGTTCATGACGACGAACAATCGCTGACCCGCAAGGAAACCATCGCCGATCCCGATCTGCAGACCCCCGAAAAAATCATGGATGAAAACGCACTGAAAAGCGATCTCAGAAATATCATCCGCGCCTTACCCGAAAGAGAAAGGCTCATTCTGGCTTTATATTACTACGAAGAACTGACTCTGGCCGACATCGGTCAGGTTTTGAATATCACCGAATCGCGGGTTTCCCAAATCCTGAAGCAAACCCTCATTGACGTTAAAATCAGTCTCTCAAAAATGAACCGGAGAAGATGATATGGCTATCGACAGCAACGGTCAGGATTTATCGATCAGCCGGATGAATATGGTGCGTTCGGCCGTTATGATCGATAATGACACTCAGAAACAAAGAGAGAAGAAAAAGAAACAGGATGAAGAACGGCCGGCCGATAAGCTTGAACTTACTTCGGTTTCAACCGATTCCTCCGGGTCTGTTGCCCCGGAACAATCGCCGGCCACAATCACAACCGGAGTGAAAATTGACATTCTCGCACGTTAAAAAAAGTCGTTTACTTACCGGCTGGATAACCGGGTTGCTGGTTCTTTTTCTGAATGGACCGGTTGACGGAGCTGTCCAGTCCGGCTATTATATCTTGAAATCGCGCGATCTGCGAACCTTTCGTCGTCTGATTTTGACTAATCCGACCCATCGCGACAGCGCCGCTTTCGTGATCCCGCGGCTGACTACGAACTACGCCGAAGGAACGTTCACCATTACCCTTACACCGGTCGATACCAATCTGTATTACGGAGCCCGCCTGATCCGTGACAATGAAAGTCAGCCGCTGGAACTGACGGTGAGTTTTCCCGATTCAGCCACGATAATAATAACTGGGCGGTCGGATAAACTCGGTCTGGTGGCTGATTATTTTGCGATTTCGTCCAATAAATTTATCTTTGATTTATATCGTACCCGTCCTGAGGCGGACGATTTACGCAGCGATGCGCTGTCACTTTTTATTATGGACAATTTCGATACCGGGCAACCTTCGGGCGGCGATTTACCGGCCGTCGCTACATCGCAAACCTGGTTGACGCCTAGGTTGCTTTTGGCGTTTAAAATCGCCGGTCTGTTCCTGCTGCTGTTCATTATCGTGCAAATTCTGCGATCGAATCGCAAGGGGTCCGGAATAACTCTCCGGGCATCGCCGGAAGCGCCCTCCGAAAAGCCAACTTCAACGGTTCAAAGTCCGCCGCCGCCAGCCGATACAGATCCCGTTTGGACTCTGGCGCAAGAAAATGGTATCAGTTACGACGAAGCTCTGATTCTGATGAACGTTAACCGGAAGAAGATCGATGTCAGAACTTGATTCCCAGCGTAAAAACCTTTTTCCGATCATCTTTTATAACGAGCTGAAAAAAATGCTCCGGCAAGTCCGGATAGGCGCCATTTTACGCGGTCGGGTCGCTGATTGCCTGGGAGCCAACCGCTACGTTCTCGAAATCCGGGGCGCGTATATTTTATCCGAATCGCAATACGCTTTTCGCCGGGGCGAAGAGGCCTGGCTGATAGTCCGCGCGATCGACCCCGATTTCATCCTCGAAATGGTCAAAGAAAATTATTTCGAACGCCTGATCGCCGAACCAGGCCATACCAATCTACTGGTGCTTTAATTGAGATCAACCGTCATGAATTAATTATGGTCAGACAAAACCTGCCCGCGGAAAATGCCACAATTCCCCGGAACACTCAATCCGGGATCAGTCCGACGACTCTGCGCGATTACCAGACGACGATCATGATTTTGGAGAATATCTCCGATGCGATTCTGATTCTCAATAAAAAGGGGCAGGTCGAATACTGCAACCATAGTGCTCTGGAAATGATCGGCGCCGAGTATGCGGCCTGCCATGGTCGCCCTATCGCCGAAATCATGCGATTGAATGAAGAAGAAACCCTGCCGGGAGAGACCGCTTCCGGCGGTATCATCGAAAATCTGCCCCGCGATATCTGTGGTAACTTTACCGCCCGTTTTTTAGCCAATGGCCATTATGTTCCAGTAGTGGTCAATATCAATCCGGTCGCCGGTAAAGACGGGGCGGCGGAACTCTTCATCGTGACGGCCAAGAATATGTCCGGCCGGAAACTCTATGAAAAAGAGATGCGCAACGTGCAGGCGGCCTCGATCTCACTCAATTACCTGCGCTCCATCCGGCAGCTGTCGATTGATTTTGTGCATGAATTCAGTCAGCCGCTGGCGGCCTTCCAAATGCGGATGGAGATGCTCGGGCCACAATTACCGGAAAAATATGCCGCGGAAATCGGCGAGATGAACAGATTGCTTGACCGGATGAGGCAGATCGTCGACCGGATCCGCAATTATGCCGATCACGCCGAGGTAAACTATCGTACTCCAGTCCGATTTAGTGAAATTATCAAGAACGCCCTTAATGTATTTGCTTATGAATTCAGCGAAGAAAAGATCAATGTCACGATCGTCCCGGCCGATGAGTGCACTGAAATACCGGTCAATCCGGTTTCGATGGAGCAAGTCTTCGTCAGTCTATTGGCCAATGCCCGCGAATCTTTTTTGGAAATGGATAAACGCCGCAAATCTTCCGCAATAGTAAAGACGATTGATCTTTTCATCCGTAATGAAGGCGAGAAATGGCTGGAAATCTTTGTGGACGACAATGCCGCCGGAATCAATCCGAAAATCCGCGACCGCATTTTTGAACCATTCTTTACGACTAAAAAAACTGACCGGAATCCCGGACTCGGATTGACGGTTGCCAAGAATATTCTCAATTCACTCGGCGGGGATATTCAGTTAATCGAGAAAAATGGGCCGGGAACCTGTCTGGTAGTACGACTGCCGTTGATTCAATCCCACGAGCAGGATCAGTTGTTTAACCTTATCGAAATGTTACACACAAAATGAACAGAGCAGAATTAATCGTCGGAATTCATCAGATTGCCCAGCAGGACTTGGGTATTGATGAGACTGGGCGCGCGCTCGTGGAGCATATCGCTAAATTTGTTCCCTACGACTCGGCGACCCTCTTTTTATACGAAGAACACAGCGACAGCCTGAAAATTCTTTATCAGGATGGGCCGGAACCGGTCGACCTGGCGCACGAAATACCCTTCGGCCCGGGCAAAGGATTATCCGGTTGGATCGCCCAACGGAAAACTCCGATCATTTTCGGAGCGCTGTCAAAAAACCGCGTTGGGAGAGAACGCTCGTTCAGCTCTTTTCTGTCCCTGCCGCTCTGGATCGGCGAGAAGCTGATCGGTGTTCTGAATCTGGGACACTCGGTTGCAAATTCATATACTGCGAATGACATCGAGAATTATACCGCCGTGGGCACGCTTCTGTCGATGGCTCTCGAACAAAAATTGCTTAGGACGCAGGCGAAAAAAGTGCCGGTGGAGAATGACAGTCAGCCCGAACCGCAGCGACCGCACGAAAAGGGATTTGATTATGTCGGTATGCTGAACAATGAATTTCAGCCGGCTTTGAAAAATATTCTGGACCTGGCTGAAATTCTCGAATTCGCGTACGAAACCGGTAACCGCGAGCGGGTCATTAAGGGACTACGCGGGATTCTCGGTGAAGCCCGGCATCTGGAAAAGGTGCTGGATATTCTGACGAAATCTTAATCCATGCGATCGGTGATCGCCCGAATGACTTTCTGGTAATACTGGAGCCAGTCCGGTTTTTGGGCACGGGAGGCGACGTGGTAAGCCAGATTGAAAGCTGCGGAGCTTTGGCTGTATTGAGCCACCTGGGAATAGGCCGTCCCCAAATCCAGACAAGCTTTAAAATAATTCTCCAGGTTGCTTTCCGAGGCGACCGGGCGGTTGCGGTCATAAGCCTGAAAAAGCGAAACGCTTTCGTCGAGCCAGGTGATCGCTTCGCGGGGATCGTTTCGGCGACTCAGGTAATAACGGCCGATCATATATTTGGCCTCAGCTTCGTAGAGAATCGGAAGTTTGCCCGGAGTTTCCGTCACGGATTTGGTGATTTTACGGAGATTGACCGAATCGAGACTGAAAATGCTCAGAATTTGGGTGCGCAGGCTGACAGCTTCTTCCCATAGGTCGAGTGTTTTACGGGCGTCATCGGAGCAGGGGACATTGCTGAAAGCCGCATTCCTGACGCTGGCCATCGTCTCGCTAAGCGTCGGATTTTCCTTGGTGTAGAGCGAGTTTGCCAGGGCGTAATGGGACTTGGCCAGACGATATTTCAGACAGATATCCCGGGGTGCAGCGGCTGCGCTTTTAGCTAATTTTTTTTCGGCGTAAAAATAATTGTCGACCGCCTTTACGATGTTGCGGTTGGCATGGTATTCTTCCGCGGAAGCCAATTCGTCGGTAAAAACATTAGTCTTGGAAGTAGTGTCAGGTGCGGTTGTGAGCGGCGCGATGGCCGTTGCGGCCTGTTCCGGTTGAGCGGAAACAGGCGGAAGATCGACCGGTTTTTCGAACAGGATTTTGTGAATCCAACCCACGGAACCATTATTCAATTTGATTTTGTGCCAATCACCGGTTTCGGTCAGGATGGTAACTTTCTGACCGGCGGGCAGCTTGGTGACTATGGGGGCGTTGAGATTCGGGCTCCGGCGCAGGTTACCGCTGCGGGCCAGGGTAGCCTCGCGGATGGCAACGGCTTTTTCAGCCGGCTGGATTTTCTGAAAAACGATGTTATTAAGCCAGCCGATTTTTTGGTCGGCGGTGCGCACCTGACGCCAATCGGCAGTGCTGTCCAGCAGGTCCACAATCGCGCCGGCGGGAATTATTTGAATTATCGCAGCCGTTGTGCTCGGATGCTGCCGCAGGTTTCCATTCTTTGCAAGCCGGATTGGATTTTTCGGCGGTACGGTCTTAACCTTACCGGCGGGTTTAAACAACGCCTGATGGACCCAGCCGAATATATTGTCAGCGGTCTGGATGTAAAACCAATCGCCGGATGAATCGAGCCTGTGAACCGTAGTACCCGCCGGAACATCGGCTACTGTTTCAGCCTGCTCTTCCGGCAGGGCGTAGATTTTTCCGGGTTGCCGGGTTGTCATCTTTTCCCAGGACAATTGACTACTGTCCGACTGACTGACTGCCTGACTCCACTGCTGCTGCGCCAATTTCAGTTGGTCTGAGCCAAAACCGGCCGATTCCAGCGGGCTGAGTGGTTCCACCACGATCGCGTTGACCCAGCCGGTCTGGTTATGATCGGTCTGGACCCGATACCAATCCGCATTTTGTTCAAGAATGACCAGTCTTTGAGACGGTTTTAAATGCGCGATAATGCGGGCGGCGGTGCTGGGATTTTCCCGGAGATTGCCGTTTTTCACGACGGTCAACCCCGTCGTCTGACTATAGACAAATTGGAGGTACCATAGCAGCAAGAAAACCAGTCGCACTGACCTCTTCGATCGCTTCATTAATTGAGTTTTCCCCGGTCTTCCGTTTTCTGTCGTATCCGATTCGCTGGCCTGCCAGATCCAAAGCATGGCTATACACTAAGAATTTTTTTTCTGAATCTCAACAGAAAAATGTATCTGATTCCGGCGGCAAGTCAGGATTTTGGATAAGAAAGAACGGGTTGAGATGGAAAATTTTTCCGTTGAATGTAATTAATTCCGTGAAAAGTCCAGTAGAACGATGGCGGAGCATCGGGTAATTGTGCCGGGGACCGTTTTATATCGGGGGAAAAAGGAAAAATTCGATTTATTCGTCTCCAAAACCGGTTTGGCAATGTTCTTGCTTAGAGGATGGGTGGAAAAAAGGAATGAATATGGATTTTAAACTGACAGCCCTGAAAAAAGTAATGACGAGCCAACTCAACCGGAACGATATTGTTGCCAATAATCTGGCCAATATCAATTCGGTCGGTTTCAAAAGGGATGTGGCCTTCTTTGACGTACTGAAACAACAGGAAACGACTGTTCCGGACGTCAAGGTCGCCACCGATTTTGCGCCGGGACTGATTGAGGAAACCGGCAACTCTTTCGATCTGGCGATTTCCGGCCGGGGCTTTTTCGTGGTCGAGACAGCGGATGGTCCGGCTTATACCCGCAATGGTCATTTCATGGTTAATTCTGAAGGTTTGCTCTGCACCAACGAGCAAAATCCCGTGCTGGGTGAGGATGGGTATATTTCGGTCACGGATGACGGTCTGCAAACGGCCAGGTTTATCGTTCATAACAACGGCGAGATTTTTCTGGACGATATGCTGGTGAATAAACTGAAAATCGTTGATTTTAAAAACTACGATAGTCTGAAAAAAACGCCGGGAAATACTTTCACCACCCGTACCGAACAGCCGTCTGAAGTCGAAGCCGCTACGGTCCTGCAGGGGCGTCTGGAAAGATCCAATGTCGACGCCATCAATGAAATGATCGAGATGATTGACTTGCAGCGGCAGTTTGAAAGTATTCAAAAAGCCATTAACACGATTGACCAGACTTCCCAGCGCGCCGCTACCGAAGTCGGTCGCTATACTAATGGATAAGCAAGGAGCCAAAAGATGATTCGTTCACTCAGAACCGCCGCACTGGGAATGGCGGCTCAGCAATTAAATGTAGATACGATCTCGAATAATTTAGCCAACGTCAATACGACCGGTTTCAAGAAGAGCATGGTCGAATTTCAGGATTTACTGTATGAAACCGTCAATACCGGCAGCACCGACGGTTCCAAGGAATTTAACCGTCCCAGCGAAATCCAGATCGGTTTGGGTAACAAACCGGTCTCAACTTATCGCTCGTTTAGTCAGGGTTCGGTCGAACAAACCTCCAACGCCCTGGACCTGGCAATCAACGGTAACGGCTTTTTTCAGGTGCTACAGGCGGACGGTGAGATTGCCTATACCCGCGACGGGACTTTTAAGATTAATTCCAGTGGATATATCGTCAACTCTTCCGGATTGAAACTTTATCCCGAAATCACTGTTCCGGAAAACGTCTCCGCCGTCGAGATTACCGATGACGGCGTCATTTCCGTGACCGTCAACGATGAAACCGAACCGGAGGAGATCGGGCAAATCGAATTGACGACTTTCCTCAATCCGACCGGACTGGAAGCTATCGGCGGAAATCTTTATAAACAGACCGAAGCCTCCGGTGATCCGACCTACGGCATTCCGGGCGAGGATAATTTCGGCACGGTCGTGCAGGGATACCTTGAGAAATCCAATGTGGATGTCGTTCAGGAAATGATCAATCTGATCGTTGCCCAGCGCGCCTATGAAATCAATTCAAAAGCTATCAAGACCGCTGACGATCTGCTTTCAATGACCAATAATCTGAAACGTTAAGCGATGCTTTTAAGGAATTTATCAATAGTAATTGTAATGATCCTGAGCCTTCTGCCGGGCGATGTTCGGGCGGAAGCCGGGATGCAATTGATTAACCGCCAACTGAGCAGTTATTTTTCCCGGCAGCTCGCGGTCAGCCAGTCGGATCTGGAAGTGCGCATCATCAACGGGCCGACGATTGATTTCACGGATTATATTCCGCAAAGCATTCGGGTCGAATCGCGCCGCAGTCGTCCGTTCATCGGCCTCCAGACCGTTGCGCTGTCGTTTAAAACCAGCGCCGGTCAGCAGCGCAGATATATCGTTACGGTCGAAGTGTCGGTCACCGGTGAGGTGTTGACCGCCGCGCGCCGGATCAATCGCGACGAAGCTCTCAGCGCCGATATGCTCGTCGTACGCCGTGCTCGTCTAAATAATCCCGATCAGGATTATTTTACCAAACCATCCGAACTGACCGACAAGGTGGCCGCCCGGGTAATCAAACCTGGAGAAATATTACAGAGCTCGATGCTGAAAAGTCTGCCGGACGCTCAGCGCGGCGCCAGCGTCGAAATTCAGATTTACAAAGGCAATCTGATGGTTTCGGCCGAAGGCCGCCTGAAATCAGACGCCCGGGTTGGTCAGGAAGTCACGGTTTTGTGCATAGAAACCGGAAAAATCCTGACTGGAGTGTTGGCGACTCCCAACCGGGTCGCGATTATGGATTCACGAGGTAATCTATGAATAAACTATTAAATATTGTTACAATGCTTCTATTATTGGTTATTCTGGGTTCAGCCCAGATACCGGCGGGCGATCTGCCTTCCATTTACTCCGATATCAAAGCCTACTCAATCGGGGACATTGTTACGGTTGTGATCATTGAAAACACCGACGCTTCCCGCGAATCTTCCGCCAGTTCATCGGGCAGCAGCAGTGCCGACGTTGGCGGCTCGGTCAGCGGAACCCTGACCAATTTTTTACCGGTCTTTGGTATGTCAAGCAAAGTGAAGACCGATCATGACAATGACGAGGGTACCTCGCAGACCGAGACGATGACTGGAAAAATTTCGGCTACGATCACTGAGAAAATGGAAAACGGCACCCTGAGAATCCGCGGCGAACGCCTGTTGGAAGTCAACGGCGAGACCAACTTAATGCAAATCGAAGGCTTGGTCAGGCCGCGCGACATCGGCAACGATAACATCATATACTCTTATAATGTTGCAGACGCCAAAGTCGTTTACCGCAAGGACGGTCTGAAAAATCAGCTGTTCAAGCCCGGCGCAGGACACCGGTGGACCAATTGGATTCTGGGAATCGGCCTGATCGGATTGGCAATCGCGGGAGTCAGTTTATGAAAAACGGAATCAGAATAGGCCTGCACGTCACTTTGGTTCTGGCATTGGCGTTTCCGCTCGCAGCCCAGGTGCGCATCAAGGATATTGCGGCCGTGGAGAATATTGCCCAGAAATCGCTGATCGGTTACGGTTTGGTGGTCGGTTTAAACGGAACCGGCGACCGCTCCAGTGGGACGCGCGGTACGGTATTCACCATCCAATCCATCAGCAATATGCTGGAACGTTTTGGGATCACCATTCCGAAAGCACAACTGCGGACGCGGAATGTCGCGGCGGTGATGATCACTGCCAAGACCCCGCCTTTCGGCCGGATCGGGACCTTGTTTGATGTGACGGTCTCTTCACTGGGTGATGCCACCAGTCTGGAAGGTGGCGTTTTGCTGATGTCGCCGCTCCTGGCGGCGGATAATAAGATTTATGCCATGGCGCAAGGACCGGTCTCGATCGGCGGCTATAATCTCGAATCGGAAGCCGGCGAACGGGTCCGTAAGAATCATGCTTTAGTCGGCCGGATTCCTAACGGCGCCATGCTTGAAGACGTTCCCACCGCTCAAAAATTTGATCTGAACAAGCCAATGCGCCTGATCCTGACCGAACCGGACTATATGACCGCCAACCGTGTGGCAGATGAAATCAACACGGTACTCTCATCGGCTCAATCCCGGAGCAGAGGGTCCGATCCTGAAAAGCTGGCGCTGCCGGTCAATGCCGGTGTGATCGAGGTGAACTGGCCTTCAGCAGTGCAAACTCAAAACGACGTCGTCAGCTTCATCGCCACCATCGAAACTCTGCGAGTCGAGCCGGACGTGGACGCCCGCGTCGTAATCAACGAGCGAACCGGGACGATTGTAGCGGGTGGCAATGTAAAGATCGGCGAGGTCATGATCTCGCATGGCAATCTGACCATTCATGTCAAACGCCGGCCGGTCATCTCCCAGCCGCAGGCGGCTTTTAGCAACACCGGCAAGACCGTGGTCGAATATGTCACCGAAACGACCGTCAGTGAAGACGACGCCCAGGTGGCCGTCATTCCAACCACCACGACCGTCAGCGATCTGGCCCAGGCGCTTAACGAACTGGCGCTGCGCCCGCGTGACATCATCGCCATTTTTCAGGCCATTAAACAGGCCGGCGCTCTTAACGCCCGGCTAATAATCATGTAAGATCAATATGGAAATAATCAACGATAAATCTTTCTTAATTAGCGATATCCGTAAAATGGAACCACCGGTCAGCAAGGGAACCGAGATTTCCGAGCAAGCTGCCCGCGATCTGCAATTAAGAGCCAAAAGCCGGGAAATGGAAGCCTTATTTATCACCGAGATGTTCAAAGCCATGGAAAAGACTGTTCCGGAAGACGCGACCGGAGGCGCCGGCAACAGCCTCCCTAAAATGATGTTCAGTTCGGTGATGGGTGATGCCGTGGCTGAAAACGGCGGCATCGGTTTGGCACATTCGATCTATACGGCTTTGAAAGCCAAAGATCAGACTCCGGACTTCGATCGGCTTAAAGATAATGCTCTCCTGACTAACCTGAATGTTCTTAAAGCAATGCCAATAAGTGAAAGTGAATGAAATGATGGACCCTGTAATTTCGCGGAATCTGGTCGAACAACTCATTGAGATTTTAACTGCGGAGAAAGCTCTTTATGAAGAGATGCTGGTTAAACTCAACCTGAAGCAAAAAGCAATCGTCGACGGCGACATCAAGATCATGCGCACCATTATGGTAGATGAGCAGGAAATCATCAAAACGCTGAAGGAGAAACAGACCGAACAGACAAATTTGCTGAACCTGATCCGGGAAAAACACAGTCTGCATAAAAACGATTTGCGCCTTTCGAAAATCATCAAAATGGCGCCGTCTCAGTATTCCGACCAACTGATCGGGTTGCGTATCGGACTCCAATCCGTAATGGAAAAGGTCACCCGCATCAATAAGGACAACCGCAACCTGCTGAATTTTTCGATCGAACATGTCCGCGGTATGATCCAGCTGTTTTTACAGGCAAATGACGAGCCAGCTTATCTGTACAATGTCCGCGGCACCATGAGCTCCGCTGCCCGGAGTAGTCGTGTTCTAAACTTTCAAGTCTGAGATTATTATGGCTATTGACGGTATTTTCGAAACTTCCAAAAGAGCGCTGTACAACAGCATGGCGCAGATCAACAACACTTCCACCAACATCGCCAATGTCGATACGGAAGGCTATAAACGCCGCCAGATCAACACAACGCAGATGCTGGGGTACAACACAGTCGACAACGAGGCGATCAACCGTATGGTCAATCAATTCCTCGAAAACCGTCTGTGCGCCGAGACTTCCAAAAAATCTCAATATGAGAATGACGAAACGATCCTGACCCAGATCGAAAACCTGTTTGCCGAACCAACCGACGCCGCCCTGAGCAACGTCATGACCGAGTTCTGGAACGCCTGGAACGATCTGGCCGCCGATCCCGAAAACCAAACCGCCCGCGAGGTGGTAAAAGACCGCTCCGAGCAGCTCACCGTAACTTTCCATCAGTTAGACAGCGATCTGAAACGAATGCAGTCCGAGCTCTCCAGCGACATCAGCAATAATCTTGAGGACATCAATACCCTGACCCGCCGGATCGCGCAGATCAACGCTAAACTGGCTTATACCGAAAGCCCCGATCTGCTCGACCAACGCGACCTCCTGATCGAAGAACTGAGTGATCTGATCAATGTCGAAACCCGCGACAGCGAAGACGGCTTGCTCATCTTCACCGACGGCCAGATTCTGGTGTCCGGCAGTAACGCACGCGAAATCGAAGCCACTGTTACCAGCGGCGAAGAGCATTCCCGGTTTGTCTTGAAAGTTGAAGGCACCAATGCGATCGAGCTCGAATCAGGGAAAATGAACAGTTTGCTTAATTTTTACAATGAGTATATCCCGGAGTATATGCAGGCTCTGGATTCTCTGGCCGTGGCAATCACCGAAAAGGTCAATGCCATCCACGCCACCGGTTACAACCTGAATGGAGTCACCGGGATCAATTTCTTTGAATCCGGAGTCACCGGAGCCGCCAATTTCATGGTCAACGGCGCTATTTTGAACGATTCTTCCCTGATCGCCGCTTCCGCTGTCGCCGGTTCCAGCGGTGATGGCTCGATTGCCCAGGCGATTTTTGATCTGCAACGAGGAGACAACATCGGCGCACTGACATTCGATGAATATTACAATAACCTGATCACCAAGATCGGTAATCAGCTGGAAGAGGCTTCCAGTTTAAACGAAAGCCAGTCGAATGTCGTTTTGAGCCTGCAGAACCAGCGGGATTCGTTCAGCGGAGTATCCCTGGATGAAGAAATGACCCGCCTGATCCAATATGAGCAGTCTTACCAGGCGGCCTCAAAAATGCTGATGACAGTCCAGGAAATGGTTGACACTCTGTTAAGTGTCGTCTAAACGAAAAAGAGAGGTTTATTATGCGTATCACCCAATCAATAATATCACGTAATCTGCTGAATAGTATCAACCAAACGCAGAATTCACTTTCAAAGAGTCAAAATGAGATTGCCACCGGCACCGCGGTCAGTAAGGCTTCCGACGATCCGACCAGTTTTGCCAAGGCAACCCAGTTCCGCAATACGATCGCCAATAATCAAAATTATCTAAGCAATATCAATTACGCTACCGGTTGGATCGATAACACCACGGCGTTGCTCGATGGACTTTACGAGCAGATCACCCAGGCTCTACAAGTCGCCACCAGCGGCGCCGACGCCGCGAATAGCGACAGTACCCGCCAGACTCTGGCCGGAGAAGTCGAGGGTATCATCAACGATGTTATTGCCATGGCTAACAGCACCTATCTCGGCAAAAATGTCTTTGCCGGAACAATCACTACCGGCGGCACACCCTTCAATTATGACGGCACGGGCGTTACCTATAACGGCAATGCGGACCTGATTACCAACCGGGTGGCCGAGAATAACGATATTGCGATAAATATTACCGGAAATCAGCTGACCGATACCGGTCTGTTTCGATCGCTGATCGATCTGCGTAATGCCCTGAACAATAACGATCCGGATGCGGTCGCGGCAACCATGGATTCCCTGAATTCGACCGCCAACAATATTACTTCGCTAAACTCGGCGCTGGGCTCGAAAAGCAGTCAGCTCGAGGTAATCAAGAATCGTCTGGAAACCGCCAATACCAATCTGGAATCGATTTTATCTTCACTGACTGATGCCGACACCGCCGTTTCCCTGATCGAATACAGCACGGCCGAAACCGCTTATCAGGCGGCTCTCGAAATCGCCGGCGAAGCCCTCAATATGAGCATTTTAAATTTTATTGATTAGGATGAATGTTAGTTATGTTAAAAGGTGCCACATGCAAACAGCTAATCCCGTAAAACGGAAGATCAACTTCCGGTACGGACTGCCCGGTTTTGAAACCCTGACCAAATTTCAGATCGTTAATCTCGATGGTTACGCACCCTTCAGTTCGCTTCAATCCCTGGAGGAACCGGAAGTCCAGATGCTTATCATGAATGTCCAGTCGCTGGATATTGCCCAGCAGATAGACATTCCTCGCTCTGAACTGCAAAAGATCGAGCTGTCCGGAGCCCAGAAACCGGATATTTTTACTATCCTGCGGATCAATCATCAGCGCCGGCAGCTGACGGCCAACGTCTCCGCGCCGCTGATCGTCAATCCGAGAAAGGAAATCGGTATGCAGGTCATTCTCGAAAACGATGCCCTTTCCATGGAATATCCGGTTGACAAACTGCTGCAATGAGATGCGTTTAATGAATTTTCAAAAGATTTACGGGAAAGCAACATGTTAGTTTTAACTCGCAAGGCCGGTGAAAGCCTCCGTATCGGCAATAATATAATTTTAACCATTCTGGAAAAATCTTCCGGAGCGGTCCGTCTGGGCATCGAAGCCCCCTTTGAAATCCCCATTTATCGGGAAGAAATCTATCAGCGTCTCCAGGAAGCTAACCGCAACGCGGTGGTCTCCGGAAAAATGGAGCTGCAAATGCTGAAACACATTATGGGAGGTAAGTAGTATGCATTACTGGGTTACTCCAAAAGGTTATTTCATTCGGGCTCATAATTTTTTAGGACTGATCGTCCGCTATTATCTGGTGCAGATCCGAACGCTCTGGTCCATGCGCCGGAAAAATGTGCCGAATGGCTGTCTGACGGTCACCCGCAGCCTGGGAGGCAATAAATAACAATGTCCAAAACCATTGTAACAATTACCGGCATCCGTCCGGATTTCATCCGGATGCGCAACGTTTTTAAAGAACTGGACGCCAATTTCCATCACATTATGCTCCACACCGGCCAGCATTACGATGACGAATTGAGTAGAATTTTTTTTGAGGAACTCACCATCCGGCGGCCGGATTTTACGCTCGAGACAGGCATGCAGAGCCAGAATCACTATGAACAGCTGGCTTACCTGGCGACTGCGGTTCCACAATTGCTTGAAAAACAAAATATCCGTCCCGATCTGGTTCTCTTCCTGGGCGATTCCAATTCGGCCATGGTCAGCGCCCCGCTCTTCAAGGGTGGCTACCGTATTGGCCATATTGAAGGCGGTATGCGTTCCTACGACCGCCGGATGCCGGAGGAGGTCAACCGCGTAATCTGTGATTACGTCTCGGATTATATTTTCGTCTATACGCCGCTTTATAAGGAACGCCTTGTTAAAGAGAATAAAAATCCCGAACAAGTTTTCGTGGTGGGTAATACGATTCGTGAAATCGTGCGCGAATTCAGGCCGCAAGGCCAGCCAACCCGCGATTTTATCGTCGCCGATATTCATCGCAGCGAAAACCTGAAGTCGGTCTCACAGTATACCCATATTCTGAATTATCTGAATTCCGTCGGTCAGGCCAGCGGCATGCCGGTCAAATTGGTCAAATTCAACCGCGCCCTGAAATTAGTCGGTGGTGAAAGTTACTACCGCAATTATCCGCATATCGAGCTAATCGGGCCTTATGGTTTTCTGAAGTATCTCAACCTGCAGTACAACGCCTATGGAGTCATTTCCGATTCCGGCACCAGTCAGGAAGAATGTCCTTTGTTGGGCGTGCCGGTCGCCGTTCCACGCAAGGCCACCGAACGGCCGGAATCGGTCGAGAACGGCAACAGCCTGATGGTCGGCGAAGAACGACCGGTAGCTACCATGACAGCTGAGACGCTGGAGTTTTTCCGGAATTATTCCGTATCCGACAAACAATTGGAATGGTTGGGCGACGGACACACCGCCGCCCGCATCGTTAATATCTTAAAAGAGGTTTTATAAAATGAAAAATGTTTTAATCGTCGGAGGGGCCGGATATGTGGGCGGAGCCGTAACAGACTTGGTGCATAATGCCGCCTATAAAGTCCGGGTCTATGACAATTTGCTTTATGAAGATCAGTACCGGAAGGATATTGATTTCATTTATGGCGATGTTTTGGAGCGTGAACGTCTGCTGACTCAATTACGGTGGGCGGATGTGGTCGTCTGGCTGGCGGCGATCGTCGGCGATGGCGCCTGTCAGCTGAATCCCGATCTGACCATTGCCGTCAACCAGGAATCGGTCAAATGGCTGGCGGAGCACTTCGATAAGCGCATAATTTTTATGTCCACCTGCTCGGTATACGGCGCGCAGGACAAGGAACTGGACGAGCTTTCCCCTAAAAAGCCGCTTTCCCTGTATGCTTCCAGCAAGTTGAAAGCAGAGCAATATCTGCATGATAAAAACGCCATGATCTTCCGGCTCGGGACTCTGTTTGGAGTCGGCGATCATCATTCCCGGATACGCCTCGACCTGGTTGTCAACACGCTAACCGTCCGGGCTCACACCCAGGGCAAAATCTCGGTTTTCGGCGGCGATCAGTTCCGGCCGCTTCTGCATGTCAAGGACGTGGCCGAGTCGGTGGTCGCCAACCTCGAAACCGATTACACCGGCGTCTATAATCTGCATCGCCAGAATGTGCGTATCCGCGATCTGGCTTACCAGGTTCGCAATCACTTCCCGGATATTGTCATCGAGGAAACCGATATGCCTTTTCAGGATACGCGCAATTACCGGGTGACCAGCGAGAAAGCCCGCGAGACTTTCGGCTTTCGCTCGCATCATTCGATAGACGAGGGCATCGACGAATTGAAATTCCTGGTAGAAAACCGCCGCATTAAAAATCTGAAAAGCAAACGTTATTCAAATCAGGAATATTTAAAGGAAATGGAGAATGGCAATGGAAATTAATATCGAACCGCAATTGATTAAAGGCGGATTGGCGGCTGATGATCGCGGCTTTGTCAGTTTTGTCAACGAATTCAATTTCAAAGATGTGCGCCGCTTTTACATGGTCGAGAATCATGCCGCCGGTTTCATCCGCGCCTGGCATGGACACAAGAAAGAAGCCAAGTATGTGCTGGTCGTAAAAGGCTCAGCTCTGGTCTGCGCCGTTGGGATAGACAACTGGGTCAATCCCTCCAAACATCTGAAGGTCTGGCGCTTCACGCTGACCGACCGCAATCCGGCTATCCTCTATATTCCGGCCGGTTACGCAAACGGGGCGATGACGCTGACTCCCGACGCCAAAATCATATACTTTTCGACATCTGAACTTAACGAGAGCCTGAATGACGATTTTCGCTTCGAGTCGCACTATTGGGATCCATGGAAAATCGAGGAACGCTGAAAGGATTAAATATGGAAAAAATACTGGTTATCGGTTCCAAAGGTATGCTCGGCATTGCTGTTACCCGCTATTTTCGGCGTAAAGGCTGGACGGTCAATGAATTGTCCCGGGCGGAGTTCGATATTGCCCGCCAGCCCGCGGAAGCCCTGGTGCCGCATTTGAAAGATGTTACGGTGGTTGTCAATTGCGCCGGTGTGGTCAAACCGCGCATCGCTGCGACTCCCATCGAAGATGTACTCAAGGTCAATTCGGTTTTTCCGCGCAATCTGGCCTTGCTTAGTAAAAAAATGGGCATAAAATGTTTTCATATCACCTCAGATTGCGTTTATTCGGGACACAAAGGCCATTATTCCGAAGAAGACCTTTTTGACGCCGAAGATATTTACGGACTCAGCAAATGCGCCGGCGAAACCCGCGACTGCATGACGATCCGCACCTCGATCATCGGCGAGGAACGCGGCACGTCGCGCAATCTTTTGGAATGGGCGCGCAGTCAGAAAGGCAAGACCGTCAACGGCTATACCAATCATTTCTGGAACGGTGTGACGACCGTTTATCTGGCGGAGATAATCGAGAAGATCGTTGCCAACGGGCTGTATAAGCCGGGTCTCTTTCATATCTATTCTCTGGATACGGTCAGTAAATACAGTCTGATGGAGATATTCAGCGAGGTTTATGATCTGCAGTTTACGATCAATGCCTTCAAAGCGCCCGAAGCCATTGACCGCAGTATGACGAGCATTTACGATCTGTCCGCCAAAGTCAGCACACTGACGGTACGTGAGCAGGTATTCCGGATGCATACCTTTTTCAAGACGGAATAGCTGTCAATGTCAATGGAGTTCACGCATACCGCAATCATGGACGAAAGCAGTTTGCTGAGTTCCATCTTTGTTGACCGCCAGCGTCTGATTGATCTATTGATCGCCGAAATCGCCGATCGCGATAGCGAAAACTACTTTCAACTCAGAATTCAACACCTGCGCAGTTTCGGCTCCGTGCTGAACAAGTGCGCTCAAAAACCGCAAGGCATAAAATCTTCGGCTGAGAACTGGACGGTTTTGTTGTCGGTTCAGGAAACAATTCTGCACCAGGCCGCCCAAATGCATGCAGAAATATATGGCGGAAAAAGCGACTCAAAGATTGCTACGGTTTACATCAGCCCTTCGGATGGCGGTTACCCGATCTTGAAAAACGGCGATCTGCCGGCTCTGACGGCCGCGAAGCGTTTTCAGCATAACAGCGGAGGACCGGCGTTGATGGTTTTCACGGACGCGGCCAGTCGGGCGCTCCTGGCAACCTTGGTAGTCGGTCGGTCTGCCTATCATCGCGGGAATTCGCATTATCACTTTGAACCGGACGAAATCGGTAAAATTGTGCTTAACGATGTAAATCTTTACCGGCCGCAAGTAGTACTCCTGATGCCCAACAATGTGACTTTTTTTAATTCTGATTTCCTGCGGCAGTTAAAAGCGGAGTCCGGTGCTTATATCGTCGCGCGCTTCGGCGATCCATGTAGTTACGACGAAGAAAAGGTTCGTAAGAACCTTGAGATTGCCCGGCAAGTGGATCATTTTATTGCCGACGATGGCGAATTTGCCGATACAGCCCATAAGCTGGGCTTGAATAATGTCGAGTATATCCCACCGTTCGTCAATTGTCAGGTAAGCCTGTCCGAAAAGTGCGGCGAGGAATCTGACATTCTGTTCACCGGCGCCGGACATATCGGACTGAAAATGTACGGCAGGGAAAATATGTATGTCCGCCGCCGTAATTTCATCCAGAAAGTTGATCAGGCGTTTCCCGGCAGATTGAAAGTTATAGGCAAGGGGTGGGGCGATCTGAATCTAAGCGGCTGGACGGATGCTTTTATCAGTGAAGATGAAGTCCATCGATTCGCTCAGCGTTCTAAAATCGTCATCGCCTACGACGGACCGTATACCAAAGGTTTTACGTCCGGGAGAACATTCCGGGCACTCATGAGCGGCGCCTTTCTGCTGATCCGTTATTTTCCGGGCGTCGAAAACATTTTCGTCAATCACCGGCATCTGGTCTGGTTTCATAGTGATGATGAAGGGTTGCGGTTGATCGAATATTATCTAACCAATTCTGATGAGCGAGAGCAGATTGCACGCCAGGGACATACCTACCTGAGCGAGCATACCGGCTGGCGGCGGAAAAATATTATAGTCGATTATCCGCTGGCCCTGTCTCACGGCGAAAAACGCGGTTTCGGCGCGCTTTTCGGCGATTACTCCAGGCCGATTGATCTGCCGGCGGAAGGACATTTTTCAGATTTACTGCAAGCCGGGGGAGTTAGCAACAATTATTTCAATCTGCATGACATTCTGAACCAGGCGGAGAGGAATATTGCCATGCAAAATTACCCGATCGCCCGAATTTTATTGGAATGCATTGTCGCCTACGACCCGCATTTCGGTCATGCGCTTAACGATCTCGCCGTTCTGCATATCCTGGAAGGACGCAACGACGAAGCCCGTCATGAGATCGAACAATTGCTGGCGATCGATTCCACCAATGAAATCGCCCTTGAAAATTACCAGTATCTGCAAAATGTATATAATCAGTCCGCGACGGCTAGCATTGCAGCCGTAACCCCGGTCAGCAGTTAAAATCGGATGAAAAAATGAGCAATTCAGGATCAGAAAGCAACAATCAGAATCAACGGCAGAATGGCGGACACTTTGAAAGTGCGCTGGCCAAGGCTATTACCGCCAAAGACTTTCAGGCTATCGTCAAAACGATCATCGCCAATTCTGCGAGCGTTTTAGATATAGGTTGCGGCATCGGCGATTATCTGAAATACACTAACGAAAATCAGCGGGTTGTGGCTATTGAACCGCATCAGCCTTACCTTGAAAAAGCCCGCGAAGTCGCCCCCTGGGCGGAGTTTGTCAACTCCGACGCGCTGAGTTACTTCGAGCGCAATTCCGAAAAATTTGACTGCATTCTGATGATTGACGTCATTGAGCATCTTGAGGAGCCGGACGCCCGTCAGTTGGTCGCCTCTGCCCGGCAGGCCGCCCACCAGATCGTGCTTTCTCAAATCCCGATCGGCGATCACAAACAGGATCAGGATATATGGAATCTAGGTGGTGACTACTGGCAAACGCACCGCAGTACCTGGGATGAATCTAAGGTCGCCGGACTTGGTTTTACTTTTCATCAAATCTGGCGGGATTGGTACGAGTGGGACGATCCCGAAAAGAGTCGGGACACGTCTATCGCGATCTGGTCGCAGCACCCGCTGGTCTCGATCGTGATGCCTTCCTATAACCAGGCCGAGTGGTTGCCAAAATCCTTGGACAGCGTTCTGGCGCAGACCTATCCGTTTTGGGAAGCCGTGGTTGTCAACGACGGCTCGACCGACCGCACCGCTGAGGTGATAGCCGAATATGCCAGGCGCGATTCGCGCATTCGCGGCGTTCACAAACCGAACGGCGGCATTTCCTCAGCCCTGAATCGCGGCATAGAGGAGGCGCGCGGCCAGTATTTCTGCTGGCTGAGTTCCGATGATTTATTCTATCCTGATAAACTGCGATTGCAGGTTGAAGCCTTTAAGCAGTTGGATGAAAAATATGCCATCGTGTTCGGTCCCTTCGATTATACCGATCCCAATGACAATGTGCAGGAATTCAATCTGACGAAACCCTTTTATGACGGACTGGAATTTCCTCAGTGCCTGAAGTACGATTATATCGATGGCTGTACGATCATGATTCCGATGCGGATTATGCGCGAGGTCGGTGGGTTCAACCTGCAATTCAAACATGCTCAGGATACCGAACTGTGGATGCGTTTGGCCGCCAAAGATTATCGTTTTTTCTGGCTCGATCAGAAACTGACTCTCCGGCGCGTGCATCCGAATCAGGGCTTTACCGATTTTGCGCTGGACTGCCGGTTCGACGGCAATTCCATGATTGATTTTTATCTCGGAAAATATTCACTGCTGGATTTTTATCGTCACATTGATTTCAATAAAAAAGAAGACCTGTGGCTGTTTATTAAACAATTTTACAATATTCTGGCGGACCCGGACTGCCTGATTAATCACGCCACCCTGCAAAATGTTTTCTGGGAATGGTTCCGGCGGGGTTTGCTGATGCTGGAGCCGAAAATCCGCGCGCAGATTTTAGATGCCGGAATTTATTCTTTCAAAGCGGCCGCCGAAAAAGGACAGTTTTGGGCTGCTTATCACCAAAAACTGAGCGATCTGGCTGCCCAAATCCGTCTGCGTCCGCGTGAAAAAGCCGTCCGGAATAATAGATTTGAAGATATAACCAAATTTAACCGCGCCACGGAGCGGCATTACTCCGATATACTCTTCAAACACGGCGAACACAAATTGTTTAAGGAAGAAAATCTGCCGGAAGCCTTGTCGGTTTTCAAGTATCTCTGCGATTATGAGAATCCGAACTATAACCGGGCTTTCATCTATTTTCGCCAGATCGTCAATACGCTTGGGAAATACGATACCTTTTTGCGTTCTTTCCGCCGTAAAGCGTCCATTCGGCAGTTCCCGGATGATGTCAAAGCCTATTATATCTGGAGTAAATTGCAGATGGACGGAGCGACTCCGGAAGTTGACGACCTGACCGCCGGAATCAGCGATCCGGCCTTGCGGGCCAAAGCCGAAAGCTGGAAACAGCCGGCTGAGATGGCTTTCCTGAAAGCCGAAAATATCGGTCGCTGGAATTACTGGGTTGATCCGAAAAATATAAATCATGCCCTTGATATTCGCTGTCCGGTTTGCGGTAAAACGGCTGAATACCGGTATGCCCTGCCAGTTGCCCCCGATCCACAGGAACGAGCCGGAATCTGCGTGGATTGCTTTTCGGCTTTCCGGTTTTCCGACGGATTACTGGGCGATTATTTCTGGAGCAGGATGATCGCGCCTGCCGAACTGCGGGCGGCCGATCCAGACGCGCCACGAGTGACTTATGTGATGCGTTATTCAAATCTCATCGGCGGCGGCGTCAAGAAAATCTATCAGCATATTCAGTGGCTGGCACAACTCGGATGCCGGATAAAAATTTATTCGGTTGACGATCCGCCGCAATGGATAAAATTGCCCGGTGAGTTCATCAAAGTCCGCGATCATTACGATGACGATCTCTCCGACGCCGATCTGGTCGTGGTTTTCAGCATTTACGATGTGCCCAAGGTTTTAACGAAAGTTCCGCCGGACCGGGTAGCGCATATTTGCCAGGGATACGAAGGTTATCATCTGGGCGATTCATTTGAAAAGATGCGGTCGGATAAATTTTTCTACACGGCCTTGCATAGTTTGCCGGTGAACAATATTCTGGTATCGAAGCATCTGATGAATATGTTCCGCGATAAGTTCGGCCGGGAAGGTTGCTACGTTCCCAACGGCGTTGACCTGAATGAATTTTTCCCCGACTGGAACGTGGAAAAAGAGCCCCGCTCGATAGCTTTTATCGGCAATCCGGCTGACAAGCTGAAGGGCGTGACCTTTTTACTGGAATCTTTGGAAAAATTGCAGAACACGGCGACCAGGCTTGGCGGAGTAAATCTGCACATCATCTGGGGTGGTCAGAATCCGGGTTTCGGCGAAACTTTCAGGAAAATCCCGGGGCTGACGATACGCTATCATAATAATTTGTCCGGCGGTCAGGTGGCTCAGCTTCTGCGGCGGATGACTCTGCTGGTAGTTACTTCCTGGTACGAAGGCTTTTCCCTGCCAGCCCTGGAAGGAATGGCTTGCGGAGTGCCGGTAATAACCACCAACAATATGGGAGCGGAGAGTTTTTGCCGCGACGGAATCAATTCCTATATCGTAAAATACGGTGACACGAACCGATTCGCTGACCTGATCGGGAAAATTTTAGGCGGGCGGATTCCAACCGGTGAGCTTTTATACGAGGGTTACCGGACAGCCGTTGAATACAGCGAGCAGAATTCGGTCACGGCTTTCATCCGGGCTTTTGAGTTTCTGCTTAAGATCAATTTCGACCCGGAAACCAAATCAAAACTTACCGACCAGGCGGTCGCACATTGTGATACCGCCGCGCACTTACATGAATTCCGTCGTCGGGCCGATTCCGAATGGCTGACCGCGGCGCGGGAACTTCTGACCGGTATCCGCTATGACCAAAAGATCTGGCCATATAAGCTTGAACACCTGCAATCTTACCGTGGCGAATTACCGGAGGTTCACCTGGCGCTGGCGTTCCATTATTTGACGCTCCGGAATCTAACCAGCTTCGAAACACATGCTAATCCGGCGTTGAAGGGACGGGCAGTGTTTTTTACTCAAAACCGTCTGAATATTGGACCGGATTATGGGCTCGCGATACTAGCTGAGGTTGCTCTTTTGATGGGTGACCGTCAGGTTTTAATGGAAATTTTGGGGTACTTCAATAAGATGCAACCGGGGTCGCTCAGGCAACGCTGGCTGCAATTGAAAATCGCCGTCATTCTGGGTTCGGGAAGCAGTTCTGTCGAGTTGGATAAGTTACTCGAAGTCGTTCCGGGATATGCGCCGGCCGAGAAACTGCGCCGGATTCTTACGACCGGCAGGCAACCGCAGCTGGCCGATCTTCAGGAGATTATCCGGGATGATCCGCGCCTATCGGCGGATATTTATCTGCACGTCTTTCGCAGCGCGAGCCGGGACTTGGAAGAAAACCGGGTAGATCAGGCCAGGGCGGCTTTTAAAACCATCCTTACGGAAGCGCCGCAGAGTGTTGATTCTCTCTACGGTCTGGCGCTCTGCGAGTGTCAGGAGCGCAATTTTAAGGCGGCGGATGAATATCTGAAACAGGTGATCGCTGGCCAAGAAGATTATGCGCCGGCTTATAACCAACTGGGAGTGATCGCTTATCTGGGAAACAAATATGCTGAAGCCCGAAAATACTTCGGAATTGCCAGCCGTATTAATCCGGATTATCTGGATGCGCGCCGTAATCAATCCGAAGCTCTGCTGGCTTTGCAGGAGTACGATCAGGCGGTGCAGTCCTATTTTGAGATAATTCGGGATTTCCCGGATGATATACCGTCCCTGGTGCGCCTGGCGCAGATCTATAACGGAGCCAATCGCCCGATCGAAGCCCGCGAATATGCCGGGCAGGTTCTTTCCCTCGATCCCGGTAATTCTGAAATGCAAAAAATATTCAATTCATAGAGCAGATTATGTCGACTTATTTTGAACAGCATACCCTCCGAAGTTATAATCCCGGCCAGAGTATTTTCCGTGAAGGCGAACTGGGTTATTCGATGTTTATAGTCAAATCCGGCAAAGTGGAAGTTGCCATGCAGGTTAACAACCAGAAGCGGATTCTAGCCGAACTGACGGAAGGCGCGATATTCGGCGAAATGGCGCTTTTCGACAGCCAGGCGCGTTCGGCGACCGTCACGGCGATTACCCCGGTGACCTGTATTGAGATCAATAGCATTCTTTTTAAACAGCATTTAGCCAAAATCCCGCCCTATATGCGTTCGCTTTATCAGATCCTGGCCGAGCGTTTGCGCGAGACCAACAAGAAACAGACTGCCGGCGATCCGAAAGAGCTGGGAAAACGGGTGGTTTTCATGCTGAATCTGCTGTTTTCGATGACCAAACCCGATAATTTTGACTATGTTTCGCTGCCCTGGCCGAACACGGTGGAAGCCATCGCTTTCGTGATGAATCAAACGCCGGAGATGGTTGACCGCGTCATGACGATCCTCTCTCTGAGCCCTTTGGCGAACACCAAGCAGGATTACGAGTTCGGCCGGCTTTTTCAAACCAACGATCCGAAATCTTTTCAGAGGTTTAGCGATTACTGCAGGCAGCAGTATATGAAGCGTCTTGGGGTCGAGACCGGCGAAGACCTCACCGATCTGACCGATCAGGAAACCACTTTCATAAAATTCATCAAACGCCTGATATCCGAGCAAGCTAACGCTCCCGATATACCCCGCGAATTGCTGGAAGCCAAATGCGCCGAATATCTTGGACGCCCGATCGGGGAGTTCGAATTGGTGATGAAGAGTTTGATACGCGCGGGTATTTTATCTTCACGCCTGGATTCCTACGGCGATCGGTTCTATGAAATTGACCGGGATATGTTGGAGAACCGGGTCGGCAAGAGCAACTTGCTGGAACTTTTCAGAGGCATCGTGGCGAAATTTTAAGCGGAGTCTTTACCCTAAGAAAGATGGAATAGGAGCTGAAATGCAAAACGAAAACCTGATCTCATTATGTATGATCGTGAAAAACGAAGAGCACAACCTGGGACGAGCTCTGGAAAGCGTACATGATATTGTCGATCAGATCGTTATTGTTGATACCGGATCCACCGATCTGACTATCCCGATTGCCCGCCGGTATGGAGCGGATATCTATAGCATGGAATGGAAAAATGATTTTTCAGCGGCCCGCAACGAATCGCTCTCGAATGCCGACTGCGAATGGATTTTAATATTGGACGCGGATGAGGAGGTCGAAACCGCTTCGCGGCGCGAAATTCGCCGCACCCTGGCAGAAAGCTCTTCGGAGGGTATCGGGGTCGTCGTGCGCAATTATGCCCCGTCCGGTAATCTGGTTCGCTATAGCGACGATGTGCAAATCCGCATTTTCCGGAACCGGTCGGAATACCGCTATGAGCAGGCGGTTCACAACCAGATTTCGCCCTCGATTTTACGTGCTGGCGGTGAGATCAAGGATTTAGACTGGATCGTTAATCATTATGGATATAGGAATGATCCCCGCAAGAAAACCGAACGCAGTATCGGTTTAATCCAGCGCGAACTGACTGCGGACCCGCAAAATCTGTATCTGCTTTTCAAACTTGGTGAAGCTTATAAATCCCTTGGATATGAACAAATGGCCAAGGAAACTTTACTGACAATTCTACAGGGTAAATATCAGCAATTGCCAGCCGTGATTCTGGCGACAATCTGCATGCGCCTGGCGCAGATTGAATTGTCTCAGAACCATTACGCCGAAGCCGAGAAATGGAGCCAGGAAAGTCTGAGGATCAGTGGCGATAATCCGGTGGCCATGTATGTGCTGGCCGTAGCTTCGGTCTACCTGGGCAAGGTCGAGACCGCCTGCCGCTTTTTTACCCGGATCGTCAGTGAATATCCGGATGATTTGATTGATAAAAGTGATATTCATAATCTGTTGAGATTATGCCAGGCGGCACCCCGCTCATGACGACTCAAATGGTGTATAAGAATAATAAAAAAGCCTCTCTTTCGGTTTGCATGATCGTCAGAGATGAGGAACAGCTTTTAAGCGGATGCCTGGAAAGCGTTTTGGCTATCGCCGATCAGATCGTCGTGGTGGATACCGGTAGCTTAGACGGAACCGAAAATATCGCCCGCCGGTTTGGCGCCGAAGTCTATTCCAGTCCCTGGAAGAATGATTTTGCAGCCGCCCGCAACGTCTCCCTGAGTTATGCGACCGGCGATTGGATTCTGTGGTTGGACGCCGATGAGCGCCTGATGCCCGAATCGCTGCCGCTCCTGACTGAACTTTGTCAGCCGGAATTGCAGCCGGTCATTTACAACGTCAATATTAAAAACCTGCAAAAAGACGGCCGTAACTACGCCCTGTCGCGCTCGCATCGTCTCTTCAGCAATCGGCCGGGAATGCGTTTCAGCGGACAGATTCACGAGCAAATTTCCCCGGCGGCTTTCAAGATCGGCGCGATCGAACGGGATGCGGACTTGTGGCTGTATCATCTCGGATACAGTTACACCGGCGCCCAGGCGGAGAAAAAGGAACAGCGCAACCGCAAAATTCTCGAAAATTACGTGATCTGCGAACCGGAAAACGCCTTTGCCCACTTTACGCTCGCCCAACACTATGCCCTGCACGGCGAATTTCAAAAAGCCCTGCGCCATTATCAGAAAGCGGAAGCCTTAAAACAGTTTGGGCCGGGTTTGTCGGCTGCGCTTTACAACGCCATGGGCGACGCTCAGTTGCGTCTGAACGATATTCCAGCCGCAAGGCTCAGTGCTCAGCAGTCCGTTAATCTGTGGCCGGTTCAGGCGGGCGCTTATTATTTAATGTATAAGGTTGCCACCGCCGGCAAAGACGATAATGAGATCATTGCCTGGCTTGAAAACTTGGAGACCAATCTTGGCCTGATCGAAATCTCTTCCGATAAACTGCCCAGCGATCTGATCCTGGATCATGGCGAAGTTCTGAATACGCTGGGAGTCTATTATCGTAAAACCGGCCAACTACAACCAGCATTAGCCGCCTTTGAACGGGCAGCCGCTTTTCCGGCCGTCCAAACAACCGCCCGGAAAAACCTGATCGATCTCAGTCTGCAGACCGGACAGTATGATCTCGCCGGTGAACATCTTGGACAATTAATAAAAACGACCGGCGAAACTACGGACCTTCTCAAAATACTTGCGTTCGTCCTGATCAAACAGGAAAAATATCGCGAAGCTATCGCGGTTTACGAACGGCTGTTGGCGCTTGACCGGAGCGATCCGGAAACCATCCGGCGCCTGGTCGGTCTGTACGGGAAAATCGGCGAGCTGGCCAAAGCCCAGGATATATACCGCTACCTGGTTCAGCCGGCCTGAAGGCTGTCGATCCACTATTAATCCTTTATTATTTTAGTTGTTTCAGTCGAAGTTCCGCTGTTTTTCGCGAAGTGCTCCGATTTATTGGTGGATGTGGCGGTTTTTTGAAAAATTTTAATGTTTTTTATTAAAGGTTCCGGTTTTTTCGCCGATAATGATAATGAGGCTATTTGAGAAAATGAATAAAAACCTAAAAACAAACCTGGGGCAAGGATGCCCAGATCAAAACAAAGGAGTGTAAAAAATGAGTGTCACGCAAGTTAACACCAATGTCGATGCCAAATTAGCTTATGGTTCTTTGTCGGATATCAACACCAAGATGGCCGATGTGCAGTTACGCCTTTCGACCGGCAAGAAAATTAACAGTGCGGCCGACGATCCGGCTGGTTACCAGTTAGCCCGCAGTCTGGAAAGACGCGAAAAAGGCTTGGAAGTCGCGCTCGATAACGTCATCAACGCCCAGAGTATTTTGAATACGGCTGAAGGCGGTTATGAAAATATCATGGATATTCTGCAGACGATTAAAGAGAAAGCCACCCAGGCTGCCGACCAATCCCTGAACACTACTCAGCGTACCGCAATCAATGCCCAGATTAGTGCTCTGGTCACTGAAATCGGCGATATCGTTTCGGAAACCACGTTCAACGGCGATTCTCTGATTGATGGCGGATATTCCGGCAGCTTCCAGGTTGGCGAAGAGGCTACCAATACTCTGAGTGTAACCCTGAGCAGTGCCGCCGCCGCTTCCCTCGGTATCGGCTCTATTGATGTTTCGACTCAATCCGGCGCCAATGCCGCAATCACGACTGTCAGCAGCGCGATTGATACCATGTCGAGTGTCATTCAGGACGTTGGTGAATACACTTCCCGCCTGGATTTCAAGGAATCGACCCTGTCCACCGCCATCACGAACACCTCGGCTGTCCGCAGCAATCTTGAGGATGCCGATATGGTCAAGGAGCAGATGGAATCGATGAAACTGCAAATTCTGCAGCAAACCGCCGCCGCTTCTTTCACCCAGGCGAACTCCAGCCCTTCCTTAGTCCTGCAGCTGATGAAATAACATAGATAGATGTAGAATTGAGGCGGATTACCCCGCCTCAATTCTACGAATTTATGATGCAGAGTTTTTTTAAACCTATGAACAATGGAAAAGAAAAAGAGGAATAAAATGCCAGCCAATCAAACATATAGTCGTCTCAACAATCCCTACCTCGCCCAAAAAGTGCTGTCCGCCAGCCCGGAACAACTGATCACTTATGTTTATGATGCCGCCATCGCCGCCTGTTCTCGCCAGGATCGCTCCAAGGCGCTCTCGGCCATACATATCCTGATCAACTCCCTGCGCTTCGATGATAAAAAAATCGCTTTCACGTTCTATAATGTCTACAAGCGCATTTTGGATCGCATCTATAAAAGCCGGTTTGAAGAGGCCAAAGGCATGTTGTCTGATATTCGGAGCGCCTGGAACCAGGCGATGAAGATCAATTAGGAACAGATTTATGCAATGCCCCTTAATCCATAATGGTTGTTTGGCAAATGAATACTCCTGAATTAAAAGGTCCATTAATCTTCCAATATGAAAGGGAACTGAATTATGACCGATCAGATAATGGATATTAAGGAAGTGTCCCGCTATTTGAAAATTAAGGAACAGACCGTCTACCATCTGGCACAAAAGGGAAAAATCCCGGCCTTGAAAATCGGCGGACAATGGAAGGTCAAGAAAGAGCACATCGATCTGCTTTTTGACGAAATCCTTAATGAGAAAATCAAAAACCTAAAAGGATAAAATCACTTCTCCTCAGATATCAATGAAAAGCCCCGGATCGCCGGGGCTTTTGCTATTTATCGGGAAATAACGCTCTGAATCGACACCTCAGAGGACTGTGATAGTGAATGAAGCCATATCAGAACCGCAATCGCCGCCGGTTCGCTGTTCCTGGTGTCTTTTATTAAATTTTATCAAATTTTCATAAAAAATGTCTTTCTTTAAAATCATTAAAACAAATCGGTTCCTGATTTTTCAGATTTCATTTCCGCAGGCGATAATTAGGGTAGAAGATGTTTGAAAAGCGATGCGGAGAAGAAAAGCGGAAAACCCATCGCAAGTTTATTGAAACCGCAAAAAAAACAAAAAGGGCAGGGATGCCCGAAAACACAAAGGAGTGTAAAATGAGTGTCACGCAAGTTAACACAAATGTCGATGCCCAACAGGCGTATGGTTCACTGAAAAGTATCAACAGCAAATTGGCCGAAGTACAGCTGCGCCTTTCCACCGGTAAAAAGATCAACAGTGCCGCAGACGATCCGGCTGGTTATCAGTTGGCTCGCAGTTTGGAAAGACGGGAAAAAGGTTTGGAAGTTGCTCTGGACAACGTTACCAATGCCAAGAGCATCCTGAACACAGCCGAAGGTGGTTATGAGAATATCATGGACATTCTTCAGACCATTAAAGAAAAAGCCACCCAGGCTGCCGACCAGTCGCTGAATACCACCCAACGCACGGCGATCAATACTCAGGTCACAGCCCTGATCACGGAAATCGGCGATATCGTTTCGGAAACCACCTTCAACGGTGATTCGTTGATCGACGGCGATTATTCCGGCAGCTTCCAGGTCGGTGAAGAGGCCTCCAATACCCTGGCCGTCAGCCTCGGCAATGCCTCAGCCGCCTCGCTCGGCATCAGCTCGATCGATGTTTCCAGCCAGTCCGGCGCCAATTCGGCTATCACCACAGTGAGTGGTGCGATTGATACGCTGTCTGGCCTTATCCAGGACGTTGGTGAATACACCTCCCGTCTGGATTTCAAGGAATCAACCTTGTCGACCGCCATCACCAACACTTCCGCAGTTCGTAGCAATATCGAAGACGCGGATATGGTTGAAGAGCAGATGGAATCCATGAAGTACCAGATTTTGCAACAGACTGCCGCCTCGTCCTTTACGCAGGCGAACTCTTCTCCGCAGTTAGTGCTTTCTCTGATGGGTTAATTAGAAAAGCCAGATTCCTGAAAGAAGAGGTGGGAATAATATTCCCGCCTCTTTTTTTTATATCCATTTTTACAAACGCTGGAAAGTGCTTTATCGAGGAGCAACGTGCCATTTAGAGGATGGTACGTTTTTTGTCTTGAATATTACTGTCGGATTGTTGAAATCGTGAACAGATCGCTAAAAACAGTCCCGGACGGCACAAACCTGTGTCAATGGCGGGGGCGATCTTACAATTAAGGGAATAAAATGGCCTTAGACATTGCTTCGATTTTATCTTCACAGGAAAACTTCGAGACCCTGATCGATACTTATATGGCGGTCGAAGAACAACCACGGGATGCTTTAGTCGAGAAGCAGGAAAGCCTTTATACTAAAAAGAACCTGCTCTCCAATCTGGATTCCACTCTTTCAGCCCTCAAGACCCGCACCGATCGCCTTACCGACGAGACGACAGATTATTTCGCAGCGAAAACCGCTAAATCCAGCGATACAGATTTAGTAACAGTGGATGCCTCCAGTTCAGCCGTCCTGGGAAACCACACGATCACCGTCGATCGCCTGGCCGTGGCGGATTCGCGGGTTTCCAAACAGTATACGGATACAGATACCAGTTTTGCGGGTTTTTCCACCGATCAGACTTTTTCTATCGAAGTGGCTCATCCCACTGAAGGCGATCCCGAAAACCGGGTATACATCGACGTGACAATTACTGCGGATACTTTTACCCTGAATGATGATGAAGTTTTAAACGCTATCGCGGATGCCATCAACGACGCCGTCAATACGGCCAAGATCAATGACGATATTCTGACGAGTGAAGGTCTCCAGGCTTCAGTAATTACAGAAATATCTGGCACCTCGCGCCTGATGCTGACCAGCGCCCAGAGTGGATATGATTATCGTCTGTCTTTTACCGACAGCGCCGACAGCTTACTGGCGGCGATCGAAATCAACAATCTGGTGCAACAGAGCGGAACCTCCGGCGGCTACATGAATGCCATCGGAACCAGTGCTTCGGACAGTCTGTTGAATTCAAAATTTACAATCGACGGCTTGACTCTTTATCGCAACAGCAACAACATTTCCGATGCTGCCGAAGGTCTGAATATCCAGATCCTGAACACCTTCAGTTCAGCTGAAACATTGACGATTACCGCCAATAATTCCGCGGTGAAGGAGGAAATCCAGGGATTTATTGATTCATATAATGAATTGATTGACTTTCTGGCCGCCAACGCGGCTACCAATACCGCGACTGATGATATCGCGACCCTTTCAAAAGATTATATTTACCGCAATATGAAATACGAGCTGCGCGAAATTATCGGCGCTACCGTTACAGGAGTTGCGAATTCGGCCTATTCAAAACTATTCAATATCGGTATTACCGCCAACGCCGACGGCACCCTGACCATTTCTGATACCGAAAAGCTCGAGGATGCTCTGAGCGCAAACAGTCAGTATGTCGCCGAGTTGTTTAATACGACCGATACGGGAATTGCACATCGGCTGAGTGACTTTATTGAGCGCTTCGTACAGGCGGACGGGACGATTATCAACAGCAAGAAAATTATCGAAGACCAGATCGAAAGTCTGGACGACCGGATCGAAAGAATGGAAGCTTTTCTCGAACGGCGCGAAGAGCAGCTGCGCAGTCAATTTTCAGAAATGTATCAGGCTATGAGTCTCCTCAACAGCCAAATGTCCTATCTTACCACGTATGTTTAAAGGGGCTAGCTCATGAACAGCTTGTTTATGCAAAGGTATGAAACTGTTACTGTCAAATCCAATGAAGAGAATAAACTGCGCACTCTCTTTGCCAGTCTTTGTGCGCTGACAGAGAAATATCTGGATCAGGATCCGGAAAATATCGTTGGCGATATTATGGCCTTTCTGGAAAGCCGCAATCAGCTGATCCGTCAGATCGATTCCGAGTTCAATAAATACAGAAATCGCCACAGCGGCAACCTCCGGCCGGGCGATCTAAATCCCGAAATCAGGGAGAAAGCCCGCCAATTAAATTCGCTCGATCAAAAAATTTTGAGTATATTAACCGAAAAAAGACAGGAAAACATTAAAGAAATGTCAAAAATTGCCGATAATAGAAACAGGAGAAGAAGATTTGTGAAAGCGAGAATCGTTGATATCTGCCAGGAGTGAAAAATGACCAGCATTAAAGAGGCAGGGTACATTGATTATGCATCTTCCCGTCGGATCGAGCGGGAAAGGCAAGTCTCTGAAATCTCTGCACGCCAAACCAACGAATCTTCAAGCGTCGCAACCGATAAGGAGCAAGTCGGCGATACGCTAAATTTGTCAGCATCGGGTGAACTCCTGTTGCTGAAAAAGACCGAAGTCGAACAGTACCTAAGGGAAATCGAAAAGATTAAAACGACGGATGAGCGAACCCTGGCTCAAATCCGCGAGAAAGTCAAGGCGGGAGTCTATTCCAAGCCGGATGTAGTGGCCCAAATCGCGGGAAAAATCGTGTCTGCGCCGGTGGCGCCGGCCCAGGAGACCACCGCTGAGGTGACCAATGCTCAGGAAGTAGCCTCGCCGGAAATCGAAGCGATCCGCGCCAAAATCCGCGCAGGCTATTACGACACCGAAGACGTCTACGCCAATATCGCCGATAAAATGATTAACCCGGACTATTTAATCTCAGAATAAAAATAATCGCAAAATTTAACTTAAATCTTTTAGGAAAATTTTACCGGACGGACGGAAAATCCTTCCACGCAATTAATTTATAATGAATTTTCCCAAACACCGGTGAAAAGATCGATTGCCAGCCTTGAAACGCTGGTTGATAATTCCAAAAATAAATGTTATTTTTCCATGGCTTTTTTGAGAAAGTCGACTGAGGTGAAATATAAAAAAATAGGACAGCGAGAATTAACTACGCGATGATGCCGGTTGAATGGGTAGGATTGACATCTATCGATAATCGAGCGGTCAGCCCCGGAATTTATCAGGCTAAGAGATGGTCACGATGAAAGCATTTCTGATCGAGTCGGATGAATCCTATCGGGTGGAATTCGGGAATATCTTGGTAAATATCGGCTGGGAATTTCAATCGGTCAGCGCTGTTGATGATTCACTCGATCAAGCCATCACGACCTATCAACCCGATCTGATTATCGTCGAGGCCGGTCTGATCGCAAAAATCACGGCCAGTCTCTATAAAAATGTTGCTGTGGCTCTGCATAAATATCCGGTCGTTTTCAGCGTCGATCCCCGAATCAAGAAAATTTCATCGCGGCTCAAAAACCTGAACGCTTGCGGCTGGATCGTCAAACCGATCAATCCACCCCTTCTGGAAGCCACACTCGGGATCGCTCTGGAAAAATTTACTGCTGCCCGGCAGGTGACGGAGCGTTGTACTTGGTATCTTGAGATTCTGGAACATATTCAGGACGTCTGCTGGATAACTGATCTGAGCGGTGTCATCGAGGACGTAAGCCCATCGGTGAAGAATTTTTTCAATTTTTCCCGCGAGGAACTGATCGGCCATAATATCGCCGATTACTCCGGATTGGCGATGGAAAACGAAAAAATCTGGAGCACCTTGAAATCCGAAGGCTACCTGAATGATTACAGGATTACGGTCAGGAATAAAGCCAACAAGCTGATCGGTTGCCGCCTGACAGCGGAAATTATTCCGGGTCAGAATAAGGTTTTCGGGATTCTGAAAAATATCCGCGGCAGTCAGGATACGGAACAGCAATTGGGTCGGATTCTGGAAGGCGCCGCCGTTCCGATATTCGTGATCAACAGTCAGCATATCATCACACACTGGAATAAAGCCATCGAGAATCTGACCGGACTGCCGGCCGAGCAAGTGATTGGTTCAAAAGGTGCCTGGCAGGCCTTTTATACCCAGGAACGCCCTCTGTTGGCCGACCTGGTACTGGATGATGCCTCGTTAAGCGAAATCCGCAAATATTATCCCGAGAATATCCGGCGTTCTCAGCTGATTCCCGATGCTTATGAATCAGTCTGCTTTTTTGAGAAGATTGGCAGCCGGAAAAACCTCTGGCTTTTCATTACCGCAGCCCGGATCAGAAACGAAAAAGGGCGGGTAAACGGCGCTATCGAAACTCTCCATGATATTTCAGAATCGGTTCGAACCGACCGGGCGCTGAAGGAAAGCGAGTTGAAATTTCACAGTTTTTTCGATCAGTCCTCGGATGGTCTGATTCTGATTGATCATAATGGCGCCGTCGTCGAATGGAACCGAACCCTGGAAAAGCTCTCCGGTATTAAACGCTCCGAGGTGATCGGAGTCATTTTTAACGAATTTATCGAAACCCTGCCCAAGACCACCTGGGGTAACGTCTCCATTCTTGACAATCTCGTCGAAGTGGTGGAATATTTTCTGAAAAGCCGGGAGACGATGATCAACAACCGGTTTGTGGAAGGCGAAGTGCACTTAAATAGTGGACAAAAAAAGTATCTGCGGGCGAATATAGCACCCATTCATACGGGCGACAACATTATGGTGGCGGTGAACATACATGACCTGACCCAGTATAAACAAATGGAGTCCACCCGCCAGAATATCGAAGAACAATTACGTCAGCAGAAAAGGCTGGAATCGATTGGCACCTTGGCCAGCGGAGTGGCGCACGAAGTCAATAATCCCCTGACCGGAATAATCAATTATGCCCAGCTGATCCACGACCGGGTAACCGAATCCAGTCTCCAGGAATTCGCGCAGGGTATTATTGAGGAAGGCGAGCGCGTTGCCGGTATTGTCCGCAATCTGCTGGCCTTTGCCCGGCATGACAAGGAAGGCCACAGCCCGGCCCGAATGAGCGACATTGTCCGGGTCTCTCTGGCTTTAATTGAGACAGTCATCCGTAAAGATATGATCACGATAAAGGTGGATGTGTCCGACGACCTGCCGATGGTGCAATGCAAAAGCCAGCAAATCGAGCAGGTCATCATCAATCTGCTGATGAACGCCCGGGATGCTTTAAATATGAAGTATGATGATTACAATGAAGAAAAGCTCATAGAGATCAAGTCTTACGTTATTAAGCAGACGGGCAGCTGTTGGCTAACCACCGAAATAACCGACCATGGCATTGGCATACCGGCTGATGTCGCCGGAAGCATCTTCGATCCGTTTTTCACTACCAAATCCCGCAGCGAGGGCACGGGACTGGGATTGTCGGTCAGCTATGGTATCATCAAAGAACACGGCGGTGAAATTAAAGTGGATAGCGTCGCAGGCAAATATACGAAATTTTCATTTACTCTTCCGGTCGAAGATATTACTGTCAGGTAGAAGAAAATATGGCTCATATTCTGATTATCGATGATGAAAAAAGTGTGCGGATCACTCTGCGGGAATTTTTGTTAATGGACAATCACCAGGTGGAGGTTCTTGAAGGCGCCGAAGGAGCGCTGAATCTGCTGCGGAACAATAAAATTGACATCGTCATTTCCGATCTGATATTGCCGCGGGTCAATGGCATTGCCCTGCTGAAGGAAATCCACGAACAGTTTCCCGATATCGAACTGATCATCATATCGGGCGAACCGACCATCAATACCGCCACGGAGGCCATACGGTTAGGAGTATATGACTACCTTCCCAAGCCGGTGAGCATGAAACGAATTCGCCAGGTGGTTTCGAACGCCGCTAAAGTCAAATGGCTGAAAGATACTAAAAAAGCCCTGGAGGAAGAAAACCGGATATACCGCGAAAATCTGGAAACTTTGGTCGCGGAACGCACTTCCGAGCTGCTGAAACTCAACCAGTCTCTCGAAAAGGAAATCACCCGGCGTAAGACCGCCGAAAGTGAACAGCGCCTGGCTAACGAACGTCTGGCGATTATTACCGACGGCATTCCAGCTCTGATCGCCTACGTCAGTGCCGATGAACGCTATCTGTATGTCAACAGTTCCTACGCCGACTGGCTCGACGTTGCCAAGGAAAGCCTGATCGGCCAGCCATTGGCGGACCATCTGCCGGACGACGTTTACCAGATATTCAGCCCCCAAATCCGCAAAGTGCTAAGTGGGCAGCGCGTCTCGTTCCGCTTCTATTACAACGACCTTACTCAAAAGTCCCAGATCATCCGTTCGGAGTTTGTACCGACGCTGGATGAAGCCGGGTCGGTCAACGCCTTTTATGTGCTGATCGAAAACATCACCGTCCAGGAAAAACTTCAGAAAGAAGCCGTTAAAGCCCGGCAGCTGGATAGCATCGAACTGGTGACTCGTAATCTCGCCAATGATCTGAATAATATTCTGACGGTCATCATGGGGTACTTAGGCCTTTCAATCCAGAAAACGGATAAAGACGATCATATCAGCAACTATTTGTTGAAAAGCGAAGAGGCAGCCAATGAGGCCAAGTTACTGGTCGAACAGATGCTGACTTTTTCAGATACGGAGATCATCAGGAAGAAAGTGGTCTCGATTGATAAATTGATTAAAAAGACAGTGACCTTCTCGACCGAAGGAACCACTGTCAGAGCTGATTTCGATTTGCCGGCTGATCTCTGGCCGACGCGTCTCGATCCGGGCAAATTTAGCCAGACGTTCAATTTTCTGACCCTGAATGCCATCGAAGCCATGCCGAACGGGGGGAACATTCATATCAGCGCCAGAAACCTGATATTGGATGGAGAGAGCTCATTGCCTTTGGCGCCTGGCCGTTATGTCCTGATCAAATTCTGCGATGAGGTTAGCAGTGTCTCCGACGATTTTATTGAAAATATTTTTTATCCGCAATTTAATATTAGGCGTGAATTCAGTCGTTTCGGAATGGCTACCGCTTATCAGAATATAAAAAAACATGACGGTTTAATCACGGTTGATTCCGATAACGGACGAGGTACCTGTTTCGACATTTATCTCCCGGCTTGCTGTGAAGAACAAAATCAGGCTGCCGCAACAACCGGAGGGGAAGTGCACTCCGGCGGCCGCATCCTGGTGATGGACGATGAGGAAATCGTTCTAGAAATGGTTGCGGCCTTATTGAATAAGCTTGGGTATGAAGTCGATCTGGCCCGGGATGGCAACGAGGCGATTGTCAAATATAAAGAGGCTCTTGAACAGAACCAGCCGTTCAAATTAGTACTCGTTGATCTGGTTATTCCCGGTGGTTTGGGCGGCAGGGAAACAATCACAGAACTGAAAAAAATTGATCCGGATGTCAGAGCTATCGTGTCCAGTGGTCATTTCCGTGACCCGGTCATGCAGGATTATACCAGCTACGGATTCTCCGGCACTCTCATCAAACCCTATGTGCTAAAAGAACTTGAAGAAGTCATGAACAAGGTAGGGTAATGGATTTCTTATCAAGTTTTTCGGTATACTGGCTATCGCAGAGAAGTAAATCGGTCTATCCGGATTAATTCCTTCAATCTTCAGACTGCCCGAAAAACGACTACCGAGCCGATGATCTCGCCGAAATTATCGCAGATAGCCGAAATGGTATAAATAACCTGTTTGGTTCTACCGTTGATGTCGGTCAGGGTGCCTTTTTCCAAGGCGATGGAAGGCTGTTTGTTTTTCATTATCTGGAGCAGGGTTTGATCAAGTTCCCGATTTTCGTTAATGTGGAATATTTTGGAAAGCTGTTCGCCAGCAGCGTGAAGTTCCAGCCAGCCGGTTAAGATTTCCGCGGCTTTGTTCAGCAGGATGATTTTTCCACTAATGTCGGTGCTGATAACGCCGTCATCAATAGCGCTGAGGGTAATGGTGATGAGTTCTTTTTCGGTTGAGAGATCTTTTTCAGCCTGACGCCGTGCGCGTAATTCGGACTGTAGTTGGGCGTTGGTAATCGAAAGCGCCGCGGTGCGTGATTCGACCATTATTTCCAGTTCTTTGTTAATCTGGTCAACTTCTTCGTGGGCGGATTCAAGCTTATCCAGCATGGTATTAAATGCCTGTCCCAGCTTGCCGATTTCGTCAGACGTCTGAACCGCTGCCCGTTCTTTAAAATTACCGGCTGCGATTTTTTCCGCCGTAGTAACCATCTGGTTCAGGGGGTGGATCATCAGATTACTGATCCCGATCGCCAGGAAGAATCCGATCGCCAGGATAGACAGGCTAAGAATCATGCCATCATAGCGGATCAGATAAACTTCCTGATGCAGGTTGGTAAGTGAAAAACCCAAATACAGATTACCGATAATCGTCCGATCGTATATGATCGGGATGGTAGTCTGAAAATATTCCTGGCCGGCATCAAAGGTCGGCTCTGCCGGCGGCGACTGATAATTCAGGTCATTTGCTCCCGACAGATTATGTTCGGTAAAAATACGACCGGAATCATCCTGTACGACCAAATAATACAGATCTTCATACTGCCTGGCAATCTCGATTATTTCCATGACAGTACTTTTATCCTGCCTGTAGAGCGGCTGGCTCAGATTCAATGCTATGAATTGTCCCATCGTCATACTTTTATCCACCAGCGCTGAAACCGATCTGGCTTTCATGCGATTCGGATAATAGAAAAATAGAAAAATCGCAATCAGACCGATAATGAATGTCATTGTCAGGATCAATTTGTACCGGATTGAAAGTCTCCGTAAAATATTTTTTTGGTGGAAAGATTCACTCATAGCTAACGACCGTCCTTGGCGTTTTTCGTCATTTTATAATAGTGAGTTCAAGATATATAACGCATACCATCCGCGTAAATCTGACCCCTGAATATAATGATTGTTTTTTCAAATATCAAATTATACCTGACGAAGTCCGAATCATCCAGGTGAAATGTTGATTATGGTTATTCAAATTAAAATATACGCGGCAGGAATGTTCCGCACTGGTAAATTATAACCGCCAATACAAATGCGATGCCCAGAGTGTAGAAAGTCTGGAAAAGCGGCCAGTTCCAGGTTCCCAGCTCTTTCTTGACCATCACTAAAGTCGCCAGGCAGGGCGTATAGAACATTACGAAAATCATGAGAGCCAGCGCTGCCAGCGGGCTGTAATTTGGATCGCGACTGAGTTGATAGCCCACCGAGGTCAGATGGGTTTGGCCTGCGTCTTCAGATTCAACTTCATCGATGCCGTACAGGATGCCCATCGTGGAGATGATGATCTCCTTGGCGGCCAGCCCGGCTACTAAACTGACTCCCAGTTTCCAGTCAAATCCAGCCCATTTTAAAACCGGCTCGAGAGAGCGGCCGAGCTTTCCGGCAAAACTATGATCCAAGGTGTGTGTGGTCATTATTTGGCCTTGACTGGCGTCGGTATTTTGTACCGTCTGCGGTGCCTTGGGATAATTAAGTGCGATCCAGATAATAACGGCTGAGGCCAGAATTATCGTTCCGGCTTTATGTAGATAGGAGAGAGTTCTTTGCCACATGTGGATCATGACGCTACGCAAAGAAGGCCAGCGGTAGGGAGGCAATTCCATGACAAATGGACTCTGATCGCCTTTAAAAAGGGTCTTGCGGAAAAGCAGAGCAATCAGCAGGGCTACTATCCAGCCTGAAAACCAAATCCCCCAAAACACCAGCCCGGCATGCTTGGCAAAGAAAACCGCCGCCAGCATGGCAACGACCGGTGTTTTGGCGCCGCACATCATGAACGGCGTCACCAAAATCGTAATTATTCGATCGCGTCTGTTAACTAATGAACGTGCCGCCATGATTCCCGGAACCGCACAGCCGGTCGCCAACATGAACGGAATAAAACTGCGGCCATGCAAGCCGAAAATGTGGAAGAACTTATCCATAACAAAGGCCGCCCGGGCCATATAACCGGTGTCCTCAAGCAGCGATAAGCCCAACATGAGGAAAACAACCAGTGGCAGGAAAACCAATACCCCTCCGACTCCGGCAATCAGACCATCCGTCAGGAAACCACGAAACTGCCCGGACGGAAGCAGGTCTTTTAAAGTCAATGAGAGCCGCCCGAACAAATCTGAAATATACCCCGCCAGAGGATTACCAAGACCGAAAGTAGCCTGGTAGATCAAAAACATTATAAGAAGGAAAATCGGAATCCCCAGGAAGCGGTTTAGCATAACCCGGTCTATCCGCTCTGTCCAGTCCAGGGCGGGTCGGGTGCGATCCGCTTTTATTCCTTCGCGGATGGCGCCGGTGATGTAGGCATAACGCTGTTCGGCAATAATCGCCACGCTATCTTCCTTGAAGTGTGTTTCCAGGCGTTGGCGGATCAGATCGGTTTGAAATAACACGGTTTCGGCATGCAAATGTTCCTGTCGGACTTTTTGAATGGCGTCACGGTCATTTTCCAGAAGTTTGATAGCGATCCAATGGACCGGGTATTTAGCCGTGAAAACGTCATCGTTATTAAGCAGTGCAATGATTTGATTGTGGGCTTCTTCCACATCTTCACCATAATTCAGATGCCGTCCGCTGGTCGCGATCTGACCTTTGGCGACCTTAATGGCGGTGTCCAGCAACCGATCCAGACCTTCACCGCTGGTTCCGACAGTTTTCACGAGGGGGATTCCCAAAATGTTCGCCATTAGTTCGTGATTAATGGAAATACCCTTTGCGGCGCATTCATCCGACATGTTCAGAGCGCCGACTAAAGGCACTCCCAGTTCCTGAAACTGCAACAAAAGGTACAGATGCCGCTCTAAATTGGTGGAATCCAGGACGTCAATGATAACATCCGGTTTCTCCCGGATGACGAAGTCACGGGCGACGATTTCTTCCATTGAGTAGGCCGTCAGACTGTAGGTTCCGGGCAGGTCAATTATTTCCAGCCAGTCGCCTTTGTAATGCAGACGGCCGTATTTTCGCTCTACGGTTACGCCCGGGTAATTACCGATATGTTGATGTTGTCCGGTAATCGCATTGAAAAGCGAGGTTTTGCCGGAATTCGGATTGCCAGCCAGTGCGATGCGAATAGGTTTCAGGTTATCGCCGAAAAATCCCGGAAAGCGATTCCGGCGGCGACGAAATTGGCGCGGAGGTATATTCAAGCGATGACCTCAATATCAATCAGACGGGCTTCGGCGCGTCGCAGTGAGACGCGGGTGCCCTTGATCTCGATCTCAATCGGGTCTTTTAAAAGCGCTTGGCGGAGTACGGTTCCGCCTTCATTTCTCACGAATCCAAGATCAATCAGGCGCTGGCGGATTTCACCATGTCCGCGCACCTTCCTGATCCGGAATTTCTGGCCGTCCGATATTTCAGCCAGATTGGCGTTATGCAAGTCAATAAGTTCTGTGGTCATTGTTTATTCTCCATCGGAATGGCAACTTCGATCAGTTTGGCCAGGTCGGGTTCTATTTTAATTTGTAATCCATTGATTGTGATAACATAGGGGCGATCATCAGCGCCGGAGTGTTCCATTTTCAGAGTTGCTCCCGGCACGAGTCCCTGGGATATAAATTCATGCAGCTTTTCGACATTGACTCCCAGCATGACCACGACGGCCGCCTGTCCTTCGGACAAGTCTGCCAGAAGAAGGTGTATCAGGTGTTTATCATTGGTAGTATGAGGAAAGGGAGTGTTAAAGAAGCAGTCGCGGCCGTCCGTATTTTTGGAGTTCCCGTCGATGGAAAGACATTGCCGCAGACTTGCCATCAGGTCTTCGGTACGGTGCGGACAATTGGTCAGGAACTGGTATAGCAGAATCATCCGCTCTAAAGTGATTGAACTCAGCTGGTGTTCCAGCAGACAGGCCTCGGCGTTGGCAGTTTCAGTCGGAATGTCTAAAATTTCTTCCAGAAAAAGTTGCAGAAACCGGTGGCGTCCAATCATTTGCTGGGCAGCCTGTTCGCCCTGACTCGTCAGATCGATGTATTCATGCGCCGAGTAATTGATCAGCCCATCCTGCGCCATTTTGCGCATGGCTTCGGTGACGGTCGGCATGCTGACGTTTTTGCGCTGGGCGATTTCCTTGACACGAGCGACGCGCTGGGAATTGATCAGATCAAGGATGATTTTAAGGTAATCTTCCTGAGCGTGCGAGAGATTGGGGGCGCCGGTTGGTTCTTCAATCATACCGCCCTAATTTAATTAGGTCACCCTAACTAACCAATGTATTTTTTTTTGTGGAATTGAAAAATATCATTCTGTTCGCCGTAAAAAAGTACCTGGTTGCGATGAACTGGATGATGATCACAAGGATCGTATCTTGCGAATATGGATTACCGAATCCGACACTGATGCTCCGATACGTACCGGTAGTTTTTCAGAAAATATTTCCATCGCCCGGACTGGGGATTTATTTGCGGATTTTAAATAAAAAGATATTTGTAATCTTTTATCAGGGTCTGGATTAAATGAATAACGGGCAATTTATCCGCGGAAATGGCCGGATTGTCCACAGTTTCAGCGGGATTGAATTCCCAAATTTCATGGTTGATGCGGACACAATAAGTCTCACCGCTGCGGACGAATCCACTGTTGCGGCTGGCTCTGAAAGTGGGCTCATCTGCGAAAAGGGTAAATTTTTCATGGTACGGTTGGCCATTTTCATACAGGCAGAAAGTCGCACAGTTGCCGCATTCATTACAGAGAACATCGAGGTGTACGATCTGATAAGCGTTACCGAACTTGTCATCTTCGATACGGACGGCGATATTGGCGCGGTTGGGGCAAACATCGACGCAGCGTGTGCAAAGCTGGTCGCACTCCAGGCAACGATCGGCTTCCGCCTGGATCTGGGAGGTAGTCGTCGGAGAATCTTCCGCCGGTGAAATCCGGCCTTTCTTGTCGTAAATATCTTCTATGGTTGCAGTACTGGCTCCCGGTGTTATCGATTCGGCGACATAATTTATATGTTCCCGCGCCAGGATGGCGGATGCGATCTTGCGTCCGTCAGCGATGGCTTCCACGACTGTCGCCGGTCCGCGTGCGGCGTCACCGCCAATGAAAACATCAGGTATTTCAGTTTCGTTGCTGGTGGGATCGAATTTCAATTTGCCGCTTTTATCAGGGCTGAGTCCGATTTTTTCCAGATAGTTACGATCGACTCGTTCACCAATGGCGGTGATGAGTGTATCTATATGCAATTCTTCGAATTCATCGACCGGTACCGGTCTTGGGCGCCCGGAAGAATCCGGTTCGCCAAGTTTCATACGTTGACATTTTAAAATTCCATCTGCTGTGAACGCGACCGGATTTATCAGCTCCCGGAATTCGACGCCATCAGTGATAGCATTTTCGAGTTCCTCGCGATCAGCCGGCATCTGGGAGATTGTCCGCCGGTAAAGAATGAAGACTTCCTCCACTCCCGGCACGCGACGAGCTGCCCGCGCGGCATCCATGGCAGAATTTCCACCTCCGACAACAGCGACTGCCCGGCCCAGGTTTAGTTCGGCTTTGGCGTTGAATTTTTTCAGAAATTCTACCGCTTCCAGGATATTGGGATTGTCGGAGTTGATGTTCAGCGCCGGACTATCGCCCGTGCCGATTGCTAAAACAATGTATGTGAATCCTGTTCGCCGAAGATCTTCAATTGTCAAGTCTGATTTTTGGTTGAAGACAAATTCCACACCCAGACTGGTAATCAACTGCACATCGCGTTCGATGGCCGTCAGCGGCAGACGAAATCCGGGGATGATAAAACGCACCGTGCCACCAGCTTGCGGATTCTTATCGAACACGGTTACGATCAGACCGGCTTTTGCCAGAAAAAATGCCGTAGCCAGGCCGGCTGGACCCGCCCCGAGGATGGCAATTTTTTTATCAGAACAATTTTTTGGGATTTTGAAATCGGATTGGATGTGGGCGGAATTGGCGGCAACTTTTTTCATTTCTCGAATAGCCAGCGAATCGTCGTAGTAATTTCGCGTGCAGGCTGTCATGCATTGGTGGTCGCAGATATGGCCGGTGATATTGGGCAATGGATTTTGGATCAGAATCGAAGCCAGAGCCGCATCATAGTGGCCATCCCTAATTTGCCGTAAATAACTTGCCACATCCTGATGAATCGGACAGCATTCCTGGCAGGGCGCAATGAAACAATCGAACAATGGCAGGGGGCGTTCCGCCTTGGGAATCGGTTTGTTTTCGAGGGGAATCCGTTTTCCGGTAGTCTGAAGTGTTTGTTCGGCAAGTTGCCCCAGGCGATCGATATCGATCTTGTCATTAGCCGGTACTTCGGTGGGTTGATCAATTTCTTCGGCTAATTGTTTGAGGCGCAGGTATCCGCCCGGCTTCAGTAAAGCAGTCGTGACTGTGATCGGAGCGATTCCGGTCGCAATAATTTCCCCGATATTCAGCGCATCCGCGCCGCCCGAATAGGAAATCGGAAGTTTGCCATCGAAAGACTGCGCCAGCCGGAATGCCAGGTTAATCGTCAAAGGATACAGAGCCTGGCCGGACATGTACATTTCAGTACCCGGTAACTGACCTTGGTTATTGACAACCGGCAGAGTGTTGGAAAGTTTGACGCCAAATGTCAGATTCAGTTTTTTTGCTAAAGTGCGCAGATGTGTCAACATCGGTTGAGCTTGCTCAAATTGTAAATCATGTTCGAAAGAGGCCGGTTTTAACTGAATATGCCCGAACCCATTTTGGTCGAGTACCTTGCGGACAAAATCGTACCCAAGCAGCGTAGGATTCAATTTTACATAGGTATGGAGATGCTTTTCGCGAAGCAGGTAACTGGCGATGGCCTCGATTTCGGCGGGCGGACAGCCATGCATCGTCGAAAGTGTGATCGAGTTGCATACATTGGGAGAAACGGCCAGACTACAACCGCCGTTTTTTAGATCTGAAAGATGGGCTTGATATTCATTGAACTGAGACGCGGTTTCGGCGGATTTCAGAGATTCGATGAACCGGTCTATTTTAGCGGATTTTATCCCTGCCAGATCGTAGCCGACGCTCATATTAAAGATGACGCCGTCATTTTCGGGAGACAGCTGCGGGTAAAGCATTTTCCTGATATAGGGGATCAATAGCCAGGCTTTCAGATATTCGTCAAGAGCTTGCGGAACGCTGAGTTCTGTCGACCATTCGGTATTATAGCCTTCGCGCTCGGCGGAGATGCAGGGTTTGGCGATTTCCAGATTATCCATTATCTGGACGGTTTTTAGTTCAAAGAAACGCGCGCCGGTCAGATAAGCGGCGATGATATTCTGAGTCATCTGCGTATGCGGTCCGGCGGCCGGTCCCAGTGGACGCGCACAGGTCTGATTGCCAATTTTAAAATTATACCGGCCTGGCGTCCGGCTGAAATTGCCCGCCGGGATGCCAAAGATCGTTTGCCGGTTGCGAAATTCAGAATTGATCCATTCGGTTAGGTGACGTAACGGGATCGGATACATTTTCAGACTCATATAAAATCTCCTTGAACAAAGTTAGTTAAAGGTCGTAAAAGAGGCAAGCCGCTGATTTTTTTTTAAACGCTGAAAATAAATCCTTGACAAATATGTATAGAAATTAGAATATTTAGGTGGGTAGAGTAGGAACTAGCAAATAATCACTAACTACCGCAAAAATGTCAAAACCCGAAAAATGAAGTCTTAAAGGCCAATCACCATGAGTGATAATTTCAACAACAGTGGAAAAAAGGGTAACGCCCAGCCTTATGACAGTAAGATCAACGAACAATGCCCGAAGTGTTCGGGCAATATCGTGTACCGGAAGAATACTTACTTCGGCAATAAGGTCTACTATAAGGTCTGTAATAATTGTGGGTGGTATACGACCCTTCCCAAAGAGATCTGGAAGGATGTGATCAGCGCCAGTTTAAAACCGGCAAAGGCCACTCCGGCTGAAAATGCTGAACACGAAGAACAGATCGAAGCGATCGTCGCTTAGTCGTTTACCGATTTTCCATTTAATCTTGAAAAACATTTCTGAACCGTGCAGGATTTTCAGATTTATCGGTAAATCAGATAAATTAGTACAGTGATAAAAAATCGAAAGTACGCATGAAAATTCTGATCGGAGCGGCTTACAGGAAAGAAATCGCCGGACTGGAAAATATTCTGAATACATTGCCGGAGAAGTACGACTGGCCGGAGAGCGAGCTTATTGTGACCGGCCAGGGAATTCAAAACGTTTACCATGATTTGCAGATTAAAAATCTTCACAACTACACTGCCGTTATCAACGTCGGTACTGCCGGAGCGCTCAGCGAGCGGTTCAAGCCGCCCATGGTGTTATTTCCGACGACAATAATTGGTAAGATAAACGGCAGTCTGGAGATTATCAGTACAGGAAATGCCAGCCGGTTGGGAATGGAAGTGAAGCCGGCGGGCTGGCTAACGGGGAATCTCTATTCCAGTTCGATTCCGATGACCGCGTATGCTGACCGGCAAACAATTCCCAATCGCATTCCGGTGGATGCGGTTGATATGGAAGCCTTCGCTTACGCCGACTTGTGCAGGCGCGGAGGCGTCCCGTTTTTTGTTCTGAAGGTCATCAGCGATTGTGCCGATGGTCAGACTGCCATTGATTTCCGGTCAAACCTGGCAGTTGCAGCTGACCTTTTAGCCGTCAATGTGCCACTACTAATAAAAATGATTCTGAAACAGCCGCCAGAGGTGGGTTATGATTGATCCGGGAAAAGTGTCGGTTATCATTCCGACGTACAATCGCGAAGGCAGTCTCACACGGGCAATTGAATCGGTTCTGGAGCAAACTTATCGCAATTTTGAATTGATTGTCATCGATGACGGCAGTACCGACGATACCAGTCGGATTATTAAAAAATACAAAAAAAAGATTCGTTATTTTTCTCAATTGCATTCCGGGGTTTCTTCGGCGCGCAATCTGGGACTGGAAAAATCCGAAGGCGCCTGGGTGGCTTTCCTGGATTCAGACGATTACTGGCTGCCGCAAAAATTAACCCGTCAGATGGAGTGCTTAGCCGAACATCCGGACTGGCTAATTATGCAGACTGACGAAAAATGGATCCGGAATGGAGTTTTCGTTAATCCTATGAAAAAGCACCGTAAATACGGTGGGTGGATTTTTCCGCAATGCCTGCCGCTTTGCATCGTCAGTCCTTCGGCGGTCATCATTCACCAGAAAGTCTTTAATGATATTGGGGTCTTCGATGAAAGTCTGCCGGTTTGTGAAGATTATGATCTGTGGCTGCGAATTGCCCTGAAATACGAGATCGGCCTGCTGCCGGAAAAACTGATTGTTAAAACCGGCGGTCACGCCGATCAACTTTCGCGTAAGTATTGGGGTATGGACCGTTACCGGGTGCTGGCGCTCGAAAAAATCCTGAAAGAAAATCTGGATTTAAACCAGACAGAACTGGTCCTGAAGGAGATTGTCAAAAAACTGACGATCTTAAGTCAGGGACGGGCGAAGCATCCCGAGTTGCCAAATATTTATACCGAAAAATTGCTCGCCTATCAACATAGAAAGGAACGTTTCCTTGCAGATCAAAACTGTTGAGTTAAATCAAATTCATCCGATTGAGAGCGGATTGCACATCTTTGATGAAGAAAATTTCCGCAGTGAAAATCAATCGCCTCCGAATATTTTTACCGCCCCGGTATTTCTGCAAGCTAAGAGTGATGGCTATAAAATTTTATATGGATTCGGGGCGATTCAGTCCTTACGAAAAAGTGCTGCTGAAACCGTCCAAGCCTATATCATTCCGCCGGGTCAGGCATTGGTTACGACCTTGAAAATGATCGCTGATTTTATCTTGCGAACACGCAATCTTTGGCCGGTGGAAATCGCCCGCTGTTTACTGGAATGCGAAAAACAAAAGACCGCATCAGTCGAAAAATCCAACCTGTTTCGGAAACTTACCGGTACCGATTTGACGGCTGCTCTTGAGGAACGTTATTTAGCACTAAACAGATTGGACTCGCATCTCATACGTTTTTTAATTGAGAAAAAAGCACCCTTGAAAACCTGGCTGTTAGCCACCGAATTGCCCGGTGAGTTGGAACCATTGCTCCAGTTGATAGTGACAGACGGCCGGCCAACGCTGAGTGTTTTTGAGGAAATTGGTCGCAATCTGCTGGAAATTATTCATCGGGAAGCCATTGAACCGCAGCGGCTTGTTAATGAATTTAAAATTATATTTGAAGCCGAAGATGTTTCTGCGTCAGAAAAACTGGCAAGATTACGGGCGCAAATCCAGGAACGCCGCTTTCCGCACCTGATGAAACACCGGCAGGATATTCTCCACCTTCTCGAAAAAATCAAGTTGCCACCGTCGGTCCGCCTGGATTACGATAAAAATTTCGAAGATTTAAGCGTAGGCATTTATGCCCGGATTGGCACGACCGGAGATTTAGCCGAATTATGCCAATTCTTAAATGGTCCAGCCCGCCAGCAGTTGCAGCAATTACTGAAAACCCTTTAATCCAGGAATAGTATTTCGAATGACCGTACCGGCTGATCGTCTCATTAAAAAAATCTATATTACGGCTGAATCAGCCCGAGATGAATTAACCGACGAAATCCTGGCATCTTATCCGGAGGCTGAAAAAATCCGGATCGACGCGGCCGAGAATTTATTAGAAAAAGCACCACTGGAAGATCCGAAGAAAATTTTACTGCTGACTCATTCGAAAGGCGAAATCGTCAAAGATTGTCCGGGAACATCGGCGCCCTATCTGTGTTGCCGCTACCAGGTCATCAACCAAACTTTGAATTGTCCGTTAGACTGCACCTATTGCATTTTGCAGTTTTATTTGAATCAACCGGCCACCGTGGTATATACCGATTACCGGGAAATAATCGCCGAGATCGATCGGCGCATTGCGAGTCAGCCGCGGCGCTTTTTCCGATTCGGAACCGGAGAGCTCGGTGACAGTCTGGCCCTGAGCGCTTCGCAGTTTTTCGCAATCAGGTTGATGAAATATTTTGCCAATCAACCGCAGGCGTTAATCGAATTGAAAACCAAGACCGATCGGATCGAACGGATTTTGGAACAACCGTATGACGGGCGCACCGTGCTTTCATGGTCTTTGAATCCATCCATTATTAAACGATCCGAGGAACGCCTGGCGGCGACCCCGGAAAGCCGGATTAAAGCTGCCGCCGCCGCCGTTTGCCGCGGATTTTTAGTCGGTTTCCACTTTGATCCGATCATTGATATTCCGGACTGGGAAAAACATTACGCGGCTTTGATCGATGAATTGTACGAAAACATTGATCCGGCCCGGATCGCCTGGATCAGCCTGGGTTCGTTGCGTTTTCCGCCCGCGATGAAGGAAAAAATTATCGAGCGTTATCCTCACTCGAAAATTCCGTACGGCGAATTTATTCGCGGACAGGACCAGAAAATGCGTTATTTTCGTCCACGCCGGATCGAACTCTACCAGGCGATATATCGGAAATTAATGGATATTCCAAATCCGCCGTTTATCTATTTTTGTATGGAGAGTCCGGCGGTCTGGCGGGCGGTGTTCGGATTTGCGCCGGAATCAAATGCCCACCTCGATTGCATGTTTGCGGAAAGTCTCCACCGCCGGTTTCCCGGATTGGTGTCGGTGAAACCAGCGCGGGCGGTATATGAAAATGTCTCTAATGGTTCTGTTTGAGGAAAAATTAATCCCGATCTGTAATTGTATAAAACATTCCGTAACTGCTATCATCACGCCTTACTCCGTTAGGAGTTCTCCATGGGAGTCCTTTGTGACCTTCGGAACGACTTACGCCTTACGAATTCACCTTTTACCAACCGCTCGTCACTTACAATGAATGACCATTGAATGATCCCGACAAGTCGGGACTTCGCTTTGCTCAGCAATTGAATGACAATCGAATGATCCGTCAAATGCCGGACTTCGCTACGCTCAGCCGTTGAATGACTATTGAATGGCCATAAATGACGCCGCGCCAACAGTCAAAAACAATTGTGTAACCATTAATGACGCGTTGCCCGCTTGACTTGTACGATAAAATGTAAGATTGCATGAAAGCCGCGGGAAAATTTTCTTGATTATAAATCCGTCGAATTGTAAGTTTACCCGCTATTTTGTATTATAAATTAGAGAGAAGCAATGTACAAGACATCTTTTCCAAAATTGTCAGAAATTAAACAGGACTGGTATATAGTCGATGCCGATGGCGTCGTGCTTGGACGTTTAGCCAGTCAGGTCGCCGCGGTTCTGCGTGGTAAAAACAAGCCGTATTTTACGCCGCATCTCGATACCGGCGATTTTGTCGTGATCGTGAATGCCGATAAGGTGCGTTTGACCGGTCGCAAAGCCGAGTTCAAGACCTATTTTAAACATTCTGGTTATCTGGGAAGTGAGCGCTTTTTACAGTATAAAGACGTGTTACAGAACAGTCCGGAAAAGGTCATTGAACGCGCCATTAAAGGAATGTTACCGCACAATGCTCTTGGTCGCCAGTTATTTCGCAAACTTAAAGTCTACCGCGGCCCGGAACATCCGCATCAATCCCAACAACCGAAACCTTTATCAATAGAAGGATAAATAACGGATGCCTAAACTAGAGTATATTTCATTAGGTCGGCGCAAATGTTCGGTCGCCCGCCTGAGAATGCATGCCGGTGAAGGTAAAATGACCATCAATTCGCGTGCATTGGACGAATATTTTGGGAACGAATCCCTTAAGCGCATGATTATTCAGCCGCTCGAAATCTGTGGTGTAACCGGTCAATTCGACGTCACGATCAATGTTCAGGGCGGCGGGTTCACCGGACAGGCTGGCGCCATTCGTCTGGCCATTGCCCGCGCTCTGGAAAAATACGACCCGGAATTGCGCGGAAAATTGAAACCGGCCGGTTTCCTGACCCGGGACGCCCGGATTAAAGAACGTAAAAAATATGGTTTGCGCGGCGCCCGTCGGGCTTTCCAATTCTCCAAACGTTAACACAGAAAGATCAGATTTATGGGAAATGTAACCTTTGAAATGCTGTGGAAATCTGGGGCTCACTTTGGTCACCTGACCAGGAAATGGAATCCCAAGATGAAGAACTACGTCTTCATGGCCAAGAACGGCATTCATATCATAGACTTGACTAAAACCATCGAATGTCTCGATGAAGCTGCCCGTTTTATTCGTGAAATCGTCCGGAAGGGCGGCGATGTTCTGTTCGTAGGCACTAAAAAACAAGCCAAAGAAATTATCCAAAATGAAGCCGATCGCTGCCGTATGTTTTACGTAGTGGAACGCTGGCTGGGCGGCACTCTGACCAATTTTTCGACGATCAAACGCAGCATCCGGCATTTACAGAAACTCGAAAAAGACAAGTCGGTTGGTTATGATGAAAATCTGACCAAGAAAGAAAAATTATCACTCGAACGCGAACGCGTTAAACTGGCGGACTTGCATCGTGGCATCAAGGATATGCGCAAATTGCCGGATGTGCTTGTGGTAGTAGATACTTTATATGATGATATTGCGGTTCAGGAAGCCCGCCGCCTTGATATACCGGTTGTCGCCATTCTGGATACCAATGCCGATCCGACCGTCGTCGATTATCCGATTCCGGCCAATGACGATTCGATCCAAACAATAAAATTAATCATTACCGAACTGGCCAATGCAGTCATTGAGGCCAAGAACACCCGTCTGGTTGAAGTTCCGCTGCCACCTGCAGAAGAGACGGATAACTAACCGGTTGTACTGAAAGGAATATTATGGAAATCACTGCCACCCTGGTAAAGGAACTACGCGACAGAACCGGACTGGGTATGATGGAATGTAAAAATGCCCTGGTGGAGTCTGCCGGCGATATAGAAAAGGCTATTGAAATTTTACGTAAAAAAGGCATTGCCAAGGCCGAGAAAAAAGCCGACCGGGCTGCCAATGAAGGTGCGATCCTTTCGTATATCCATCCCGGCAATAAAATCGGGGTGATGATCGAAGTCAATTGTGAGACCGATTTCGTAGCCGTGACCGACGCGTTCCTGACCTTCGTCAAAGACGTTGCCATGCATATTGCAGCTACCAATCCACTATCGATCCGTCGCGAAGACATTGATCCGGCCGTTCTGGAAAAGGAAAAAGAAATTTACCGCGCTCAGGTGCGCGCACAGAAAAAACCTGAAAACATCATCGAGCGCATCGTCGAAGGCAAGGTGGAAAAATTCTATCAGGAAAATTGCCTGCTGGAACAGCCCTTCGTCAAAGATCCGCAGATCACGGTTAAGGATTATCAGACAGCCACAATTGCCAAAATCGGTGAAAATATCAATATTGCCCGCTTTGTGCGCTTTCAGTTAGGCGAAACCCCTCAGAAATAAACCAGCCCCAATCGGTTTCCCGAATGGACTCAATTCCCTATAAACGCGTGCTCCTGAAATTCTCGGGAGAAGCGCTTGCCGGTGAAAAACATGTTGGTTTCGATCCGTTGATGATTAATCAGATTGCCGGCGAAATCAAATCGGCCGTGGCTCTCGGCGTTCAGATGGGAATCGTATTCGGCGGGGGTAATATTTTCAGGGGATTGAGCGTCGCCGGTCAGGCTATGGATCGGGTCAAAGCCGATTACATGGGCATGCTGGCAACGGTCATCAATGCGTTGGCGATGCAGGATGCTCTCGAGAAACTCGGGTTGCGAGTGCATGTTTTTTCGGCGATTCAGATGATTGAAGTGGCTGAACTGATGATTGTCCGGGATGCTCGTCAGTACCTCGAGAAGGGCGAGATCGTCATTTTCAGCGCCGGCACAGGCCGACCATTTTTCAGCACCGATTCCGGCGCAGCCCTGCGGGCTGTGGAAATTAAAGCCGATGCTATTATCAAAGCCACGAAAGTTGACGGCGTTTATGACAAGGACCCTGAAAAATTCGCCGATGCGAAATTCTTCGAGCGATTGGATTACCAGACAGCCATCGAGAAACGCCTCAAAGTCATGGATTTAACCGCAATAACACTCTGTCAGGATAATAATTTGCCGATCATTGTTTACAATATGAAAATTCCCGGCAATCTTCGCCGAGTCCTGACCGGTGAGCAAATTGGAACGCTTATTACCCGGAGTGAAGTATGATTGATGAAGTCGTTAAAGACGCCGAAGGACGCATGAAAAAAAGCGTCGAAAATATTCAACAGGAAATGGCCGTGATCCGGACTGGTCGCGCCACGCCGTCATTACTGGATCCGATCAGGGTCGAGTATTACGGCTCGAATGTGCCGCTTCGTCAGGTGGCTTCGATTGGCGCGCCGGATGCGCGTCTGCTGGTCGTCCAGGTGTTTGACCGCAATGCCGTTCAGAATGTCGAGAAAGCCATTCGTTCGGCTGAATTGGGATTAAATCCGCTGGTCGATGGAAATCTATTGCGGGTTCCGATTCCGCAACTGACCGAGGAACGCCGCCGCGAATTAGTCAAGTATCTGCATAAAATCGCCGAAGAAGGCCGGGTGGCTGTTCGCAATATCCGCCGCGATGCCAACGATATGGCCAAAGACCTCGAAAAAGAGCATGCCATTTCCGAAGATGAATCGCATAAAGGGCAGGACGAAGTTCAGAAACTGACCGATAAATTTATCAAACAAATTGACGAAATGGTGAAGCGGAAGGAAAAAGACATCCTCGAAGATTAATTCGGCGCACCGGTTCAGAAGATATAAAAAAACCTCCGATCAACAATCGGAGGTTTTTTTTAGACTTTTATCGCCGGTTTATGGTTTTATGAACATTTTGAGAAACCGCAGTTCGGGCAGGTCACACAGCCGCTTTCGTGATAGACATTGGAACCGCATTCCGGGCAGGTGGTGATCGTTTTCATGTTATCGCTGATCTTCCGGGAATGACCGAGAGTGACTGCTTCCTGATTTTTTACGCCGGGTGTTTCGACCGGAACTTTCACCGCGGCAGCTCCATCGACGTCATATAAAGAAAAATTGGGTTGGGAGCCGGGAGCTTTCTTCTTGCCTTCGCGTTCATCAAGGTACCATTCCAGAGCTTTGGCGATAGCGTCCGGAGTCGAGAGGATTTGTGTGCCGTTTTCCCAGACCGGCGAGGGGCCGCCAATGCCTTTTAATTGTTTGACGACGTCGCGGGCGTCAATTCCGGAACGTAGGGCTAATGAGATCAGACGGCTGATGGCTTCCGATTCAACCTGTGCCTGACCGCCGGCTTTACCGATATTCGTAAAGATTTCGCATAGACCACACTCATCTTCGTTGATCGTAATATAGAGAGTGCCATTTCCGGTACGCACCCGCTTGGTGGTACCGTGGGTTTCGGGTGGACGAATGCGCGGATGGAGAGTTTGATCGTTGTATTGAGCCTGGGGAACCGCCTCAGCTTTTGCCTGCTCAGTCTGGTTCCCGACGTATAAAACCTGATCTTCGCGGCTGCCGTCACGGTAAATCGTGATTCCTTTACAACCGGCTTCATAAGCCAGCCAGTAAGCGTCTAACACATCCTGAACCGTAGCCGATTTGGGGAAGTTGCAGGTCTTGGAAACGGCGGCGTCCACCCATTTCTGAAAAGCGGCCTGCATGCGGACGTGCCACTCCGGAGAAATGTCATGGGCCGTGACGAAAATCCGCTTTAGTTCTTTCGGTATTTCCGAAATATTCTGTATCGAACCCAGAGTGCTGACCCGCCGCATCAATTCCTCACTATAGATACCCGCATCGCGACAGGCTTGTTCAAAGTAGGGATTGACGTAGAGCAACTCAGCGCCGTCCATGACTTTTTTCGTGAAAACCAGGGAGAAAACCGGCTCGATGCCGCTGGAACAATCGGCGATCATCGAGATTGTTCCGGTCGGTGCGATGGTAAGGCAGGTCGAGTTGCGGTATTTGGGACCGTCCGGGAAATAAATACTTTCATTCCAGGCCGGAAAAGTTCCGCGGACTGTGCCAATTGAGGCGGAGGTTTCTTTGGCGCGCGTATATATAAATTTCATGAGTTCGTCGGCGACTTGCAGAGCTTCCTCGGAATCGTAGGGAATTTTCATCTGGAATAAAATGTCCGCAAAACCCATGACTCCCAAACCGATCTTGCGCGTCTTTTTGACCATGGTCTCAATCTTTTTTAGCGGGAACTTATTGATTTCGATGACGTCATCTAAAAATTGCACGCTGGTATCAATAGTTTCGCCGAGACGATTATAATCGATTTTTTTATCCGAAATGAAATTCGCCAGGTTAATGGAACCCAGGTTGCAGGATTCATTCGGTAGCAGAGGTTGTTCGCCGCAGGGATTGGTCGCTTCGATGTCACCCAGCTTCGGAGTGGGATTCATCTGATTGATACGATCGATAAAAACGATACCGGGATCCCCGTTGCGCCAGGCATTTTGGGCGATGATTTTAAATACATCGGCAGCGTTAAGCGTTCCGGCAATAGTGCCATCAACCGGATTAACCAGTTCGTATTGCTCGCGCCGGCGTACTTTTTCCATAAAAGTGTCAGTCACGGCGACAGAAATGTTGAAATTGGTCAATTCGGTGCTGTTTTTTTTGCAATCGATAAATTCCAGAATATCGGGATGGTCAACCCTTAATATTCCCATGTTGGCTCCGCGCCGGGTGCCGCCTTGTTTGACGGCTTCAGTGGCGGAATTGTAAACTTTCATGAAGGAAACTGGGCCGCTGGCAACCCCGCTGGTGGTTTTAACGATGCTTTTCTTCGGGCGGATACGGCTGAAAGAGAAGCCGGTGCCACCGCCGCTTTTATGTATGAGGGCCGTATCCTTCAGAGTCTGAAAAATGGATTCCATCGAATCGTCGACTGGCAGTACGAAACAGGCCGAGAGCTGTCCCAATTCGCGCCCGGCGTTCATGAGGGTCGGAGAATTGGGCAGGAAATCCTTGCGGATCATCATCTGATAAAATTTTTCGGTCGTACGGGAGATACTGGAACGCGAAGCAAAATTGATTTCACCATCGGCAACGGCTTCAGCCACGCGCCGGAATAATTCTTCGACGGTTTCAGTGATATTGCCGTTTTTATCATGCTGAAGGTATCTTTTACGGAGCACTTCCAGGGCATTTTTGGAGAAAAGGGGCTTTTTTTCAACTGCCGCCGGTATGTTTTCCGGTTTAAATGACAGCGTCTTCTCGCGAACAACTTGTTCGGCTGAATCGTTTTTCAAAGTTTCAAAATCCAGCGCAATTGGCTCAGACATGCAAGAAAACCTCCTATTGAGAGTTGTCGAAAATTCCCTATGTATTGGTTCAGTAAAATGAACTTGGCCGAAGTTAACAAGGCCAAAGATACTAGTCAAGGGAAAATACAAGATTTTGTATTTGTCGACGAGAGCAACCCAAATTGTTGCGTTAATTGAGTGTAATAAAAATAAGCCAATACCCTGACTAAAAGCTTTAAAAAAACCGTTAAAATATCAGCAGGACAGAGCTTTAAAAAAAAAGTGAAAAAATTATGCGGTTCTATTAAATTAAGACCGGTTTTTTTAAAGCGGGTGTAGTTCAATGGTAGAACTCCAGCTTCCCAAGCTGGTCACGAGGGTTCGATTCCCTTCACCCGCTCAAATCCTTGTAAATATAGAGACTTAACGGCGTTTTTTAGGCCGTTTAGTTTACCTGATTTTCCAGAATTTGGTCTGTAATATCTATCAAATTTTAACATTTTTTATTCTCTATCGTCGTTAGGTATACCCATTCGGTATACCCCGTGGTTTACCCCACCCGTCGGAGAATTGTGATCACTAAGGGTAAATATCTCATCTGTTAAATTGAAAAAACCAGCCTTCGCTTGTGCCTGATCCAAGTGGTTCGCTTTGTAGTTTCGTAACAAGGCCGATCTGATTTCAGATAAGACGCCCGGAAATTCGCTAAAATCTTCGGTTAATTGCTCAATATCAAAGGCGTTCGCGTAGATTGCGGTCGTGTCTACATTCGGGACGCCGGATTTTTTATTTATATGACCCATCCACTTAGCAACCGCGAAAATATCCCGCGTTAACCAATACGCCAATGTTCCGAAGGTATCCCGGAGATTATGAAAGTGCCGCGTTTCACCGCTTGGAAGTCTGTATAGATTCAAAGATTCTAAAGTCTCTTTGAAAAAACGGCTAATGGTGTCCGGATTGTAGTGACTATTTTCTTTTAACCAGCGATAGGCGGCGGCGACGTTATCACTTACCGGGACATAATGAACCGCGCCGTTTTTACAGGGTGCATAAACTTCAATTCGCTTGCCGTGTAATTCGCTCCGCTCAAGTTCTCTAAGCCTTAAGCCGGTGTTGAAATGTATGAACACTCTGACCGCTAATTCCTTGTTGTCTTTGATCGCGCTAAAAATCTGATTCATTTCAGCATTGCTAAAATAGTGCGGCGATTTCTGACCAACGTCTAATTGATCCAGCCGGAAGGGTATAGCCGTTATTTTTTTATTCTTAACAAGGAAATTGAAAAAATGGTTGATTGTGCGAATATGAATATTGGCCGAATGGTTGCTAACGTAACGCTGGCGCAATAAATCAATGAATTTCACCCCGTCCGATCTGGTCAGCGTTTCTAAGTCGCGCCCGTTAAAACACTCCAGGAATACTTTCAGGCCGAAGTTATAAAGTTCGATTGTCCGCGTGTTTAGTTCGCGTCTCTGGCAATCAACGATAAAGTCATCAATCAGGATTTCGATTTTAGGAAAGTCAATCTTGCCGATTTGGTCGAAATTGATAATGTTCGCCTTGTATAGTTTTTCGCGTTCCTGAATCTTCGGGAAAAGGATATTAGCCCGGCGTCCCGACGCCGTATGCAATGGGACGAACCGATCCTTGATTTTACCGTTTTCGGAAGTTCTTACCCGCGCGTAATAATTGCCTTTTAACCGGATTAAATACGCCATGATTCACCCCGCTATTTTAGAAGTTTTTCGATCTGCTCAACCGGAATCAAATTCTTTCCGGTTTTCTTTGTTCCGCCAAGTTTAACAGGCTTTAGTTTGCCCTGCTCAATGTAGTAAAAGACCGTCCGTTGACATACCCTAAGCCTTTTAGCGGTTTCAGCGATTGTTAGCAATCTCTCTTCAGTATCCATTTATCAATCTCCATTTTAAGTATTCTACCGGTAGAATACTTCCATAGTATATAAACTATTTAGTGCAATTCCAAGAAATATCTTGCAAATTATTGTTTGGTATACCGTTAAGTCAATCATTCGAATTAAAGCCTTACAAGCGATTTTCAGCCAAAACAGGCACGTTCACCCTAATCTGACCGGGATCGTTTAATCCCGCCAGCGACGTTTCGTTTTTCGTAAAAAGATTGCCTTGCGACATTTCGTTTTTCAACCTTTCGACCGATTCCGCGAAAAAAACCGGATCGCGCTCTATGCAAATGAATTTCCGGCCTAATCTATGACAGGCGATTGCCGTTGTGCCGCTCCCACTAAACGGATCACAAATCAAATCGCTTGGATTGCTAAGGCTATTAATCAAATAACCGATTAAACCGATTGATTTTTGACAAGGAAAACCGGGCAAGCGTTCTGATTCAGGTAAATTATCCTTTGACGGATAGTATAGAGTTTGGATAGGGAATCGATCACCATTCAAATTTTCCGTCAAATAATCACTGTGTTTTTTTCTTGTCGGATTTCCGCCCTTATAAAATTTCCGATAAGCCGCCCCAGGTTGGTATTGCGGATTGAAAACAAGGCCGGAAGTTTTAGCCTTTTTATGTTTCCAGACAAGGATCATCTCAGTATTACTAATAGGCTGTTTTTTGCCCACTGGCTGGCCGTGACTTTTTATCCAGACGAAATAAAATCGAAAGGCAAAGTATTTCTGAAAAGCGTTTCCGATTGCCAGGCTGGTTTGATAATCGCTAAATATTGCGATCTGGCCGCTTGGTCTTAAAATTCTGGCGAATTGATCCGCTAAAACTTCAAAGTCGTGATTAGATAAATTCCAGGATTGATATAAACCAGCAAGGGCAGTAACAAACGGGGGGTCGGTACAGATTAAATCCGCGCTGGCCGGTTCTATTTCCGGCAATAAATCGAAACAATCCGCAAAGTGAATTTCGTTTATCATAGTTTTAGCAAATCGTCGCTGTGGACTAATATCCAAAAGCCCGGTCTATTCTTTTCAGAAACGCAAACCACCGGCGTTTTCTTTTCTTTATCAGCTAGTTTCTTGACCTGATCCCATAATCGGATTAATGCGACGCGCTCCCTCTGTTTGCACTCAATAAATAATTTCGGGTGAATAATGTCTGCCCGTGTCTGTTTGGAATTTCCACCACTAAGCGGATTCCGTTGACCGTGAAAATAATCAGCGACGCGCCGCTCAAATTGTTTCCAACTTTTATCACTCATAACAACGCCTCGAAGGTTTGCCGCGTCCGTGCCTTCGGCTTAACTTCACCGGATAAAAGCCATAAGTCAATCTGCTTGCGATTGAACCGGATCGCTCCGCCTTCAGCCGTTGGAAGCCGCCGATATGGAATATCGCCGGATTTTACCAGGGTGCGGATCGTACTTTCGGAAACGCCTAAATATTTAGCGCATTGCTTGACGCTCAACCAGCTCGGGAAGCCCGGTTTTAACCGGTCTATTTTCTCAATCAATTCTTTGAATAATAAATCGTTATTCATTTTTTCCGTCCTCTAAACCTTCAATTTCCAAGTCTTCCAAGCGACTGAGTTCATACCTTGACTTGGCTGACAATTCAACCGCTCCAGTGATAGAAACGTCAGTATATTTCGGAATCACAAATGCTAAAAGTTTGGCAATTGCATCAATCCGATCTTTCGGTTCGAGTTTCTTTAATAATTCGCCCAGTGACTGAATATGTCCGGCCAAAGCCGATTTTAAAATTTCCCGTGTTTCTTTTGTCAATCTATTCGGTACGCCCTTCGGCCTTCCGGCTGGATTGTTGGTTTTTCCTTTTCTTGCCATAATTAATTCCTTTCCGGTTTTTGTAAACTTTTGTTATTTTCAAAATCATTGTTCATTTTTTTTATTACCTTCGTAATCTTTAAAAATGCCGTCAAGAAAAGTCAGTCTAAATTGACCGGTTTTTCCGTGACGGTTTTTGGCCAAGTCAAAATAGGCGACATTACTCTTATCTGATTTTGCAGTTCGATCACGGTAGAGTAATAGAACATAATCCGCGTCTTGCTCCAACGATCCACTGTCTCTCAAATGTTCAAGTCTGGGAATGTCATCTGCACCTTTGCGGTTAAGTTGACTAAGCCCTAAAATCGCAATCTGATTTCTAACCGCAAAGCGTTTAAGTGATCCAGAAATTGCGGTCAATTCCTGATTACGGGTTTCACCCTTGCCGGTGACAAGTTGCAGGTGATCCACGACCAGCAGGCGGATTTTATGACGTTTTACTAAAAGACTTGTCCGGGATAATATTGATCCTATATTACCATTGCCGGAATCATCTATGTAAAGCGGATAGTTGGCTAAATATGAAGTCGCTGGAATTATCTCTTTACGAGTTTCTAAAATCAAACGATTAAATAACTGGTTGCCCGACATCTCAAGACTGTAATATGCCACGGGAATTTTATCTTTGATTAGATTGTAGCAAACGCCCAGCGCAAAAGCCGTTTTCCCGGCGGAAGTCGCTCCGGCTAAATACATGAGGTCGCCTGGCTTTAATCCTTCAAAGAATTTATCGAAGTCTTTAAATCCAGTTATAAGTATGACTTCATTCCCAGCCAATCGCCGATCATATTCCGCAACGTAATCACTGGCAATTTCCATCAGATTCCGAAAGTCACCGCGTTTATTACCGGTCTCGATTTTTTCCAGCGCGTTAAAGACTTCGGCTTTTATCTCTGACAAGTCAGCATTTTCTAAACGTGGTAACAATTCACATAATCGCGTGTATAATTCGCGCCTTTGCCAATATTCGATTAGCCGATCTTGGTCTTGACAAATAGTTGCGCTTGAAATAATGCCTTCGGTCAACCCGGTCAGATAGTACGCTCCGCCAACCTTTTCCAAATCGCCGCTTTTCTTTAAGCAATCAATGACGGCTAATTCGTCGGGTGTCTTGCCTTCGCTATTCAGGCCAACGATAGCCGAATATATTACGCGGTGTTTAGGATCAGAAAAATGGTAATCCTGCATCCGCTCCAGCCGTGCAAATGAATCCGGATCGTGTATCAATTTGCCAAGTACTTCGCGCTCTGTTGCTAAATCTTTAAGTTTTTCAATCATTGGTTTTGTCCCCAGCTATCTAAGATTTTGGCCTTACGGTCAGCGTCCATTTGTCCAGTCCAACGCTTATGATTTCTAAGCCAAGTCTGGAAACGGCGTTTTACATCGAATACCCGTTCCAATTCCCAGCGTTGCTTACGTCCGCCCGGATTCATTTCAGTCCAGTAATTGAGAAAATTCTCTTTGTGCTGTAAATCTTCGGTTGAAAATTCAGATTCGATTTCAGAAAAAAGGGAGATTAGCGATTTGCCAAAATCGCCATCTTTCTTACTTCTTACATTCTTTACATTCTTGTCTGTGTCGGTTGCCTGTCGGTTGCCTGTCGGGTTGCCTGTCGGATTTGGCATTTGGTAATCTTTCCATCTCGATATAGAAATGATTGAAAAATGGCTGTCGGGAAAAATTGTCAAATTGCCCATCTTCCGTAACTTTACCATAACGTCATGGATTGTTGACGCCGGTATGTTCAATTCTTTACTTGCGGAATTACGGCCAAAGATAAATTGGCCGGGTTGAAGGTTGACTAAAGTTTCACCGCGTCCAGTTCTTACATTAACAGTTTGCTCAGAATGACCTGCTCGGAGTAAGCACCATATCCAAACTTTTAAAAAAGTCTCATTTTGGAAAACTGCGGAAAACAGCATCTTCCGGTAAAGCCTAATCCATCCGCCGGAAAAATCAATATCGTTGGCAAGGTCTAAATGACCGTCTTCAATCTGTGGACTTGACATCGCATTCCTTCTTTAGGATGTCTTGAATTTCAGAAATTTTGTTGCCGATGTTCATTAATACATCTCTAAGTTTCGATTCAATCTTTTGACACGGTGGCAGTAATACACGGTTAGGAGTTATTATTAAAAACAAATCAGTTTCCTTCATTGATAAATTTACCTTTAAATTCTTTTTAGGATATTTTCAAAAATCAATACATCATGCTAAGAGAACCATGCCAATTAGATTTATTGACATTATGTCTAATAAATTATAAATATATAACTTACGTGTTTTGAATATCCCCGAAAATTTCCCCGTTTTTAATATTGATTAAGACAAATAAGCAGGGAAATATTGAATTTTCCCTGCTTATGAAAGGTTTTTACCTATTTATGTTAGGTATATTTATTAATGACTGTTTTCAGTTGACAAAATGACCTCATCAAAACTTTTTTGATATTTTATGAAGGTCTTTTTATCCAATCCGAGAATTTTAGAGCACTTCTGTTTATTAAGATTCCCACGATTATTCAAAGATATGCTCTTCGCTCCGATATATTTATCTAAAATATCTTTAGTTATTCCAGTTTTACCCATTTTTCTTATGTTCGATTTTTCAGCAGGCAATAACTTATATAAATCAACCATAGTTTGCACTTCCGGGATAGGTTCGGATTTTTTAGATTTCATTGACTCCATTTGCTCTTCAAAACCTGATTTTTCTGATTCTAATTTTTCAGATTGCTCTTTTTGCTTTTTTACTTTCTCCCAAAGATTTTCGATATATTTACAATCTGTTATTAATTCCCAGTTGTCCTTAAAATCTTTTCCGAGTTGTAACGCTTTTTCTTTTGTGAAAAGTCCGATTTGGTCAGGGATAACTATATAGGAATCGCCCATATAAGGTTTATAAAGTTTTTCTCCATTTACGTCAATCCATCCCAAGAATCGAACAAAATATGTATTATCCCGGTCAAGCAGGTTTTTCCCGTAATGCTCGAATTGCGGAACACCATTAGAATTTTTTGGAAGACATATTTCGTCTTTATCTTCGGTTATTGCCAACAACGCCTTAATTTTTTTGAAGGGAATTACTTTTTCCTGAATAGTGGTTTTAATTTTAAAAGTTGCTTTTACTTTAGCAAGATATAAGTTTCTATTATCAAACCACCGTTCTAATTCGCTCAAATGGTAGTCATAATATCGACGGTGTATTATATCAGTCTCAGTCTTTCTCGATTCCTGTGATTTTAAATAGGCGGCAACATTCAGGTAATAAATTATCCTTTCATTAATTGACGATAAATCATCGGAAGGATTCGCTACTGTTCTTATATCTGCATTAATCGAATATATTTGCTGAAATGTTGAAAAATCTATCGGATCAAATGAAGATATATCCAATTTTTTAAAGTGTAATTCTACTTCGTTATAAAGAATAAATGGTCTTTGAGTAAAAAGAGCATGAGTAAAAATAACTGGATATTCATATTGATATTTAACATATATCAGCTCTCTGATTTTTTCATACAGGCTTTTATACTGGTCTGTTATACTTTCTATTTGAGACAGTAAATTTTTTGATTCAGTCATTGCTAATCCCTTTCATTAGCCCCTTATGAAGATAAAAGCCGGAAGCCGTCAAGGGTTACGGTGTTCGGGAGCTACCCTATCCGGCCTTTGTCAAAAATCACTATCCGAATTTAGTTTTTTAAACGCTTTTCAACAAGCATTTTTAAAAATTTCTTTACAATCGTGTGCAAGTTAGTATATCCTACCCGCCCGCCCTCTTTTGGTTTTCGATTAGGAAAAAACCGTTGAAAGCAATTCAGGATCGCTCCGGTATTGGTAAACATATACATAATACTCCCGTAGTTTGCGCGTCCGCGCGTAATTTAACAATCGCGCCCAGCCGTCCGATTTAGATTTTTCCCTTGTCCGCCAAAAGATAAAAAAATGTTTGTAAAAAAGTATTGCCTGACTGTTCTCGTCGAGAAAACTTCCGTAAAAAAGCCCGTATACCCGTGACGGTATACCCGTTAATGTTTTTATCGTCGGAGAAATTAAAATTCTATCTATTTCCCAAGCTGGTCACGAGGGTTCGATTCCCTTCACCCGCTCATAGCAATCAAAAAGTAATCACACAGCCATCTGGGCGGATTGTGACCACATTTACCGCCATATAGTTTGTTTTTACGGTCGGGATTAGCGAATTTTGAGAGATTTTTTAATAAGGATGAAGAGAATAACTTGGGATTACAAAAGGCGCCAGCCCCATGATTGAAATAATCCGGGTGGCCGAAAACAGCATCGCCGCAACGGGTGGAATCCAGGACGGTGACAGGTTGATAAGTATCAACAATCAGCCGGTCAACGATTTTTTAGATTTGTATTTTCATCAGGTTGACGAAAAATTAAGAGTCAGAGTCCTCCGGAATAATCGGGAACTGACGCGTAACATCCGTAAAGAAGCCGATGAACCGCTGGGCATCGAACTGGCGGAGCCGCGCCTGAAAGCCTGTGGTAACAATTGCATTTTCTGCTTTATCAGGCAGAACCCGCCCGGCATGCGTCGGGCGATCTATTTTTGCGATGAGGATTACCGTTACTCATTTTTATTGGGCAATTATATCACGCTCACTAACCTGACAAACGATGAAATGCACCGCATCATGAAGCAGCGCCTTTCACCATTGTATGTTTCGGTGCATGCTACGGATGACGAAGTCAGGCGGCGCATATTTCAGCTGAAACGCCCGGACCACTTACTGGAAAAAATTGACTACCTGACGCGCAACCGCATTGATCTGCATACTCAGATTGTCCTGATGCCGGGTATCAATGACGATCAGGTGCTTGAAAATACTTTGGCGGATTTATATGTTTTTCGTCAATCAATTCTGTCGGTGGCAATTGTGCCGGTCGGATTGACGGCTCATCGTGAAAAATTGCCGGTATTGCAACCGGTTGAGAGCACCTTCGCCCGCCAATTTATTAAAAATGTACCGCGCTGGGACCGTCAGTACCTAAACCGGCATGCGGAACACTGGGTATATCCTTCGGATGAGTTTTTTCTATTGGCCGGCGTAAAAATACCTGGCCGGAGTTACTACGGCAGTTTTTATCAAATTGAAAATGGAGTCGGCCTGGTCAGGGATTTGCTGGATGATTTTGCCCGCCAACGGCGCAGATTACCGTTGTCGGTGCCCGAAAGCAGGCGGGTGCTGTTTGTGACGGGAACGCTGGCGGCTCCGATATTGCGGGAGAGGATTGTCCCGCGTTTGAATCAGATAAAGAATTTTCATGTGGACGTCTTCCCGGTGATTAATAATTTCTTTGGTTCTTCAGTGACAGTGGCCGGATTGCTGACCGGCCGCGATATATTGAAGCAAGTGAAGAACGCCGGCGATTACGATCTGATTGTGCTGCCGCCCCGTTTAATAAATGAGGATGGATTGTTGCTGGATGATATCGAGCCGCGTCAAATATCCGAGGCATGGCGAAAACCGGTCAGGGTCTGGGATGGCGATTATCGCAAATTAGTAAAGGAAGAGTATGTCTGAACCAATAGTGGCTATCGTAGGACGGCCGAACGTAGGGAAATCAACTTTGTTCAACCGTCTGGCTCAAAAGCGCAAATCAATTGTGCATTCCCAGGCGGGCATCACGCGCGATCGTGTCTATGAGACAGTGGTCTGGTCCGGACGTCGTTTTTCATTAATTGACACCGGCGGTTTTATTCCCGAAAGCGGCGATCAGATCGAGAGGGCTATTCGTCTGCAGGTTAAACTGGCCATTGATGAAGCCAATCTGGTGCTTTTTATGATGGATGCCAGCGAGCCGCTGACGACTCTCGATCGGGAAGTCGCCGATCTGATCCGGCGGTCGGGCAAAGACTATCTCGTCGTAGCAAATAAATGTGACAATGAGAGTCGCGAAATCCAGAAACTGGAGTTTGCCGAGCTGGGGCTGGGCGAGGTTTTTGCGATTTCCGCCCTTAACGGCAGGTATATCGGAGATTTGTTGGACCTCGTTTTACAAAAGATTCCGGTGCGGATCGCCGCCGAAGAGGAAGAATCGGATCGTTTGCGCCTGGCTATTGTGGGGATGCCGAATGCCGGTAAATCTTCAATCCTGAATGTATTGGTCGGCGCCGAAAAAGCCATCGTAACTGAAATTCCCGGAACCACCCGCGATGCAATTGATACCGTGATAAAATATTACAATGAGCCTGTGACCCTGATTGACACGGCCGGAATGCGCAAAAGGCGCAATATCAAAGATGACATTGAATACTACAGTCTGCTGCGCACTTACCGGGCGGTGGAACGATGCAATGTCGCCTTATTGGTGGTCGATGCTCTGAAAGGTTTTACCCGGCAGGACGCCGATATCGTCAGGCAGATTATTGATTTGCGAAAAGGTTTGATTATTGCCATTAACAAGTGGGACCTTGTACAGCGCGAAACCAACACCCAGATCAATTTCGAGCGCGATATTAACGACCGGTTCCGCGAACTCGAGCATTACCCGAAAATCTTCATCTCGGCCAAAACTCATCAGCGCGTCCATACCATTCTCGAAACCGCCCGCGAGGTTTTTCAAAACCGCAAATTGCGCATTGGTACGAATGAATTAAACAAGTTTATGCAAGAGGTCATCGATCGCACACCGCCGCCGGCAACTCTGGGTAAGTTTATTAAAATAAAATATATCACCCAGGTTAAAACCGAGCCGCCGGTCTTCGTCTTTTTCTGTAATGAGCCGCGGTTAGTCAAAGAAGAATACCGTCGTTTTCTGGAAAACCAGTTACGTCGCCAATTCGGCTTTTCGGGAGTGCCGTTGATCATTTCATTCCGTCAAAAATGAAAATTACTCGTCCGATATTGCCAGTGGTTATACTTCTGATTATCAGCGTTAAAGCCGTCTTTGCAGAAGACCATTGGGATGGGATTGATACTGACGAATACCGACAGGCTATTATTGCGGTACGCAACGATCTGAGAACACCCAGCCGGCTGTCCAAACAGATCGAGGCGCAAGATTCGCGACCGACACTGCCTTTTAGTTATAAGTCAGCGGATGGTCATTTTTTGATTCATTATACTCTGGAAGGCGATTCGGCGGTCGCTCCAACTTGTACGAATTCCGACGGCGTTCCGGATTGGGTATATGAATCCGCGCAAATTGCCGAACGGACTTACCGGTTGCTGATCGATACCCTGGGCTTTGAGGCGCCGCCCGTGGATGATCAATCCAGCCCGGAAACGGATTTATACATTCTTGATGTCGGCTATGATTATGCCTACACGTATTTTGAAAGACCAGTGACCGTTACTTCCCGTCCGTACGATTACACGGCGTACACCGAAATCGACAATGATTATTACGGTTACAGAACTGCCGGTCTGGCAGCCTTGCAGGTGACGATCGCCCATGAATATTTTCATGTCGTCCAACTCGGTTATAATTGGTGGGAAAATAACGGATTACCAAATTCCGGCTACTGGGGCCGCGATGATCAATATTTTCTGGAATGGTGTTCAACCTGGATAGAAGAACGCGCCTATCCGGAGGTGAACGACTATATTCAGTATACTTATTCTTTTTTTTACAAACCGAATCAATCTATCTGGCACTATTCTTATTATGCATATTCGCTGGGTCCGTTCATACGTTTTATTCTGGAACGTTATGACGAGGATCTTTTAGTCAAAGTCTGGGAGAGAATCAAAACTGATTTTGCCTTTGAAGCGCTTCAAGGTGTTTTAGCGGATGATTATTCCGCCGATCTGGCGGAATTATGGAGTGAATTTCATTATCGTTGCTACTATACCGGCGAACGCTACGATCCGGAATTGTCGTTGTCTTCCGATGCGCAGGATTTTCCGCTTTTACAGATCACGAATACGGCTGAGTACGACGGCCCGGTAGATTTACCTGCAACCGTAAATCCATTTGCGGTGACGCCTTTTCAGGTCACTTTCGGTGCGGCTTTTTTATGCGGCCTCAACGTATCCATAGATTATGAGGAGCACTTTAGCGGGCGGTATTTATTGATTAAGGATGAAATTGGGCATTTTAGTCAATCCGTGACGCTGAACGAGAACCAGTTTACCGGCGATGTAGCCGCCGGCGATTCGCTGGTGGTCTTTTTAACCAATTCTGACCCGGATAATGCCTACGATGTGAATTTATCGGTCGCCGAAGTCAGCGAGAATTTCCGGATCGCCACCAAAATCGTCGGCATTTACCCTAATCCCTACATAACAGGTGACTATGAAAATCTGGTTTGTACAATTCAGACCGGCTATATTACCAGGACCATCGGAGTGACCTGGTTTGACTTGCGCGGGCGACTTGTCCTGCAAGAACAATTTTCCGGGCCTTATGAAATTGGTACCCACACACTTTCCTTCAGCAGTGCCGATCTACGGCGGGCACGATTGGCTTCGGGTGTATATATCCTGCAGATCGAAATCGGCTCAAAAGTCTTTAGTCGCAAAATATGTCTTTTGAAATGATGAAATGACTATCGATAAGCCGCAAACCGTCACAAGATTGGCCGAGTTTTCGGGCGTGGTACAGGATTCGAAATTCGTCGGTTACTGTTATCCGGTTGCCAGTAAAGCTGAAGCCGAGCAGAGAATTTCTGAGATTGAGCAACAGCATAAAAAAGCGACCCATGTCTGCTGGGCTTATCGGATTTTCGAGAATAATCAGCTGTTGTTTTACTCTCACGACGCCGGAGAGCCGCGTGGATCTGCCGGGGCGCCGATCCTGAATGCGCTGAGCGGCCGTAATTTGGTCAATACCCTGGCCGTCGTCGTCCGTTATTTTGGCGGTACGAAATTAGGCATTGGCGGCCTGATCCGCACATATGGGGCGATCGCCGGCAAGACGCTTGATTTAGCGGAAAAAAACACTTACAATGTCATGCGAACAGTCAGAATCGACTGCCCACTGGCGAAATATTTCGAACTGACCTATTATCTCCACCGTTTCAAGGAGGCGGAGAAACCCGTTTTTTACGGCGATCGCGTCCAAGTGACGCTGCGGGTCGAGGCGGAGAAAGTCACCGAACTCAAGTCCGACCTCAGTATGATTCCGGATTTGAAAATCAGCCAATAAAAAAAATCCTGCAATAGCGCTGGCGGATTAAGGGAACCGTGTGAATCACGGTGGGTACCTCCCGGGCAGATCAAGTTTCCTCAACGAGGAGGCATGCTTTAGCCGTCCGGAGTTCGGCTCCCAAGTTTATGGTGTTGGTTCCAAAAACACTCGCCACACTATTGCAGGATAATTTTTCAATAAACCTTTCATACAAAAACAATATAGTACGAATAAATTTTGCGGTCAAGAGGTTTGATGAAATTTTTTTCTCCCAGGGTGAAGCTATTAAAAGTCCGAGAGATGAATCAGCGGGTTTCTTCGTCTTTCAGCCGGTTCCAGATTTCATCCAGTTCGGACAGTGGAGTGTCTTTGATGTCTTCACCTTTTTCAGTCAACTCTTTTTCGATGGCCTGGAAGCGGCGAATGAATTTATTCACGGTGTGACGCAAGGCTTCTTCCGGGTCAATTTCCAGAAAGCGCGAGAGGTTGACGATGGTAAAAAGCAGATCGCCGAATTCGTCGATGATTTCGTCTTTTTTGCGGGCGTCGATGGCCTCCTGTAGTTCGGCGGTTTCCTCGGTAATCTTAGCCCAGACCGGTTCGATTGCGTCCCAGTCAAAACCAACCTGAGCAGCCCGTTCCTGAACCCGGCGTGCCTGGAGCAGAGCGGGAAGTGATTTCGGAAGTCCGTCCATGAGGGATCGGCGGCCTTCTTTCATCTTGATCACTTCCCAGTTTTTCTTTATATCGCCGACATTTTTGACTTCGGTAGATCCGAATACATGCGGATGACGGCGCACCAGTTTGGAATTGATATGCTCAATCGAATCAGCGAGCGTGAATTCGCCGGACTCGGTGGCGATTTGGGCCTGGAAGACGATGTGCAGCATCAGATCGCCGAGTTCCTCCTTGATTTTGGCGGGATTGTGCTCGGTAATGGAATCGATGACTTCATGGGCTTCTTCAAGCAGATAAGGGGTGAGGGAATCGTGGGTTTGGGCCTTATCCCACTCGCAGCCGTTAGGACCGCGTAAAGTCCGGACGATTTCGATCAATTCGCTAAAGCGGTGGACAGAGTCAGAATCCATTAGCGGTCGGGGTGCGGCGGAGCCGGTAAAGATGGGTTAAATCAATTTGCTGCATATAAAAATTCTGAAGAGCTTGCATCTGTTTTTTGTCATTTACGTTATCGTCACGATAACCCAGCAGGTGCAACAGACTGTGGATAATCACCAAGGCAATTTCTTTTTCAAAGGGCACTTTATAGTTATGGCAATTCTCCAAGATACGATCAAGGCTGAGATAGACTTCGCCTTCGACCGGCTCGTCTGGTTCATTCAGATTGAAACTTATCGTATCGGTCAGCAAATCTTCTCCGAAAAAGTTGATTTTCATCTCGTTCAGGGTTCGATCGTCGGTGGCGATCAGGGTAACACTCCGGAAATATTTCCGCTCCTGAGTGGCTACCAGATGAGTTATTCGCTCGACAGCTGGTCGCAATAAAGTAAAACGTGGATGGGAATTGATAATTTTAACGGCTGACATTTATTTTTTTCCCGACGTCGTTTTCTCGGATTTAGTCAGGTTCTCCTGACCGGGATATTCGACCCGCAAATGATGGATTCCGCGCAGGATCGGGAGGATGCCGGTTCCGTTTTTAAGATTGCCTTTGATTTTTTTTAAATCTGCTAATGTCAGCGGGCATTCATCGAACTGTCCTTCCTTGAGACGGCGTTCGATGATGGAATCGACCACTTTTTCGATGTTGGCCATGGTTGGTTTTTCCAGTGATCGGCAGACTGCTTCGATCGTTTCGCAGATCATGACAATGCCGGTCTCCTTGGTATGCGGTTTCGGGCCGGGGTAGCGGAAGTCGGTGTCGTTAACTTCACCCGGGTCGTCAGCCATTTCGATCGCCTTGTTGTAAAAATATTCCACGCGGGTCGTGCCGTGATGGGTCGGAATGAAATCCTGAACGGCTTGCGGCAATTTATATTCGGCCGCCAGGCGCAGTCCCTCTTTGACGTGATTGAGAATGATGATCGCGCTTAGATTGGGGGCTAATTTGTCGTGGCGGTTGTAGTCGAAAGCCTGGTTCTCGATGAAATATTCCGGCTTGGTGATCTTTCCGATGTCATGGTAATAGGAGCCGACCCGGGCCAGCAGAGCGTTGGCACCGATGGTGTCTGCCGCTGCTTCGGCCAGATTGCCAACCGTGACGCAATGAGTGAATGTCCCGGTTGCCTCGCGGGAGAGCATTTTTAAAAGCGGTTGATTGAAGTCAGCCAACTCGAGCAGAGTTAAATCGGTCGTTATTCCAAATATATTCTCAAGCAAACCGATAACCCCATAGGTCAGGAAGGGGGCTATGATGCCGTTGATACCGGCATACAGGATATCGTTGAGGATGTCCTTTCCGGAGGAGAATCTTAGCATCTCGGTAATAGCGATCGCGAAGCTGTAGCCGAGAAGGATGAAAATTATCGACTGAAAAATCTGGCTGCGCTTGCGCAGTTTGCGTACGGAATATATAGCGAAAGAACTGACGAAGATAGAAGTTATCGCGAAATTTAAATTACCACCGAGCTGCGCACCGACCATCAGACTGATAGTGGCAGTTCCTACGAAAGCCGTCCGGCTGTCGAAAAGAATCGTAAGTGACATCGCAGCCAGGGTAATCGGAACGGTGTATTCGGAAATATTGAAACGGTTGACAAATACAGCCGCTATGGCTGCCTGGAGGATAAAAATGATGCCGAGTAACAGCACCCGCTTCGGATTGGTTGCGAATTCCGTACGGTAGGCGAAAAGATAGGTAATGAAAAAAATTAGAATGATAGCAACGACGCTGATCTGACCGATGAATATCAACGGGTCACCAATCAATGGCAAACTGCGCCGCCAGTTGCCTTTAATATTGACCTGGCGGGCGCGTTCTTTCGCCAACGATTCGATTTTCTGGAAGATTTCCGGAGTAACGCGCACGTTGGCGTCGACGATTTTTTCGTTTTCGAGGACTACCCCCTTGCTGATTGGGACTTTGGCAATAGCTTCAGTCTGGCGCTTTTCGGTGATATTTTTTTGAAAGATTAAATTGGGTTTCAGGTAATTGATTACGATAGTGTAGGCTGCGTTTACCATAAGCGGAGTGCTGCTGCTGAGCCGGGCCTGTAACGCCAGTTTGGCTTTCGTCCAGGCTTCAGCCAGCTCCAGAATCTGATCCGGGTCCTCGATTATTTCTTCGCCGCCTTGCAGAATGGCGATTTTATCGGAGATGATCTGGGATTTGGGAATATCAAGCATCTGGAGAGCATACAGATCGTTCAGCACCGGTTTGATCTGGTTGAACAGATAGGCGGTAGACAGAAGCGGATCTTTAGGATCGTAGTCATCGATCATCGCCGTCAGAATTGGGGAGTTCTTTTCCAATTTATGATCATTACGAAATTTTTTCTGCATGGCAAAATAAGCAATCGAATCGGCCGTAAGAACGGCAATGAATTCATCTGAAGGCTGATTGGTGTAATTTTGTCTGGAGTTGCTATATTTTGTCCTGGCTGACCGCAGGCGATCGAGATCGTCGAAAAGATTGTGGAGCATCTGGATCTGAGTTGCTTCGATAGTTTTGTCCTGATTGAACACAAACGGTACCTTCCTGATCGCTTCAAGCCGGTCGCTTTCCAGCTCTTTATCGTCTTTCAGAATGGGAAAGTCGAAGGGAGCAATCACCGATGCGCGGGTGATGTCATTGATTTTATAGGAAATGACGTTGTAATGATTTTTGGGGAAGAACAGGGCTAAAATTATCGTGATCAGCGCCCAAAGGAAGAAAACGGCATTGCGTTGATGCTTGGATTGAAAGGCGCCGGGATTTTTTCCGAATAGTTTTGAGGATTTGGAGAGTGCCACGATTGATTCCCCCTCGTGTTTAACTAATCTGGCTCACCAGCGGATGGCGGCCGACGCCCAGGTGAAGCCGGAGCCGAACGCGGCTAAGATGATATAATCACCGGTCTGATAGCGACCTTCTCGCAGAGCGTCGTACATTGCTAGTGGAATCGAGGCCGCGGTGGTATTGCCGTACTTATGAATATTGCTATAGATTTGGTCTGGTCTGATCTCCAGACGCTGGGCGACCGCTTCGGTGATACGCAGGTTGGCCTGGTGGGGAATGATCAGGGTGATGTCGTCTTTAGTCAGATTGTTGGCCTGGATGGCGGTCATGACGACTTCCGGGAATTTCGTAATGGCGTGTTTGAAAACCTGACGTCCGTTCATTTTTGGATATTGGCGTCCTTCGTCTAACATTTCTTTGCTGATACGTGGATTACGATCGCCGATCGGGGCATCGATCCAGAGCTCGTTAGCGAAGCGGCCGTCGCCGTACAGGTGGGTGGAAAGAATGGCGCTGTCATTGACAGAACGGTTTACGACGACTGCCCCGGCTCCGTCGCCGAAAAGAACTGCGATGTCGCGCCCGGCGGTTGTCAGGTTCAAACCGACAGATTGGATTTCGACGCCGATCACCAGGATGTTTTTATATTGTCCGGTTTTTATAAAAGCGTCGGCAATGGACAATCCATAAATGAAACCACTGCACTGGACACGAATGTCCAGAGTCGGAACGCCGGGCAGCTCCAATAAAGCCTGAAGATAACTGCTTGTACCGGGGAATGAATGTTCGGGAGTGGTTGTGGCGACGATCAGCAGGTCGATGTCGGATTTTTGCAGACCGGCGCTTTGAATGGCTTCCAGGGCTGCCGGCAAGGCCAGCTGGGCGGCTCCGCACGGCTGAGTGACGAAACGACGTTCGCGGATTCCGGTTCGCTCGACGATCCAGGCATCGCTGGTATCCATAAGTTTTTCCAGATCGGCATTGGTAATGATATTTTCAGGTACGCTGACGCCAAGGCCGGCAATTTTACTCTTGTACATCGAAATTATTCTCCTGTCATTTTCAATGATGGTTGGAATATACGATATCTTTTATATTAAGTTGAATTTCTTTATAGCCATTCCATTCATTTTCATCGATTACGAAGGCGATATCCAGTGGTCGGTTGCTGATCAGCATTTCGTAATAGGAACCCATTTTCCAACCGATGGCGCTGAGCACGGCACGATTCTGGGCGGCTTTGAATTTAAGATGATTTTCGCTGATAATTCGCGGCATTCCGGACACGGTGATATTCCGGGCGCAGAATAAAGGTCGCATGTTGCCTGGACCGTAGGGCGCCATTTTATGGAGGAATTCCAGGGTCTGGGAATTAATGTCTCTGAAATCTATCTCACTCTCGATCTGCAAGCCGGGATTCAACATTTGCTCGTTGATTTGTTCGGCGGCGATTTTTTTTAGACGGCGGGTCAATTCCGGCAAGAATTCGATCAAAATGGTCAGTCCGGCGGCCATCTTATGCCCGCCATAATTTTCCAGCAGGTCGGCGCAGGCGCTGAAGGCATTGTAAAGATCAAAGCCGGGAATGCTGCGCGCCGAACCCTTGCCGATCCCGTTCTGGAATGAGATCATGACAACCGGTCGGTTATATAATTCTTTCAGTTTGGAGGCGACGATGCCAATTACTCCGTGATGCCAATTTGTGTCGCTTAGAATCAGGATTTTATCGGAATCCAGGTCGTGAGTGGCATTCAATTGTAAAATTGCACTGTCGATCGTATCGCGTTCGATACTCTGGCGATTGCGGTTTTCCTGTTCGAGCAGATTGGCAAGATCGAAAGCCTCTTCACGGTTGAAAGAGGTTAAAAGATGAACGGCGCGGGCTGCCTCCCCAAGCCGACCGGCCGCGTTCAGCCGGGGAGCCAAACCGAAGACTATATTAACGACGTTCATGGTTTTATTATCGAAGCCGGAAGTCTTCAGTAAAGCCTGCAGGCCGAGCTTTTGGGTGCCGTTCAGGTATTCCAGTCCTTTGGCGACCAGTACGCGGTTTTCGCCCAGGATTGGCACAATATCGGCGGCTGTGCCGATCGCTACCAGATCGAGATGACGATAGAGATTGGTGGTAGGGAGATTATTGGCAATATGAAAACCCTGCAAGAGTTTAAAGGCTACCCCGACTCCACAGAGTTCTTTGAAGGGGTAGTGGTCATCCTCGCGTTTCGGATCGAGTATAGCCAGGGCGGTGGGCAGTTTTTCAGCCGGTTCGTGGTGATCGGTGACGATGACGTCGATCTGATTGGCATTTGCGTAATCGATGGTATCGAAAGCGCTAATACCGCAGTCGCAGGTAATGATCAGGGTCGCCCCTATTTTAATAGCGTATTCGATGCCGAGTCGCGATAGCCCGTAACCTTCACGTTCCCGGTCCGGGATGTAAAAATCGGTATCCAGACCGATTTCATGAAAAACCAGGTAGAGCAGCGATGTGGCAGTCGTACCGTCAACGTCGTAATCGCCGAATATCAGCACTTTTTCGCGTCGCAGGATCGCCTGTCCGAGCCGTTCAACACCCTTGACCATATCGGTCATCAGAAAGGGATCGTGCGTATCCTGGGTGGAAGGGCTGAAAAATTTCAGGATGGAATCCTTATCTGACAGCCCGCGGTTAAGCAGAATACGGGCGACGACCGGCGGAATTTCGACTTCAGTCGCCAGTCGTTGAACGAGGCTTGGATCCGGATATTTGATGAGCCAATTTTGTTTCATAGCAGTAAGATTTCTGAAGTTGGTCGGTAAGCCGAATTCTGTATCCCGATTAATCGGGACGACAACCATTTATCTATCCGCGACCTTTCAGCCGGGATTAAGCGAGCTACCCGGGAATCATACGGAACGGGCCATTCCTTTTCCCTGCTTGCTCTTGCTCCGGGTGGGGTTTGCCTGGCTCCCGGTGTTGCCTTCGGGACGGTGCGCTCTTACCGCACCATTTCACCCTTACTCCGATTTTCATCGGAGCGGTATCATTTCTGTGGCACTTTCCTTCATCCCGATCCATCGGGACGATCCCGTGTTACGGGACACCCTGCCCTGCGGAGTTCGGACTTTCCTCCCCGAAAAAATCGGGGCGGTTGTCAGACCAACCTCAGAAGAATTCCTCTTCATCATTTGAACGAATCACGCTGCTTTGCTCATCCCAGTACAGGATTCGTCCGCAAAATTCACAGCGGTTGATTCGATCGCCACTTCGGATTTCAACGATCTTTTGCGGCGGCACTATTTTCGAGCATCCGCCACAGGAAACTTGCATGGGAATATATTCAACATTTCCCTTTTTATCCACTTTTTCTTCAAATATCTGCTGAATCGGGACTACCGCGACGCCGTTTTTCGCCTTGGCGATACGTTCATATTCACGCATATAGCGGAGCGGTATCTGACTGACTATACTGGCGCGCTGTTCCATCAATGTTGACTGCGCGTCCTTGGTAGTTACGTCAGTTTTTTCGAGAACAGTTTGCTTTTTGTCTTTTTCCTGGGTTTTTTCGTCCAAGGTAAGTTCTTTGCCTTTGATCGAGACTTTCAGGTGTTCGGTTTCATCGGAAAGTTTCAGGATGGAATATTCTGCCGAGTCGATTTCCTGCTTGAGGTTATCGATTTCCGAAGTCAAGGCATCGTATTCTTTGTTGGAAGTGACTAAATAGAGCTGATCCTGATATCTGTTCAACCGGCTGCGGTCGTCGCTGATTTTGGCTTCTAAATTTTTTATCTCAAGCAAGATTTCCTTTTCGCGCTTGCGTTCGCCTTCCAGTTCTCTGGTCAGGGTGTTGATGAGATGCTGGAGATTTTCAACGACCTGAGGCAGGTCACCTTTCAGATTATTAATTTCGAGTAATTTAATATCGATTTTCTGAACTTCAACCAGCCTCTCGAGATCTTTAAACATTTTGCCTCCGGTTTCTTATGTAAATGAAAAATGCACCGCAAAGGGTGCAAAATAAATCTTGTTTTTGTATGTATCGGACTTCTGTATCTTTCAAAACCCAACCTAATTACGTGGGCGATATCCGACTTGAACGGATGGCCTTCCCGATGTGAACGGGACGCTCTGACCAACTGAGCTAATCGCCCAGTTAAAATAACCGGACTTTTTAAAAAAGCAACGGAATTTATCCAATCGACAGGTTTTTTCCAATAAGTTTGATGGATAAAATTTTTAGAACCGGAATTTAAAATTATCGATTGGATTTGATTGTAATACAACCAGTTGCAAACGGCAACACCAACAACCAGGCACTTAATCCGATGAAAAAAGGCTGGATGTTCAATGGATACTGCGGATTTGTAACCGAATTGGTCAGTACCCCTAATAAATACCAGGCAAGCGTGGCTCCAAATGAAAACAACATCCCGCCAAACATCACCCCGGAATAAAATTTTTTAGAAGTAAAATTACCAATAATCGGAATCAGCAGACCGGGAATGAACAGGGTGCCCAGAGTATACCAGATCGAAACTACCGAAGGTATGAATAGGATGACGACCGTAGCAATCAGCAGGGTAATGATAAAACCGATATGGGTATTGCGGTTGATTTCGCTATCCGGCCGCAGACGCCAGATCAGGTCGCGGCCAAATGTCATGGCAGATAGCAGTGAAATCGAATCAAGAGTTGACATGATAGTCGCCAGCATACCAATAAAAAACAAGCCCCGCCAGAAATCGCCCAGTACCAGTTCACCGAGAAGCGGGAATGCCATCAAAGGATCGATCTCGGTTAAAAGAGCGCGGGCATAGAGTCCGGAAGTTGTTGTCAGCGTATCGAAAAGCATCCAGAAAACCACCGAAATCAAAACTCCCCGTCGGGCGGTCTGTGGAGTACGGGCGGCATAGCAGCGCTGATAAAAACCCGGATCCACGAATGTCCAGAAAGCTATGAAAAACCAGACTAAAATATATTGCCAGTGCTCTCCGCCGCTAAGAGTGAGATGACTCCCGGGCAGACTGGCTTTCAGGAATGAATAGCCGCCGTACGTTGTGACCAATTTGAAAACCAGTATCGTAAATCCGAGAAACATCAGCCCGAATTGGACTATGTCGGTGACAACGACTGACTTCAATCCGCCAAAATAGGCGTAAACAACCGAAAAAAATACCCCTACCAGAAAAGCCCACCAGAACGGGATGCCGAAAATTGTACTGACCAGTAAGGCTACCATCAGCAGGTGTGGAGCCGGATTCGTCAGGAAAAAGATAAATAAGCTGCCTAAAAAACCGGCCGGCTGGCCGTAACGTTGATAGAGCTGATCCGGGATCGTATAAAGACCGGAGCGTTGGATTTTGGGTGCCAGAAACACGCCAAAGAGTATCGCGAAAAGGTAATAAGGCAGCGCTTGGGTAAACCAGTTCAACAGTCCGTAGCGGTAAGTGAATTCGCCGATTCCCAGAATTCCGCCATACCAGGTGGATACCAGGGTAGCTACGAAAGCTGGCAGCGACAAGCGTCGGCCGGCCAGCAGATAGCCGTCAATGTCATTGCGGTAGCGTCGTGAGTACTTCAAACCAAGTGCTAATATTCCAACTAAGTAAATGACGATCAGGATGAGATCTATGGAAGCGAGATGAATGGACCTCATGATCCGCCCCGGTTTTGTACCACCAGCAACTTCCCTGAAGCGAACCTGATCTTGATGACCTGTCTGCGAGCGATATTGCTCAAACCGCGCGATCCGGCGGAGAGATTTTCAGCCTTTAGTGGAAACTGCAAACCGTCAGTCGTGACCTGCCTGGCGCGCTCAAAGCCGAACAGAGAAACGATTTGTCCGGGAACGGTTTCAAATTGCCAGGCGCCGCTACACAGAGGATAAATTTCAGCTGTCTCGGTGATAATCAGAAATTGCACGCGCCCCATATATTTACGAACGATCTGATAGGTAGCGATAGTCTGGTCGTCGCGTCGTCCAGTGAATCCGGCCAGGATAAGTTGCTGCTGGCCGCGTCGCATCAGATAACGAATGCATTTCTCCAGGTCGTTATTTTCCTGTCCCGGAAAAAATTTTATATCCACATTCGCTTGCCGAAAATCAGCCAGCGTTTCCGTCGCAGCCGAATCCAAATCTCCGATGATCAGATCGGGGAACAGGCCGATTTGGCGAGCTTTATCGGCGCCACCATCCGCGCAGACCAGCTGCGCAGAGTGCTTGGCCAGCATCTGGTTAATATCAAACCATGGCGGGAAAAGACCATTTCCCAGGATTAAGGTGACCGGCTGGTGGCTATTAAGTGGCGAATGATAAATCAATCTTGATCGGGCTCTACTGCGGAAACCGGGCGTATTGGATCAGATCGTTGCGCTGCAGAGCGGCGCGTAATTTATCGAGCTCGATTTCGAAATTGAATTTTTTTATTAGACGATTGACTTCCTGCTGATATTCGCGACCGCGGAAATATTTGATCAGATCTTTGGCGAAAGGGAGGATCAGGTTATCGGCGGTCCAGTCCAGCGGTTTCCCGTCTTTTTTATTGGTGATGCAATTGAAGTGGGCAGCCCAGGCCACCATCCAGAAGGAATATTTGGCCAGCAGGTTTTTACTGATCGCATACATCAGGGCTTGGTTCAGCGGATTGGTGAAGATGAATTCTTTGGAAAACATGAAGGCAGTGTGAAAATAATGCGGTTTGTTGACAATGCCTTCCAAACGCACTCGCCGTGTCATGATGATCAGAATTTCCATCAGCCGGTCACCGATTCCCAAACCCGGATGCACCTGTCCGGGCAGAGGCGGTCGTTCCGGCGAAAAACTCTGCTGGGGATTTTGGAGTAAAAGCCATTCTACCTGCAACACGTTCGGATTGCGTTTTGGAAAGGAGGGCAACAATCCCTCTTCAAAATGTAACGGACCTTGTTTTAAGACCAGTTCGCAGATTTTATTTTCGGTGCGGGTTTTTCCATTAAAAACAAAAAGGCGGTGAATATGCGGATCGGAAGTATCGATGTCCAGAATCAAATCCGTAAGACCGTTACCGGCCAGGATTGTATCCAGTCCAAAAGCCCGGATTGCGTTCATGAGTCCCTGCCGACTGAAAACGCCCAGAAAAAATTGTGATTCGCCCGACAAACGTCCGTCAGTAACGATGTTGTTCATACTCAGTTCGTCTTCAGAAATACCGGATTGAATGTCGGCTATCGTCAACTTGCGGGCAATTTTGATATATTCCTTACGAAAACGGGTCATGACGCTGTTAATCTAAAAATTTTTTTTTAAGGAACAACTTTAATTTTTCCATCAGATCCGGGAATGATTTGGCCGATTTTGACTGCGGAAGATACTCCGGCAGAATGTAATTTTGTTAGCATCTCGTCGGCAAATTCGGGAGCAAGCGCGATCAGCAAACCGCCGGAAGTCTGGGCGTCGCATAAAATTACCTGTTCAGCGGGAGTGATGCGAGTGTCCCATAGCACGTGCGGCGCGACGAACTCCCGATTGGAATCCGTCCCGCCCGGAATCACATTGCGCATAATCATGTCTTTGACTAATGGTAGAACCGGCACGGCGGCGACTGAAATTTCCGCCCGAACGCGGCTGCCGGCGGTCATTTCATGCAAATGTCCGAGCAGACCGAATCCGGTAACGTCGGTACAGGCGTGCGCCGGGAAGTCGGCCATGACTTCCGCTGCTGCAGCATTTAATTCCGCCATGGTGGCAACGATCAGCTTCTGGGTAGCTTCATCCAACAGACCGCGTTTCAGAGCCGTTGAAAGAATTCCAACTCCAATCGGTTTAGTCAGAATTAAAACATCGCCGGGTTGGGCGCCGCTGTTCTTAACCACTTTTTGTGGATGAATCAGACCGATAGCTACCAGGCCGAATTTTGGTTCATTGTCTTCGACGGTATGACCGCCCAGGATCGGAATTCCCGCCTGTTTTACGACCGCCTGAGCGCCTTCCAGAATTTGGGAAAGCACTGCAACCGGCAGGCGTTTTTCCGGAAAGGCGACGACATTCAGCGCGAAAAGCGGTTGGGCGCCCATAGCGTAAATATCGCTGAGTGAATTAGCTGCGGCGATGCGCCCGAAATCATAAGGATCGTCAACGATTGGCGTGAAGAAGTCAATGGTTGCTACGATCGCCTGTTCGGCATTGATTTTATAGATGGCGGCGTCGTCGGAAGCTGAGAAATCCACCAGTATTTTTTTGGAAGCCGGCGGAACGATTGTGCGCAGGATTTTTTCGAGCGTCTGGGGACGGATTTTGCAGGCGCAACCGAGACCGTGAGTAAATTGGGTCAGACGCACCGGTTTACCGTCGTCGAGAATTCCATGAGTCGCTTCAGCCCCGGTCAGCCGGCGATAGGTCTCGCTGATTGCCGCGACCGCGCAATCGATTTCATCCTCGGTGGTCAAACGTCCCAGCGAGAAACGGATACTGCCGAGAATCCGCTCTTCGGGTAGATTCAACGCTTTCAACACATGCGAGGGCGTTACGTTATTGGCGTGACAAGCGGCGCCTGCCGAGGCCGCAACCTGGGTCAACTCCGAGAGCAGGGTGTTAGCGTCTATTCCGGGGAAATATATATTAAAAGTATTGTGCAGTTTTAAATCCGGATGACCGTTCAGGCGGATGGATGGTATGGCTTTTTGTAAACTGGTGAAAAATTTATTCCCCGATGTTTTTTGATTCGTAAGGATTGCGGCATAATTTTTCCGGAAGATTGCAGCGGCGGCGCCAAGACCGACGATTTCCAGAACATTTTCAGTCCCGGGGCGCAATCCGCGTTCATGATCGGCTCCATGGATCAGGGGTTTGATCCGGGTGCCGGTGCCGATATAGAGAGCGCCAACGCCTTTCGGAGCGTACATTTTATGTCCGGCGACCGAAAGCAGATCGACGTTCAGATCGCGCACATCAACCGGCATTTTACCGACGGCCTGAGCAGCGTCAGTGTGGATTAAGATGCCATGCATATGGGCGATTCGGGCGATTTCCCGGATTGGCTGGATCGTACCGGTTTCATTGTTGGCGAGCATGACCGAGATCAGAAACGTATCGGTGCGGAGCGCGGCCTGGACGGCAGACAATTCTACCAATCCATCGCCGGTAACGGGCAGATAGGAAACGCGATAATTTTTACTTTCCAAATAGCGGCAGACTTCCAGCACACTCGGATGTTCAAAGGTGCTGGTGATGAGGTGACCGCCGGGATGTTGTTCGGCAATACCGAGGATGGCGAGATTGTTGGATTCGCTGCCGCCGCTGGTGAAAATTATTTCCTCCGGGATGCAGTTCAGCAATTCCGCTATCTGACTGCGGGCGTTTTCGATGATCTGTTTGCTTTCCAGGCCGTAGAAATGACTGCTGGACGGATTGCCGAAGCCGTTTTTCAGATAAGGCAGCATTGCTTCGATCACTTCCGGCAGAAGCGGCGTACTGGCGTTATAATCGAGATAAATTGGTTTCATCGTTTGGAAATTAACGTCAGGCTGGCAAGAAATGAAGAAGAAATTTTATCTCGTTTAACGAAAAAATTGAAATGTCAGAAATTACTCTGCGATCAGCAGACTGTAATCGGTGCTTTTCACCGAGTGGGTCAAGGCTCCCACCGAAACGACATCCACACCGGCATCGGCATAATTGCGAATCGTTTCTAAGGTAATATTGCCGGAAGCCTCGAAAAGGATTTCAGAGTAGACCCCCTCGGCTTTCGTGGTGGCGACTAAATCGCGAATTTTCTCCGGCTTAAAGTGATCGAACATGATGACGCGGTATACATCCGTAGTCAGGTTGCGAAAAGCCGCAACGGCCTGCCGGAATTCGTCGTCGTTGGTGACTTCGATTTCGACGAAGCTCAGCAGCGGATCGTTTCTTACAATTGACCTTAAGGCGTGTGGAAGAGCCTGGGGATTGCCGGATTTTCGAAGAACCGCCAAGTGATTTTCCTTCAACATGGCAGCATCCGATAGTCCGAGCCGGTGGGTTAAACCGCCGCCATATTGCAGGGCGCTTTTATCGATGATCCCCCAGAGAGTTTTGCGGGTGGCTGCCACGAAGCAGGGCAATCCGGTTAGCGCCCGGCTATATTCGGCTGTGACGGTGGCTATGCCCGACAAGCGCTGGAAGATATTCAGGATCGTCCGCTCGACAGCCAGGATTTGACCGGCCTGACCTTCGATTGTCAAAACGGTTTCACCGCCGGTTAGGCTCTGTCCATCGTGAAAATCGGTTTGGCTTTTTAAACGGTGATGTTCCAGGAAAAACCGGATTTCCGCCAGCCCCGCAATGACTGCCGGTGACTTGGCCTTGATGATTGCGGTGGTTTGGTGATCGTAATATTCAACCGGTTGCCGGGAAGCATCGCCGCCGCCAAGGTCCATCGCCAGTAAATTCTCGAAAAAGGCCAGCACGAGATCTCTGTAATATTGATATTCGAGATGCAATTCGGCGGAGGCATCGAAGCATTTGCGGATTTGTTCTGAGCGCGGGATTGTCATTATCTAACCACCCTTTATTGAAACAACTCGCCGATATCGACAATTTTCACATTTTCGGCTTTGATGGCGAGCGGGTAATCGATCAGATGTTGATCATCTTCCAAAACCGCTTTAGGTTTAGGTGTCGAGTAGCTGATCGGGCTGGGGGAATTGTTAATCAGATCGTCGCGCAGGGACTCGGCGTCATCTGTCACAAAAACGATCTGCAGATTGTCGTATTGGAGGTGTTTACGAATGGCATTATTGACATCGGCGACGGTCATGGACTCGAGCGCGGCGCGGAAATTTTCCAGATGACTGCCTTCGATCCCATAGAACCGGTCGTCGAGCGCGTATCCCAGCCGGATCATGGTTGTGGGGGCATAGTGCCGGATATATTTTTTCAGAAAATTTCGGGTCAGTTCAAACTGCTCGGACGTCAGACCGTTTTCGACAAGATCATGCAGTTCGCGCATCGTCACCCGTAAAACGAAGTGGCGGGTTTCGTTGGGCACCGGCCGGATCCAGATTTCGAACAATTGCTGGCGGCGGGAAACGTTGACCGGCGGAAACTGGAGATGACCGCCGTTGGGAAAATGTTCGATATAGCTGTAGTCGCCGTAATTGAGGCCGCGTTTTTCGCGGATAACCTGATAGAGATGGCTGCTGGAGTTGCGATGTTCGCCGAACCAGGAATTAGCGACCGCCAGCGCGTACCATTCCGGATTCTCGCGGGTAAGATTGATCGGAAAACCGAGGCTGAGGGCGGTCGCACTGCCACTTTTTGCGATGATTGTGATATTCAAGCCCTGGATGTCATAAGGAACTGATTTCTGGGGATTGTTTTCCTCTCCTTCAGGCAGTCGGCCTAAATCCTTTGTGAGGTTTTCGAGTGTCGTGAGTTCATATCCACCGCCTAATCCGATGATGACGTTATGGCGATTAAAATAATTCTTATAGAATGAACGGATGTCGTCGACAGTGATGTTTTGCAGACTGCCGATCAGTCCTTCGGTCAGGTGGCCGTACCCGGTGCCGGCGTAAATTTCATTGTACAGAACGGCTTTTCCGAGTTCCTCATCGTTTGCATATTTCAAGGTATTTTGGAGATAATTCTGCAGGTTGCTTTTCAGGCGGGTCAGATCATCTGCTTTGAACGCCGGGTGCAGGATGGCATCCATAAAAAGCGGGTAGTAGGCAGCCAGATTATCTTTATGAACACGACCATAGATGACCGTCATTTCGGCTGAAACCGAGGCACCGTAGTCGGCAGCCAGCGGAAACAATCTGGAGATAATCATGTCATAGGAATTTTTACGGGTGGCGGCGTTGGTCAGCATATTAGCCGTCAGATAAGCCAATCCTTCTTTGCCGGACGGGTCATCCTGGGAACCGACTTTAAAATACATCCGGAAAGAGATGGTTGGATCGCTGGGATCCGGCAGGAGAACCTGGTGGGATTGGTCGATTTTGTGACTGCAGTGCATTAAAATTAAACTCATAATAAAAATTCCGGTAATAGGTATATTTATTCTGTTTTTCATTATTCGACTCCTTTGAGAATTACCACGGTTCTTTTTTCCGGAGTGTAATAATACCGGGCTGCGTGCTGAACGTCGGCTACCCCGATCGTCATCATTTCAGAATAAAGCCGCTCGACCGTTTCGATGCCGCCCGTGATAGCTATGAAGTTGGCTAGTCTTCCGGCGACATTGTTGGGAGTGTCTAAGTTCATAAGGAATCTGTATTTTAAATTATTTTTCAGGTCGTTCAGCCGGGTATCGCTGACCGGTTCGGTCTTGAAGTGTTCTATGGTCATGTAAATCTGGTCGCGAATGTAGTCGATCTCTGTTTCGGATTTGATCATAGCGGTGATCAAATTCAACTGCGGATCGCGGTTCTGCGAGAAGTCCGTTGTAAGGTATTCAACCTTTTGTTCTTTCAGTACGAGGCGTTTATAAAGATCGCTGTTTTCTCCGAAAGCCAGCTGTTCCAGCAGAAGGTTTGCGCTGTAGAGACGATTGTCCGGATCGTAGGCGTCGCTCTTGTATCCGATCATCAACATGGGCAGGGTTTTTCCGCCATAACTGATTTCCGCCGTACGTTCGGCGGTCTGGAGCGGTTCTGGTACGATCTGCGGAGGCACATAGCCGGTTTGCCAGGTACCGTAGTATTTACGGATGAGTTCGAGGGTCGGGGCTGTTTCAATCTGGCCGACGATCAGGAGGACGACATTTTCTGGGCGATAATAGCGCTGGAAAAACGACCGACTGTATTGATACATTGTTGGCATCGCCTTGATATCGGCTTCAAATCCCATCGTGATGTGCTTGTAGGTATGCAGATCGAAAGCGGTGTCGTACATTTTTTCATACAGCATAAACCAGGGGCTGATCCGTCCTTTTAGAAATTCACCATAGACGGCGCCGGTCTCGGTCTTGAAATCCTGTTCGCTGTATTTCAGATTAATAAAGCGATCGCTTTCCATTTCAATGACTTTTTCGAGGTCTTCCGCAGCGAAGTTGAGATGATAGCAGGTATAATCATCGGTCGTGTAAGCATTGGCATCCGCGCCCAACTCGGTGACGATTTTATCATAAAGCGAGCCGGGATATTTTTCCGTGCCGCGAAACATCAGGTGTTCGAATAAATGGGCAAATCCGGAATGGTTGGGTTCCCATTCATCCCGGCTGCCGGTGCGGGCGATGGAATAATAGGCCACGATCCCATGGCTTGACATCGGGATGGTGATGACTTTCAATCCATTGTCGAGAATATTGACGTCATATTTGTAAGGGAAAAACGGCTCGGCGGCCTGAACGATCACCAGTAGGCTGGCGATGAAAATCAATCCAAAAAAAATATCTTTCATGTTTTCACTGCTCCACTCAATTAAAAACCCGGTTAATTTAATCATTTAAACGTCGTAATAGTGGAAAAAAGATGCGCATATTAAGGGAGGTAGGATATTGAGGATAAATCAGAGGTGAGCGAAGCGTGAATTCATCGCCAATGCTGAGAATTGGAGATTTAGTAGGATTTGGTTGAGGATCGGTCAACCAGCCTATTCCCGGACGATTTATTCGACGGTGACCGATTTGGCCAGATTGCGCGGCTTATCGACGTTCAAACCTTTCTGATCGGCGATATGATAGGCCAGCAGCTGCAGTGGAATGACGTTGATAATCGGCGAGAGATCTTCGTTAGTTTGCGGAACGATGATGAGGTGGCTGGAGAGCTCCCGTAAAAGTGGATTTTCGTGATCGGTGATAGTCAGAATAATGCCGCGCCGGGCTTTAACCTCCTGCATATTGCTGATGACCTTGTCGAAAACGGCGCCCCGGGTGGCGATGAAAACCACCGGCATATTATCGTCGATGAGAGCGATTGGGCCGTGTTTCATTTCGGCAGCCGGATACCCTTCGGCATGGACGTAGGAAATCTCCTTGAGTTTCAGAGCACCTTCCAGAGCTACCGGGTAATTGATACCGCGTCCGAGATAGAGGCAGTTTTGACGCTGAAGATAAGCCGAGGCGATCAGGCTGAGATTATCGGTTTGGGCGATTACCGTTCCGATCTGTTCCGGCAGGCGTTTGATTTCATCCAACAATTTTTTAGCGACGGTATGCCCCTGGATCTGTCTGATATGAAGCGCCAGCAGGAGCAGGGCTGTCACCTGGCAAACGAAGGCTTTAGTGCTGGCGACTCCGATTTCCGGTCCGGCATGCAGATAAATGCCCGATCCGGATTCGCGGGCGATCGTAGAGCCTACGACATTAACGATGCCGAGCGTCTGGGCGCTGGCCGCCTGAGCTTTCCGCAGGGCGGCTAAGGTATCGGCGGTCTCGCCGGATTGCGAGATCACGATCATCAGGACTTCGTCGTTGATGAGCGCTTGCCGGTAGCGGAATTCGGAAGCATAATCCACTTCCGTGGGCAGGTTGGTGTATTTCTCGATAAAATTTTTCCCGATGAGCGCCGAGTGCCAGCTGGTTCCGCAGGCGGCGATGATCACCCGCCGGACCCGCCGGAAATCCGTTCCGAGGGAGAGTTTGATCTGGCTGCCGCTGATCCGGCCGCGCAGGGTATTGCACAGAGCCTCCGGTTGTTCATAAATTTCCTTGAGCATGAAGTGTTTAAAACCGCGTTTTTCGATCTGGGAAATATTCCAGCGGATTTCCTGAATATCGTTGGCGACCTTTTCGCCGTTGAGGGTTTGGATCTGGTAATGGTCGAAATCAAGTCGGGCGAGTTCGTTGTCATTCAGATAAATAACCTTGTTGGTGTGGGGCAGGATCGAGACCGCGTCGGAGGCGACGATGGTTTCATTGGAACCCAATCCGATGATGAGCGGCGAGCCGCGCCGTGCAATCACGATGCGGTTTTCATTTCGATGCATGACGGCCAGCCCGAAAGTTCCTTCGATATTATGCAGAGCTTTGGCGACGGCGGCTGCCAGGTCGCCATCGTAGAATTTTTCGATTAGATGGGCCAGCACTTCCGAATCGGTTTCAGACACAAAATGATGCCCTTCTTTGGACAGGATGGCTTTCAGGCTGTGGTAATTTTCGATGATACCATTATGCACGATGGCGATTTCATTCCGGCAGGAAAGATGCGGGTGGGCGTTGATCTCGTTGGGTGTGCCATGGGTCGCCCAGCGCGTATGGGCGATGCCGATCCGAGCGGAAATGGCACTCAGGCCGGGGACGCGTTCAAGTTCGACGATTTTTCCTTTTCTTTTTACGACGTGCAATTGCTGACCGGTGGCGATGCAGATGCCCGCGCTGTCGTAACCGCGGTATTCCAGTTTTTTTAAGCCCTCGATAAGAAGCGGAACGGCGGATTTTTCACCAATATAAGCAATGATGCCACACATGAGTTATACTCCTTGTTAACTAAAAGTCAGTTGATTAATTGATACGCTTGGCGGAAGCTAATTCCGCGGAATTAACAAATCAGGCAGGAATCCTCTTTTTGGAGTGCGATTTATGCCAGTCGGCTTTTAAAATACCCATCACCCAGAAATCACAATAGCGGTCATGGTGAAACATGGCTTCGCGTAAAATCCCCTCTTTTACGAAACCGATTTTCTGATAGATTTTAACAGCGGCGGTGTTATCGGCGAAGACGTGCAGCTGAATGCGGTTCAGATTCAGGGTTTCAAAGGCGTAATCAACCATCAGTCGGGTCGCTTCATAGCCGTAACCTTTCGACCATTGAGCGGGATCGAGCAGTGCCAGGTAGAAAACTGCCGCGCGACTGACCCAGTCGAGTCGGAAAAAAGCTGTTTGCCCGACCGGTTTGTCATTCTCTTTAGCGACTAACATGAAAATGATCGTCTCCCGGCTGGCGATTTGCTGATTGATCTTTTCCAGGCTCCTGGTTGGATCAGAAGGAAAGGCTAAAAAAAGAGTTTCGCGCACCCGCGGATCGTTCTCGCCCCGACAAATGAATTCACTGTCCTCAGGCTGCAGCGGCCGTAAATAGATTTTTTCACCGATAATAAAAGGATTTCGCATGGCGGTACCATTTTTTTTCAATGACTGAAAATAGGCAATCAAAAAGATTTCTGCAAAATAAATATCGTTTTTTTGGGAAGACGGCGTATATTCAGCCGATTGAAATCCGGAATAATTTTAGGTAAGTGGTAAACATCGATGCGTTGTGATTTTAGGGAATTTTTAAAGAATAATGTCGTGCTCTTTGATGGCGCGATGGGGACGGAACTCTACAATCGCGGCGTATATCTTAATCGCTGTTATGATGAGTTGAATCTTACCCAACCGCAGATCGTGCGAAGCGTGCACCGCGACTACGTACAGTCAGGAGCGGATGTCATCGAAACCAATACCTTCGGCGCCAATCTGTTCAAACTACGGGCGCACGGGCTTGCTGAAAAAGTGGAAACGATCAATCACGAAGGCGCCAGAATCGCTCGCGCCGAGGCCGGAGATCAACATTGGGTGGCCGGATCGATCGGTCCGCTGGGAATCCGCATTGAACCCTGGGGGGCGACTTCCGAACTGGAAGCTCAGACGGTATTTCGGCAACAAGCTCAGGCGCTGGTTGAAGGTGGCGTGGATCTTTTTATTCTGGAGACGTTTTCCGATTTGCATGAGATTCACCAGGGCATTAAAGCCATCCGAGCGGTTTGTGACCTGCCGGTCATTGCCTCGCTGACAATAAATGAAGACGGTCATACCGCCTATGGCAATCAACCGGAACAGATCGTAACCAGCTTGTCCGAATGGGGAGTCGATATCATTGGTTTGAATTGCGGAGTCGGTCCGCAGATCATGCTGACCGCTCTGGAAAAAATGGTCAGATTGACTACCAAACCTTGCGCGGCCATTCCCAACGCCGGATTTCCGCGCAATGTCGAGGGACGCAGCATCTATCTGGCATCGGCTGAATATATGGCGGAATATGCAAGGCGCTTCATTCAAACCGGTGCAAAAATCATCGGCGGCTGCTGTGGCACCGGCCCGGAACATATCAAGGCCATGCGCAGTGCGATTCGCTCGCTGCTGCCGCATCAGCGCCGGGTCTCGGTGAAAATCCAGGAACGCCCCAAGGTTTGGAACCAGCCCAGTCCAATGGCGGAAAAATCCGGATTGGCTGCCAGGATCGCCGCCGGTCACTTCGTCACCAGTGTCGAATTGGTTCCGCCGCGCGGGGCAGATTTTCAGAAAGCTCTCGGAGCCGCCCGCGTTTTGAAGGACAATCAGGTCGATTCGATCAATATTCCGGAAGGACCGCGCGCCTTGTCACGTATGGGCGCACCGTTTCTCGGAAAGGTCATCCTGGATTCGGTCGGCCTCGAACCGATCGTGCATTATACCTGCCGCGACCGCAACCTGCTGGGCATTATCTCAGATTTACTGGGAATTCATGCCATGGGATTGCGCAATCTACTGCTAATAACCGGCGATCCGCCTAAAATGGGCGATATGCCGAACGCCACCGCGGTTTTCGATATTGATTCGATCGGTCTCACCAACGTGGTCAATTACCTGAATCACGGCGTCGATCTGGGCGGTAATCCGATCGGACAACCGACCCGTTATTTGATTGGTGTCGGCGTAAATCCCGGCGCCATCGATCTTGATAATGAGATGCGGCGCTTCGAATGGAAGGTCAAAGCCGGAGCGGAATTTGCCATCACCCAGCCGGTTTTCGACGTCAAAATTTTTAATAATTTCATGCGCCGTTTTCGGGCTTTGAAAATACCGCTGATCGCCGGGATCTGGCCGTTAGTCAGCCTGCGGAATGCCGAGTTCATGAACAACGAAGTTCCCGGCGCGGGTGTGCCGGCTGAGATTATGGAAAGGATGCGCTTGGCCAAAACCAAAGAAGCCGCCTTGAATGCCGGCTTCGAAATCGCCGCTGAGACGATAAAGCAAATCAAATCCGACGTTAATGGCATTCAGGTTTCCATGCCATTCGGTAACGTTGATTATGCTCTGAAAGTGCTTGAATCTATACGGGAATCCTGAAGACCCGCGAGATCAAGTTCTCCATAACAACAGAACGATTACCGTGAAGACGAGAACAGCGATAAGAATAATGATCGTAGAACGGGCGCCGGAAGTCAGTTTAACTTTTTTTCTTCTTCTTGACATTTTATATCCAGTTTATTTATTTTGACAAACCAACTGTCCAAATTTAAGGTTTTATGACAAATAAATCATTTTCTTTTTTCCGGAAATGGTTAGCCAGAGATTGCCAGAGCAGAATCCAGAATAAAGCCAGACTGATCCCGATCAGCATCCCGGCCAGCACATCGCTGGGATAATGTACTCCCAGGTAAATCCGACTGTATCCAACCAGCAACGCCAACCCGCCGCAAACAAATTTGGAGCGGCGATAGAAAAAAGCCAGGATCAGCATCGCGCCGGTGACATTGGCAGCGTGATTGGATGGAAATGAATATTTGCCGCCTTTTTTACCAATCAGACGAACATCGCTGAGCGTGTGCGAAGGCCGCAGGCGCCTGAAAGCTGGTTTCAGCACCCGGGCACAGAGCGGATCGGCGGTCGTGATGGTCAGGATAATTAACAACGCAGCGATCCGGCCTCGTTTTTTTCCGATCGTCGCCAGCAATGCCAGACCAATTAAAACCGGAATCAACCAGATGGTTTTACTGCTGACGACCGGCATTAACCAATCGAAGAATGGATTGGCGCTTTGCTGATTTATGCAATAAAAGAACCAAAGATCGATTTGCTGGATTAATGCGCTCAATTGTATCCTGTTTAAAAATTTGTTGTCATTTTACACAGTAAAAATTAAAGAAAATCTACCGATCACCCAAGAATTAATCCGACGGCGAAGCGGCGATTTTGGAATCGGAATTAATAATTGCTAAATTCAGACCGAAATTTGCGATAATCTCAGGGTGGAATAATGAGTAGCTTATTAATGTTGAAATCCAAAATACATCACGCCCGTGTCACCGAGACCAAGCTGGATTATGAGGGCAGCATCGAGATTGACCTGGAACTAATCCGTCTGGCGAAGCTGCGGGTTTTTGAAAAAGTGCAGGTGTTGAATATCAATAACGGAGCTCGTCTCGAAACATACGTTATCGAAGGCCAAGCCGGCGAACGCGCGATCAGTCTGAACGGCGCCGCCGCCCGTCTGGCGCAAGTGGGGGATCAGTTAATTATCTTATCTTATGCCGTGGTCGCGCCGGACGAGCTGCCGACCTGGCAACCGACGATTATCAGACTCGACTCGCAGAACAATCCGCTTTAATAATTAGTCCGGATTCTTGAGATCTGACCATAATTCGAACTTGACCAATTTGAATGAAACATTCCTGGAAGATCTGGTTATTAGTCCTCCCCGTATTGCTTCTGCTATTATTGGTCATGTCGACGGATATCGCTTTTTACCGCATTCCTTCGATTATCAACCTGTTTCGGTTCGAGCGCGAGATCGCCATCGGTTTGTTATTTCTGGCTTTGTGGCCGATCATCCGCGACCTTCTGAGCCGGTTTATCTGGACGCCCCGCCGCGGTTTAATCCTGCATGCGTTTATCATCACCGGACTCGAAATTGTTCTGATCCTGCCGCAGATGGGTCTGCGTAAATATCTGAATCTGTGGGACGGCAATCCCTTTCTGGCGGAATTTCCTTTCATTTGGGTAACGGTTTCAGCCCTGATCGCAGTGATTTTTATCGCTGGCGTTCTGGGGGCTTTGATCAATATCCGCCGTTTCGCGGCTTTTCGGCGCCGGGGCAATTCCGGGTTCGTGGATTTTTTACTGATCGCATCCTTCCTGCTGGCGGCAGTGGTCTTTTATATGACGGAAAACCGGCATAGTTATCAGGCGATGACGATTCTGAACGCTAAATTGCAGCCTTTGATCTGGCCGATCGTCGGATTTTACGGCATCATTTACCTGCTGAATGTCTGGAATATGCAATGGCTGACGGCTTTAAGTCACCGTCAGAAAATCATCGCGGCCAGTATCGGATTGCCACTGATCGCTTCGGGATTGCTGGTTTTTTATTCGCATTTGATGACGCCGGTGTACGCTTACAGTGTTTCCGTGAAAGGTTTTACGCTGGCGGCGCTGACTTTTTTATTGTTCTTCAGCCTCGCCGCCGAGGTAGTATTATTGCTGAATTTACCCGGCGCAAAACGCTATGATCGTCTGACCCGGCAGATGGCATTCATCAGCGAATTGGGACGATTGACGCAATCGGGTTGCGGGCTGCAAAAAATTGTCGATTATGTCCTGAATTGCTCGATGAAAATCACGGGTGCTGCTTATGGCTGGCTGGAACTGCTGGATTCGGAAACTTCCGGCCTGCAAATTATCGTCGCTAAGGGTTTGCCGGTCAATATCAATATTACTGGAAAACATCGCGAATCGCTCAGTCTTGATGAGTTTCTTAGACCGCCGGTAACCAGCCTGACGGTTAATGATGTTTATAAAGACCACCGGACGCTGAAAATGCGTTTGATTCCTGCCCGATGGCATTCACTGCTGGCGATGACGATCATGAACGGCGCCACCCGCATCGGAATAATCTATCTGGCCAAGGACGATAACTATGGATTCAATGCCGAAGATGAACAAATATTGGAACCAATGATCGTTCAGGCCGGGCTCAACCTGGCGATAGCGGCTACAGATGACCACAATGGCCGGACTAATTAGAATAGACGTTATAACCCTGAGTATGGAGATGAATATCTTGAAACGGATTTGTTGGTGTGGTTCAATGCTGATTGCCAGTCTGGCAATTGCTCAGGTTCAACCGGAGGAAATTTTGTTTTTACCCTGGAATTCCGATTCACTGGGCAATGTCACTTATACCCACGACCCGGAAGGGCGGGTCGGTCCCCAGAATTTCCAGATTTCCGGCGATACGGTCAGTCTGCTGAACCAGCAATGTGGCGCAATAAATGTTTATGCCGGTCAACGGCTGGTTGAGCAACTACCAGTCACTCCGCTGGCAAAGGATTTTCTGATCAATTCATCGGATGATTATGTCTGTCTGGCGGATAATCAATTGATCTTTTATCGGCAGCGGCAGGCCGTCTCCCGGATTCGTCAGTCCGGGCGGCTCCCACTGATCAGGAAACTAATCAGGGTTAACGAAGAGATCATGGCCATCAATCATGACGGAACGGTTTCAAAAATTGACCGCCGGCGGCTGACAAAATCCGCTTTGCCGGGAATCGTCACCTACGAGCTTCTCAAAGAATCCCGTTCACAGGCGACGGTTACCATCCGGGACGCGGCCGGCAGACAGTCCGGTACAATTCGGCTTTCATTTGAAGGTCATGACCTCGGCTCCTTCAACCTGATCGGCTCCGATAAATACGGCCGAATATATCTGGATTGTGATTTCATCGTGCAGGATACACCGCTGAAAGTCAGACGGGAAGTCCGGATACTGGACGCGGCCGGGATGCCGTTTGGTAAAATCATTTTACCAAACCATTATTACGCGATGATGTGGAACGATCTGCGATTGGATAAGGAAGGCAGATTGTATCATCTGCTATCTTCGGAAGACGGCCTGCACTTCCTGTATTGGGATTTTACTATCTGGACGAAGGATTATTTCGAAGGAGTGTACCCCGAGAAGTACCAGCGCTACCTGCATTATAACGACGCCGTTTGGGAAGTGCCCGAAACGCCAGAAAAAAAAAGCCCGCTCGCTAAAACGACCGCAACGGTGACCCGCAGTCAGGCCTTGGCAACTGCCGAAACCTACGCGGTTCACGAATGGACCTGCACTACCGCCAATCTGACTTCATCAGCTGGAGTGGTTGCGCCGGACGGTCTGATTATCATTACTCCCTCCTGGATCGAATCCGGCGAAAATATCCGAATTCCATACAAATGGGGCGGGTTCAGCACGCTCGCTCAGTTTGACGCCGGACTGCTTTCCGGTAAATATGCCGGCGATCGCTGTACCAGTAAGTCCAGCGGAAGCAGTTATGCCGTGGGCGTGGACTGCTCCGGCTTTGTGTCGCGTTGCTGGAACCTATCGTCCCATTACAGCACGAGTATGATGGATGATAATATTACTGTGGCTTATGACTCCTGGGATTCACTCAAGGCCGGGGATGCCATTCACAAAGTTGGGCATGTGCGCCTGGCGGTGGAAAATCTTGCCAATGGCAGTATTCTGGCGGTTGAAGCGGCCGGCAGCAGTACGGACTGGCGCGTCAATTACCGCACTTACACTTATTCCAATTTGAGTGACTACACTCCCCGCTACTATATCAACATGATCGGCCCAAACATTGCTATGGAACAGCCGGTTCTGAAATCGGCCAGACATCTCGGAGATCATCTCAATGTGAAATGGAGTCTCATCTCCACCGAATATGTGGATGGCATTCAGATCCAATATTCTGAGGACGGTATCAGCTGGGAAAAGCTGTTAGGCGATTCACTTCTGGCGCCGGAAGCGACCGCCTGCAGTTTAGATTGGTCAGGTAATCTGACGTATCTGCGACTGAAATCCATCAACAATTCCGGCAGCGTCATAGCGGAAAGCCTGCCATCCGATACATATGGTTTTTTCACCAATAGCGGTTGCAGCGGTAAAATCCTGATCGTGGATGGCTTTGACCGCGCCAGCGGCAGCTGGGGACTGCCGTATCATGCTTTTGTCCAATGGATGGGTGAAAATCTGTCCGCACTGGGAATTTCATTCGAGACAGCCGCCAATGAAGCCATTAGCAATGGAGAGATTGTCCTGTCGGAGTATCCGGCCGTTTACTGGATTCTGGGCGATGAAAGCACCGCCGATGAGACTTTTTCGACCGTTGAACAGGCTCTCGTAGCCGATTATTTGGAGACTGGTGGCCGGTTGTTTGTAAGTGGTTCGGAGATCGGCTGGGACCTTGGCAGTTTGGGAGAAGCGGCAGACCAGGCATTTTATCTCAATTATTTGCATGCCGACTATGTCAAGGATGACTCCGATGATTATACGGTCAGCGGAACGAGCGGCGGCATATTTAACGGACTGACTTTAGAATATGATGACGGCAGCGCCGGAATATATGATGAAGACTATCCGGACGTGATTAAACCGATGCTCAGCGCTGTGGTTTGCCTCGAATATTCCAGCGGAGTCGTCGCCGGAATTCAGTATGAGGGACTTTTCGGTTCCGGATCGGAGCCAGGGAAATTAGTCTATCTGGCCTTTCCCTGGGAAACGATCACGACTCCGGACGACCGGAAAGCCGTTCTGGAAAAAGTCTCGCAATGGTTCGGTTTCGACTGTAGCGGAATGGATCACGACAAGCCACCGATTCCCGCCACAGCCAGCCTCAGTCCTGGTTTTCCCAATCCGTTTAACAATCGGGTGACTTTCAGATTGACTTTGCCGGAGCGGTCTGATTACAAAGTATTTATTTATAATTCACTCGGCCAGATTGTACGTCATCTGGAAATTCCGAAAACGGGCGGCTCGGAATATTGTCTGACCTGGGACGGCTGCAATGATTGGGGCAGCGCGGTCGCCTCGGGTTGTTATTTCTTCCGGGTAGCGGCTGACGATCGGATATTGACCCAAAAAGTAGTATTACTGAAGTAAATCGGAAGATAGGGTAAAAGATATGATCCTGATTTCGGTCAGCCGACTGAGTCAGGCGATTGATAATAATAAATGACGGTAGGCGATGCCGGTCAGGACTCGATGAGCGGCTTCACGATGTAGATCAGCGGTTCTTCTTCGAGATTGACTCGGATCGGAGCTTTGAGTTTGTTGCCATCGGCGTCAGTGATGATTTCGACGATCGGTCGCACCGGTCGCAGGCTGTTGACGGATAGTACCCGGGCAACTTCTTCTGTGCTAAGTTTGACCATGCTGCCGATAGGAAACATTGAGACACTATTAATCAGGGCGCGGATAATTTTGGCGTTGAACTGTTTACCACGTGATTCGATGATTTTCTGAATGGCATTATAGGTAATGAAACCTTCGCGGTAAGCGCGCCCATGCACCAGAGCTTCGAATACATCAGCTAAACCGATGATCTTGGCAAATTCAGTAATCTTATCGCCGGTCAGACCTTGTGGATAGCCGGAACCATCTTCGCGCTCCTGTTCCTGCAGAATGACCTCGATCAGGACAGGGTAGTCATTTTTAAGATGTTTAACCATCTCATAACCGTAGATTGGATGTTCCTTAATAATCGCAAATTCACCGGGCGAGAGTTTGCCGTGTTTGAAAATGATGTTGTTCGGAACGTTGATCATGCCCAGATCGTGCAACAGGGCGGCCAGACCGAGTTTAAGAAGTTTATCCCGGTCGTACTTGAGACCGATTCCAATCTTGAGTGAGAAAATCGCTACATTGACTGAGTGGGAGACGATCCAGGTGGCGTAGCGTTTGCGTTGAATAGCTTTAAGGAACAGATATTCGCTGGAGGTCACCGACTCGTAAATCTGGGGTATATATTTTTCGAGCGGTTTGGGATCAACCGGTTTTTTATCTTTGATGTTTTGAACCAATCCTCCGATTTCACGGTGTAAGTCCATGTAGAGTTGGTTGGCGCTCGTTTCATCGCTGGCCAGAGCGGCTTTCTGACTGCTATTGGCCGGCGCTTCAACCGGAGGAGTTTTAAGACTCGGATGCAGATTGATTTTCGGAAAGTCAGTAGTCGGGCGGGGTGGCTCGGTTTTTAGCTCCTTTTCGGCGGGTTTGGTAGCTGGTGGGGCGCCTAAATTATTCGTTATAGCCTTTTTAATGGCGTCTAAACCGCTGAACCCGATAAACGTACTCTCCTGCTCTTTTTTGGGGGGTTCTTTGGATTCCGTACCGCTATGTAGTTCCTGATAACTCTTCAGGACATCCTGCATCCGTGCCATTATTTATCTTTCTGATTCAATGATTCCACGAATTATGCTGTGATCAATCGTGTCCATATGCTTTCCGAAACCGATGACCAGGCTTAAATCGCAAATATTGTTAATAATTCGGGGAGTGCCCTGCGAGTACTGATATATTTCGTTGATAGCCGAATCGGCAAAGATTGGTTCGTTCCGCCCGACGACTTTAAGGCGGTACTGAATATAAGCCTTGGTTTCATCGAGAGAGAAGCGCTTCAGGTGAAAGCGCACCGCTACCCGTTGATTGAGCTGCGGTATTTTTTGGACCATGTCGTTCAATTCGGGTTGGCCGACCAGAAAAAGAGTAATTAGAAAGCGATCGTTAAGCTGGAAATTCAGCAGCAGACGCAGTTCCTCAAAGGTCTCGTAATCCGCGATGACCTGGGCTTCGTCAACGATGATGATAGTGTGCCTTTTTTCACGCACGTTCTGAAACAGGAAGTCGTTCAGGTTATGCAGCATTTCGATGCGATTCTTCGCTTCCGTGGTAATTTCAAACTGATAGAGAATTTCCTGCACCAGTTCTGTGGCACTCCAGCGTGGATTGGTCAGATAGGCGATCTTGAACTGGCCTTGCGCAAGTTCCGAAATGATGGTGTGCATCAGCAGGGTCTTGCCACAGCCATATTCTCCGGTCAGCAGAGCCGCGCCCTTGGAACTCTGGATCGCGTATAGCAAACGAAATAAGGCTTCGTCATGCTGTTTGGAATGGAATAAAAACTTCGGATCTGGCGAATTCTCGAAAGGTTTTTCCCTGATTTTCCAATAGTCAAGATACATCGATCAAATCTAATATATTATCTTTTATTAAAGAATAGTTTTTTTCCCTGATTTACGTTTATTTTCGAGTCGATCTTCAAACAGCATTAGCGAGATGATCAGGAGAAAAATTAATAGTGCGATCGCAATGGCAATGACGGATTCCTGAAAATCGCCCTTTTTTAATAACAAGGCCAGCAATCCCATAACGATCGTGATTGCCCAGATGACCAACACGCTGCCGCCGCTCGTGAATCCGATTGTCAGCAGGCGATGATGAAAGTGATCGTTGCCGCCGTATTCCAACCACTGCCGGACGGATTTAACTTTGCCGTCCTGGATGCGGATTAACGTCGTCATAATCATGTCGGAGATCGGTACGCTGAGCAGCAGAACCGGAACGGCCAGATCGACGCTTTTATTGATTCCCCAACTGCCGTAGATACTCAGGGTTGCCAGCATAAAACCGATGAAGGTACTGCCGGCATCGCCCATGAAGATCAGCGCTTTTTTACGGTAGCGGAAATTGTATGGAAGAAAACCCAGAATTGCGCCCAGCAGAATCAATCCGACTAAAGCCATAAATTGGTCGGCGACCATGTAAGTGGCGATGATCGTATAAAAGAATAAGATGATAATCGCCATTCCAGCCGCCAAGCCGTCCAGTCCGTCCAGACAGTTATAGGCGTTGGTTATGCCGATGATCCAGATAAATGTCAGCGTGACCGATAAAGCATCTCCAAGGAAATGATTAGGAAAAAAGGACAAAACAATGCCGTATTTTATCAGGATGATCGTCGCGACCACCTGGGCCAGTAATTTAACCGTGGCCGGGATGTGCTTGATGTCGTCCAGAATTCCAATCAGAGCAATAATCCCGCTGGCGAAGAACAGGCCGGTAAATTCCCGGGGCGGCCGGGTGATCAGATTCAGTGCAATAATAAAAGCGATATAGATCGCCATACCGCCGGTGCGGGGCGTAATCCGCTCGTGAATATGTCGCCCACCCGGTTTATCGGTAATATCCATGATTATTCCCAACTTGTAAAAAATCGGGATCAGACCAAAAGTCATCAAACTGGTCAATATAAGATAATACGGAAATTTCAGATCGTGAGTAAACATCCAGGTTTTAATGGTATAAGGCAATAAAAGAGCTATCAGGAACGGTAGGACCAATAATCGAAACATAATCCGATTGTTATTTTTCATAATTCGGAAATTCGGTTAAGGATTTTTACAACTAACTGCACATCTTCATCGCTCATTGACGGGAATAAGGGGATCGAAAACTGGCAATGCCAGGCTTTTTCCGTGTTGGGCAGAGATTCGGCTTTTCGGTACAGGTGCAGGGGACGATAAACCGGACGTCGGAAACGAGCGCCCATCTGCTCGGCAGCCGCGATGCACTCTACGGCCGGTTTAGAAAGATGGCAACCGAGGCAGCGGTAGTTATTGGCAATTAAATCTGAATTTGGTCGTGGAATCGGGAATTCGATACCGATTGTCTGGCGATAAATGGCAACGATTTCGCGGCGACGGGCGGCCAATTGTGGATATTTCTCGATTTGCTGGATGGCAATTGCGGCGCACAGGTCGGTCATTTTTGCATTCAGACGCGGCCGCAGATCGTCCTTCTCGTCATATTCCCGCAGATCGCAAACCTTCGCGATCAATTCCTGTGAGTCGGAAAGCACAATGCCACCTTCACCACCGCCGATGATTTTTGTTGCGTAAAAGGAACCAACCGCCAGCACGCCGAAATGACCGGCCGGCTGTCCCCCGATTTCGGCTCCGTAAGACTGGGCGATGTCCTCAATGACCGGCAGACCGAACGCTATAATCTCCCGGATATATCCGGGCTGGCCGAACATATGCGGGAAAATGATCGCTTTTGTTTGTCGGGTTATTTTTGCTTGTACGGACTGCGGGTCGAGATTACAGGTCTCGCTTTCGATGTCGGCGTAAACCGGAATCGCTCCGGTAGAGATAACCGCCTGCCAGAGCGCCGTGCAGGTGTAGGATGGAATCACGACTTCGTCGCCGATGCCCACGTTAAGGACTCGGAGGGCAAAAGTCAGGGCTGTGGTGCCGGAAGAAACGGCGCAAGCAAATTGTCGACCGGTTTTTTGGGCAAAAATGGTTTCTAAGGTTTTTACTTTTCCGTCCTGGGCGATCTGCCCGCTGCGGATTACTTCGGTGACAGCCGTGATTTCTTCCTGACCAAATGAAGGACGATAATGCGGGATCATATATTGATAAACAGACGCAGGGATTGGAAAGCTTCGGCATAGGCCACGCGGGCTTGCACTCCGCGGAAATGAGCGGCAGATTCGGCGACCTGAATAATCGAAAGGTTGGCGATGTTGGTGCGATTGATCTGCGAGCTATGCGCCCGCAAGGCTTGCAGTTTGGTGGCTAAAAACTCCGTTCCGATATCAACATAAACATTCGGCATAAAGTTCTGAGTAGTCGGAGTTTCGTAAAACAGGACATTACGGATATAGCGGGTGGCTGAGTTCGTAATAGCTGCCATGTTACGGTGATCCTGATGAGTGTCGTCGTGATAATTAACCAGGATCATATCGGGATTGACCTGTTGGATTATCTTTTCGACCGCGGCGATGGTATGGCGATCGATGGTTATTTCGGTATCCTTGCATCTGCCCCAGAATATTTCGGAAACGCCCATGATCCGGGCTGAATTTTCCTGCTCGAGGCGGCGGGTCTGTGAGTCACCCCCGGCGGCTCCATCCGTAGCGATAAAAATATAAACCTTATGTCCCTTAGCGTTGAATTTTGCCAGGCTGGCGCCGCAGCCGATCTCGATGTCATCCGGATGCGGCCCGATCGCCAGGATATTCATGTGTTTTTCCAGATGAGTCATAAAATTCCCTTCTTGATTATGCTGTAAGTTTGCGGCCCTTCGTTGAAGAGTGTGTCCAGAACCGAAAGGTAAGGTAAAAATCCGTTGGTCGTCTGACGATAGATCGGGTGCTCAAATTTTTGGAAGATCAACCGAATGGCGTTAGCCGGAAATAAGGCTGTATCCAGGTAATCATGACCACCCGCACCGGAAAGATAAGTGTCTGCGCCGACGGCCTTTGTAGCAATGATCAGACGCTCATCGGCGCTGACTTGGACATTTTCCCGGAAGGCATCCATTTCCGAGGCGATCAGGGTGGGGGTCTTAAGACCGATCCATGCCATGATAGTCCGGACAGTTGCGATATTGAAGTCGGACAGGTTACCCCAATCCTGGCCATAGAGATTTTCAATGGCGCTGAAATACTGGCCGAAATAGGGCGCTTTGCCGTAATAAGTGCGCAGGGTTTGCAGATGTTTATGACGCCAGTCGATGCTATTATTGATCTTAACAGCGTTGATGTTCTGACCGAAATTATGGATAACCGGCACGGTCAGCCACTGCCAGCCGTCCGGTGTACGGATTTTATTGCGGTTCTGCCATTCGTTCTTTTTAAACTGGACATTGTCGAGAAAAATGAAGAGATCGGCTTGCATGATCTTGGCAAAATAACCCAGCCAAGGATAGGTTTGCGGCTGATGAATTGCGCAGATCATGAATTTCCCTTGACAATTCCTGACTTTTGACTTAGTTTGATAAGCGTGATTGCGTTTGTCAAACTGAACGGAGGATAAATGAATACGATTATTAAAGGCTGCGTCATTTTCGGCGTTATTTCACTGATTATGGGATTGGTTTCACGTCTGACAATGCGACCTTTTTTCGTTGAAGCGCAGGCCTATTTACAATTTGCCCAGCTCTGTTTCCTGGCGGCGATGACTTTTTTACTTTATAAAATAGCCTACAAGACTCAGGACTAATACCTGCTCGTACTACTGGCTCACAAAGATCGGATTGATGGCGAGGGTCGGCCAGGTTTCGCCACCGAATATCCGGTAATAGTATTTTTTATCTTTTAACGGCGTTTCATCTACATACCATTCATCCAGCACCGTCTCCAGGCGGAATTTTTTTATCAGCTCGGTTCCGCGGTACAGCATGATCGTTTCGGGACGCCCCAGGTTGGTTAGAGCCCGGATGCGGACGTGGATCACGACGGGGCGCTGGGCATTTGTTAAAGTTTCCCCGATAAAAGCGCTACGATTGCTATGCATATCCCAGACCGAAAAATCATCCACCGCGATTTTGTCTCCCATAAAACCGCGGGTGGTGTACATCCTGCCAGCCCGCATAGCTTCATAAACGCCAGCCCGGGAACGTTCTTTAGCGAACAGGAAGGTCAGGGTTTCGCGGACATTGGTGAGTACATTGGATTCTTCGAAGTCCAGTTCTCCGACTGCCCAGACCGGTTTTTGACGCAAGTTGTCGCAATATTCTTTCAGCGCCATGTCCCAGAGCCCCCCCGGTTTACCGATGACTTTCATGCCTTCCCAGAAAACCGCGAATCCGGTGTAATTCTGAGTTTCCAAAAGGCGCTGGGGATAGGCGTCGGTCGAGATGTTTATCGTCTGGCTCATAAGTGGGATATTAATTTGGCGTTTTTCTTGGTGACTGACCTCCGGATGAGCCCAAAAAACCAGACCGTTATTTTGGTTGACATAATCGATCAAAACCTGATATGGCCCACTGCCAGTCTCTGGATCGTATTGGGTGTATTGGAGCGGCAGAAACGGATATTGAGTATAGAGAATCAGTCCGAACAAGCTGGTCGCGATCAGAGCGAAAAATGAAAAACGGTATCTGTGATGGTGATGTTTAATCCTGGCGATGTCCACCATCCCATGTTTCTTGCGAATAATCAGCAATAATGAGACGAGAAAAAGTAAAGCATACAGACCAATAAGAGCAAAATAGGCGAAATTCTCGGTAATGTACTTGAATATTTTTCCGGTCGGTTTTTTATACCCGAGCCGGTTTTCTATGGAAGGTAGATTCTTAAAAATTTTTGGATCTTCGAAACCGAAAACCAACAGGTGGGTGTGCCAGTTCTTCAGGGTCAGATTCTCGAGCATCGGCGAACCTTCCCAGTGATAATAAGGGACGGCTTCAATGCCGGGCACCAGCACCAGCTCCGGGTACATCTCGTCAAGGGCGATGATCTCCCGAATGTATTTGGTGGCATCGTAAGTAGCAATGGAATTTTCCTTGATGGAGAACTTTAGGAAATCATCAAACGGTCGGAGACCGTAAGATACTTTCATGTTGTCATGATCGGTAATGATGCCGACATCTAAACCGTTCCGGATGATGATATTGGCCAGTTCCGGCAGCGAATACTGTCCGCCGCTGACTTTGGAATCGAAGTGCAGACCGGTTTGTAACAGAATATAGCCGCGGTCGTTTTGTGAATGGGCAGGCTGCCACCCGGTCAATGTCAGGGCGAGCGCCATGATACCAGTTATCGCTTTATTTTGCAAGCGGCGATTTTTTACAGGTTTGATATGCATAAATAACCCGCTTAATATAATTATCAATCGTGAAATATTCAGCCTTTTTCCTGTTATGAGCCGCCATACTCTGATAGGTTTCCGGATTGGTGACGATTTTTAGAAGTGCGGCAGCCAAAGCCTGAGCATCATCGGAATCAACCAAAAATCCATTTTTCCCGTCCTGAATTAATTCGGGCGTACCACCGACACGCGTGCCGATGACCGGCAGCCCGCAGGCCATCGCTTCAATAATCACATTCCCGAAGCCCTCGTTCAACGAGGTGAAAACGAACAGGTCGCACCCGGCCATGATCGCAGGTATGTCAGAGCGGTAACCTAAAAATCGGATATTTTGCAGTCCAAGTTCGGCGGACAGATTTTCATTCAATTGCCGGTCTTCACCGTCTCCGACGACAATATATTCAAATTGGGGATTGGTCGATTGCAAAATAGCGGCGGCTTTGAGAAACAGCGGAAGGTTCTTGATCGGCACCAGGCGTCCGACCCAACCAATGCGAATTTTACCCGACGAAAAATCCGGTTCAGGCTTATCCTGGCTGATATTGAAAAATGGTTCCAGTTCGACGCCGCCGGATGTAACGAAGAATTTCTCCGGGCGGGCAATGCGCTCACGGATGTGGTCCTGGCGGCCGATCTCGGTCAGATTCAGGATTGAATCGCAACAGTGAGCGGCGAATTTTTCCATCAGAATAAAGGCTTTCGAGATAAGCCGGTTGTAGTAGCCGTAGAAAATATGACCGTGGGTCGAATGCAGGATGCGCGGAACTTTAGCTAAGCATCCGGCGAGACGTCCGATGAAACCGGCTTTGGACGTATTCGTATGCAAAATGTCCGGACGATAACGCCGAATCAGCCGGAAAATTTGAATAAAAGCCATCAGGTCGAAAACCGGAGACGGTTGGCGGGTCAAAACCGGCAGGAATTGCAGCCCGAAACCGTTCTGTTGCGCGAAGGCCTGCAGATTGGCCTGCGGTTCGGTGGTTTTCCCGGAAACCAGTAAGACTTCATAGCCGTTTTTAACCAGGCCGGCGGATAACTTCAGGGTAACATCGGCCGAACCACCCTGATCGAGTCGGGTGATTAATTGCAGGACTTTCAGCTTCTTTGGGTGACCGTTATTTAAGTCCATCGACAATAGTTTGAACTTTTGCCAGCTGCGCGGTTCCAATCTGAGCGTGCGGCGGAATAAGTAACAGATGTTCGGCTAAATAAGTTGCATTCGGGAAAATATCGTAGGTGCGCGGGTTCAGTTCCGGGAAAATGTGATGCAATGGTTTTTCGTAAAGCAGAGTAGTCTCGATTCCGGCTGCCAGCAATTTTTCCTGCAGTCGGGTCCGTAAATTCAAATCATGGACAATGACGGGAAACTGGTTGAAAGCCGCCTGGGCTTCCGGCAGAATCTTTGGGATTGTGTAAGCCGGATTGTCGGCGAAAATGCGCCGCAGCCACCGGCCGTTTTCAACGCGCCGGTTGGTTAATTCTCCAATCCGCCGCCACAGATTTTTACCGAGTGCGGCTTGCATCTCCGTATAAGCAAACGAATCGAAATGGGTATGCAGTGTCGTGTATTTGAATTTCGAAATTACCTGGGATAATAGCGTATAGCCCAGCGGACGGACGGCGGCGCTCAGACCGAGAAATCTCAGCCACATTATAAATTCCGCCCGGCGGCTGACCGGCGGCAAGCCGGCGACCATTTCTCCAAGCATGGCGGAATATTGCGCATCTTTCCAGGTAATGATACCGCCCGCCATTGTCGAGACATTCTTGCCGCGGTTCAACGAATAAAAACCGAACGGCGCAATCGCACCGCTTTGCTGCCCGCCAATGGTGGAACCGAGCGAGGAAGCTGCATCTTCGAAAACGAAAATGTCTTCGCCTGACACGGCTTCAATGATCCGGGCTATGTCAACCGGCAGCCCGAACATATGTACCGGCATGATCGCCAGCGTCAGAGGAGTGATGGCCATTAGGATTTTGTGCACATCCAGATTGAAGGTTTGCGGATCGACATCCACCAGCACGGCCTCCAGTCCGGCAGCCTGAATGGGTAGGAGCAAAGAGGGCGCGGTATAAGCCGGCAGGATAATTTCATTGCGTCTATCGGAAGCGCGGATTTTTTTAAACAATTCCAGCAGCAGGAAACACGCCGTCGTGCCGGAATTGACCAACAGCAGATTTTCAACTCCGAGATAGCGTTGCAGACTTTGACGAAAATCATGCTGAATCTTACGGTTTTCAAACAAACCGAGGGCTGCCCGGGTGATGTCCCCAAATTCAAACGGCGTCCCGGCAGTCGGCATGCGTAAAGTACTCATTATTTTTCCCAGATGGTTAAATAACCGAGCGGGAATCCCGGCAAAGGTGACGGAATCGGGATCCGTTCGGTTCGTTTAATATGCAGTTGGTTTGTCAGCGGATTGAAATCCCGCTGGCTGTGACCATGAGTGGTCAGGCGCCCGGTCAGGGCGTTTAGCCGGTACTTAAATTGCAAATAGGGATTGCGGCGGTTGCGGTAATCGAACATTATCCGGCCGCCTTTCCGACAGACGCGGTGCAGTTCGCTCAGGAGAGCTTCGATACGGTCAAACGGATGGATGTTAATCAGGGTGTTGAGGCAAAAAACAGCGTCGAACTGTTCATCGCGAAAAGGTAAATTGAAGCCGTCACCCACCATCAGCCGGTCAGCCGGAGCACGGTTATCTTTAAACAGAGTTTGGGCTTCGTAAATCGCCCGCCGATCATAATCCAGACCGTAGGCTAAGGCTTTTCTTCCAGCGGAAGTATAATATTCGAGTAGAAACAGACCGTTGCCACAACCGACATCCAGTAAAAAGCCTTCAATCTTTTGGGTAATTGGCAAGGCGGCGGCGCGCACCCGGACGGATGTCGCAGTTTGAAAAGCCGCGGCGCGGGTTTGGTGTTTTAGATCAAGTGCAGTCATAGAATTTGCGCAATCTCCTTACTGATTATCTGCCAGTCGAATGAACGGCGGGCGCGTTCCAGGCCAAATTGCCCGAGCTGTTGTCTTTGAGAAGGATTTTGAATCAGGGCTACAAGGGCTTGCTCTACGGCAAGCGGATCGGTGGCATCAATAATCAGGCCGGAGCGTTCATGTTCAACCGCCGAAGCCACTCCGCCGAAATTGCCGGCGATAACCGGCTTTCCACAGGCGGACGCTTCCAGAAACACGATGCCGAAGCCTTCGTAGTCCCCGCGCAGGCGCGGGTCATCGGAAGTTTGGCGATTCAGCAAAACGAAAATGTCACTCAGGTTATAATATTTCGGCAGGTCGGCATCGGTCACGTAACCGCAGAAAATGACCCGGTCGGCCACCTTTTGATCGGTTGCCAGTTGACGAAGACGCGCTTCCTCGCGGCCGCGCCCAACGATCAGGTATACCACTTTCGGATATTGGCGGGATAAATTACCAATGGCGCGGATTACAACGTCATGTCCTTTGCGCTCATCGAGGCGGGCGACCGTCAGCAAAATGGTCTGGCCGGACAAGTTGTATTTTTGCACCAGAGCCGCTTCTTTTTCCATCGGTCTGAAAATGTTTGTATCAACCCCCGGGGTAATGATGCGGAACTTTTGCGGCGGAATCCCCAGCGCCAAAAATTCATCGCGGGTGAAATGACTGTTCGGTACGATTAGTTCGGCATTCATCAGGAATGTTTTAATTAACTTGATAAACAGCCGGTTCCGGCCGAAGCGGAAAGTCTCCGAGCCGTAGACATAAACGACATACGGCACGCCGAATATTTTATATATCAGCCAGCCGGCGAATCCGGAGGAAAGCACCTGGCCGCAGTGAATTTTATGAAAGTGATATTTGCGGTGCAGGATAAAAGTCCAAAAGGCGTACAGCAGACCTTTACCTAATTTATCGCGGGTCGCATCACCGGCTGGAATTTTCCGGCGGATGGTGTTGAGCCGGGATTCCCGGTCGAACTGTTTAAAGCCCTCGTCCTGCGGGCAAAGAATGTAATTATTTGCAGTCGGCAACAGGCGCCAGATTTGATAAAAATAAGTCGCGATACCACTCACTACCGGTGGAAAATCGCCTGGAATCAGGAGAGAAGTGCGCTCACGCATCCTGTTCATTCAAAGTCAGATAACCAATTAAATAACCACCCAAATAAAGTATCATGCTCAGCCAGTAAAATACCTTTAAAGTTAAAAGAGTTTTCAACAGGCGCCAAATATAGCTGACGATTCGTATGACAGTCGAACGCTTTGGGGCGACGGTCGTGCCGTGCTCGGTCGTGAGTTCGACGACGAATTGCGGGTAGAATTTATTGACGTAAGCGGCCATCTTGCCGTTGCGGTAGAATTGCCGCACGAACTTGCGGAAGGTTTTCGGCGGCAGGTGGTGAATAAATAATTTCGGTAAGACTACTACGCGATAGCCGGCTTGACGGATTTCCCGTCGCAGATACGGATCCAGACCGCGTGGTATGAGTTCATTTTCACCGCCGATTTTAAAGAAAACTTCGCGCGGAATCATACAACAGGGATGTTCGGCCAGATCACTGTCGATAATCTCAGTAACAATCGGTGAAGTCCGACGGGGCAACTCCTGCATGATGCGGCGCACGAACCACGTTACATTTTCCGGGACGACATTGGCGACGCCGGCCATGCCGATTGCCGGATGTTTTTCAACCTGCGCCAACATTTTTTCCAACAGATCATCAGAGCCCAGACGGGTGTCATCATCGAAAGTGACTAAATATTTTCCGGCCGCCAAAGCCGCGCCGCAGTTGATCGCGCGCCCCTGACGGGTATCGCCGATGATTAAAATTACCTCGAAATTGCGGAAGGTTTGCCGCTCGATTTGAGCCATTAAGCCGGGCAGGAATTCCTGCCGGGCGGCGCCCATCGTGGGAATGATGATGCTGATTACCGGCGCAGTCACGCCTTCCGGTCGCAGAATTTCAACCCGGCCGACAGAATCGCCTTTCGGATATTTTACCCAGGGACGGGCAATGTTTTGTGAATATGCGTTGATTATTTCCAAATATTTTTTGACAATTATATCCAGATAAGATGAATATCATTTTCTAATTGTTTGAATTCCGGGTCGCCGGTGACCAGTTCAGCGTTTTTCAACTTTGCCAGCGTGGCCGCAAAAGCATCCGCATATGAAATTTTATGAGTGGCCTTTAAAGTGGCGGCCATCTGGGTATGCTCCAGACCGGCTTCCACAAGTTTTATCGGATATTGCTCAAAGTTAGTCCGGTAGGTTTCGGCAGTTTGCCGACCGCCTTCCCGATAGGCAATGTAATACATTTCACCCCAGTTAATCACAGAAAGAAAAATCAGGGCTTTTCCGGCCAGCGCTTCTTTAAGGATAGCGCTGACGGTCGCGGAGCCGGATTCGTTTTCGGCATAGGCCAGTAAGGCATAACTGTCAAAAACGTAGCGCTTCATAATTCGCGTTCGCGCTTTTTCTCTTCCATCAGGGCTTGCAGCAATTTTCCGCGGGTTTTGAGAAAACCAACATTATCGTCAATGGTTTGAGGCGTAACGGGAATCATTTTCAGACCATCGGCCTCTTCGCGAAAGTGGATAATCGTCCCGGCGTCAATTTTGTATTTTTTCCGTAACGAGGCCGGGATGACCATTTGCCCCTTGACTGTTACTATTGCCTGTTCCATATTCTTACCGCCTTTCAATAATGCGGCAATAACTTAGACAATCTGGGAATGTAAGCCAAAATAAAAATGTAAGACTTCTGCCGGCATTTCCGACGATTAGATTAAAAGAAAGCGAACTAAGGGTCACATCAGGAAATGTTTGAGGCCTTCGAATACGAAGAAAACCGGCCAGATGATGGCTTTCAGAAAACCCAGAACTCCCATCCAAAATCCGGTCGCATGACCGATATAATAGATCGCCGCTCCGATGAATCCCAGACCGTAAATCGCTCCGGACGGTTGCGCAGGTTGACAAACTTTATTCATTTTCGACTCCATCTTTTAAAATTTACCGAATGAAAGTAATGAAAATTTTTAATAATCGAAAATCGTTTTAGTTAGCAACCGGGATGATCACCATTGCCGAACAAACAATTTCATTTTCGAGGACATCATTTGCTTTGGTCTGGTTGCTGAGATAATTTTCGAAAAGGTAGGATTTAGTGGGATATATTTGGCTTAATTCTGCACATCTTTGCTCGATGAGACTGTAAATATATTCATCACTGATCCGGATGTTGTGTTCTTCCGAAACGAATTCATCGATTAACTGCATACCTGCCACCTGGATTTGCTGATAGATCTCAGACCGTTTCTGGAGTAGTGGGTGAGTGAAATCGCTGTTATCGGGAATATAGCCGTCGTCTATGATTAAAACTCCTTGAGGAGAAAGACAATTTTTCAAGGTTGTTAGAGTAGTATAAAAATCTCCGAAAACCGGACCGATGGAACCCAGGATAATGATGTCGAATCCGCTTAATGCCCGGACTTGTTCCCGGATGTCACCAACTGTGAACCGGCAAAGATGTTCAACCTGAAATTCGCGGGCTTTGCGGTTGGCTTCATCGATAAATTCTGGAATGCCATCGATCCCGAAGCAGGCACAACCTAGCTTTTGAGCTATCCTGACCGATACAGCGCCTTTTCCGCATCCCAGATCGAGAATTTTCAATTGTCTGAAATTATGCTGATGCTTCTCAATCGCCTTGATGATTATTTCCGGATCGGAGCCGATTTCCCAGAGATCCTGAAGAATATAAGGCAGGAATGGAAAAATGTCAGAATCGGTTCCATCCATGGCGGTGACAATACTCTCAGTCAGGTTTTTTCGGGATTTCTTTTCCAACATAACAACTCCTGATTAAAATGTTACTGGATGACCCGATCCGCCCGGGCGATAACATTTGCGGGAATCGTTAGACCCTGTATATGAGCGGCAGTTAAGTTAAGGGTAACTTTCGCGCCAGTCATATATTGAAAAGGAATGTCGGCCGGTTTGACGCCGCGCAGAATGCGGGGAACGAGTTGGCCGGCGGCATATCCGGCTTCGTAAAAATCCCAGCCGACGCCGACCGCCGCGCCGCGTTCGACTGCGGTGGCCTGATTGCAGAACAGCGGCAAACGCGCCCGGTTGGCGGCCTTGACGATCGCTTCGAAACCGAGATTGGTCAGGTTATCGGAAATCTGATAAATCGCATCAAGCGGTTTACCGGCCAACGCCGTGGCGGCGTCCGCCAGTTCGCTGGTGTTATTGACTGAAATCGCCACGACCTGAATACCGTGACGTTCGGCCGTGATTTTCAGGCATTCCAAATAATATTCGGAGTTGATTTCGGAGGGTGTGTAAAGCGTTCCGACGGTTTTGGCTTCCGGCAATAATTCCTTGAGCAGGGCGATGGTTTCGTCAAAGGGCGAGCGGGTGGCGATCCCGGTTACGTTCGCCTGATGATCGGTTGCGCTTTTACCGGCTCCGGCTAAGATCGGATTGGCGACGCTGGTAAACACGATCGGCACCGATTTTGTGAGATTCAGGCAGTTTTGCAAATTAGGCGTCGCCAGGCAGCAGATCAGATCGATGCGCCCGGTCGAGAAATTGCGCGCGATGGCATTGACGGTCGGGAAATCGCCCTGGGCATTCTGGATGATGAATTTGACATTTTGCCCGGCGACGTAGCCGGAATCGCGCAGACAATCCAGCAGTCCCCTTTCGGTTTCGGCATTCATCGGCGATTGATTGAATTCCGCGAGGCCGATCGTCAATTGCCGCTGGGAATTACCGCAGGCAGAGAAAATGAGAAGACCGAAGGTCAGCAGAAGTATGGATTTATTATTCATAATGAGATCTCTTTTCCTTTAACCAATCTTTTGGGGATAATGAATGCACCGTTCGTTGGCTCGTCTATTTCAATCTCTTTGGTTTAGGGACAGGCAGTTCCCGGGCGGTTATCCGGATCAGTTCGCTGATCCAGTCCCGGTCCTCGAATTTATCCCCGATTAAAAAACTCATTTTGGCGCCCGGGTAGGCCGGGGCTTCGACAACCTCTCCGATAAAGGCTTTGCCACCGGCGGTTGGTTTGACATACAGCCGGTTGTCGCATATCAGGGCGACGACCTTTTCATCGCAGTACAGCGCGTATTCACCGAACATTTTCCGGTAGGTAATCCGGCCGGCGCTGCCGATCTGATCGGCAATGAATTCGACAAAATTTTGATCTGAAGACATATTTAGACTTGTATTTATTTTTGGTTGGTACTGATGTTTTTATGGTTTAGCATCTTTCTTGGGAGTGTCAACGAGCTGGGTGTCAATGCTAAAGAATGACTGCAAATGACTGTCAATTGACAACAGAACGTAACAAATTCGTAACAGGTTACCAGTCACCTTCATATAACGCCCCTCTGGCCAGGGATGGTTTACAGTGGTTGATAGGAGAATTTTTTAAACCGGACTGTTCCGGTGCCAATCGCGCAGAGTCCGAGCCGTAAACTGAGAAATCCGCTCAGGGCATTGTGATTAAACCCGGAAACTTCCACCGAACTCTCAATCTTGTTCCACTTTTTACCATTGGTACTGTAATACATATCAACAGTGTTGTTAATGTTTTTCAGTCTGAGAAAGACATGTCGGTTAATCACCTGCTTTTCAGTCGGGAATTGCCACCCGCGCAGATCGGCGAAAATATTTTCCCGATCTGCTAAAATTCCGGAATGATAATTATTGTTATAAAAGAGAATCAACCCGCCGGTGGCGTTTCCTTCGATAGCGATCTCAACTTCCGCCGTGTAGGAATGGTTTGCCGGAATACATAATAACGGAGCACATTCGCCGATAGTATGACCTTTGGCTTGCAGTATCAGACTGTTGTCCGCCAGGTGAAAACGGCCGGGGTCGTATTCTCCGAAAAATTTCCAGTGCGGTTTCAGAGTTTGCCCGCCGAAATCATCACTCAAAGTATAGATGAATTCCGACGATTTTCCGGCGGGTTTTTTAATTGGCTGGTCGGTTTGAAGGCCGTCAGGAAGCTTAAACCAACCGTCACCGGTCCATTCCACCGGCTGCAAAAGGGTTTGACGTCCCATGTTGTAAAAATCTTTTTCATAACCGTGGAATACCAGCCACCAGTCGCCTTTGGTGTCATCAAATAAAGTTCCGTGGCCTTTCGACCACCATCTTTCCGCACTGCTTTTTGTTCTGACTATTGGATTGTATGGCGAATTTTCCCAGGGACCGAAAGGCGACCTGGAACGGGCTGAAATGATCATGTGACTGGTGGCGGGACCGGCTGTTCCGCCTTCGGCAACCGTCAGGTAATAGTAATCACCCCGTTTGGTAAGCTTGGGACCTTCCAGGGCAAAGAGTTCAATGGTCCATTCGCGGGGAATCGGCCAGCCGTCATAGACATGCTGATACTCACCGGTTACGGACAGTCCGTCGTCGGACAAGGGAACATAGCCGCCGCTGCTGAAATACAAGTAACGCTTGCCGTTTTTATCAACAAAATGGCCCGGATCAATGTTCCCGATTTGTAAATCCACCGGATCGCTCCAGGCGCCATTAATCGAGTCGGCGAAGACAACGTAATTGGTATTGTTGGCCGGGAAATAGATATAATAGCGATTTTTATACTTCACTAGGTCGGGAGCCCAGACCGAACCCACATATTTATGCAGGGCGTTCGTTACCGGGGACCAATTAATCAAATCGGTTGAATGCCAGATCAGCAAACCGGGATAATATTCAAACGATGAATGTACGATGTAATAATCCCTGCCGTCGCGCAAAATACTCGGATCGGGATAATCTCCGGGAAAAATCGGGTTCAGGTAATAACCTTCGGGCGTTGAATTAACATTGGTAGGATTTTGAGCCCCAGGGAATAGGACTAATCCGAGAATTAATGTAATTATTAAGATATTTTGCATTTGCCTGTGTTTAATAATCATGCTGTGCCTCTTAATTCAAATTAATTCTACGAACAAAAACTTATTTATTCAAAAGAAAATTTCTGGTCAGTCCCGGCTAATACGTTGCAGATAGTCCTATCGCTCGGTACCGGTCAATTTCCAAGCCAGCTAGCGGTTATATTGCAATAAAATGTCAGAAATTATGGGGAATTGGCAGGAAGATATTTAACCGCAGTGCAGGTACTGCCTGACCAATTGCATGGTTTTCTGGGGATTGCCAGTAATTTTTTCTCTGAGATCTTCATCGTTATAGGCATTCAGTTTATTGACCGTACTCTGGATAAGGTTTTCAGGGAAAACGCCATGTAATTTGAAAATCTCTGCTTTTGCCAGTAGAGCCGCGGCCGCAGCTTTGCAAGAGCAGGGAAGATGGTTCAGGCCATCCTTTCGGGTTTTGTGCTTTTCATCGAAAATATTAATGTCCACGTAAGTTTTTTCGGCGAAATCCAGTCCATCCGGCATTTCAAAACCATGTCTGGCTCCCACACAAATTCCGGCGATGAGCAGGTAAATATTCGCAGAACCGTCCGGGCTGCGCAATTCGAAAGTCTGTTTGTAACGGAAATCCTGATCGGTATGAGATTCGAGAGGATTGGCGGCGGAAATCATGTCATTGGCATCGATCCAGCCCAATGGAACCCGGATAAGGGCTGAGCGGTTGCGATCGCCCCAGCAAACATTGGTTGGGGCTTCCTGGTTCGGAACCAGGCGGAAATAACTGGTGGGAATCGGATTGCCGAAGGCTGACAGCGCCGGCGCAATATCGAGAATCCCGGCAATGATTTTCCGGGCTATATCACTCAACCTGTTATCTTCAAGCGTGACATTATTACCGTTTTTCATAGGACGCAGGTGAATATGTAATCCGCTGCCGGCTTTACCGAATGTAATCTTGGGTGCAAAACTTATGGTTACCCCGTAACGGTAGCCGACTTCACGCAGGATCCATTTAGCCAGAATCAACTGATCGGAGGCGTCACCGACATTAGTCGGTAGAAATTCGATTTCGTTTTGTTCGTAATCGTATTCATCATCGGAAAAATTTCCAACCTCGGAATGACCATATTTGATCGAAGCGCCGATCTGAGCCAGCGCCAGCATGGCGTCGAGGCGCAGCTGCTGCCATTTGATAAATGGTGCCGACTCGTGATAACCCCTATCATTGCCAGCGACATACAAATCCTGGCGTTTACTGATGACATAGTATTCGATTTCACCCATCACTTCCAATTGACAACCGGTGGCATCTGCGAACGCCTGATGAGCCTTGCGCATGATGTTTTCAGGTGCGCTGCCTAATGGTTTCCCGAACTTGTCATAAATAGAGCAGAGAATATCTACGGCCGGTATTTCGGAGAAAGGATTAAGAAAGGCGGTTTTGAAACGAGGCACTATGTACAGATCACTGGAGTCAGGTGTTAAAAAATTGAACAGGCTGCTGCCATCGATCCGTTCACCGGTAGATAATATGGTTTCCAAATGTTCGCGGTTTTGGGTTATAAAGTTCAGGACTTTTAGACGGCCATCTCCCCCGGCATAGCGAAAATTGACAATTTTTATGCCGTTATTCGCGATAAAATCAATAATATCAGCCCGGGTGAATTCCGCAGTGGGTTTCTTTAAATACTTTACCAGGGGATTAGGATCAAGAGCGTAATCGGGTTCGGACATACGAAAGGTAAACTGGGTGGGATTAATTGTTTTTACTTGGGTTTATATGTAATGTGTATCGGTTCTGACATGGTTTGATATCTTAATATATAAAAAATCATGTCTAATATACTTTAATTAATTAATAGATACAAATAATAAATGGAATTCTAGGTTCATAGATGAAGTTTTATCTCCGTTATATATTAACGAGAAAAAAGTCACTAAAATAATTTAACTTAAATTAAAGACGACCGGAGATGGCATATCCCACAACCTGAGTCAGGACGACGTGCTCAGATTCTTTCAGTTTCATGAGGGAGTGAAGCTTATTGCGGTTGATCAGTCCCAGAACGGCGGTGCTCAGGTTCGCCGCGGCACAGTAGAGATAAACATTCTGGCTGATGAAACCGGTGTCGACTCCCGACATAAACCAGCGTTTGGAATCGTTAGTGAATAAGATGCTTGTCATTGCGGAGTAATCGGAAACATAGATGAGCCCGACCGGGGCGGAATGCATCATTGACTGGGTGCCGATATTATGCCGGATATCCGCCGCTAAAGTTTTTATCAGCACGTGTTCATATTCGTTATACAAGAAAAGTCCGTCAGGCAGGGCTATGTAGATTTTAATTTCCTTGGAGTTGCATGCCGAAGGCGCCGTCCGTTTCGCACTTTCTTTTTTGACCCGGTTGATCCCGCAGGCCGCCCAAAGCAGATTGGAAAGTACCTGCTCGGAAAGCGGTTTGTCTTGCCATTTGCGGGTGGTACGGCGTTCCGCCAGGGCTTGCATTAGCGGGAAGGAGAGGTTTTTCTGAGGCGATGGTAGTTTGATAATTTCTGGCATGTTTTTACTCTTTTTTCGGGTAAATTAACCTAAACGAAGACATCATCGACAAATTAGTTTAAAATATTTTATAATGGATTTACCCAATCAAGGATCAACGCTTGACAAGAACAATCCTGATGACCGGGAAGAGAAATATTTCTGAATGAAGGCTCATTTTTCGATACCTTCCATGATATGTATGGTATGACCATAATTAACTGTATCGGCCTGGCATCCGGATTTAAATGTTTCATACTGTTCGGTCGAAATTCATGTTTGTCTGTCCAGATCCATCTTCTTTGATATTAGAATCGGCGATTGCGTAGAGTGCTATGCCCTCCGGCACTCTGGTCGCACTTCAATGAATTTGGACGACCATTATCTGAAAAGGTTGCATATAAAATAATACTTCGAATGCATGTCATAATATTCAATATTGTGTTTGGGGTGCAGGATGCGAACTGGAACCGGTGCCACTGATCTAAGGGGTCTAAAAAATCCGCTCGCGGCGGATTTAATCCATATGTTGGAGGTGACCACTAATGGGTTCGACACCGTAGAGGATCAACCCGAACTGCTGGATTTTTCGGCCGGTTTGGGGATCGGCGTCGTGCCAGCGATTCAGGAATTCGCGGTTGCTTAACCAGGTGCGATGAATTGAGGATGGGTCTTCGAAAATGATCCGATTCCGACCGTAACCAATCGCAATGGCATAGTGGCCTTCTGAATAAGTTGTGCGCCATTGTTCAGGCGTCAGGTGTTGGTCAGTCCAGGCTTGCAGCAGGATCAGGACAGGGTGGTCTTCATCAATACTCCTTGTTATATCCTGAAGAGTCATTTTTTGGCGGGCTTCGACTTCAAAACCTTTGCGTTTGACGAACGATACTATCGATTCAATACTGGAACCGTCCACATGCGAAGTTTGCAGTTCTTTCAGAAGTATATCTTCGCGGATGTCAGTTCCGTAATAGGCCAGTAGGGTTTGGAGCGCCTTGGCGCCACAATCGTAGTCGAAAGTCTGCCGGGTGATCGGTACGTTCAGGGTTTTCCCGCCTTGTTCAATCTTCCAGACGTTGATCAGGGTATGATATAGAGATTCGGCGAACGCACGCCGCAACCGGTCGATGGCTATGATATCCGGAGTGCCATCGGGATGCAGGAAGAGTTCCAGATTAGTTTCCTGCAAAAGCGCCGGCACCCGTTTTCCGATGCGACTGAGAGCATTGACGGAATGCTGGGCGCACACATGACCATATACGGTATAATACTCCGATTCATTTACCGTGATTTTGACATCCGGCAGACGTTTTCTCAATTCTTCGGCGTAGGTTTCGATGATCACGTTTGGTGAAAAGTAGACCGGCCCGTCGTCCAATTTGGAGTGCTGAAAATTCATGAGATCAATCTGATTGGCATGCACGCCGCGGGCTGAGATGGTCGCATGGGCGTCGAATAAAAAATCGGCGCCGGAGAGAATCTGTTTTTCAATGGATTTGTGAAACGGGATTATGTATTTTTCCGCCAGTGCCTTGCGTAAAGTATCATTCGGTCGTTTACCTCGCCGGTAGATCATTTGCCCGAAAACGTCCTTGATCGGAATGCAATCCTGGATAATGTCCGGATGGCGGTTGGCTTCGAGCAGGAGACTGCAATACGGAAAGGTAATCTGCTTGTTGCTCAGGATGTCCCGGAAATCGTACAGATAATTGGTGTACCAGTCAATATTGGCGGCCAGTTCCGGGAATCGCTCCGATAACGAATCCGGATCAATCTCTTTGGGAATGACCAGCCCGCTGTGCGGGATTACTACCAGTAATTCTTTGAGTTTCAAATTTTTTCTCCGCGATAAGTTAGCTTATTTTTCCCCGATTATATTCTATGGATTTCTATAACCGCTGAGTCTAAAAAGGTGTCGGGGTAATCAGCTTTGTAATACAAGATTTATGAAATCTATGGTCTGTTATTGCGCCGATCTTTCTGATAATTTTTTAGCATTTTACCGAAGACTTTATCGCGTTGGCGACGTTCGGCGGTAGTCATTTCAAAGTGAATTTTTTCGCGATGCATTTTCAGATAATTTTCATAGGAAGCGCGGTCGATTGCGCCCTTTTCGACGGCGGCCATTACAGCGCAGCCGCTTTCGTGTGTATGCGTGCAATCCTTGAATTTGCAGTTTTGTCCAATCTCCAGAATCCGGTCGAAGGTGATTTCCAGACCGTTGGATGAGTCAGCGATGCCGACCTCCCGCATGCCGGGATTGTCAATCAGAATGCCGCCGTTATCCAGAACGATCAATTCCCGGTGAGTGGTAATATGGCGGCCGCGGTTGGTGCTGACGCTGATGGTTTCGGTTTTCATGACCCTCTGGCCGCAGAGGTTGTTCAGCAGGGTGGACTTGCCGACGCCCGACGAGCCGAGCAGGCAGTAGGTTTGTCCTTTTACAATAAAACCGCGCACCGCTTCGTAACCGCTTTGGGTTTCATTGCTGATGGCCAGCACCGGAACGTCCGCGATGCGGGCTTTGATGTTTGCAATAATTTCAGTGAGCCGGGCCGGTTCGATCAGATCGATTTTACTGAGCACGATTACCGGTTTGACTTTCGAGGAATAGCAGATCGTCAGGTAGCGTTCCAGGCGATTGATGCTGAAGTCGCGGTCGACCGCCTGCACGATGAACGCGGAATCGATATTGGCGGCGATGATCTGGACTTCGCCGAACTGTCCGACGGCCTGGCGTTTGATCAGCGAATAGCGCGGCAGAATCCGGTGAATGATGGCGAAATCGGGTTCGTAGATGGTCAGCGCCACCCAATCGCCGACCGCCGGGAAATCTTCGCGTCCTTTGGCGGTGAAGCGCAGATTGCCGGTGATTTCCGCCTCGAATTCGCCTTTGGCGGTGCGCACGCTGTAGCGTTCCTTATGTTCGGCGACGATGCGGCCGAGTTCGAATTCACCTACTTCAGTTTCCAACCGGGCTTTTTCCAGTTTTTCGTTGTAGCCTAAATCAGATAATTTCATTTCAGATCGTCTTTAACAATTTTTGCGGCAGTAATTTACATAGATGTACTATAAGTTCAATAGTTTAATATCTACCCCGAAAGGGCTCCTGCGGAGCAGTTTCCAGCTCTCAGTACGCCTTATGAATTCACTCGTCACCCGTTGAGCGGAGCGAAATCCGGCTCTGATGGATAATTCTTCACTTCGAAGAGCCCTGTTAATCTTTTTATCTCGTCCTATAATTATTTAATGGATTGGTGATAAATATTTATAAATTACAAAAGGCAGAGAGCGTGATTGAGATTTAAACATTAAATAAACAGAAAATTTTGGATCAAAAAGGAGACAAAATGGTTACGAAAAAATTCTGGATTTTCATGTTTATTCTTGTGATGGGTATTTTGGCTTTTGCCGAGGAAGGCATGTGGCAATTATCCCAGATAAAGGATTTGGACCCAATGAAACTTGGACTGGAAATTTCAGCGGAAGAAATTTACAATCCGGAAAAACCCAGTATCAGTAATGCGATACTTTGGCTGGGGGGTTGCTCGTCATCGTTCGTGTCCGCCGACGGCCTGATACTGACCAATCATCATTGCGCTTACGGGGCTTTACAGCGGAATTCGGCTAAGGACGGCAAGGATTATATTACCGATGGATTTTTAGCGAAAGACCGTTCGGAAGAATTGCCGGCTATCGGCGAAGAAGCCTATGTATTGATGAGCATGAAAGATGTGACCGAAGAGATCTCGGAAAGCGTCAGGGGAATCAGTGATCTGACTGAAAAGGAAAAAGCGGTGGAGCGGAAAATTACCGAAATGGAAGGAGCCGCGGAAGGTGGACGGGAAGACCGCTTCTGCTACGTCGCCACGCTGTACAACGGTAAACAATACATCGAATATCTTTTCAAAAAGTACCGGGATGTGCGCATCGTGTATGCGCCACCTAAAGCCATCGGAAATTATGGAGGTGATATTGACAACTGGATATGGCCGCGTCATACCGGAGATTTCACCTATATGCGGGTTTATCAGGCGCCGGACGGATCCGGGGCTAAATACAGCCCGGATAATGTACCGGTCAAACCCGAAAAATATCTGCAAATCAGCGATACTGATCTTAAAGTCGGCGATATGACATTCATTCTGGGATTTCCCGGACGCACGATGCGCTACCGGACTTCCTATTCGGTCGAATGGAATCTCAACCGGAACTATATCCCGATAATCAAAGAATTTCAGGAGATTTTGAATATCATTACCGAACTGGGTGAAAAAGACCCGGACGCCAAAATCAAGCTGGCCGATTTCGATGCCGGTATCAATAATGCCATGAAAAATTATCAGGGCAACGTGGATGGCATGCTCAAATCCGGTTTTATCGAGAATAAAAAACAGTTCGAGAAAGAACTGATGAACTTTATTCGTTCCAAACGCAAATTGGATAAGGAATACGGTAATGTTCTGAAAGAAATCGGAGCCCAATACGCTCTGCTTGAAAGCAGTTACGAATACGACCAGGCGCTTGACAATTTTGGGAAGTACTTTGGCGGAGTGCTTTACGACCTGGGGGCGTCAGCCTATGATGTTGCCAGCCAGCGGGCTAAACCGATCGAAAAACGCCGTCCCGATTTTTCAGAAAAAAGAGTTGCGGAATCTATCGAGAGAATCCAATATGCGTATTTGGAGTTTTATGAACCTTTTGATAAAATCATGTTGATACGGGCTTTGAAACAGGCTGGTAATCTGCCGGAAAACCAGCGCATTCCGGAACTCGACTATATCCTGAAAGCGGGCGTTTCCATTGAAAATTGGGTGGATAGCGCTTTCGCCAAAACCGGTTTGAGGGATGTGGAATATGTCAAAGCCTTATACGATAAAACCGATAAGGAGATCGCAGATCTGAATGATCCACTGATTGATCTGGCGGTCAGATTGTCGGTCCCGAAAGAGCGGAAATACGAGGAGACGCAGATTTGGAACGCCAAAATCAAAGACCTGCGAAAACACTATATTGATGCGCTTTATGCCTGGAAAGGTCAGAGTCTCTATCCGGACGCCAACAGCACGATGCGTTTTACTTATGGTAAAGTCAAAGGTTACAAACCAGCCGACGCCGTCTGGTACGAACCTTTTACAACTTTAAAAGGAGTCGTGGATAAAAATACCGGCAAAGAACCTTTTGACAATCCGGCGAAACTTACGGAATTGTACAAAACCAAAGATTTCGGCCGGTGGGTGGATCCTGAATTAAAGAATGTGCCGGCTTGTTTCCTGAATACCTGTGACATTACCGGCGGCAACAGCGGCAGTGCGGTTATGAATGGCAAAGGCCAGCTGATTGGTCTGGCTTTCGATGGAAATTATGAAGCGATGACTGGCGATTGGCTCTATAATCCGGTTTTACAACGCACAATCGTGGTGGATATTCGCTATGTATTGTTCATCACTGAAAAATTTGCCGGGGCGAACCATCTGCTGAAGGAGATGGGATTATAGATCAATAGTTGCGAGTTGCCTGCCCGACGTATGTTTTTTAGGCGGGCGAGTTACGGGTTCCGAGTTTCGAATTTACCCCGGAGGGGCTCTCCATGGGAGTCTCCGTGGGAGTCCTTTGTGACATAGGTGACCTGTGGAGCAGTTTTCAGTTTGTCACGTCATATGCTTTTACGATGAATGACTATTGAATGACTACGAATGACAGTCCCGCTTCGGGACAAATGACTCCGGCAGCCGCCGGACTGCCTTGTCCTAAAATAGTTGACAGGTTAAAAAGCCGCATAAACACTAACCGGGCAATTCCTTTGATTGAAGCGTTTCACCAAGGCAATAGTTGGTGCAATTCCTCAAAACTAAGGACATAATCCGGATTGAAATCGGCCGTTTGCATGTAATTGATTATCGACTGATAGAGTTGCCGGGCTTCCGGTTTGTCCGTAATCCGGTTTAGTTGGGACATACAGACCAGCAGTTTACCGCGACCGACTTTAAATTCGCAAATCAAGCCCAGTTTGTGATTTCGTTCCAGGTTGTCAATCACCTGAACTAATGGTCGGTAAGTGCCGGCTGTACCATCCAGGATCAGCGAATTGCTGGCCTTGATGATGGAAAACCACTGCCAGTTGGTATGAAAATCAGTCGGGAAATCCCGGAAAAGCGGATGGTCGGGATCGGTCAGAATTCCGAGTGTTCCTGGCGAAGCCGGTTTTTTAGCCCGTTCGCTGATGCCTTTGAACATGCCATAGTTCCAGAAATCGGGCGGGAAAAGACCGGGAAAACTTATGTTCCGAACATCGGCGGTTTGCGGAAAGAGCAGGACTTTGGCGCCGGCCTGGAGCTGGCTGAGCACCTTCGGAGTAAGTTTTTCGGCCACGATGATATCGCCCGGATTCGGAACGGTTTCAAGGTTTGGATAAACCCAAATTGGATAGACGTTGTGATAATCGGTGCCGGGAATTTTAATCCCGATGGTCAGTTTTATTGGAGCGGAGAGAGTCGAAAGATCGGCCGTGATTTCGCCGATTTCGGTCAGTCCGCCGCAGGGAATTTCCGCGTCAGCAAAGCTGCCCCGGAAAAGGACGGTTTCCTGCGGTTTACAGACAGTCCATTCCAGGTTACGTCGGATGGAAGCATTGGAGTAGTTGGCGACTACGACTTGGGCGCGGAAAGTTTCGGCGTTGGCCCAGCAATATTTGGGGAATTCGAGTAAGAGCACCACGTCGTTACACGACTGTTTCCATTCGGCGGACGTGATGATATTTTTACTGTTCATGAAAGCATCGAGAATGCCGACCAGCGCCGTGCCTTGTCCGGGAAAATCCTGCAAATCGAGCAGTTGAAAACCAGCCAGGCCGCGGGTGCGCAAAGCGGTTTCCATTTCGGCTTTGTAACAAAGCGCTGACCAGGCGCCGGAAGCTTTCTGAAACGCGCTGTCCAGGTCCGCCATACCGGCTTTTTGTAAACGCTTCTGAAAAATCTCAAGATTCCAGGCCCGCAGGACGCCGGTGTATTTCGCGATTTCGTTATAATCGGGAAAAATCTGATACTGCCCGACCTCGTGACTGACGATCGGAATATTGATTTGAGAAACGGCGTAGTCATAATTGCTCTCTGTGGAAGGCGTCCGGGTATTCAGGATGCCGCCATCGCGCGAATCCACAAAGGCGTGCGTCAGTCGGGTGTGCGTCAGAATCGTATCCTTTTCGGAAGGCGTTCGCACCGCTACGAAGAAATCAGAACAGGCGCGGGGCGGCGCATAGCCGATATTATTGTTCGAGCCCATGGTATAGAGCGGCCGACTGTCAGACTGTTTCAGGGCGACGATATTGCGCTCGACGCGGTCGTGTCCGCTCCAGATTTCATTGCCGTGCGAAAACATGACAAAGGAAGGGTGATTGGCATAGGCTTTCAGCATGGCAAAACCTTCAGCCAGCAGCATATCAGCCACCGAATCGGATTCCAAGCCGCCCCAGAATGGCAATTCTGCCTGGAGATAGACGCCTTCCAGATCGGCGGCTGTGAAAGCCGCTTCCGGCGGACAATAGGAATGAAAGCGGTAATGATTGATGCCGTAGGTTTTCGCAATGCGGTAAACGCGTCGCCAATCTTCGACATTGGTCGGCGGAAAGCCGGTCAGCGGAAAGACGGCGGCTTCATGTTTGCCGCGCAGGAAAACAGTGCGCTTGTTAATGGTGAACCGGGTGCCTTTGACGGCGAAGTGGCGCATGCCGAACGGTACCGTGCAGGCATCTTTCCATTTACCATTGGAAGTCACGGCTGTCAGGTGATAAACCGGCTGCCGGTATTCGTCCCATAATTCGCACTTATCGCCTAAAATATAGTCAACACTGATGACCGAATCGCACGGCAGAACATAGCGGATTGTTTTGAGGTGTTTCGTCTTGCCGTTCAGGGTGCGGTCGACCTGTAATGCAATTGCCAGGTCAGCGCATTTCAGGCCGTTTGTAACTCCGATCCGGGCGGTGATTTTGCGATTGTCAATATCGGGAAATACCTGCAGGTCGGAGATATAGGTTTTGGGTGTCGCTTCTAATTTAATTTCGCCAATGATGCCGTTCCAGTTGGTCTGGGTATCCTCGGAATAGATATGGACGTAACCGTACGGCGTCAGGTTCAGGCTGTTGTCGATCCGGATGGTGATGTGATGAATGCCCGGCGTCAGGCAATTGGTTAAATCAAATTGCTGGGGCGACTGGAGAATCCGTGATTTCCCGATTAAGATGCTGTCAACCCAGACCGTCGAAGACTTGGTGCGTTCGAGTATCAATTGGATATGTTTATCCCGGAAATTTTCCGGGATGGTAACTTCTTTGCGATACCAGGCCGAGCCTTCATATTTATAGAGCCGGTTCAGGTGGATGGTGGTCGTATCAGTATTGCGAAAGCCTTTGCGGCTCAGATCGGTCGTGCCTGGCAATTTGATAGAATCACTTAAATCGGACAGGTACCAGCGTTGGGCGATTCCCACCCTGGCCGTGTCCAATGCGAATTGCCATTCACCGGCCAGGTCGAAACAGGCGCGTTGTTCGACCGGTCTGCTGCACGCCGCCAAGACGGCGACTATAAGCCAGCCGCAAATTTTCACCTGCGTGATTTTGTTTGACATGTTTCCCCCTCAAAAAATACGGTCTAACGAATACCGGTTGTTAACAGAAAGCATTTATAATTTTTTCTTCAGATAAACCATGTCAATAAGTTGAATTCCGTCTTCAAACATCGGGTGGTCATAATTATCGGTAAAAAAATTCTTTACTCTATGTGACTTTTCAAATCCGCAACTTTCATAAAATGACAAAATTGCCGGAGTTTCACCCGTTCCGACAAGCATTGTTTTATAGTCGTCTTTATAGAAATCAGAAATGAAATTAATCAACGCTCTGCCGTACCCTTTGCCTCGGTATTTCGCATAGGTCGCTATGTTTTTCAATTCGCAGGTTTCGCTATTTACCGGTACCACAACGCAAACACTTTTCAAATCATCGTCATATAAAGCAAACAAGTCTCCATTCGGCAAGTACCTGTCAATCATGTTTTCCTGCTCGTCTGCCAATAGCAATAAATCAAGATATTGCTTCTTGTTATTGGTGATTTTTTCAATTCTCATTACTATCTCATTTTTTTCATAATACAAGTTAATAAAAACATTTGAGCAAACTGCTATTACCGTCCAAATGGGTTGTCGTCCGCTGGCGCTAACGGCTCGAATATGCGTAGTGCGGGATTTCAAGACACTGCACTATCAACCCGCTATGCTGTTTATTAAATGCTTTAAAGTTCAAACTTACCAAATCGCCCCGCATTACGTATATTTATTGTTACCACACGTTATTCTTTAATCAGTTTTAAATATCGGTCTTCATATTCAGGATATAGTCCTATTTTTAAATCAGTTTCATATAAGTCAATTAGTTCCTTAATCTTATCTGCCTGTCCATTTTCTTTATACTTTTTCGACAATTGAATCATTGAACTTGAATAAGCATATAAAACAATTCCTGAGATTCTTGGTTGATTCGTTTCCAAAATTGACTTATAATCATTGAAATTTTCTTTTTTAGCAAATTCTTTTAATGAATTAATATCTTGTTCATATTCAGTTCCAGAAGTATTAAATGGCATTAATTGATAAACAAGTCCTTTGTAGGAACTACAACTGTCTAAACCACCAAGATATCTATTGTCCATTCCCAATGTCCAGTATATTGGTCTTTCCCAGTTGTTTGATTCTATTATTTCAAGCAGAAAAGCTCTTTCACAACTTAAATAATCTCTGACTCCTTTTAAATCTGGCGAAACAGTCCAAGACATATAATTAGTATCAAGTTTATATTTAGTTATTAAGTCATTTGGAATAGGTATTTCAATTTTAGTTTCTTTCCATTTATAGGGTCGCATATTAAATATTTCGTAATCTGAAACACCAAGTTTAACAGGTTGAAATAATTCACTATTTTTTATTTCCTTAACAAAAAAAGGTCTATTTAGTAAAACGAGCGGAATAACAGAAATATCAGTTCTGTAATTTTCGCAGAATTGTAAATACCAACAAATGTTTAATTGAAAGTCCCCATGAGTAAATAAAATACCATTCTTTTCGACTTGGCTTAACAATAACTTACCATATTCAATACTCCATTTTGGAAAGCCACCAATATCAAAAGCTTTTTTATAATAATCCCTAAAATTTTCATAATCTTTTTGTTGCAGGGAATTCATTGCATTTGCACCGCATTCAGCTGTAAAAAAGTATTTTGCATCTCCATAATTTGGGTCAAGTTCAAGTGCCTTTTTAAAATAATAAAGTACAGTATCCGAGTAATTTAAATCGTATCCTTTCAGAGGTCTACTGTCATAGGCGTTGTAGTGTATATAATAACCTAAGTAATAATATATCTCTTTATCATTTGTGTCTGCTTTAAGTGCTTTTTGCATATAACAAATTGCCAACGGATAATTTTCATTATCAAATGCTTCAAGTCCAAGTTGTTTGTAATTATCTTCTTGTCCTAATAGTTTTGTAACGCTTATTACCATCAAAATAATAATGCTAATTTTTTTCATGCTGCTGTCTTTTTTTAATGTGTGGTAACGGATGGCGGTATGTTTTTGTTGCCGATTTCGAAGCACTATCCTGTCAAGTT
>CAZNUN010000004.1:247975-255471 GCA_964576275.1 uncultured bacterium | reverse complement strand
CAAAGACTTTTTGTTGGATTGGATCTTCACAAGAAGAGCTGGGTAGCAACTGTTCGGAGCCATGATTTGCATTTGAAAACATTTACAGTTCCATATGGAGAAGAACCGTTTTTAAGAACGCTGAATCATCAATTTCCAGGAGCTCAATTTATTGTTGCTTACGAAGCTGGTTGTTTTGGGTATCATGTTGCTGAATACATCAACAATAATGGCAGTCGAGCAGTGATTTTTCCACCGCATCGTATTCCGACGCCTCCGGGTGTATTTGTAAAGACTGATAAAATTGACAGTCGCAAATTGGCGGTGGAATTATCCAAAGGACTAGATGGTATATATCAGCCCGATAGCGTTCGTCTATATCATCGGGGTATTATTCGGAAACGGAATCAACTAATCCGGCGAAAAGTAGCGATTCAAAATCAGATCAAGTCGGATTTGTTGTTTTATGGAATCAATCTCACCACTTTGGGGCGTTATTGGTCTGCTGAATTTGTAAGGCTATTAGGGGAAATAGAGTTTGAATATTCTGGATATACAAAGGTATTTCGGCTAATCCTTCAGGAATATGATGAGATTGTCCGGAAGATTAAAGAGGCCACCGATTTTATCAAAGAGATGGCTCAATCTGATTTGTACAAAGAACAGGTTTGTTTATTGAAAAGTATTCCTGGGATTGGAGATCTATCGGCGATGACGATTTTGCTGGAGATATTCGATATATCTCGTTTTTCGAGCGGCGAAAAGTTCGCTTCCTATATTGGCCTGGTTCCATCGGAATATTCCAGTGGTGAAAAGATCAGAAAAGGGTCTTTATCGGGCATGGGACATAGAACTCTCCGCAGCCTATTTATCGAGACTGCCTGGGTAGTTATGAAAAATGATCCAATACTATATGAAAAATATAATCGTGTCAAAAAAGGCAAATCGAGCGCGGAAACCATTGTATCGGTGGCTAATAGCCTGGCTCGACGCGTTCATTATGTTTTGGTAAATCGCAAACCGTACTGTATAGGGTTTGCATCATAAATGCTGGTGAGTGATCGCTTAGGGACTCCTGAAGACTATTCTGTAAAAGGGACTGTACTTCTTTCCGTAGTGTGCGACGCTCATCTTGATCAAATTAAAACATGCGAATTGATGCGAACATCCTTAAGGGAAAAACTCAATATCGCGAATAGCAGGATGATTTATTTTTAAAACGGAGGTATTAAAGGAGATTTTTATCTTGTCTTTTAACATAGCGGGAGCCCTTCGTGACCTATGTGACCTTATAGAGCGAGAAATCCAGATATCAGGAGATTAGCTCTTTCTCGAACTCTTTAATGTTCTTTATAAAGAAGGATTTAATATCATCCCAGTCAGTGCTAAAATCGGGCTGTAACCAAACCGGCTCGGGATCGGATTCAGCGTCTTCAAAATAAGTCAGTCCTTTTAAAATACTGTAAAATTGAATTCCAGTATCTCTGAATCGCTGCTTAAAATATTGACATCCCTGCCGGATTGAAATACCCGAATTGAGAACTGCGTATAAATCACAAAAATCTTTCTTCGCTCCTCTTTGGGAAACGGTTTTAAATTTTTCTCCGATCAGGTCAGGGATTGAGGCGATTTTTATTCCTTCCCAATGGATGGGTTCTTTAATCAAAGGCACAGGGTAATAAAGAAACGATAATCGCACGCCATTTAGTAATCCATGGATTGTTCCCCGGTACTGCTGGATTGTTTGAAATCCTGCAATTTCACAGGAAGGCAAATTATCATCAAATGACTGAGAAGTAAAGAAATCAAGGTCTTCCGATTTCCGGTGTCCAATTTGTAAAGCCAGCCCGGTTCCGCCACCCAGATAAAACGAAACGATATACTGACTCAGCGTCGGCAAAACGGACCGTATCGGTTGATCAATTACATGTTCAAAGATTTGCATTGTGAATAAGGTATTTGGTAGTAGTTCATCCAGTAAAAAGATGCACGGCGCGAGAGACCGCGCTTTGATTGGATCGCATGGATTATCTCGATCTCTGTAAATAATTCTTTTAGTCGCAGAAGGTCTCGGTCCGTTCCGTCATTCAAGACCCGAATAATAATAAAATCCCGGTTATTTTCGATAGACAGATCTGCAACATCCCAGAAGAGCCAGTCGGAGAATTGAGATTTAAGGTTGGACATTTTTATCTCTCGCGGTGAGGCAGTGGTATTTTATTGTTTATTGCTCGCAAAGACCGCTTTTATTAATGTAGAATTCAGAATTGATGCCGGAGGTGCTACGCTGCATGAATTATTTTTCAGATTTGCTTATGTCGAGATAATGATTGAGGTCAGTAATTTTGGATTTTTACTTCGGTTTTCTGTCTCTGTTAGGCAAGATATTTTCCGGGCATGGCAAAGCCCCGTCAGTTACATTCACCGACGAGAAAATCTCAGGTCATCAATTTTCCCGGCCCTTATTTACGGTTTACAGACCTGGTAATTACCACTTCTCGTAATTTCCTGGTTTTCGATTTTCTCGATGGCAGGTTCACCGGGGCTCTAACTTCTTCTCCTAATCCAATCCTCTGACAAACAATTCAGATTGTCACAAAATGAACAAATTTTATTAAAAATTAGCAACCGCTATTTCCAATTTCATCGTCAGGATTCTTTAATTTATGTTGGGATTTGTAACTGCCGTCACATACTCCCAATATTTACCTAAAGAATTATTGACAGAATATGTTGATGATACCGCGAGACGTAGAATTGTTTTTTTATCCGCAAAGTACGCTAAGATTAAGTTGTAATGTAGAATGTAGAATGGAAAATGGATAATGGAGGATTAATAATTAAGAATTGAAAATTTATAATTTAGAATTAGAAGCGGAGGACGGAGAGTTCGGAATGTAGAATGAAGAATTTAGAATTAAAAAATGTAAAATTTAGAATTAAGAATTTAGAATTATAAATTATACATTTTAAATTAATAATTATATATTGTTTATTATTTATGCCATCGTTAATAAGGATCAACTAAGTGTCGCTATGTATCTTATTTTTAAACTTGGCGTTCCTTCGCGTTCTTGGCGGTTCATCTCTTTAACCACTAAGAGCTCTATGTGCCCTTATATTTTTTATTCAATTCTTTTAACCGCTAAGGACGCTAAGTTTCGCAAAGTCTTTTTAAACTTTAATTAACATGTTGCGTACTCTGCGAACGTTGCGAGAAATTTTATAATTCAATGGTATTATTTCAGTCTTTCGAGGTCTTCTTTATCTTTTTGTCGGCCCGAGGCTAATTTATTCCGGATAAATAGTTCGCGGTTGATGATATTAATTTTCTGTTTTCCATATTTGGAAGAATCTTTGCTTTCCCAGGCAGTTGAAAAATCCACGCCATCGATATCGGTAAGCAAATCTATCCGTAAAGGCGGATAACCTAACTGGATAATTCGATCGGGATTTGTTAAATCTTCACTCGTAATTTCCAGTTCCTGAAATCCGAAATCTTTCAAAACCTGCAGTATATTTTCTGCATTTTCTATATCTTTATCGGTCCAGATGTCAAGGTCGTTAGTAAAGCGCGGATAAGCATGGACAGCAAAAGCATATCCGCCGACAACTAAGTACCTGACCTTATGCTCGTTTAATAACCGAAAGAACTCTTCGAAATCGGGGAATGTCTGCTTCACTACTTTCGTTTAATTTGAACCATTGGTATCGAATGGTTTCGAGAGCACGGATCTTCTCGGCCGTCGATTGACGATTCCAGAACAGAATTTCGTCGCTGTATTGCCGAGGATCTTTTTTATGGTAGATTTTAACGGTTGTTTTCATTTGAGTTTGATTCGTCTCTCGCGGAGGCACTTGTATAAATTCTTTGTTAATCTGTGTTATCTGTGGTGAGTTTTGCTCTCTCTTTTTTTACACCACCGATTTGCACAGATTTTCACGGATTCTTGCTCTTATATGCTTTAATTATTTATCAGTGTTAATCTGTGGTATCTGTGGTGAGTCTTGCATCCGGGCATGGCAAAGCCCCGTCAGCTACATTCACCGACGAAGCAATCTGAGTTCATTTATATTTTCCGGCGCCTTTTTACGGTATTCAGAACTGGTAAAAACTACTTCTTAAGATTTCGCTTTTCCAACTTGTTCGAAGGTAAATTCTCCGGGGCTTTAAATTTTTCTCCTGATCCAATCCTCTGACAAACCATCAAGATTGCCACAAAATTAACAAATTTTATTAAAAATTAGCAACCGCTATTTCCAATTTCATCGTCAGATTGCTATCATCAAATCCGGATTTGTAACTGCCGTCACGTATTCCCAAAATCAGCCTAAAGAATTATTGACAAAATATGTTGATGATATAAAAGACGTTACGAATTCTTAATTAAGGAAACAGGATACAGCAGACAGGAAACAGGCTCAGAATTTTTCCTCTCTGGTTTTAATTAAACTATAAAGCATCGCAGAGATCTCTTTTTTAGTTTTTACAAACCTGAGTGACATCTCCTTAGAAATAATTTCAAGTTCACCAGCAATATACAGTTGAGTTCTTAATTCTGCACAGGAACCTTTAGCAATATGTAAAAACTGAATATATTCCTTGTTAGTATTCCGCTCATACCCTTCCGCAATATTGGAAGGGATAGAAACAGCGGCTCTTTGAATTTGATCTCTAAGACTAAAATCCTTACAGATTTTAAACTCTTTGTAAATTGAAATCGAAAGATTGACACCTTTTTTCCATACCTCAAGATCCTCAAATTTTTCAACCTTCCTTATCTTTCCTGTCTCCAGTTTTCTGTCTCCTGTTTCTCTTAAGATTGATTATTTAAGCATAATCATCTTACCGGTCTTGGTTACCGAGGCGGTAGTCAGGCGATAGAAGTAAAACCCGCTGGATAAATTTCCGGCCGACCAGGTCACGGCATGATAGCCTGCCGTAAATTGACCGTCAGCAATTACAGCCACCTCTTTGCCCAGCATATCGTAGACTGCTAATTTTACTTCTTCGGTAACAGTTAAATTAAAGGTGATCGTCGTGGATGGATTAAATGGATTAGGATAATTAGAGAAAAGGCAAATCTCATCCGGTAAATTTGAAATTTCTTCTTTTACTACCGATGGATTGGTATTGGTCGTTCCTTCGGTGGGATCATCAAAGAAGTACCAGGCGCTAGCGCCGTCGGGATAACGTCCCTGGCTGCGATCGGCAGTTTGCTCATCGTAGTCGAAATAGTCCAGGCCCGTGACCGTATCGGAAGCGGTCAGGGCAATGATTTCATCGCCGGTGGAAGATAAACTGAAGCCCAGGGCATCTTCATAGATTACCAGATAATCACCGGCTGCCAGAGTTGTTCCGGATGGAAAAGTCCATTTCGTCAGATCTTCAAGATCATCCGACAGAAAACAGCCGGACAGATCGACCGCCGCCGAACCGCGGTTATAAATCTCGATCCAGTCGTCATAACCGCCAAAATCGCTGGTGCATTGGAACTCGTTGATACAAACATCAGAATAGACTTCGCTTGTAGTATTACTGACGCCCGGGGTCGGAGTGGCTAAGTATTCCGGCGCAGTGCTTGATGTCGTCGGATATCCCATCGAAATATCATCTGCCATCATTCCAAAAGTCCAGCCGTGCACCAGGACATTGCCATGATCGTTTGTCTCGAAAAGACCGACCGCTTCGCCATCTGCCGAAAATTTAAAATCGGTGTGCAGACTACCCTGTTCAGTGTCATTATCCGCCCAGATCATCAAATATTCACCGGCCGCGAGATCAACGGACGGCAATTCAAAGGCCATTGAATTATTCAATGAACTACTGACATATATACCGCCCAGATTGATAGTCCGTGAATCGTTATTGTAAATCTCGAACCAGTCGTCGTATTCATTATAATTGTCAGCAATGGTCGAGTTATTAGCCGCCATCACTTCGGTTATCATCAAATCCGGCGGTTCGTAATCTACAGTATAAGCCCGGTATTCTTCCGGAGCGTCACTCGGCCAGTAATCCGTCTGACTGTTTAAATCGGTGGCAACGACATAATATTTCACCAGGGTTCCGCTGCTGTAAGCCGGAATTACGCCGGTATAAATTGAATCGCCAGCGGTGGCATCGCTGTTCGTACCGTCATCGTTCATCGTAATGGCGCTGTAGCTGCCGCCGGTGCTGACCATTAAACTGACACTGCCCAAACCTTCCAGATCGTAGACAAAAGCGCAGACCGGTACCGTATGGGAACTGGTCGGCAGATCGATTGTGCGGTAACCGTCTTTGCAGACCGGCGCGGCGTTTTCGGTATAAACACTGTTTCCTACACCCGGTGTACCGCCATCGGTCGAACTGGAACGCCAGCATGTCGCCAGAGAATTATCATAACCGGGATTCAGCAATTCCAGGGAAGGGCCGCCGCCGTCGGCGCCATTCGGCCAGTCACCTTCATCATTATACTCGACAATATCAACCAATTCACCGGAACTATTGTACAATCGTACGGCATCTCCGCCGTTACCCAGCGCCCAGGCGTCGGTTCCGGAGCTGAAGCCGGTGGAAAAATAATTGCTCACACCCGGATAAGCGGTTAAAAATAAGGTCAAATCATTGGCGATGACCAAATAGCCGCCAGCCGTCAAAGTACCAGACAATACGCAGTGGGTATGCGAATCGTTATCATCTAAAATATACCAGCCGCTCAAGCTGACTGCTGAACTGCCGTTGTTGTACAGTTCGACATATTCGACATCCGATCCATCCGCATGATACATGATCTCGTTGATGACGATATCGCCCGCCGAAAGCGTAGCCGTCAATAACAGGATTGTAAACAGAAAAACCAGTTTTTTAAGATGCATGAAGTAATTCCTCTTCTTTTTAACCGCAAAGCACGCTAAGATACGCTAAGTTATTATATATTAAGTCTGAAGTTCAATCTGGCAAATTATTTACTACTCGTTTAATACCCTTTTTTATTAATGCGACATTGAAATTTATCAGAAATCCCAATTTGCAACCAGACAGCCGCAGATAGGTAATAATCTGAGCCATATGTACTTCATTCAGAGTTTCAACCGATTTTATTTCAATAATGACTTTATCTTCGATTATTAAATCTATCCGATAGCCACATTCTAATTTCACATCTTGATATATAACCGGAAGCGCCTTTTGTTGGACTACTTTTAAGCCTTTATTTTTGAGCTCGAATAATAAGCAGGCTTCATATGTTGACTCTAAAAGTCCCGGACCAAGTTCTTTATGAACCTTCAAAGCACAATCAACTACTATTTTGCCTATTTCGTTTTCTGTCATTTCTTTCTAACCGCAAATAACGCTAAGGTTTAATTCTTATATCAATTTACTTTGTCTTCCTTGGCGATTCTTGGCGACCTTGGCGGTTTATTCTCTTTAACCGCAAAGAGCGCTAAGAATATCTTGTATTTAATATCCATTTCTCTTGGCGATTCTTGGCGACCTTGGCGGTTTATTCTCTTTAACCGCAAAGAGCGCT